>NZ_KB911544.1:0-604899 GCF_000383555.1 Rhodococcus sp. 114MFTsu3.1 | reverse complement strand
GATCGATTTCCATGTCACCGACACCTACTTCGTGATCGCGCACTTCCACTATGTGGTGTTCGGGACGGTGGTGTTCGCGACGTATGCCGGTATCTATTTCTGGTTCCCGAAGATGACGGGCCGGATGATGGACGAGACGCTCGGCAAGTGGCATTTCTGGTTGACGTTCTTCGGGTTCCACGGCACGTTCCTGGTGCAGCACTGGCTCGGGAACGAGGGTATGCCGCGTCGGTACGCCGATTACCTGGCGTCGGACGGGTTCACCACACTCAACATCATTTCCACGATCGGGGCGTTCGTGCTCGGTGCGTCGACGTTGCCGTTCGTGTGGAATGTCTTCAAGTCCTACCGGTACGGCGAAGTGGTCACCGTCGACGATCCGTGGGGGTACGGCAACTCGTTGGAATGGGCGACCTCCTGCCCGCCGCCGCGGCACAACTTCACCGAACTGCCCCGGATCCGTTCCGAGCGTCCCGCGTTCGAACTGCACTACCCGCACATGGTCGAACGCCTCCGCGCCGAAGCCCACGTCGGACCAGGTGCCCATGGTGGACACACCACCGAAGTCCTCGAACAGGCACGTCGCGCACCTATCGCGACGAGCGACCACGAAGGATCCGGCGACCACGACCCTAAGTAAACATCCAGTCAGTCGGCAAGAGCCCCTCCCGGAACTCGGGCGGGGCTCTTCGCTTGCGACAATCTGATCAGTGAAGCAGCAAGAATGGCGACGCACCACCGAGGTCAGCGTCGTCGCGAAGGGAGAATCGGTGCCTGACAGAGGTTTCGCTACCGAGGACATCGCTGTACTCGTCACCGTCACCGGGCCCGACAAACCTGGCGTCACCTCGGTTCTGTTCGCGGCGCTCTCGCGTCACGAGGTGAGCCTCCTCGATGTGGAGCAGGTGGTCATCCGCGGCCGACTGACTCTCGGCGTCCTGCTGTCGTGCCCACGCGATCCCGAGGCACTGCAGGACGAGCTGGAGGAAGCCATGTCCACCGTCGGCGTCCACGTCGACGTCGAGATCGGTGCCGACCCGGTGGGCAGTCGGAGTCTCGCGACTCACGTCGTCGTCGTCCTCGGCCGTCCGGTCACCGCTCGGGCCTTCAGCAGCATCTCGCGCGAGCTCGCGAGACAGGGTGCCAACATCGACTCCATTCGCGGAGTCGCCGACTATCCGGTCACGGGTCTCGAACTCGACGTCACGGCCACCAACACGTCGCCGGACGCAGACCGTCAACTCAGAAAAGGTCTGTCCGAGGTCGCGGCGGGCGTCGGCGTCGACGTGGCCGTCGAACGCGCAGGCATCGCGCGCCGCTCCAAGCGACTCATCGTCTTCGACGTCGACTCGACGCTGGTTCAGGGCGAAGTGATCGAGATGCTGGCTGCCAAAGCCGGACGTGAGGCCGAGGTTCGCGCGGTCACCGAATCCGCCATGCGCGGCGAGATCGATTTCACCGAGTCGCTGCACCAACGCGTGCAGGCATTGGCCGGACTCGACGCATCCGTCATCGAAGACGTCGCCGACGAGCTCGAGCTGACGGCGGGTGCCCGCACGACCATTCGTACGCTGCGTCGTCTCGGGTACGCCTGCGGCGTCGTCTCCGGTGGTTTCCGTCAGGTCATCGAGGGACTCGCTCACGAGCTGGAACTGGATTTCGTCAAGGCGAACACACTCGAGATCGTCGACGGCAAACTGACCGGGCGTGTGGTCGGCGAGATCGTCGACCGAGCTGCCAAAGCGACAGCGTTGCGCGAGTTCGCGGCCCAGGCCGGTGTTCCGATGGAACAGACGGTGGCCGTCGGAGACGGAGCGAACGACATCGACATGCTGACCGCCGCGGGTCTCGGAGTGGCGTTCAACGCCAAGCCTGCGTTGCGCGAGATCGCGGACACCGCGATCTCGCACCCGTACCTCGACGCGGTCCTGTTCATGTTGGGCGTGACACGTAGTGAGATCGAAGCTGCGGACGCCGTCGACGGCGGCGTCAGGCGAGTCCCGATCCTGTGAGCGACATCCCGGAAACCCCGGTGCCCGGCGCCGGGCCGATGGAGGCGACCGCCGAGAGTTCGCTCAGCACGTTCGCCGAGCGGCATGCGGTGCTGGCCCGGGGCTACGGCGGTCGTGCCGATCCGGAGGATCCCGCGGACGTGCTGGCGATGGCCGTCGTTCTGCACATCCCCAAGGCGGATCCGCCGCCGCGCAGCAGTCTGCTGGAAGCCGCCGCGGCCGCGGCCGTCGCGGTGTGTCTGGACGAACGTGTCGGATCCGGCGGCGAGTGGGAGGACCGCTTCCTCGCGTGGACCGGGTCGAGAATCCGCAAGGTCGCCAGGCGCGCGCGGGGCGCGCACTGGACCGCTGCGCAGGACGTTCCCGGACTGACCGTCGACGTCGGCGGCGCGCACGCCCGCGCTTTCGTTCCCGGCAGGGTGGGTGACCTGGATCCTCGCGTGAAGCGTCTGCAGATCGGCGGCACCGATGTCGCGCACGACGACGCGGGTGCACCGACACCGGGAGTACCGGTGCTGTGGATAGATCCGGCCCTCGAGATGACGGTGGGGAAAGCCGCCGCTCAGGTCGGACACGCGTCGATGTTGCTCGCGGGCGCGATGACTCCGGAGCAGTGCCAGGACTGGGCGCACACCGGGTTCGCCTGTTCCGTGCGTGACGCCGACGAGCAGCAGTGGCGCCGAGCGCGTGCCCTGGTCGAGGCAGGTCAGGCCGTGGCCGTGCGGGATGCGGGGTTCACCGAGGTGGCGCCCGGCTCGATGACGGTAGTCGCGGCAATCCGACCGTAGTCTCCACGGACCCGACGATCACGCCGCCGTACAGCGTCCACGTCCGGTCGGAGGGGTCCACTGCCTGAAAACTGGATGTTTCGGCAAGCGCCAGATCAGAACGACACTGGGTGAATGAGAAGGACGAAGCTCGACACACCGGTGCCGCCGCGCGCACGCAGAGAACTGACGATCCGACTGGTTGCCCTCTACGTCGGACTGTGGCTCTACGGAGCGTCCATGGCGTTGATGGTGACGGCCGGTCTCGGCCTCGATCCGTGGGATGTGTTCCATCAAGGAGTCAGCCGGCACGTGCCGTTGAGCTTCGGCGCGATCACCGCACTGACCGGCGCCGTCGTTCTGCTCCTGTGGATTCCGTTGCGCCAGAAGCCCGGACTGGGGACCGTCAGCAACGTCGTGGTCATTGCGATCGCGGTGGACGCCACGCTGCACTGGCTCCCGGAGGTAGGGAACATGGCCGTCCGCATCGCGCTGTTGGTGACCGGAATCGTCGTGAACGCCTTCGCGACTGCGCTGTACATCGGTGCGGGCATGGGGCCGGGTCCGCGCGACGGGTTGATGACAGGACTCGTCGCGCGAACCGGACTGTCCGTGCGACTGATTCGCACGTGCATCGAGTTGGCGGTGGTGGCAACGGGGTGGCTCCTGGGCGGCACTGTCGGGGTCGGGACCCTGCTGTACGCGTTCGGAATCGGACCCCTCGTTCAACTGTTCATGACTTACCTGCCGTCGCTGCGGAACACGAGCACACCCGGTCCGGTCAGCGAGATCGCCGATCCGGCTTCGACGGACGCCGCGTCGGTCGGAATGCCGCGTGGTTCGGCCGAATCGAACACCGGCGCGAATCGTCGGGCAGCCCACGACGGGCAGGCCAGTGAGATCTCCGTCGGACCACCGGAGTGCACGATCAGCAGTGAGCTGTCGTCGTCGACGCGCACGCCGTCCGGTTCGTAGGACCGGACGTCGCCGCCGTCGACCCACGCCTGGATGGTGCGGACGGAGTCGTCGTTCCACTGTTCGGTCGTCAACTCGCTGCCGTGTCCGTCGAACCAGACCAGGTCCGGTCGGCCCGACGGGGTGTCCCGTCCGAAGAAGAATTCCTGCTGCCGGAGCGACGGTGCGCTTCGTCTGATCCGAAGCACGCGTGAGACGAACGCGACGAGATCGGAATCGACGTTCGACCAGTCGATCGCCCACGCGTCCTCGGCTGGTGCGTCCTCGGCGATGCAGTACGCGTTGTTGTTGCCGAACTGCGTGTGTCCCAGTTCGTCTCCGGCGAGCAGCATCGGCGTTCCGGTGGACAGTGCAAGGGTGGCGAGCAGTGCGCGTACGTGGCGGGCTCGTGCACCGGTGACGGCCGGGTCGTCCGTCGGTCCTTCGACGCCGTGGTCGACCGAGATGTTGTTGTCGGTCCCGTCGCGGTTCTCCTCGCCGTTGGCCTCGTTGTGCTTGCGCGAGTACGACACGAGGTCCCGGGCGGTGAAGCCGTCGTGGGCGGTGACGAAATTGATCGATGCCCAGGGCTTTCGGCTGCCACCGCCGTAGATGTCCTCGGATCCGGCGAGCCGTGACGCGAGCTCGCGCACACCGATCTGTTCCGCCCAGAATCGGCGGATCGTGTCGCGATAGCGGTCGTTCCATTCGGACCACATCGGGCCGAATCCACCCACTTGATAGCCGGCTCCCGTTGCATCCCACGGCTCGGCGATGAGCTTGACTCGTGAGAGAACCGGATCGGTCGTGATGGCTGTGAGGAGGGGTGCGCGGGAATCGAATCGCCACCCTCCCGGCCGGCCCAGCGTGCTGGCGAGATCGAATCGGAAGCCGTCGACTCCCATGACCTCGGTCCAGTACCGCAGGCTGTCACAGACCATGCGCACCACGGCGGGCGACGCGGAGTCGAGTGTGTTGCCGCACCCGGTGATGTCGACGTCGTAACCGCGACCGTCCAGCAGGTAGTAACCCGGCGCGTCGAGTCCGCGCCAGCTGATCGACGGCCCGGACACCGACGACTCGCACGTGTGGTTGTAGACGACGTCGAGCACGACTTCGATTCCGGCGCTGTGCAGTACGTCGACCATCGTCTTGAACTCGGTCACCTCGGCGCCGGGTTCGGACGCGAAACGTGGATCGGGCGCGAAGAACGCACCCGTCGAATATCCCCAGTGGTTACGCATTCCCCGTGCCCGCACGTCGGGTTCGGTCGACATCGCCTGCACCGGAAGAAGTTCCACCGTCGTCACGCCGAGTGTGGTCAGGTGTCGGAGTACCGCGGGTGCCGTGAGGCCCAGGTACGTCCCTCGGTGCTGCGCGGGTACGTCCGGATGTCTGGCGGTGTAGGCGCCGACGTGGAGCTCGTACAGCACGGTTCGATCCCAGGGAACGGACGGCCGGACGACCTCGCGCAGGACGGCCGGGTCGGTGACGACCGACAACGGCATGTGCCCGAGCGAATCGACTGTGCTCGGTTGCCCGAACGGCTCGTCGTCGTAGGGGAGAAGGGCGTGCGCGTCGCCCAGCTGCCCGGCGATCTGCCGGCCCGCGGGGTCGAGAAGAATCTTCCGGCCGTTGAAGCGTCGCCCGCCCGCCGGGTCCCACGGACCGTGCGCTCGGAACCCGTATCTGGTGCCGGGGGTCACGCCGGGGACGAAACCGTGCCGAATCCCGAAGGTCTTCTCCCGAAGTTCGACGCGCCGTTCGGAGCCGTCGGGATCGACAAGGCATACCTCGACGCCGTCGGCCTCGGGCGAGTGGACCGCGAATTGCGTACCACTTGCCGACGCAGTAGCTCCCAACGGAAACGGAGAGCCCGGAGGAGAGGACTCCTCGCGGGAGGCGGGACGATCGTCGGTGTGATCAATGAAGGGCGACACGCTTCGAGATCCTGCCGTGTGTGGGGGATGGATGTGCGACAAGATAGATCACGTGTCTGAACCGGATCCCGATTTGCTCATCGATTTCAACGACGTACTCATCAGGCGAGGTGGGGTGACGCTGGTCGGCCCGGTCACCTGGCAGGTGGAACTCGACGAACGATGGGTGGTGCTCGGACCCAACGGGGCGGGCAAGACCTCCCTGATGCGGATCGCAGCCGCCGAGGTGCATCCGACGTCGGGCACCGCACACGTCCTCGGTGAAGTGATGGGGAAGGCCAACGTCGCTGATCTCAAGACGCGCATCGGACTGTCGTCGTCGGCTCTCGCTCATCGCATCCCTGCCGACGAGACGGTGAGCGATCTGGTCGTGTCCGCCGGATACAGCGTGCTGGGACGGTGGCGTGAACGGTACGACGACATGGACACCGAGCGCGCGGTGGACATGCTGGAGAGTCTCGGAGCCGAACATCTGTCGCAGCGGACGTACGGAACGTTGTCCGAAGGCGAACGCAAGCGCGTGTTGATCGCCCGTGCGTTGATGACCGACCCCGAACTCCTTCTGCTCGACGAGCCCGCCGCGGGTCTCGACCTGGGCGGCCGCGAGGAACTCGTCGCGCGACTGGCGGATCTCGCCGCCGATCCCGACGCACCGGCCACCGTCCTGATCACCCACCACGTCGAGGAGATTCCCCCGGGCTTCAGTCACGCACTGCTGCTGAAGGAAGGTGGTGTGGTGGCGCAGGGGCTCGTCGACGACGTGATCACCGCCGAGAACCTGACGGAGGCATTCAGCCAGTCGATCACTCTCGATCGGGTCGACGGGCGTTTCTTCGCTCGGCGGACACGAGCTGCCGGGCAGCACCGCCGGTGACACGTCCGACAATCGGACGTTGTAGTTTCCGAGGATGACTCCGACCGAAGTTGTGCCCGCCCGGGACGCGTCGACCGTGATCCTCGTCCGCGATGCCACGGCCGGAATCGAGGTGTTCCTCCTCGAGCGCGTGTCCGGCATGGCGTTCGCCGGCGGCATGACCGTGTTTCCCGGCGGCGGCGTCGACGCGTCCGACGGTGACGCCGACCTGGCCTGGGCAGGGCCCGACGCCTCGTGGTGGGCAAGCAGGCTGGGCGTCGACGAACGCAGAGCTGCGTCACTCGTCTGCGCGGCGGCCCGCGAGACGTTCGAGGAATGCGGAGTGCTGCTCGCCGGTCCGACACCCGACTCGGTTGTGCGTGACACCTCCGTCTACGCCGACGACCGGGCGGCACTCGAACGGCACGAACTCACCTTCGCAGCCTTCCTCGAGCGCCACGGTCTGGTCCTGCGGACCGACCTGCTGCGACCGTGGTCCAACTGGATCACGCCGAACGGCGAGGCGCGCCGCTACGACACCCACTTCTTCGTCGCGGTCACGCCCGAAGGGCAGATCGCCGACGGTGACACGCGCGAGGCCGCGTCGGTCGGGTGGCGGTCACTCGAATCCGCACTGGACGACTGGCGCGGCGGACGGACGATTCTGCTTCCCCCCACGTGGAGTCAACTGGCCGGGTTGTCGGCCTTCGACTCGGTGTCCGACGTCCTTGCCGCGGAACCGGTCATCACTCCCATCCAGCCGAACCTCTACCACGTCGACGGGGAACTGCGGGTCGACTTTCCCGACCACGAGGCCTACTACGCGGGCAGTGCGCACCCGTGGTCGGGGAGATGACACCGGGCACCCGGTAGCGTGTGCGGACATGGCTGAGTTCGTGAATCTCGAGGTATCCGACGGTATCGGCACCATCCGCTTGGATCGACCACCGATGAACGCGTTGAACCGTCAGGTGCAAGAGGAGATCAGGGCCGCCGCGCGTGCCGCGACGATCGATTCATCGGTCAAGGCTGTCATCGTCTACGGCGGCGAGAAGGTCTTCGCCGCCGGTGCGGACATCAAGGAAATGGTGGAGTTGTCGCCCGCGCAGATGACCGACATCATCGGGGATCTGCAGTCCGCACTCGGGTCGGTGTCCGAGATCCCCAAACCCGTCGTCGCGGCGATCACGGGTTACGCACTCGGAGGTGGCCTCGAGGTCGCGTTGAGCGCCGACCGGCGAATTGCGGGCGACAATGCGAAACTCGGTGTGCCGGAAGTGCTTCTCGGCGTCATCCCCGGCGGCGGCGGTACCCAGCGGTTGGCACGGCTCGTGGGTCCGAGCAAGGCCAAGGATCTGGTCTTCACCGGTCGATTCGTCGGAGCCGAGGAAGCGCTCCGCATCGGACTGGTCGACGAGGTCGTCGCCCCGGACGAGGTGTACAACGCCGCGAGAAAATGGGCGTCGCAGTTCACCAAGGGTGCTTCGCGGGCGCTGGCTGCGGCCAAGGCGTCGATCGACCAGGGCCTCGACACGGATCTGCACACGGGCCTGAAGATCGAAGCTCAGCAGTTCGCCGCTCTGTTCGCGACGAAGGATCGGACCATCGGCATGGAGTCGTTCATCGCCAACGGACCGGGCAAGGCCGACTTCACCGGCGAGTGACCGCCTGACCACGAAACTGGAACTTGTTCATTTCCTACCGGATAGTAGGCTGCCCTCATGACTGCAAGCCCTCACGACGGTTCGTCCGACACCAAGGCGGCCGGCGCTGATTCCAGCCTCCACGTCGTACCGGACCCCGCGCCCAACCCGCACGCCACGGCGGAGCAGGTGGAGGCCGCGCGGAGCGACACCAAGCTCGCCCAGGTCCTCTACCACGACTGGGAGGCCGAGACGTACGACGACAAGTGGTCCATCTCGTACGACGAGCGCTGCATCGACTACGCCCGCGGACGGTTCGATCAAGCGGTCGGCTCCGCTCCCGACGCGCAGGACGCGCTGCCGTACGGTCGCGCACTCGAACTGGGGTGTGGGACCGGGTTCTTCCTGCTGAACCTCATGCAGGCGGGTATCGCGAAGAAGGGTTCGGTCACGGACCTGTCGCCGGGCATGGTCAAGGTGGCACTGCGCAACGCCGAGCACCTGAACCTCGACGTCGACGGCCGTGTCGCGGACGCGGAGACCATCCCGTACGAGGACAACACGTTCGATCTCGTCGTCGGACACGCCGTGCTGCACCATATTCCGGACGTGGAGCAGTCGCTCCGCGAGGTACTCCGCGTGCTCAAGCCCGGGGGCCGCTTCGTGTTCGCCGGCGAGCCGACGACGGTCGGAAACTTCTACGCTCGGTGGTTGGGCCGCGCTACGTGGGAAACCACCACGCGAATCACGAAACTGCCGTTCCTGGAGAGCTGGCGCAAGCCGCAGGAGGAACTCGACGAGTCCTCGCGGGCCGCGGCTCTCGAAGCCGTCGTCGACCTGCACACGTTCGATCCGAGCGATCTCGA
This sequence comes from Rhodococcus sp. 114MFTsu3.1, assembly GCF_000383555.1. Lineage (NCBI taxonomy): Bacteria > Bacillati > Actinomycetota > Actinomycetes > Mycobacteriales > Nocardiaceae > Rhodococcus > Rhodococcus sp. 114MFTsu3.1. Next base: position 595,864 of record NZ_KB911544.1, on the reverse strand, counting down.
GAACATCGCGGCGAGCGCGGGTGCCGTCGACGTCGAGGCGCGAACGGAAGAGTTCGCCGCAGCGCTGCTCGGCTGGCCGGTCCGAACGTTCGAAGCAGCAGTTCCCGCCGAGAAGCTGGGATGGAACTGGGCCAAGTTCGCGTTCGCCGGCTGGAAGACACTCAGCTGGGTCGACGAGAACGTGCTCAAGCACGTCGTGCCGCGTGGATTCTTCTACAACGTGATGATCACCGGTGTGAAGCCGTCCTGACCGTTCGCACTCGCTGAACGTATCGGCACTGTCATGAGCTACACCTTCACCGACGCCGACATCGACTACCTCACCGGTGATGTCGGCGTCGGTGCGCTCGACTGGATGTCCGGCCGGGCGCTGACCAGGCAATCCATGCTCGCGGACGTCACCGCGGCACGCAGCAGGTTCGGCGAGAACGCCGCCGTGCTCGTCGAGACCACCACCGTGCGGCGCAAGGCGTCGGGCAAGCTCGACGGTGCCGAGTCATGGCTGCTGACCGACGACGCCGTGCAGCAGGCGACGCCGACGATCGTGGCGCGGCGCCGTGCCGAGCGGCTCGCGGGCCGCGACGTGCACGACGTCACCTGCTCGATCGGCACCGAACTGGACTCGTTGGTCCGTACCGCACGGACCGTGCTGGGAAGCGACCTCGACCCGGTGCGGTTGCGCATGGCACGCCACAACGTTCCGGCGGCGTCGGTCGTTCGCGCCGACGCACTCGTCCCCGTGTCCCGCGGCACCGTCGTGCTCGCCGACCCCGGGCGACGTTCCGGAGGCAGACGCACCCATGACCCTGCGGCTCTGCAGCCGCCGCTACCGGACCTGATCGAGACGTACTCCGGCCGCGATCTCGTCGTCAAGTGCGCTCCCGGTTTGGATTTCGACTCACTCGGGTGGGCCGGTGAAGTCGAACTGGTGTCGCTCGACGGCGGGGTCAAGGAAGCGTGCCTGTGGTCCGACGGCCTGTCCACGACGTCGATCACACGGCGCGCGTCGGTACTGAGTTCCGACGGATCCGCCTACGAGATCACCGATTCCGAGCCCGACGACATCGACTCCGCCGAACCCGGGGAGTGGTTGATCGACCCCGACGGAGCCATCGTCCGCGCAGGTCTCGTTCGTCACTACGGGGCTCGGCACGGGTTGTGGCAACTCGATCCGCGCATCGCATACCTGACCGGCAACGCGGTGCCCGAGGGCGTGAACGGATTCCGCATCCTCGACCGGATCAAGTACTCGGAGAAATCGTTGCGGCAGGCCCTTGCCGCGCACGGATGCGGATCGGTGGAGATCCTGGTGCGTGGCGTGGACGTCGACCCCGCAGTGCTACGGCCCCGCCTGAAGCTGAAGGGGGACACAGCACTGTCGGTGATCATCACGCGGATCGGCCGGTCCGGTGTGGCGTTCGTCTGCCAGGCTCGTCGCCCGGGCAGGACCGATCAGGACGTGAAGGTGAAGATCTCGCCGAGGTAGGTCGACGTGACCACCTGGCCGTCCGGCCCGATCGACGTACCGACCGTGGAGCCGGAGGCGCCGTCGAGCACCTGCTCGGACACCGTCTCCCCGCTCGCCGAGTCCAGCGCAACGAGCACTACGTCGTCACCCCGGCCGACGACCGTGACGATGCGGCCGTCGGCGGTGCTCACCGGAGTACCCAACTGCTGCAGATCATCTCGCGACCACGAGACACTCGCGCTGGTGCCGTCGTCGCGGATGGAGCGCACCGACCCCTCGCCGCCCGACGGGACGATCGAACCGTCGCCCGCGACCGATGGTGTGTTGCTCGCACCGAATCCGGCTCCGAACGTCCACCGCTGCGCACCGTTCGAGGCGTCGAACGCGGACACCCGGCCGTCGACGTCGGCGAGATAGATCGTCGAGCCGTCCTCCGACAGAACAGGACTCGACGACACTCCGGCCGGGAGCAGTTCCGACGACCAACGCTCCGTGATCGACGGTGTCGCCTCCGCGTCGTAGTGCAGCGAGATCAACTGCGGTGCAACGGCACCCGAACGCCACAAAACGAGATAGATGTTCGACGCATCCAGGTCCACGGCAGGCGTGGCCGCCACCGCGCACTCGGCGGAACCCGACGCGCACGCATCGAGACCGGTTGCAGGCGGAAGAAAATCGGCGCCGGGCTCGGCCAGGAAGTCGGGAGGGTCGATCAGATCGTGGATCGGCACGACGGACTTGCCGGTCTGGGTGTCCAGGACATTGATCTGACCGAACTGCGTCACAGCCAGAACGCTACCGTCACCGAGGAACTGCGCAGAACGTGGAACGCCGTTGGTGGGAGTGCGCCAACGCAATTGACCGTGCTCGTTGAACGACGAGAACCCACCGTCGTCGCCGACGTACACATTGGCCACGGAATCGACCAGAGGTGTCTCGGTGCCCACGGACGGCCCCACACGGTTGCACCAACGCTTACGGCCCGACTCGATCTCGAACGAGAAGAGATTGCACCCGGCCTCACCGAACGTCGAGACGAACATCTGACCGCTCGCCGCGATCGACACCGGCGACGACGTCGTCGCCCCCAGCGGCCGCGACCACGCGAATCGAACGTCCGACAGTCCGACATGCTCGGTGGAGCTGCTGTTCCGGGAGTCACCGTGCACGACAGGCCACCCGTCGGGCGCGAAGGCGTCGATTGCCTCGCCGCCCCCGCCGCACGCCGCGGCGGTCAGGGCTGCAACGGTCGCCAGCGACACCACGCGAGCCACACCAGCTCTACCGCCAAGCACCTTGTTACTTCTCCTCGACCGTGTCCGACGCACATGATTCAAGGACAGAGACTATCCCGGCCACCGTCGCGATGGCCAAAGCGGTCCACACCGATCGTCCCGCAGGCTCCACTCGTGCCCTATCGGGTCGTTCCGCAAGCTCCACTCCTGCCGTCCCCGGGTCGTTCCGCAAGCTCCACTCCTGCCGTCCCCGGGTCGTTCCGAGTCACCCTGCAGTGCCGCTAGGGTGGACGGCTATGACGAGCATGTGGAACGCGCCGCTGCGTTCACGCTGGCGGGGATCCCGACGACGCGACGAGGATCAGGCCAGGTTCCTCACCCGCGACTCGCTCCGCTGGGTGCTGAAGAACAAGGCCTACACACCGTGGTACCTCGTTCGGTACTACCGGCTCGCTCGGTTCAAGGCTGCCAATCCTCATGTCGTGCTTCGGGGAATGGTGTTCCTCGGCAAGAACGTCGAGATCCATTCGACTCCCGAGTTGTCCCGGCTGGAGATCGGGCGATGGGTACACATCGGCGACGGCAATGCCATTCGCTGCCACGAAGGATCGCTGCGGATCGGCGACAAAGTGGTCTTCGGCAAGGACAACGTCGTCAACACCTACCTCGACATCGAGATCGGTGCGTCGACGCTCGTTGCGGACTGGTGCTACATCTGCGATTTCGACCATCGGATGGACGACGTCACCACACCGATCAAGGACCAGGGGATCGTCAAGGGACCGGTCCGGATCGGTCCCGACACCTGGATCGCCGCCAAGGTGACGGTTCTACGCGAGACCAGCGTCGGCCGCGGATGTGTGCTCGGTGCACACGCCGTCGTCAAAGGTGTCGTACCGGATTACAGCATCGCCGTCGGTGCACCGGCCAAGGTGGTCCGCAACCGCAAGGCCGACTGGGAAGCCGGTGCTGCCGAGCGCGCGAAATACATCGCTGCGCTCGAGGACATCGAACGCAAGAAAGCACTCAGGGCGGCGGAAGCTGCGCGCGGCGACTCAACTGCGCTCGGGTAGAGCGCGTTCGACGATTGTGGGCCGCGCGAGCGGATACCGCACCTTCCGTTTCGCGGCCAGATAGACCTGGGCGGTGGCTTCCGCGACGTGCTTCCAGTCGAAGTCGACGGTCAACCGCTCGCGGGCAGCGTGCGCACGCTCCTGAGCTGCATCGACGTTGTCGAGAACGCGCCGAACCCCAGCGGCGAGGCCTGCGACGTCGGACGGCTCGAAGGACAGACCGGTCACGCCGTCGACGATCGCTTCACCCAGCCCACCGGCAGTCGACGCCACCAGCGGGGTTCCCGCTGCGGCGGCTTCGAGAGCGATGATGCCGAAGGGCTCGTAGCGGCTGGGTAGGACGATCGCGTCGGCTCCGTGGAGCCAGGACAGCAGTTCCGTGTGGTCGAGCGATCCGAGGAACGAGACTGCGCGGGTCACCCGATGCGTCCGGGCGAGCTCCGCCAGCCAAGCGAACTGCGTTCCCTCGCCTGCGATGTGCAGCGTGGTGCCGGGATGGCTCCGACGGATGCGCGGCATGGCGGCGATGACGTCCTGTATGCCCTTCTCGTATTCGAGACGGCCGACGTACAGCAGTGTGGCGGGTTCCTGGCGAGGCTGGCGAGGACGGAAGTTCCACGTGCGGATGTCGATGCCGTTCCTGATGACCGACACCGCCGAGTCGCGAATCCCGAACAGTCGAGTGACCTCGTCCTTCATCGACGCCGAACAGGTGATGACCGCGTCGGAATCGTTGGCCAGCCACCATTCGATGGAATGCACCTGACGATTGATCGTGCCGGAGATCCAGCCACTGTGCCTGCCCGCCTCGGTGGCGTGGATCGTCGAGACGAGGGGGACGTCGAAGTGTTCGGCGAGCGCGATGGAAGGGTGCGCCACCAGCCAGTCGTGCGCGTGGACCACGTCGGGTTGCCAGCCGTCGCCAAGGCCCGGTTTGCCGAGTGCGATTCCGGCGCGAACCATCGCGTGTCCCATGGCAAGGGTCCACGCCAGCATGTCCTCGCCGAAGACGAAGTGTGCGGGATCCTCGGCCACCGCGACCACCAGGACGCCGTCGTCGATGCGATGGTGCGTGGGATGGGTCGACGCATCGGTGCCCGTCGGGCGGCGCGCCAGAACGACGACTTCGTGCCCAGCGGAGACGAGTTCGGTAGCCAGATGATGGACGTGTCGGCCCAGCCCTCCGACGACGACCGGCGGGTACTCCCACGAGACCATCAGAATCTTCACTTCAGTGCTCCCCTCCGAGCTCCCGATCCGTGCTGCAGGTTCTTCGGGTCGTACTTTCCTGCCACTCGACGAGCGTCGAGCGCCGGGAACAGCCCATCTGCCTGGTTCCACCCGCGTGCGAGCCGCTCCGCGTCGTCGTGACGACCACCGCGGACCGCGTCCGCGATCTCCCGGAGAGCGTGGGCGTGAACATGCGCGCGCTGACGCGCATATCCGGCCGCCGTGTCCTTGCTGACCATGAACGCCCAGTCACTGGCAACCGTGTTGAGTGTCTCACGCAGAATCTGGTCGTTCACCCTGTTGCGCAATTCGGGCATGCCCGATCGCTGCCCGTCCATCGTGCGCTGACCGTCGAGTGCGCTCAGTGCTGCCTCGACCACCTCGGCGTTCAGTGCAACCAGATCGCGTACGGCGTCTCCGTTCCACACGCGCCAGTCCTTGCCCGACCCCCACGAGGACTCGGTCAACTGGACCGGTGCGCCGACGAATCCCTTGGTGCGAGCGTCGTCCAGGGTTCCGACGTCGATCCCGGCTTCCGGCAGGGCTCGCAGGACGCGTTCGAGCCACACCGGGCCCTCGAACCACCAGTGGCCGAACAGTTCCGTGTCGAACGCCGCCACGACGAGTGCGGGTCGACCGATGCGATCGGACTCGGAGCGGAGCCTGCGCCTGACCGTGTCGACGAAATCCGCGACGTGGATGTCGATCGCGGCGGACGCGGCGGCTGGATCGTAGGGCTCTTTGTCGGCCGAGTCGACGGTTCGCCCGGTGACACGGGCGTGCTTGAGCCCGGTCGCATGGTCGTAGGTGTGGAAGTCGCGGTACGAGGCGTGCCCGGGGTAACCGGATTTCGGCGACCACACGCGATAGCTGACCTCGAGATCGCGCCCGAACGCGACGACGTCGGATTCTCGCACCGGTCGCCCGAGCGTCGTGTCGCCTCGCAGGGATGGGCCGTCGACCATGAAATGGGTGACCCCTGCGTCTGCGTATCCGACTTCCATCCCCGGTGCGTACGCACACTCTGGTGCCCAGATGCCGGTGGGCCGTGTGCCCCACCGCCTCGCCGCGTCGGAAAGCCCCTCGGACAGCGAGAATTCGCGCAGTCTCGGATCGAGCAGCGGTTGGAAGGGGTGGGCGAGGGGACCGCCGAGCAGTTCGACCGTTCCTGCGTCGACGAGTGTGCGAACGACCGGTGATCCGCCGTGCCGCCATTTCGTTTCGAATGTGTCGAGTGCCCGTGCAGCGCTTCTGTGTTCGCGGATCGACATCGCGCGATCGGTTGCCTCGTGTGCGCGCAGCTGCCAGTTTCCGAGCCAATGATGCATCCCCGCAAGGCAATGCGGGTCGTCGAGTTGAGCGGCGAGCACCGGCGTGATTCCGAGCGAGAGCAGGTTGGTACGTCCCTCGTCGGCGAGCGTCGAGAGCATGTCCGTCAGCGGCAGATAGGAGTCCGCCCACGATTGGTACAACCACTCCTCGCCGACCGGCCATCGGCCGTGATTGGCGAGCCAGGGCAGGTGCGAGTGCAGAACCAGAGCGAACATGCCCGGTTCGGTCACCTTCGGTGAAGGTGTGCTCACCCGCTCACCGCAGCTCCGCCGTGAGGCTTGATCGCGACGGCGACCAGGTCGAGGCTCCCGTCCATGTCCGTCGGGTGGATGTCGAAATCTGCCGTGGTGATCGATGCGACATCGGCCGAGAGGGCTGCCGGCCAGGGCTCCCCGGCGAGTGCGCGCTCGATCTGAGCGTCGATGAACGACCCTCCGTGTTTGGAGTCGAGATCGCGCAGCGTGGACCCGTGATGAACACCGGTCATCACGTCGACGGTGAAACCGGCCTGTTCCAGCAGCTCCGACAACTCGTCGGCGTTCAGCTCGCGCGTGTGGAACGGATTCAACGGAGTGTCTCGCCCCGGGGAGAACGTGATGCGATTCGGTGTACTGACGAGCAACTCTCCACCCGGGCGGAGGACCCGGAAGCACTCGTCGAGGAACTGCCCCTGATCCCACAGATGCTCGATCACCTGGAAGTTGACGACCACGTCCACCGAGTCGTCGCGAAGGGGCAGCTGCGCCAGATTGCCGCGGAGCATGCGGACTCCGCGATACCGATCGTGCACGTGAGCGGCGGCGCCTGCGTCGTAGTCCACGCCGGTGACCGACTCGGCAACGGCGTCGATCATGTTGGCGCCGTACCCTTCTCCCGATCCCGCCTCGAGGACGACGCGGTGCCGGCACCGCCCCAGCAGGTGCTCGTACACGACCTCGTGTCGGCGGAACCAGTAGTTCTCCTCCGCGATGCCAGGAACCGTGCGCTCGCCGGTGAGGGGGAGCGGTGCGTCCGCGTTGGCTGTCGATGATTCGCTCACCGACGAGAGGGTAGTGCCTAGGTACGGAGAAGAACCATCGGCAGTGGCGTCCGATCAGGAGGGGGCGGATGTATTGTCGGATCGGAAATGCGGTAAGTTACCCACCAGTAACTAAACATGGGGTAATCTACGGCAGGGCCTAGAACAGCAAGAACCCATAAGGCACGACCCGATTCACCCTACGAATCAGCGGAACATGACCAGGAGGTCGACGCAGACCCATGACGAACATCGTTGTTTTGATCAAGCAGGTTCCCGACACGTGGTCCGAGCGCAAACTCACCGACGGTGACTACACGCTCGACCGCGAGGCAGCCGACGCCGTTCTCGACGAGATCAACGAGCGCGCCGTCGAAGAAGCCCTGCTCATCAAGGAATCACAGGGCGGCGAGGTGAAGGTGCTGTCCGCAGGCCCCGACCGCGCCACCGATGCCATCCGCAAGGCTCTGTCCATGGGTGCCGACAGCGCCGTGCACCTCAACGACCCGTCGCTCCACGGGTCCGACGCCATCCAGACTGCGTACGCGCTTGCAGCTGCGCTCGGAAACGTCGCGTTCGAGAACGACGAGCCCGCCGATCTGATCATCGCGGGTAACGAGGCCACCGACGGCCGTACGGGCGCTGTACCGGCGATCATCGCCGAGTACCTCCAGATTCCCGCTCTCACCCAGCTCCGCAAGCTGACCGTCGCCGACGGCACCGTGTCGGGCGAGCGCGAGACGGACGAGGGCATCTTCGGCCTCGAGGCAGCACTGCCGGCCATCGTCAGCGTCACCGAGAAGATCAACGAGCCGCGCTTCCCGTCCTTCAAGGGCATCATGGCCGCGAAGAAGAAGACGGTGCAGACCATCACGCTCGCCGAGATCGGCGTCGAAGACGGCATCGTCGGCGTGGAGAACGCAGGAACGACCGTCACGTCGTCCACCCCCAAGCCTCCCAAGACTGCAGGCGAGCGGGTCACCGACGAGGGCGACGGCGGCGACAAGATCGCCACCTACCTCGTAGGCCAGAAGATCATCTGATCCCGCCGACGTAACGCCGCGCAGACCACTTAAGGAGAGCAAGTCATGGCAGAAGTACTCGTGCTCGTGGAGCACGTCGAGGGAACCCTCAAGAAGGTCAGCACCGAGCTGATCACCGCGGCCCGTGCACTCGGCGAGCCGTCGGCAGTCGTCACCGGTCCCGCCGGTACCACCGACAAGCTGGCCGACGCATTGACCGAGGCAGGCGCGGAGAAGATCTACGCCGCAGAGTCCGACGACATCGACGGCTTCATCATCACCCCCAAGGTCGACGTACTCTCGGCACTCGCCGAGTCCGTCTCGCCCGCCGCGATCATCACCGCAGCCAGCATCGAAGGCAAGGAAGTCGCGGGACGCCTCGCGGCGCGCCTGGGCTCCGGTCTGCACAACGACGTCATCGCCGTGAACGGCGACGGCAGTGCCACCTACTCGATCTTCGGTGGCGCGTTCACCGTCGAGGCGAAGGCCAACGGAGACGTCCCCGTCATCTCGTTGCGTCCGGGTGCCGTGGAAGCCGAGCCGAAGGCAGGCGCGGGTAGCCGCGAAACAGTCGAGGTACCGGCACAGGAAGACGGCGTCGTCAAGGTCACCTCGCGTGACCCGATCGTCGGTGGCGACCGCCCGGAACTCACCGAAGCGACCGTCGTCGTGTCCGGTGGCCGTGGCGTCGGCAGTGCGGACAAGTTCAACGTCGTCGAGGACCTGGCCGATTCGCTCGGCGCAGCGGTCGGTGCGTCGCGTGCAGCGGTGGATTCCGGTTACTACCCGGGTCAGTTCCAGGTGGGTCAGACCGGTAAGACGGTCTCCCCGCAGCTCTACATCGCACTCGGCATCTCCGGCGCCATCCAGCACCGCGCCGGAATGCAGACCTCGAAGACCATCGTCGCAGTCAACAAGGACGAAGAAGCACCCATCTTCGAGATCGCCGACTACGGCATCGTGGGCGACCTGTTCAACGTCGCACCTCAGCTCACCGAAGCGGTGAAGAAGCACAAGGGCTGATATCGCCCGGACAGACGACACGCCCCCGCCTCCCCGTTTCGGGGGGGTGGGGGCGTTTCTGTCGTTCACGCAACGTGTTCGGACACGTTACCCACCTGATGCGCTGACGTGGCCGCGGCTCGTTAGACAACTTGCATGACCACTTCAGTCATGAACTCGCGTGCATCGTCCGTGCCCGAGTCGGCCACGAAGGGCCGAGCTGCCGACCGCTATTCGCTCGTCCTGTCCACCGACCGAGATCATCGCGACGCCGCTCAGAAACTCCGCTACGACGTGTTCGCGTCCGAACCCGGATACGACATCCCCCGAGATCCCAGCGGCCGCGACGCCGACCGCTTCGACGAATTCTGCGACCATCTTCTCGTCCGCGACAACACAACCGACGACTTCGTCGGTTGCTACCGCATGCTCACTCCCGACGCCGCCATCGCAGCCGGGGGTTACTACACCGCAACGGAATTCGATCTCACAGCCCTGAATCCGTCCGCATCCTCGGTAGTCGAGATGGGACGCGCCGTCGTGCGGCCCGAGCATCGATCCGGCTCCGTCCTCGGACTCATGTGGGCTGGAATCCTGCACTACCTCGAAGTGACCGGCCTCGAATGGGTCATGGGATGCGTATCGGTACCCATGCAGGCGTCCGCCGACGACGTTCCGGGGGCGAACGTCCGGGGCGTCCGCGACTTCCTGCTGGACAAGCATGGATCGGCACCCGACCGCCGCGTGATCCCACGTAACCCCGTCGTGGTCGACGGCCGCGGTCTCGACGAGATCGTGGCCCCTGCTCGCACATCGATCCCTCCGCTGCTTCGCGGATACCTGCGACTGAACGCGGTGGTGTGCGGAGAACCGTCGCACGACCCCGACTTCGGTGTCGCGGATTTCGTCGCACTGCTCGGGCTGAGCGATGCCAACACTCGGTACCTGGACCGGTTGAGAAGCGCGGCCAACACCTACGAGACGAGGGGACAGGGATGACCGCATCGAACATCGTCGACTCGTCCGGCCGCGCAGCCGAATCGGCCGTGACGGAACAGGTGGTGGATCATGCGTGGATGCCGTCCAGCCCGTGCGGAGACGGCTGCATCGCGCGCGGGAGCGCAACCGTGGGTTCGGTGGTGGTCGCACTGCGCATTCTGGTCGCGCTGTTCGCGGTCGCGCTACTTCCGGTACTGATCGCCGTCGGTGTGGTCTCACCCCGACTGCGCAGGCGCGTCACTCGATTCGGTGCGCGGATGTTGCTGTTCGCCGTCGGTATCGGGCTCTGCGTCCACGACCCGCGGTCGGATCGGGAACGCTCCCGTACCGAACACGGCGCGCTCGTCGTGGCCGGACACATTTCCTGGACGGACGTACTGGTCCTGACGGCACTGCGACCGGCGACGTTCGTCGCCCGCGGCGACCTGATCGAGTGGCCGGTACTGGGCCTGTTGGCCAGGGCAATGAAGGTGCTTCCCATTAACCGGCAGAAACTACGTGCGCTCCCGGGGACCGTCGACCAGGTTGCGGACAGACTGCGCGGCGGTGGAACGGTTGTGGTGTTCCCGGAAGCGACGACCTGGTGCGGACAGGCGTACGGCTCGTTCCGGCCTGCGATGTTCCAGGCCGCGATCGACACCGAGACCTGGGTGCAGCCGGTCCGGCTCGCGTACGTAGACGGAAATTCTGCTCGTACGACGGCGACGTGCTTCGTCGGCGACGAGACCATCGGTCAGTCGATCGGCCGAATCCTGCGGCTGAAAGGAATCGTCGCGCGCGTGGAACTGACCGCTCCCGAGGCGCCGGGCTCCGACCGTCGGGATCTCGCGAGGCGTTGCGAGGCGGCGGCGCGATCCGGTGATCGGCTCGACCCGACCGTGCACGATGTCGTCACCCTCGACGTCGTCCGAGCCCCGCAGCGACCGGTGCACCGCTGAGCAGGAACCTCGGCTGGACGGGTGTCGTGGCTGGGCAGGTGGGACGGGGGCAGGTGTGACGGGTGGGCGGGTGTCACGGGTGCGAGGGGCACCGGTGATCACCGGCTATCCTTGAAGCGTTATGCCTTCTGCCCGCAGTTCGGCTGCTGCCCCCCGCGCGAGTGCACCCGTGTACCTCGATCATGCTGCAACGACGCCCATGTCCCGCGCCTCCATCGAAGCGATGACGGCAGTGTTCGCCACCGTCGGGAATGCGTCCTCGCTGCACGGATCCGGCAGGGCCGCCCGCCGGAGGGTCGAGGAGTCGAGGGAGTCGATCGCCGAACACCTCGGAGCGCGCCCGTCCGAGGTGATCTTCACCTCAGGGGGAACGGAGAGCGACAACCTTGCGGTGAAGGGGATCTTCGCGGCTCGCCGTGATGCGGATCCGTCGAAGACCAGAATCATCGCCAGCGCGGTCGAGCATCATGCGGTCCTCGACGCAGTCGAGTGGCTCGCTGACCACGAGGGCGCAGAGGTCACCTGGCTCGAGGTCGATTCTCGGGGCCGAGTCCACCCGGACACCCTCCGTGCGGAGCTGGCCGTCGGGGCGGATCGGACTGCGTTGGTGACCATCATGTGGGCGAACAACGAAGTCGGCACGATCATGCCGATTGCCGAGCTGTCCGCGATCGCTCGGGAGTACGACGTGCCGATGCACAGCGACGCGATTCAGGCCATCCCGCACCTGCGCGTCGATTTCGGCGCCAGCGGCCTGTCCGCCATGAGTGTCGCTGCGCACAAGTTCGGCGGACCTCAGGGCGTCGGTGCCCTGCTGCTGGGACGCACGACGGCGTGTGTCCCGCTGTTGCACGGAGGCGGCCACGAGCGTGACGTCCGATCCGGTACGCACGACACCGCGTCGGTCGTCGCGATGGCCGCGGCGCTCGAGGACACCGTCGCCCACCTCGACACCCGTCATGCGAATGCGGAGCGGTTGCGCGAGAAGATGGTCAGGGGCGTGCGTGCGATCGATCCGGAGGTGATCGTCAACGGCCCGATCGACGATCGACGGCTACCGGGTATCGCCCACTTCACCTTCCCCGGCTGCGAGGGAGATTCCCTGCTGATGCTGCTGGATGCGGCGGGCATAGAATGTTCGACGGGGTCCGCCTGCACCGCCGGTGTGGCCAGCGCCAGTCACGTGTTGATCGCGATGGGCGCGGATCCGTCGATCGCCCGTGGATCGCTGCGTTTCTCGCTCGGACCGGAATCGACCGACAACGACGTGGACGCACTGCTGGCAGCGTTGCCGCAAGTAATCGAACGAGCCCGCGCAGCGGGATTGGCGAGCGTAGGAGCTCGGGGAGGACAGCGCTGATGCGTGTACTGGCTGCAATGAGCGGCGGAGTGGATTCGGCAGTGGCGGCTGCCCGCGCAGTCGACGAGGGCCATGACGTCGTCGGCGTCCATCTCGCACTGTCGACCGAGCCCGGGACCTTGCGCACCGGTTCCCGCGGTTGCTGCTCCAAGGAAGACGCCGGGGATGCGCGCCGAGCCGCGGACGTGCTGGGGATCCCGTTCTACGTGTGGGACTTCGCCGACCGATTCAAGGAAGACGTCATCGACGACTTCGTCGAGTCGTACGCTGCGGGCGAGACGCCCAATCCGTGCCTGCGGTGCAACGAGAAGATCAAGTTCTCCGCGCTCGCCGACCGTGCGCTCGCCCTCGGATTCGACGCCGTGGCCACGGGGCACTACGCCCAGCTGCACGACGGCGTGTTGCGCCGTGCCGTCGACGCCGACAAGGACCAGTCCTACGTGTTGGCGGTTCTGACGCACAATCAGCTTTCCCGGGCGATGTTCCCCATCGGGGACACCCCCAAGTCCGAGATCCGCGAGGAAGCCGCGGCACGCGGACTCGCGGTGGCGGACAAGCCGGACAGTCACGACATCTGCTTCATCCCGTCGGGTGACACGCGTGCGTTCCTCGGCGCGAAGATCGGTATCCGTCCCGGCAAGGTCGTCGACGCGGACACGGGGGCGGAACTGGCGGACCACGAGGGTGTGCACGGCTTCACGATCGGTCAACGCAAGGGGCTCGGCGTGTCCGGGCCTGCCGCGGATGGAAAGCCTCGGTACGTCACCGCTATCGAGCCGGACAGCGGCAACGTCATCGTCGGGTCCGCTACTCGCCTCGACGTGTGGGGAATCACCGGCGACCGTGCGATCTGGACGGATGGTGTCGCACCCACGGGGCCGATCGAATGTGTCGTGCAGGTTCGCGCGCACGGTGGGCTCACCGAAGCAGTTGCGGAAGCAACCGCCGACGGTGGAGTGGACATTCAGCTTCGCAGTGCACTGACCGGAGTGGCGAAGGGACAAGCGGCTGTGTTGTATCGCCGCGACGTCCAGGGCGACATCGTCATCGGCAGTTCCACCATTGCCGGCACTCGTTCCGAGAGCGAGTGAGCGCCAGCGTCTTCGGGGCGCTGGCGACGGGCATCGGGTCGTGGCCCGGCACCGACGTTCGAGAGGCGTCCTCGATCGTTCTCGGTGAGCTGCCTGCACTGCCGCACATCGTCGAGCTACCGGCTCGTGGACTCGGTGCGGACACCATCGGCAGGACAGGCGCGTTGATGGTGGACATCGAATTCGACGTGCGCACGTCGGGTTACCGCGTGTCGCAGCGCAAGTCTCTGACGGGTCGCCGCGCCGAAGATCTGTTGCACGAGGATCTCGACGTTCTCGAAGAACTCTGGGAGACGGGTGGCTTCGCCGCGACCCATCACGTGTTGAAGGTGCAGGCTGCAGGTCCGTTCACGATGGCGGCCCAGGTCGAGCTGCGCAGTGCGCACCGAGTGTTGACCGACCGGGGCGCGGTTCGCGACTTCGCGGGTTCGTTGACCGAGGGCTTGCGGCAGCAGTGCGCCGAGCTTCGGTCACGGCTGGGTGTCGATGTCGTGGTGCAACTCGACGAGCCGAGTTTGCCTGCAGTTCTTGCTGGTTCGCTGTCGGGGGTGACCAGACTCGATCCGGTGCGGGCCGTACCGGAGCCCGAGGCGTTGGATCTGATCGACTCCGTGCTGCGCGGGGTCGGAGTGCCTACCGCCGTGCATTGTTGCGGTGCGGACGTGCCGTTGGACCTGCTGCGCCGAAGCGCCGCGGAGGCCGCTGCACTCGACGTGGCGCAGCTCGGCGCACGTGACCTCGACGGCATCGGAGAGTTTCTTCAGGCGGGCAAGACGATCATGCTCGGCCTCGTGCCTGCGGTGCGGCCGGAGAAAGTGCCGACGTGGCGTGAGGTCGCGGCACCCGCGGTGACACTCGTCGACCGGCTCGGATTTCCGCGGTCCGTTCTGTCGACTCAGGTGTCGGTCACTCCCGCGTGTGGGTTGGCCGGGGCGACGCCGGAGTGGGCCAGGCAGGCGCTCGAACTGGCGGGCAATGTCGCGGACGCCTTTCAGGACGCACCCGACTCGCTCTAGCAGCGTCTCGAGTGTCGGTGGGGTCCGTTAATGTTCGAGTGTGGACGAATCGACTGCACCGACTGCCGCGACCGAGAACGCCGACGATCGGGCGACGGGCACTCCGGCCTCCAGTGAGGACAAGGAGCGGTGGCAGCAGCTTGCCGAGGACGTACGGGGTCATCAGTTTCGCTACTACGTCCGGGATTCGCCGATCGTTTCGGACGGTGAGTTCGACGCGTTGCTGCGTGAGCTGACCGAGCTCGAGGAGCGCCATCCCGAATTGCGCGTGGCGGATTCGCCGACCCAGTTGGTCGGTGGCGGGTTCGCGACGGAGTTCACCGCGGTCGACCACCTCGAGCGAATGCTGAGTCTGGACAACGTCTTCGATCACGACGAACTGCGGGCATGGGCCAAGCGTGTCGAGACCGAAGTGGGTGATCGCTCCGCAGGCCTGCACTACCTGTGCGAGGTAAAGATCGACGGCGTGGCACTGAACTTGGTCTACGAGAACGGAAAGCTCGTCCGCGGTGCCACTCGCGGTGACGGTAGAACCGGCGAGGACGTGACGCTGAACGCCCGCACCATCTCCGACATTCCGGAGACACTGACTGCCAGCGAAGATCACCCGATTCCGACCCTCCTCGAGGTGCGCGGCGAGGTGTTCTTCCGGCTGGAGGATTTCCAGGCACTCAACGCCTCGCTCGTGGAGGAAGGCAAACCGCCCTTCGCGAACCCACGTAACTCGGCGGCAGGTTCGCTGCGTCAGAAGAACCCGGCGGTCACGTCCAAACGCAGACTCGGCATGATCTGCCACGGCTTCGGCCGCATGGAGGGGTTCGCTCCGGACACTCAGATGCATGCCTACGAGGCGCTGAAGGCATGGGGGCTTCCGGTGTCGTCCCACACGACGCGTGTGGAGGGAATCGATGCCGTCGTGGAGAAGGTGGCCTACTGGGACACACACCGGCACGACGTCGAGCACGAGATCGACGGCCTCGTCGTCAAGGTCGACGAGATGAGTCTGCATCGTCGGCTCGGGACCACCTCGCGCGCGCCGCGCTGGGCAATCGCCTACAAGTACCCGCCGGAGGAAGTGACCACCAAGCTTCTCGACATCCGGGTGAGTGTCGGCCGCACCGGACGCGTCACCCCGTTCGCCTACATGGAGCCCGTGTTGGTGGCCGGTTCCACCGTTTCCCTGGCAACGCTGCACAACGGCTCCGAGGTCAAACGCAAGGGTGTCCTGATCGGGGACACCGTGACCATTCGAAAGGCAGGCGAGGTCATTCCGGAGGTTCTCGGGCCTGTCGTCGACGCCCGCACCGGCGACGAGACCGAGTTCGTCATGCCGACCGAGTGTCCCGAGTGCGGAACCACGCTTGCACCGGCGAAGGAGGGAGACGCCGACCTTCGGTGCCCCAACTCCGAGTTCTGCCCGGGGCAACTCCGTGAACGTATGTTCTTCGTTGCAGAACGAGGCAGGTTCGACATCGAAGGGCTCGGCTACGAGGCCGCGACCGACCTCCTGAAAGCCGGGGTGATCGAGAACGAGGGCGATATCTTCTCGCTGACCGAGGACGACCTGCTCGAGACCGGCATCTTCCGCACCAAGGCCGGGGCGTTGTCCGCCAACGGAAAACGATTGTTGGCCAACCTGGACAAGGCGAAGGACCGCCCTCTGTGGCGCGTGCTGGTGAGCCTGTCCATCCGCCACGTCGGACCGTCCGCGGGCCGCGCGCTCGCCGGCGAGTTCGGCAGTCTCGAGCGCATCGAGAACGCGTCGCACGAGGAACTCGCTGCTGTCGACGGAGTCGGCGGGACCATCGCCACGGCCGTATCCGAGTGGTTCAGAGTGCCGTGGCACCGCACGATCGTCGAGAAATGGCGTGCGGCGGGTGTGCGGATGGAGGACGAGCGCGACGAGTCCATCGTCCGAAACCTGGAGGGCATGTCGATCGTCGTCACCGGATCGCTGGAGAACTACTCCCGTGATCAGGCGAAGGAAGCCATTCTGGTGCGCGGAGGCAAAGCCGCGAGTTCGGTCTCGAAGAAGACCGCATTCGTCGTCGTCGGCGAGTCGCCGGGCAGCAAGCACGACAAGGCCGTCGAGCTCGGCGTACCGGTGCTGGACGAGGCCGGATTCACCGTACTTCTCACCGAAGGCCCCGATGCAGTGCGGGAGCCGGATCCTGATGCCGAGGCGGAAGCTGACGATGCCGCGGACGACGCGGGGGAGGACGCGTAGCTCAGCCGAGAACGGTGGCGACGATACCTGCGAGGTAGCCGAGCCGCGCGACCTCGGAGGGACGGAAGTCCGGTCCTCCCGGGCGCCCGAGCATCAAGACCGTCCCGGAGGCGCCGAGCGGCGCCGCGGCGATCTTCGTGTCCATGTCGCGCCATACCTGCGGCACCCACTCGGCGTCACCGTCGAGGGAAGCCGGGTGTGCCAACGGCATCCACGGCATGTCTGTTGCGTGTGTCTCCGGTGCACCCGAGCTGCCCACGACGCGGTAGGCCCCGTGCGGACCTGTCGCTACCACGACGCTCCAGCCGACCCGCAGTACCCGCGGTGCTCCATCGACCAGCACCTGCAGCCTGTCGTCGGTCGCCGCGGCCACCCGGTCGATCAACTCCAGTTCACGATGGGTGTCGAGCACACCGGTGTACGGCCGGATGGAGTCGACCCGAACGTCGGTCAGATTCTCGGCGGCGGTGATCAGCGTGTCGGGCAGGGCGCCGGGCGGTACGTCCACGACGAGGTCGTCGACGGCGTAACCGTCGCCGCGTTCGATGACGTCGAGCGACAGAATGTCCGCACCGACAGAACCCAGCGCGACGGCGAGCGAGCCGAGGCTGCCCGGTCGGTCGGGGAGCTGAACGCGGAGCAGGTAGGACATGTCGCGCCCTTTCGCTTACGAGAGATGACAGAACTTCGTGGGTGAAACACCGCGAGCCATCCTCGCACTGTCGGCCTCTCGGGGCGCAACTGCCGCACCGGCCGTGACCTTCGCGACATCTGGGTGGGACCGAGTTAGCCGGGAGTGGAGCCTGCAGGAATGACCCAGCCAACCGGGAGTGGAGCCTGCAGGAATGACCCAGCCAACCGGGAGTGGAGGCAGCGACGAGGGCCCCGATAAGGTTGACGGCGGCCGCGTGTTTTTCGCGGTGCGTCGTCATATGTGTGAAAGGGGTCTACGCGGTGCCTGATATCTCCCGCGACGAGGTGGCTCACCTCGCCCGGCTGTCTCGGCTTGCGCTCAGCGAAGCCGAGTTGGACGAGTTCGCCGGCCAGCTGGATTCGATTCTTCACCATGTGAAGGCAGTGGCCGAGGTGGCTGCGGACGATGTGACGCCGACGGCCAATCCGAGTGCGATCACCAATGTCACGCGCCCGGACGTGATCGTCCCAGGCCTGACGCCCGAGCAGGCTCTGGCCGAGGCTCCCAACGCCGAAGAAGATCGATTCGCAGTGCCGCAGATTCTGGGAGAGAGCGAATGACCGACCTGACCACGCTCGACGCGTCCGACCTGGCGTCGAAGATTCACGCGCGCGAGGTATCGGCCGTCGAGGTCACTCAGGCTCATCTGGACCGCATCGACAAGGTCGACGGGGACATCCACGCGTTCCTGCACGTGTCGGGCGCCGCCGCATTGGTTGCCGCCAAGGAGGTCGACGAGGCCATCGGTGCGGGAGAGGCCCCGGCGTCGGCACTTGCCGGTGTGCCGCTGGCGCTGAAGGACGTGTTCACCACCACGGACATGCCGACGACGTGTGCGTCGAAGATGCTCGAGGGCTGGATCTCCCCGTACGACGCGGCGGTCACCTCGAAACTTCGGTCGGCGGGAATTCCGCTGCTCGGCAAGACGAACATGGACGAGTTCGCGATGGGTTCGTCCACGGAGAACTCCGCCTACGGTCCGACCAAGAACCCGTGGGACACCACACGCATTCCCGGTGGATCCGGCGGCGGCAGTGCTGCCGCGCTGGCGTCGCATCAGGCTCCGCTGGCGATCGGAACCGACACCGGTGGATCCATTCGCCAGCCTGCAGCGTTGACGGGCACCGTCGGCACCAAGCCCACCTACGGCACGGTGTCCAGGTACGGCCTGATCGCGTGTGCGTCGTCGCTCGACCAGGGCGGGCCCTGCGGGCGCACGGTGTTGGACACCGCGCTTCTGCACGAGGTCATCGCCGGTCACGACCCCCGGGATTCGACGTCCGTCGACACCTCGGTGGCGTCCGTGGTGGCCGCCGCACGCGAAGGAGCGGGCGGCGACCTGAAGGGTGTGCGTGTGGGTGTGGTCAAGGAACTGCACTCCGACAGCTATCAGAGCGGGGTCATCTCCTCGTTCGATGCCGCCGTGGCGACGTTGACGTCGCTCGGTGCGGAGGTCGTCGAGGTCTCGTGCCCCAACTTCGTTCACGCGCTCGCGGCGTACTACCTGATCCTCCCTTCGGAGGTGTCCTCCAACCTCGCCCGGTTCGACGGCATGCGCTACGGAGCTCGTGCGGGCGACGACGGTAAGCACAGTGCCGAGCAGGTCATGGCGATCACGCGCGCAGAAGGGTTCGGCGCGGAAGTGAAGCGCCGCATCATGATCGGCACCTACGCGCTGTCCGCCGGGTACTACGACGAGTACTACGGTCAGGCGCTGAAGGTGCGGACTCTGATCGCTCGCGATTTCGACAACGCGTACGAGAAGGTCGACGTGCTGGTGTCGCCGACCACTCCGACGACGGCGTTCCCTCTGGGGGACAAGGTCGACGACCCGATTGCCATGTACCTCAACGACCTCTGCACGTTGCCGACGAACCTCGCCGGCCACTGTGCGATGTCGGTGCCGTCGGGTCTTGCCTCCGAGGACGGACTGCCCGTCGGTTTGCAGATCATGGCACCGGCGTTCGCCGACGACAGGCTGTACCGCATCGGCGCGGCCTACGAGACTGCGCGCGGCGCGCTGCGCTGACTCACGTGACGATTCGTTCGGTGCACGACGCCGCCCTGGGCGTCGTGCACCTTCGAATCGACACCGTGATCCTGCCTGCTCTGGTCCTGGCGCTGGTGTGCACGCTGGGGTGGATTCTGTTGCGGCGACGTGTGATGCTGATCCCGCTGTCCGCAGCACTCGTCTGCGGCGTACTCGCTGCGCTGAACACTCAGATCTGGCATACGCCCACGCTCGCGGCAGCACTCGGGCATCCGCCCAGGGGCACCGTGACGGGCGCGGTGATTCCGGGTGAGACCTCCGGGTTTCATGCACGTCCGGCTGCGATCTACACCCCTCCGTTCTACGGAACTCCCGGCGACGCGGCTCCGCCGGTGCTCGTCCTGCTGACCGGCCAACCGGGTCATGTCGTCGACTGGATCGACGGCGGACACCTGGCCGACACGATGGATACCTACGCAGCGTCCCACGACGGCCATGCGCCCGTCGTGGTGGTGGCCGACGCGCTGGGCGAGTCCGACCCCATGGGCTCCGTCGACGAATGGGGCGAGCCCACTCCCAACCCGATGTGCATGGACTCGCATCTGGGCAACGTCTCCACGTATCTGTCGGTGGACGTGCCCGCATGGATCCGGCACACGATGCGGGTGGACACGGATCCGAGCGCGTGGGCAATCGGCGGTTACTCCTACGGCGGCACCTGCGCCGTGCAAACGGCTCTGACCGCCCCGGGGATCTACCCGACGTTTCTGGACATCTCCGGTGAGGACGAACCCCGCCGAGGCACGCGCGAGGACTCGATCACCGCTGCGTTCGGAGACGGTAGCGCCGAGTCGACTCGACGTTTCGACCAGTGGACTCCGCTGACTCTGCTGCGCGAGAAGACGTTTCCGAACTCCTCCGGCGCGTTCGTCGTCGGCTCCGAGGACACGGAGTTCGAGCCTCAGACTCGCGAACTGTTCGCCGCTGCGGCCGCGGACGGGCTGTCCGTCCAGTATTCCGAACTTCCCGGCGGCCATTCCATGGATGTGTGGGCACCGGCCCTGGAACGTGAAATGGACTGGCTCGGGACCCGAATGGGACTGTAGATCTACCCACAATCGAGAAGGCCTGTTCCCTGATCCTCCCCGTACCGATGGCCGTGGCCCGCAGGCGCATCGAGCGCGAAGAGCAGATCCACCGACGTCTGTGCAAAGGAGACCAACGGAATCCACTGTGGCACCGGTGCGTCGACTCGTGCCTTCGTCAGATCCGGTGGTGAGAAGATCAGCTCGCTCGACCACCACACCACCGGATCGGATGTGTTCGCCAGAACGACGCCTTGTCCGGTATCCACCTTGTTCGCCGGGGGACCGGCCCACAGTGTGCTGCAGACCGCCGACGAATCCGGCTGCAGCGCAGCGCTCCCTGCCACCGAGCCGAGGCTCTGGCCGTAGATGTGCAGCTTCGGTCTGCGGTCCTCGTCGAGCGCAGCCAGCTTCGCTTCCACGGCCACACGCAGGGCTCGGGTGGATTCGATCGCAGCGTCCTCCGCGAACAGGAACGTCGCCCAGCTCGGTTGGTCCGAGTACTGCAGAGCGACTGTCGCGACGTCACCACCGAATCGTTCGTCGAACCCCCGGACCGCGTTCTCGTCGACCCATCCCGATCCGGTGGGCACGGCGATCACGACGTGCGCCTTGGCCAGACCGCCGGACCGCTCCAGTTCGTCCGCAGCCAATTCTGCGCGTTCGCCGTACGTCGGAGCGGCACGCAGCCCGACGTACGTGCGCACGGCCGTGCTGCCCTCGCCTCCCGCGAGGAACCGCTGACCCTGCACCCCGACCGAGACACCACCGACGGGGTCGACCGCGTGCTCCTGAACTGTGCTCGATACGAGGTCCGCCTGCGCATATCGCTGAGCGAAAGACTCACGTGCCCAGTCGAATCCGAAGACCGATACCGCAACGGCCGCGACGGCTGTCGTTGCCAGCAGTCGCATCGCCCCGAGTTTGCCCGCTCCGCGGGCCGAGCCGATTCCGATGACGACCAGAAGAGCACAGACCGAGACCGAACCGCAGACGACTTCGATCCAGTACATCGGACCCACACGAGGGACTCCCCAGGACTCGCGCACTCCGTTCTGCCACTGCGCGTCGGCGATCCCGACCGCACCGACGGTGAGCAGTGCCAGGCCGAGGGCTACGCGGCGAGCTCGCGGTCGCGGACAGGTCCGGTGCACCCGGGACGTGATCCGGTGCGCTACCGCGGAGACGACCAATGCTGCCGCGGCGAACAAGCCGGTCACCACCGCCTGGACCAGAGACGCTCGGGGCAGCAACGACGGCGACAGGGATGCCGCGACGGACAGTGCAAGAAGCAGCGACGTGCTCACCCGAGGAACCGCGGGAACAGCATGCAGGTTCGTCGGTGCCGGCGGGGTCGTTGTCGTGGGCGTAAGTACGAACGTCATGCGAGTACCTCCGGGCTAAGACGGCGCAGAACGGCACCGGCGACGGTCGTCGCGGCGGCGGCGGCCGTCGTCAGGACGCCACCGGTGATCAGGAAAGGCAGGGCGGGCTCCGGCGCCGGCGATCGGTAGTTCTGGCGCCAGGAGTTGAAGTCGACTGCAGTGCTTGCGATATCGCTCATCACGAAACAGCTCGCGCGGGACCAGGTTCCGAGTCTGCCGTCGCAGGCGTCGTCCATCGACGTGCTCAACGCGGCGTCGAGGCGTGTACGGGCGTCGGGGGATGCAGGCGCGCCGTGCGCCGCGCCGAACCGCAGCAGGTCGTACCCCAGATCGTGTGCTTTGCAGGCGGATTCGAAGTCTGTGGGTAGTGGGACGGGCGACGAGCAGTCCCCGTCCGGTGCCACTGCCCTCCCGTCCTCGAGCGTGGGGCGGTAGTACTCGTTCTCGAACCCGATCGGTATCGCACCGATGGCGGCCGTTGCGTCGTCGTCGACCAGGGCCTCGATGGCGACGGTCGCCGCGGTCCTGCGAGGTGCCGAGATGTCTGCGTCGGCGACCGGCATCGCCGTGCCGACTCCGATGCCCAGCATGGTTCCGACCACCACGGTGCCGACGACGTACTTCGCTCTCGCTGTCATGGCTACGAACGCTAGGAATCGAACACCGAATCGGTAATCGCCCCGAAGTGCCGTTTCGACGTGCCGTCGTGGTGCGTGACGGCTGCGCGAAGTGCTACCGCGGGGGTAGGTCGATCTCACCCCTCGGTACGATGACTTTTCGCTCGCGAGTTCCTACTGTTCTTCTCGTGGGCATATTCAGTAGGACCGAGAAGGCGACACGATTTCGACGGCTGGTTCCGCCAGGACGCGGCGTCGACGTCACCATCCTCGCGGTGACCGCGATTCTGTACTCCATCGCGTGGCCGACGTTGCACGTCACTCACGACGTGCCGGTTCCGATCATGCCGATCGTGTCTGCTCTCGCCGTGTTTCCCTTCGTGCTCGTCCGTGCGAATCCCGCTCTCGGATGGGCTGTTTCGGCCGGCTCGGCCGTAGTGATCCCGGTTGCGTTCGATCGCTTGCCGGGGTACGACTTTCCGTGGCAGGTGACACACCTCCTCGTGCTTCTCGCGCTCGTACTTTCCGTCAGTCTTCGGTGCGCACTACCGGTCGTGGCGGTCACCTGGGTTGCGACCGTCCTGCTGTTTCTCGGATACGCACCGGGCAACGACGGAATAGGGTGGGGTGTCGGACTGACCGCGATCGTGGTGTTCGGCCTGCTGATTCGCTGGCTGGTCCTGTCGCGGCGGCAACTGGCCAAGCAGGAGGAGGTCAGCGAGCTCGAACGTGCGCGCAGAACGATTCTCGAGGAGAAGGCCAAGATCGCACGCGATCTTCACGACGTGGTTGCCCACCATATGTCGTTGGTGGTGGTGCAGGCGCAGAGCGCTCCGTACCGAGTCGACGACGTATCGCCCTCGGCGGCTGCGGAATTCGAATCGATCGGGGCAACTGCACGGGAGGCGCTGAACGAGATCCGCGGAATGCTCGGGGTTCTGCGCAGTGACGGAGTGGTGGCCGACGACGCGCCTGCGCCCGGGGCAGGAGACATCACGACGCTGCTCGAGAACACCCAGCGCGCAGGGGTTCGGCTCAGCTGGCAGATCCTCGGCGGTGCCGACGCGGTGTCGGCGACCACAGGACTCGCGCTGTATCGGATCGTGCAGGAATCGTTGTCCAATGCCTCTCGGCACGCTCCCGGTAGCGAGGTTCGAGTACGACTCCACTACGCACCGGACGTCACCTACCTCGAAGTGATCAACGATCGGGCCGTCGACTCGAACGGCGCCGGCGCGAGCGACGGAAGCAGCGGCACGGGAGGTCATGGCATCACCGGGATGCGCGATCGCGCGGTCGGAGTGTCCGGTTGGCTCGACGCCCGCCCTCGGTCCGACGGCGGATTCGAGGTCATCGCTCGGCTTCCGGGAAAAGCGGAGACGGTTCCTCTCGGGGCATCCGCGCTTCCCGTCACCGGGCCCGCCGCCTGATCGGCC
The DNA here is from genome assembly GCF_000383555.1 of Rhodococcus sp. 114MFTsu3.1. Taxonomy (NCBI): domain Bacteria; kingdom Bacillati; phylum Actinomycetota; class Actinomycetes; order Mycobacteriales; family Nocardiaceae; genus Rhodococcus; species Rhodococcus sp. 114MFTsu3.1. The sequence continues at coordinate 571,646 of NZ_KB911544.1, read as the reverse complement.
CCAGTCTGATCGTGGCCCAGTCTGATCGTGGCCCATTCTGATCGGGCCCCATTCTGATCCGGCCCACCGACTACGTCAGGACATAGGGTGTCATCCGTGGCCATCACCGTGTTCATCGCAGACGATCAGGCAATGGTGCGGCAGGGTTTCGGTGCCTTGCTCGCCGCTCAACCGGACATCAGCGTCGTGGGAGACGCGGACAACGGCGCCACCGCAGTCACCGAGGTGAAGCGACTGCGCCCCGACGTCGTTCTCATGGACGTCCGTATGCCGCAGATGAACGGACTCGACGCCGCACGCGCGATACTCCGCGCGTCGCTCGATCCTCCCGTCCGCATCCTGATGCTCACCACGTTCGACATCGACGACTATGTCTACGAGGCGCTGACCATCGGAGCCAGTGGGTTCATGCTCAAGGACGCACCCGCCGACGAACTGATTCGGGGAGTGCGCGTCGTCGCCTCGGGTGAGGCGTTGCTGGCGCCGTCGGTGACACGCCGGTTGATCGCCGACGTCACCACACGTCGCGGCACGGCCAAGCAGCCGCCGGCACAGCTGTCGGTACTCACCCCGCGCGAACGCGAAGTGCTCGAGCTGATCGCCAAGGGCCTGTCGAACACCGAGATCGCCGCAACTCTGTTCGTCGCCGAGCAGACCGTCAAGACCCATGTGGGCAAAGTGCTCGGCAAACTCGATCTCCGAGACCGCGCCCAGGCAGTGGTGCTGGCGTACGAGAGCGGAGTCGTCACACCCGGGTGAGCGGCGGCGCTGCGAAATGACCAGATAGCCCAGCCGGATTACGGTGTGAGTATGGAACCGACGAGAGGCGAAAAATTGCGCATCGGAGTTCTCACGGGCGGCGGTGATTGCCCCGGGCTCAATGCGGTGATCCGTGCGGTGGTTCGGACGGCGGATGCGCGGTACGGCTCCACCGTCGTCGGATTCCAGGACGGGTGGCGTGGTCTGCTGGAGAACCGCCGGATTCAGTTGCGCAACGACGATCGCAACGATCGACTGCTGACCAAGGGCGGGACGATCCTCGGTACGGCACGCACCAATCCGGAGGTGCTCCGGGCCGGTCTCGACAGGATCAAGGAAACGCTGGAGGACAACGGGATCGACGTCCTCATCCCCATCGGCGGCGAGGGAACGTTGACGGCGGCCAACTGGCTGTCCGAGGAAGGTGTGCCCGTCGTCGGGGTACCGAAGACGATCGACAACGACATCGACTGCACGGACGTGACGTTCGGATTCGACACCGCACTCACCATCGCGACCGACGCGATCGACCGGCTGCACAGCACCGCCGAGTCACATCAGCGTGTGATGTTGGTGGAAGTGATGGGCAGGCACGCGGGATGGATTGCGTTGCATGCCGGTCTGGCGTCGGGTTCGCACATGACCTTGATTCCCGAGCATCCGTTCGACGTCGAGGAAGTCTGCGATCTGGTGCGCAAGCGCTTCCAGCGCGGTGACTCGCATTTCATCTGCGTCGTCGCCGAGGGTGCGAAGCCGCGGGAAGGGTCGATGGCGTTGCGCGACGGCGGCATCGACGAGTTCGGTCACGTGAAGTTCACCGGGGTGGCGCATCAGCTCGGCCAGGAGATCGAGCGTCGCATCAACAAGGAAGTACGAACCACGGTGCTGGGGCATGTTCAGCGCGGCGGAACCCCGACTCCGTACGACCGGGTGCTGGCCACCCGATTCGGGGTCAATGCAGCCGACGCAGCGCATGCAGGTGACTTCGGTCAGATGGTGTCCCTGCGCGGCGCCGAGATCGGTTTGGTGTCGCTCGCCGAGGCGGTCAAGCAACTCAAGCGCGTACCGGAGAGCCGCTACGTCGACGCGGCGGCGTTCTTCGGCTGATCTTCAGAGGCGGCCGGCTTCCTGTCGGATCTGCGACTCGCGGTGCTCGTTGTCGCGACGAAGATCGCGGCGGCGTCGGCCCGCCTCGAAGCGCTGCCGTCCGAGAGCGGTCGACGGTTCGAGCGGCGGAAGCTCGAGCGGTGTGCCCGTGTCGTCGACGGCGACCATGGTGAAGTAGCAGCTGTTCGTGTGACGGGTTTCGCCGCGCTGGATGTTCTCGGTCTCGACGCGAATGCCGACTTCCATGGATGTACGTCCGGTGTAGTTGACCGACGCGGAGAAGGTCACGAGTTCGCCGACATGGATCGGTTCGCGGAACACCACGCGGTCCACCGACAGGGTGACGACGTACGCCTGCGCGTACCGACTCGCGCAGGCGTACGCCACCTGGTCCAGGAATTTCAGAATCGTCCCGCCGTGAACGTTGCCGGAGAAGTTCGCCATGTCGGGTGTCATCAGCACGGTCATGTACAGCGTCTGCTTCGAGGTGTCCGTCACCGGCCAACCGTAGCGAGCACCACTGGTTACTCGCGCGTTCTTGCCAGCGCATAAACTCGTGTGCATGACTGCTGCCTTGGTCGATCTGATCGATTACGACGACGTGCTTGCCCGTTTCGACCCAGTTCTGGGCATGGAGGTCCACGTCGAGCTGGGCACAGCCACCAAGATGTTCTGCGGCTGCCCGACGGCGTTCGGGGCCGAGCCGAACACGCAGGTGTGCCCGGTCTGCCTGTCCCTTCCCGGTGCACTGCCGGTGGTGAACTCCGCGGCCGTCGAGTCCGCCATCCGCATCGGTCTCGCACTGAACTGCTCGATCACCCCGTGGGGCCGGTTCGCGCGGAAGAACTACTTCTACCCGGACCAGCCGAAGAACTACCAGATCTCGCAGTACGACGAACCGATCGCCACCGAGGGATACCTCGACGTACTGCTCGACGACGGAAGTACGTTCCGCGTCGAGATCGAACGGGCGCACATGGAGGAGGACACGGGTAAGTCGACGCACGTCGGCGGCGCGACCGGACGGATCGAAGGCGCGAGCCACTCGCTGCTCGACTACAACCGTGCCGGTGTTCCGCTGGTGGAGATCGTGACCAAGCCCATCACCGGCACCGGTGCACGCGCCCCTGAGGTCGCCCGCGCGTACGTGACGGCGTTGCGGGATCTGCTGAAAGCGCTCGACGTGTCCGACGTTCGCATGGACCAGGGTTCGTTGCGCTGCGACGCGAACGTGTCGCTGATGGAGAAGTCGGCGTCGGAGTTCGGTACCCGCACCGAGACGAAGAACGTCAACTCGCTCAAGAGCGTCGAGGTAGCCGTGCGTTACGAGATGCGCAGGCAGGCGGCCGTTCTGCAGTCCGGCGGCGAGGTGGTGCAGGAGACACGGCACTTCCAGGAGTCCGACGGCACCACGTCGAAGGGCCGGAAGAAGGAAACTGCCGAGGACTACCGGTACTTCCCGGAGCCCGACCTCGCGCCCGTCGCTCCCGACGCGGCCTGGATCGAGGAACTCCGCGCGACGCTTCCCGAGCTCCCGTGGCTGCGCCGGGCGCGCATCCAAGCGGACTGGGGTGTCTCCGACGAGGAGATGCGCGACCTCGTGAACTCCGGCGCGCTGGATCTGGTCGCGTCGACGGTCGACGCCGGTGCGACGCCGCAGGCTGCGCGCTCGTGGTGGGTCTCCTACCTGGCTCAGAAGGCGAACGTCGCGGGCGTCGAACTGGATGCTCTGGCGATCACGCCTGCACAGGTGGCCGAAGTGGCCGGCCTCGTCGCCGACGGCAAGGTCAACAACAACGGCGCGCGTCAGATCGTCGACGGCGTCCTCGCCGGTGAAGGTGAGCCTGCTGCGGTCATGGCGGCACGCGGGCTCGTCGTCGAGAAGGACGACACCAAGTTGCAGGCTGCAGTCGACGAGGCGCTCGCTGCCAATCCCGGTGTGGCCGACAAGATTCGCGCCGGCAAAGTTCAAGCCGCGGGCGCGATCGTCGGCGCCGTCATGAAGGCCACTCGCGGTCAGGCCGACGCGGCCAGGGTCAAGGAACTGGTCCTCGCTGCGTGCAGCTGATTCAAGGACGTGATCGAACGGCCCCCGCGGTGCTCGCCGCCGGGGCCGTTCGGCTCTAGTCGAATCCGCCGCCGCCCGCCGGGACCGGAATCTTGACGACGCGGTCGTCGTTGGGGCCCGGTGCATCACCGTTCTTGTTCACGGTGCCCGCCCAGATCTGGCCGTCGGGTGCGATCGCAGCGCCGTTGAGACGGCCGTAGCGGTCCTGGACGAGCAGCGACGGTGCCGCGGTGACTGCTCCCGTGTCGGGGTCGGTGACGAGGACGGCCATGGCCTTGGCGTCGGTCAGGGAGATGGCAACCGCCCCGTCCCCTGCGCCGCAGCCGGCGACGCCCGGTCGATCCGGCCACGTCCACACCGGCGACACGACCGCGCCGAGAGGATCGATGCGCTGGAGCCGATCCTCCACTGCTGTCCGGTCGGTGACCCAGATTCCGCCCGACGGATCGATGCACACGTCTCCCGCGGTTCCGATGCCACTGAGGGCGACCTGCGGGGGTGGACCGCTCTGGCCGGGGACCAGCGAGTCGACCCGCAGAAGCTTGCCTGCGAGCGACGCCGGATCGGCTGCGGATGCTGGGTTTCCGGCGTCACCGGTCAGCACCAACAGCTGACCTGGGTTGAGGAAATCCAACGCGCCGCGGTTCCCCTGTGCACCCCGGGGGATTCCGGTCAACACGTTCTTGGGTGTGTCGCCTGCCGCGATGCGCACGACTCTGTTGTCCGATGCAGTCGTGATGTACGCGTACATCAGACCGTCCTCGGCGAAGCTCGGCGACAACGCGAGATCGAGCAGGCCCCCGTCGCTGCCGGCGTCGACGTCGAGGCGCGCGATCTCGACGGGGGACTGGCCCTGGGTGACCTGCATGATCCGTCCGGTGAGGCGTTCGGCGACCAATGCGGAGGCGCCACCGGGAAGCATCACGAGCCCACCCGTCGGGTCGAGGCACGTCGCGATGACGTTCGGGTCCAGATCGATGCAGGGACCCGGCTGCGGTTGCGGACCGCTCGGTGTCGTCGAGGTGGGTGGGGCGTCCGGATCCGCGGGATCGATCTCGGCGGCGCCGAACGACGGTTCGGGGGTGAACGGGCTGGCCGTGGAATCGTCGAACCGAGCACATCCGGCCGCCAGGGCCACGGTCATCGTCAGGACGGCGACGGTAGTTGCGGTTCGGGACGACGCTCGCACCAACTTCATGTACGAAACGTTACTCGAGGCGCCGCGCCCGGGCTCAATACGGCTGAATCGGCACCGACTCGCTCTACTGTTGAAGCTGTGACCGACAAGCCTCGCGACGAAGAGCGGCCCGACACCGGCTACGAGCCCGCGTCGAGCCCATACGACCAGCCGACCGAAAAACTCCAGCCTCGGACCGAGGACGAATTGGACTTCGGGAAGAGCGGATCCGGGGCGTACCCGACCGAACAGATCCCCTCGTCGTTTCGTCCCTCACGTTTCGACGAGCCGATCGCGCCCGACAGCAGCACCGCCTACTCCGACAAGCCCACCGAATTCCTGCCGACCACCCCTGCCGCGGCGGGGTACGGCACCGGCTCGTCGGATCGGTTCGCGGCGGATCAGAACGCGCCGGAACCGGTCGTGCGCACCGAGACGGTCGAAATTCCGGCCCGGCGCGGTACGACGGATCTCGGCTTGCTTCTCCTGCGTCTCGTAGTCGGCGGAATCTTCCTCGTGCACGGCCTGCAGAAACTGACCGGTGTGTGGAACGGACCCGGTCTCGACGGGTTCCGCTCACTGCTCGAAGACACCGGTTACGACCGCGCGGACATCCTGGCCATCGCCGGGGCCGTCGGTGAAACCGCGGGTGGCGCTTTGCTGATCCTCGGTCTGGCGACACCGTTCGCCGGCGCCGCGGTGCTGAGCGTCATCATCAACGCGTGGCTGTTCAAGCAGGCCGCCGAGCCGGGGCTGCAGTTCTTCGCGCCGACAGGAGTCGAGTACGAGACGGTACTGGGAGTCGCCGCCGCGGCGATCATCCTCACCGGGCCGGGAAAGATCGCCTTCGACGGACGGCGAGGGTGGGCGACGCGTCCACGTTTCGGATCCTTCGTCGCGCTGATCCTGGGTATCGCCGCCGGGGTCTGCCTGTGGATCTTCCTCAACGGGGCCAACCCGATCGCGACCTGATCCCGCTGTGAGTGGAAATGGCAGTGTTACTGGGTCGCTCCGCAGGCGCCGCTCCTGCCCCAGGACCTACATTTCCACGCACGTGAGGTCAGGGGACGTACCGAACCGCGCCCTTGTCCGCGGAGGTCGCCAGTGCCGCGTAGGCACGCAGTGCCGTGGTGACCGTGCGCTGACGATCCACCGGCTGCCACGGCTGCTCCGACGCCTCCATCTTGGCCCGACGGGTCTCCAGGGTGGCGTCGTCGACGAGGATCTCGAGGGTGCGGGAGGCGACGTCGATACGCACCTGGTCACCGTTCTCGACCAGTCCGATGACTCCGCCCGCGGCCGCCTCGGGGGAGATGTGGCCGATGGACAGCCCGGACGTGCCACCGGAGAAGCGTCCGTCGGTGACGAGAGCACAGAGCTTGCCGAGTCCGGCTCCCTTGAGGAACGCCGTCGGGTGCAGCATTTCCTGCATGCCCGGTCCGCCCTTGGGGCCCTCGTATCGGACGACGAGGACGTCACCGGGCTGGATCTTCTTCTGCAGGATCGCCGACACCGCTTCTTCCTGAGACTCGACGACCAGTGCCGGGCCCTGGAACGAGAACAGTTCCTCGTCGATGCCCGCGGTCTTCAGGATCGCCCCGTCGAGTGCGATGTTTCCGCGCAGGACGACCAGACCACCTTCGACGGTGTACGCGTGTTCCTTGTCGCGGATGCAGCCGCCGACGGCATCGGTGTCGAGCGAGGACCACCTGTTCTCGGTGGAGAACGGCTCGGTGGTCCGAACGCCGCCCGGCGCCGCGTGGAACAGCTCCAACGCCTCGTCCGACGCCGTGCCGGAGCGAATGTCCCACGTGTCCAGCCACTCGTCGAAGCTCTTCGTGTGCACGGTGGAGACGTCGGTCTCGAGCAGGTTCGCGCGGCGGAGTTCGCCCAGCAGCGCGGGGATTCCGCCTGCCCGATGCACGTCTTCCATGTGGTAATCGGAGTTGGGGGACACCTTGGACAGGCACGGAACCTTGCGGCTGATGGCGTCGATGGTGTCGAGATCGAAGTCGACCTCGCCCTCCTGCGCCGCGGCGAGGGTGTGCAGCACCGTGTTGGTGGACCCGCCCATCGCGACATCGAGTGCCATGGCGTTGCGGAACGCCGCAGGGGTTGCGATGTTGCGCGGCAGAACGGACTCGTCACCGTCGCGGTAGTACTTGGTCGCGGCCTCGACGATGGTGGTGCCTGCGCGCTCGAACAGCGCGTACCGGGCTTTGTGCGTGGCGAGCGTGGATCCGTTGCCGGGCAGTGCCAGTCCGAGGGCCTCGGTGAGGCAGTTCATCGAGTTGGCGGTGAACATGCCCGAGCACGAACCGCACGTCGGGCACGCACTGCGCTCGACCTCGTCCAGGCCTTCCTCGGACACGGCGTCGTTCGCACTGGCCGAGATCGCGGTGATGAGGTCCGTCGGTGCCTGCGCGACGCCGCCTACGACGACGGCTTTGCCTGCTTCCATCGGCCCACCCGAGACGAACACGGCCGGAATGTTCAGTCGCATCGCGGCATTGAGCATTCCCGGCGTGATCTTGTCGCAGTTGGAGATGCACACGAGAGCATCGGCGGTGTGTGCGTTGGCCATGTATTCGACCGAGTCGGCGATGATCTCGCGGCTCGGAAGCGAATAGAGCATGCCGCCGTGCCCCATGGCGATACCGTCGTCGACGGCGATGGTGTGGAACTCGCGCGGTACGCCGCCCGCGGCACGTACGGCGTCGGCGACGATCTCACCGACGTTCTTCAGGTGCACGTGCCCGGGCACGAACTGCGTGTAGGAGTTGGCAATTGCCACGATCGGTTTGCCGAAATCCGAATCCGTCATTCCGGTGGCGCGCCAGAGCGAGCGTGCGCCCGCGGCGTTGCGTCCGACAGTGGTAACTCGTGACCGTAGCGGCGGCATGGCTTCTCTTCCTCGATCAATAGCGGTTTCTCGCCCGATCGAGGTTACTCCCGGCTCAGGAAGTCGAGGCGCCTGGCTCGGCTTCTCGGTCCGCGTCCGCTGTTTGTTCCTTTTCTGCCGTCCTGTCGGCTTCGGCTGCGGCCGCATAGGGATCGGTGATTCGCCCGCCGCTCGCCGCCGCGAGAACCGGAAGTCGGTCGAAGCGAACCAACGGCAGCGACTTCTCGGACTTATCGGTCAGGACCACGCGCGCCCATCGCCGGTTCGGGAAGTGAATGCCGCGCACGTTTTCCCACGCGACGAACTCGGAGCCGAACAATCTACGTATCGCGAGACCGTCGAAGCTGACGACGGTACGAACGCGCAACACCCACACGGCAGCGATGATCGGGATCAGCACGAGCCATCCGAACGCTGCGGGCCAACTGGCGGCGGGGAAGGCCACGCCGATGAACAGCATGCCGACTCCTACCAGCGACAGGCGCGAGATACGGATGACCTGCGGCGCGGGAACGGGCGTATGGGATGATGTATCCGGTGGTTCGGACTGCTGCGAAGACGACACCCCTTCATCTTCGCATTGCACCTACGCGATCTCACATAATGGGATTGCGTCGTGACGAGTTTGACTCTTCCCTATGCGCGCGCCTACCGTCGAGCGCGTGAAGCGGAATTGGATACTCGTAATCGGCCGGCGCGTCAACGCCTGAGCCGGTTCTCGACCAACTCGCATCGACGCGCCACCCTCGTACAGCCTCGGCTGACGGGGGTTTTTTCTTGCCCAGAGATCGCCCAGCTACATCTTTCATCCTGAGGAAGCACTAGTGAGCGCACCAACCGCACGCCCAGGGCCCTCGACTCGTAAGTCGGGAGCAAACGCCAGCTCGTCGGCACCGGACATCAACGGCGCCGTCGACGGATCGCGTCGCCACGTCGCACCCGAGAAGGTGACCGGCGCACAGTCCGTCGTCCGAGCACTCGAGGAACTCGACGTCGACACGGTATTCGGCATTCCGGGTGGAGCCGTTCTTCCGGTGTACGACCCACTCTTCGACTCCAAGAAGGTTCGCCACGTCCTCGTTCGTCACGAACAGGGCGCCGGGCACGCAGCCACCGGGTACGCGCAGGCCACTGGCCGCGTCGGCGTCTGCATGGCGACCTCCGGCCCAGGAGCGACGAACCTCGTCACACCGCTCGCCGACGCCCAGATGGATTCCGTTCCCGTTGTCGCCATCACCGGCCAGGTCGCGAGAAGTCTCATCGGCACCGACGGGTTCCAGGAAGCCGACATCTCCGGCATCACGATGCCCGTGACCAAGCACAACTTCCTGATCACCGACGGCGTCGACATCCCACGCATCATGGCCGAGGCGTTCTACATCGCGTCCTCCGGTCGTCCGGGTGCGGTCCTCGTCGACATCCCCAAGGACATCCTGCAGGCACAGACCACGTTCTCGTGGCCACCGGAGATGCGGTTGCCCGGATACCGTCCGGTCACCAAGCCGCACGGCAAGCAGGTTCGTGAGGCAGCTCGGTACATCGCCGACTCCAAGCAACCCGTCCTGTACGTCGGTGGCGGTGTCATCAAGGCCAACGCGTCGGCAGAACTGCTCGAACTCGCGGAATTGACCGGCATCCCCGTCGTCACCACGTTGATGGCGCGCGGAGCGTTCCCCGACACCCACAAGCTCAATCTGGGTATGCCGGGCATGCACGGCACCGTCGCCGCTGTGGCCGGCCTGCAGCGCAGCGATCTGTTGATCACGCTCGGCGCCCGGTTCGACGACCGCGTCACCGGACAGCTCTCGTCGTTCGCGCCGAACGCGAAGGTGATCCACGCGGACATCGATCCTGCCGAGATCGGCAAGAATCGTTATGCGGATGTGCCGATCGTCGGTGACTGCAAAGAGGTCATCGTCGAGTTGATCGAGGCGCTTCGTGCCGATCGCGCCACGGGCACCACCGTCGACCTCGGCGACTGGTGGGCGTACCTCGACGGAATCCGCAAGACGTACCCGCTGAGCTACGACCGCCCCAGCGACGGAAGCATGTCGCCGGAGTTCGTCATCTCCTCGGTCGGCAAGTTCGCCGGACCCGACGCGATCTACTGCGCAGGCGTCGGCCAGCACCAGATGTGGGCCGCGCAGTTCATCAACTACGAGAAGCCGCGCACGTGGCTCAACTCGGGTGGACTCGGCACCATGGGCTACGCCGTTCCGGCGGCGATGGGCGCCAAGATGGGCCTTCCCGACGCCGAGGTGTGGGCGATCGACGGCGACGGCTGCTTCCAGATGACCAACCAGGAACTCGCCACCTGCGCGGTCGAGGGAATCCCGATCAAGGTCGCACTCATCAACAACGGCAACCTCGGCATGGTCCGTCAGTGGCAGACGTTGTTCTACGAGGAGCGGTACTCCAACACCAATCTGGGAACCCACGGCGCCCAGCGCATCCCCGATTTCGTCAAGCTGGCCGAGGCCCTGGGCTGCGTCGGAATTCGCTGCGAGCGTGAGGAAGACGTCGACGCGGTCATCGCACAGGCTCGCGCGATCAACGACCGTCCCGTCGTCATCGACTTCATCGTCGGCGCCGACGCGCAGGTCTGGCCCATGGTCGCCGCAGGCACCGGTAACGACGAGATCATGGCCGCCCGCGGAATCCGACCTCTGTTCGACGAGGACGAGGCCTCGGTGGCCGAACCCGCCGTCATCCACGAGGCAATGGCACGCGAGCAGGCACACGGCAACGCCCTGCACGAGAAAGGCACCGACAAGTGAGTACCAGCCACACCCTCAGCGTCCTCGTCGAGGACAAGCCAGGTGTTCTGGCACGCGTCGCCGCACTCTTCTCGCGTCGCGGATTCAACATCTCCTCACTTGCGGTCGGCGGCACGGAGATCGCGGGGATCTCCCGAATGACGATCGTCGTCACCGTCGACGAGTTCCCGCTCGAGCAGGTGACGAAGCAGCTGAACAAGTTGATCAACGTCATCAAGATCGTCGAGCAGGACGACGACTCGTCGGTTGCCCGCGAATTGGTGCTCATCAAGGTGCGCGCCGACTCGACCGTACGCAGCGAGGTCATCGAGACCGTGAACCTCTTCCGCGCCAAGGTGATCGACGTGTCACCCGAGGCTGTCACGGTCGAGGCCACGGGTACGCGCTCCAAGCTGGATGCGCTGCTGAAGATGTTGGACCCCTATGGAATTCGAGAAATAGTTCAGTCGGGAGTCGTTGCCGTCGGACGTGGACCGAAATCGATCACTGCGTCGCGTTAGCGACCACATGTGATGAACATGCTCAAACAAGAGGAAAGGTATTAACCAGTGGCAGTCGAGATGTTCTACGACGACGATGCTGATCTGTCGATCATCCAGGGCCGCAAGGTCGCCGTCATCGGATACGGAAGCCAGGGCCACGCGCACTCGCTGAGCCTGCGCGACTCGGGCGTCGACGTCCGCATCGGCCTGAAAGAGGGATCGAAGTCCCGCGCCAAGGCAGAGGAGCAGGGCCTGAAGGTCGGCACCCCCGCCGAGGTCTCCGCGTGGGCCGACGTGATCATGGTGCTGGCACCGGACACCGCGCAGGCGTCGATCTTCAAGGAAGAGATCGAGCCGAACCTGAAGGACGGCGACGCGCTGTTCTTCGGTCACGGCCTGAACATTCACTTCGATCTGATCACGGCTCCCGAGTTCGTCACGGTCGGCATGGTCGCTCCCAAGGGGCCGGGCCACCTCGTGCGTCGTCAGTTCGTCGACGGCAAGGGTGTTCCCGCGCTCATCGCGATCGATCAGGACCCGAAGGGTGAGGGTCAGGCGCTGGCACTGTCGTGGGCCAAGGGCATCGGTGGCACTCGCGCCGGCGTCATCAAGACCACGTTCAAGGAAGAGACCGAGACCGACCTGTTCGGTGAGCAGGCTGTGCTGTGCGGCGGTACCGAAGAGCTGATCAAGACGGGCTTCGAGGTCATGGTCGAGGCCGGCTATGCGCCGGAGATGGCGTACTTCGAGGTGCTGCACGAGCTGAAGTTGATCGTGGACCTGATCTACGAAGGCGGCATCGCACGCATGAACTACTCGGTGTCGGACACCGCGGAGTTCGGTGGCTACCTGTCCGGGCCTCGTGTCATCGACGCCGACACCAAGAAGCGGATGCAGGCCATCCTCGCCGATATTCAGTCCGGTGAGTTCACCCGTCGTCTCGTCGCCAACGTCGAGAACGGCAACACCGAGCTCGAAGGCCTGCGCAAGGCCAACTCCGAGCACCCCATCGAGGTCACCGGCAAGAAGCTGCGCGACCTGATGAGCTGGGTCGACCGCCCGATCACCGAGACGGCCTGATCCGACGTCGAATCCGATGTAACCCGAGTGAAGGGCATCCGTGAGGGTGCCCTTCACTCGTTCGACGAGGGTGAACCCCACTCGGTTCCCCTCGGCCTCTAAACTTGTCCCGCACCGCACACGCAAGACCCGATCGACCGCTACCGTCACCTCGACCTATCTAGGGAGTTCTTCACGTGAGCCAGCCAGGCCGTCCTGTCGTTCTGATCGCCGACAAACTTGCGCAGTCCACTGTCGAGGCACTCGGCGACGGCGTCGAGGTTCGCTGGGTCGACGGCCCGGACCGCCCGGCACTGCTCGCCGCGGTCCCCGATGCCGACGCGATTCTCGTCCGCTCCGCGACCACGGTCGACGCGGAAGTGCTCGCAGCCGGCACCAACCTGAAGATCGTTGCTCGCGCAGGCGTCGGCCTGGACAACGTGGACGTACCCGCAGCCACCGAGCGCGGAGTACTCGTCGTCAACGCACCGACGTCCAACATCCACACCGCCGCCGAGCACGCCGTCACACTGCTGCTGTCCGCCGCCCGCCAGATTCCCGCGGCCGACGCCACCCTCCGTCAGCACGAGTGGAAGCGCAGCAAGTTCAACGGCGTCGAGATCTTCGGCAAGACCGTCGGTGTCGTCGGACTCGGCCGTATCGGTCAGCTCTTCGCGCAGCGTCTCGCCGCGTTCGAGACCCACATCATCGCCTACGATCCCTACGTTTCCGCTGCTCGTGCCGCGCAGCTCGGCATCGAGCTCGTCAGCCTCGACGAACTGCTGACTCGCGCCGACATGTTCTCCGTGCACCTGCCGAAGACCCCCGAGACCAAGGGAATCATCGGCAAGGAAGCTCTCGCGAAGACCAAGCCCGGTGTCATCGTCGTCAACGCAGCGCGCGGCGGACTCGTCGACGAGCAGGCCTTGGCCGACGCCATCACCAGCGGCCACGTCTTCGCCGCAGGCATCGACGTCTACGCCTCCGAACCGTGCACGGACAGCCCGCTGTTCGAACTCCCGCAGGTCGTGGTGACCCCGCACCTCGGAGCGTCGACCACCGAGGCTCAGGACCGTGCCGGCACCGACGTCGCCAAATCCGTGCTGCTCGCTCTCGCAGGGGAATTCGTCCCCGACGCCGTCAACGTCAAGGGCGGCGCCGTCGGCGAAGAGGTTTCGCCGTGGCTCGAGATCGTTCGCAAGCAGGGCGTGCTGCTCGGCGCCCTGTCCGACGAACTTCCGGCGTCGCTGTCGGTCGACGTGCGCGGAGAACTCGCTGCCGAGGACGTCGAGATCCTGAAGCTCTCGGCGCTGCGTGGACTGTTCTCCGCCGTGATCGAGGACTCCGTCACCTTCGTCAACGCTCCCTCGCTCGCCGAGGAGCGCGGCGTCACCGCGGAGGTCACCAAGGCACCCGAGAGCGAGAACCACCGCAGCGTCGTCGACATCCGCGCCGTCTACGGCGACGGATCCGTCCTCAACGTCGCAGGAACGCTCACCGGCACCACACAGGTCGAGAAGATCGTCAACATCAACGGACGCAACTTCGACCTTCGCGCCGAGGGCAAGAACCTCATCGTCAACTACACCGACCAGCCAGGCAGCCTGGGCCGTATCGGCACGTTGCTCGGCGACGCAGGCATCGACATCCAGGCGGCAGCACTGAGCCAGGACTCCGAGGGTGACGGCGCGACCATCCTGCTCCGCGTCGACAAGGACGTACCGTCCGAGCTCAGCTCGAGCATCGCGTCGGCCGTGGGTGCGTCGACCATCGAACTCGTGGATCTTTCCTGACCGTCTCTCACCCCTGATCGCTCGACAAGAACGAGGAGTACATGAAGCTCGCCGTCATCGCCGGAGATGGAATCGGCCCCGAGGTCGTCGACCAAGCACTGCAGGTGCTCGACGTCGTCGTCCCCGGAGTCGAGAAGACCGAGTACGACCTCGGTGCACGCCGCTACAACGCGACCGGCGAGCTTCTTCCGGACTCCGTGCTGGACGAGATCCGAGGCCACGACGCAATCCTGTTGGGTGCCATCGGAGATCCGTCGGTCCCCAGCGGCGTGCTCGAGCGCGGACTGTTGCTTCGTGCACGGTTCGAGCTCGATCACCACATCAACCTGCGTCCGGCAAAGTTGTACCCCGGCGTGACCGGGCCGCTCGCGGGCAACAAGGACATCGACGTCGTCGTCGTCCGTGAAGGCACCGAGGGTCCCTACACCGGAAACGGCGGGGCGCTCCGGGTGAACACCCCGCACGAGGTGGCCACCGAGGTCAGCGTCAACACCCGCTACGGCGTCGAACGCGTCGTCCGTGACGGATTCGCGCGGGCCGTGGCACGCAGGAAGCACCTCACGCTGCTGCACAAGACCAACGTGCTGACGTTCGCCGGCAGCCTCTGGGCACGTACGGTCGAGGAAGTCTCCACGGAATTCCCGGACGTCGAGGTCGCCTACCAGCACATCGACGCTGCGATGATCCACCTGGTCACCGACCCGGGCCGGTTCGACGTCATCGTCACCGACAACCTCTTCGGTGACATCGTCACGGACCTCTCCGCTGCAGTCAGCGGCGGCATCGGCCTGGCCGCCAGCGGAAACATCGACGCGACGCGAACCAACCCGTCGATGTTCGAACCGGTCCACGGCAGCGCGCCCGACATCGCAGGACAGGGCAAAGCCGACCCGACCGCAGCCATCCTGTCGGTGTCCCTGCTGCTGGCACACCTCGGCGACACCGCAAATGCAGAGCGCGTCGAAGCCGCCGTCGCCGCCGACCTCGCCTCCCGAGGTTCGGCCGCAGCAAGCACCGCCGACATCGGAGCCAGAATCGCAGCAGCGCTGTAGCGGCTGTTACCCCCCCCGTCTTCGGAGCGAAAGTGCCGTTCGGTCAGTCTGACTGACCGAACGGCACTTTCGCTCCGAAAATGGGGGGCACGGCACGCTCGGTTCTAGGTGTCCGGCGATTGCTGGTCGTCGGGGATGACCGGAACGGCGAGGGCGGGGAATACCGAGGACACGGCGAACGCCAGGGGGAAGCTGATGGCCGCGAGTGCGCCGAATGCGGGCGGAACCATGGACGCGGCGATGAATTGTCCGGTGTTCTGAGCGCCGAGAGCGCGTCCGCTCCAGTACGGGCCGGAGACTTCGGCGACTGCCGTGAACGCCAGGCCGTTCGGCGCGACGGTGACGACCGACGCGATCACCATCACCGCGATGGACACCGGGGAGTCGAACCAATCGGTGACCGCTAGGACCACCATGGTCACCGTCGTGGACACGGCGACCCACCGGAGCGGTCGCATGCGGCTACCGAGCGTGTCCGACAGTGCGCCGACGCCGATGCGTCCGAAGGCGCCGAGAATCTGCGTCAGGGTGACGAGGATGCCCGCGGATGCGGCGGACCACCCTCGGTCCGACATCAACCACACCAGAGCGTAGGTCCACACGACGTACTGAGGGACGACGAGTAGAACCGACGTCGAGTGGATGCGCCACAGTTGGCTGCTGGTGCGGTACGGGTTGGCCAGCAGACCGGCTCGTTCCGCGGCTGCGCGGTCGGGCCGCGGTGGGTCGATGATGCCTACGCAGGCGATTGCCGTGACGGCGCAGATGATCGCGGGTACGAGGAGAGCAGCACCGACGCCGTGATCGCGTGCGATCGGTGGGATGAGCAGTGCACCGATGGCGACGCCCAGTGGAACGGACATCTGCCGGATTCCCATGGCCAGTCCGCGCCGTGCCGGCGGGAACCAACCGACGACGACGCGCCCCGAGGCGCTGTTGGCGCTCGCGGCAGCCATTCCACCCAGGAGCAGGCACAGACCGAGAACGACGACCGACGTCGTGAACACGGCGGCGAAGCTGGCCGCCGCGGTGAGGGCAAGCCCGATGGCGAGCACCAGCTTTTCGCCGATCCTGTCCACGAGAACACCCCAGGCGATGAGTGTCAGCATGATTCCGACCGTCGGCATGGCCACGACGAGTCCGGCTGCGGCGAGGCTCAACCCGCGATCTTCGTGGAGCGACGGGATGAGAAATGCTGCGCCGTTGATGAATACAGCACCGGAGGTCTGAGCGAGCATTCCAAGTGCGAGCATGACCCATTTGCGGGCACCGGCGGTGTGTGTCGTGTCTTCGGTAGTCGTCATTCGCGTAGCCGTCTCACTGTGGTAAATCCCATCATGTGGAATTTTTGTCTTGCATCGTGAACTCGAAAGACGATGCTACACCTGCTGTCCGGTCGGGATCGGACGGGCGTGCCGAGGGCTCGAAGGTGGGTCGATAGACTTTCGACATGCGTCTCGGTCGAATTGCAAGTCCTGATGGTGTGGCATTCGTGAGTATCGAAGGGGAAGGTGACCAGCAGACGGCGAAGGAAATCGCCGAACATCCTTTCGGCACACCGACCTTCACCGGTCGTTCGTGGCCCCTGGCCGATGTTCGTCTCCTGGCGCCGATTCTGGCGAGCAAGGTCATCGCCATCGGCAAGAACTACGCTGCCCACGCAGCCGAGATGGGTGGCCAGGCTCCGGAGTCTCCGGTCATCTTCATCAAGCCCAACACCTCCATCGTCGGGCCCGGCGCGCCGATCGTCCTGCCTCCGACATCCGACGAGGTGCACTACGAGGGCGAGCTCGCGGTGGTCATCGGTCGGCCGTGCAAGGACGTGCCGGCGGCGAAGGCTCTCGATGTGGTGCTCGGATACACCGTCGCGAACGACGTGTCGGCGCGCGATCACCAGCGCCAGGACGGTCAGTGGACGAGGGCCAAGGGCCACGACACGTTCTGCCCGCTCGGCCCGTGGATCGAGACGTCGCTCGACGCGTCGGACGTGGAGATCAAGACCGAGGTCGACGGCGAGGTGAAACAGCGCAGCCGGACGTCGCTGCTGCTGCACGACATTCCGAAGATCATCGAATGGGTCTCGGCAGTCATGACGTTGTTGCCGGGTGACGTGATCCTCACCGGCACTCCGGAGGGCGTCGGGCCGATCACGGCCGGCCAGTCCGTGTCGATCACGGTCGAGGGCATCGGAACTCTGACCAACCCCGTCGCAGCGAAGAACTAGAGAACCACACCACCGATCGAACGTGAGCGAGAACATGACCTCCACCGAAGTACGCGTCCGATTCTGCCCGTCGCCGACGGGCACGCCCCACGTCGGCCTGATTCGAACCGCGCTGTTCAACTGGGCGTACGCACGTCATCACGGTGGGAAGTTCGTCTTCCGGATCGAGGACACCGACGCGGCCCGCGATTCCGAGGAGTCCTACGCGGCAATCCTCGACGCACTGCGCTGGCTCGGTCTGAGCTGGGACGAGGGCCCCGAGGTGGGCGGTCCGTACGAGCCGTACCGTCAGTCGCAGCGCAGGGATCTGCATCTCGGCGTCGTGCAACAGTTGCTCGACGCCGGCGAGGCGTACGAGAGCTTCTCCACGCCCGAGGAAGTCGAGGCGCGGCACAAGGCGGCGGGCCGGGATCCGAAGCTGGGGTACGACAACTTCGACCGAGACCTCACCGCGGAGCAGAAGCAGGCTTTTCTCGACGAGGGGCGTAAACCTGTTGTGCGGCTTCGGATGCCGAGTCACGACCTGTCCTGGGTGGACCTCGTGCGCGGGGAAACCACCTTCAAGGCCGGTACCGTGCCTGACTTCGCGCTCACGCGCGGAAACGGAATCCCTTTGTACACCTTGGTCAATCCGGTCGACGACGCGTCGATGAAGATCACCCACGTGTTGCGCGGCGAGGATCTGCTGTCCTCGACGCCGCGTCAGCTGGCGTTGTACGAGGCGTTGGTCCGCATCGGGGTAGCGGAGAAGGCCCCCGAGTTCGGTCACCTACCGTTCGTGATGGGGCAGGGCAACAAGAAACTGTCCAAGCGCGATCCCGAGTCGAACCTGTTCATTCATCGCGACCGCGGATTCCTGCCCGAGGGCCTGCTCAACTACCTCGCCCTGCTCGGTTGGGGCATCTCCGACGACCACGACGTGTTCTCGCTGGACGAGATGGTGGCCGCGTTCGACATCTCGAAGGTCAATTCCAACCCGGCCCGATTCGACCAGAAGAAGGCCGACGCGATCAACGCCGAGCACATTCGGCTGTTGGAGCCTGCCGATTTCGCGGCGCGGCTCCGCGCTTTCCTCACCGAGCAGGGGCACCTGCCCGCCGAGATCGACGAGGCGCAGTTCGCCGTCGCGGCGGACCTCGTGCAGACCCGAATCGTCGTGTTGTCGGATGCGTGGGGATTGCTGAAGTTCCTCTACGTTTCCGACGCCGATTTCGACATCGACCCCGCGGCTGCCGCGAAGAACCTCGGCGCCGACGCCGGTCCGGTGCTCGATGCGACGATCGCAGCGTTGACGGCCCTGCCGGAATGGCGGACGGCCGACCTCGAGGAGTCGCTGAAATCTGCCCTCATCGACGGTCTGGAGCTGAAACCGCGCAAGGCGTTCGCTCCGGTGCGCGTCGCGCTGACCGGCTCGCACATCAGCCCTCCGCTGTACGAGTCGATGGAACTGCTCGGGCGCAAGAAAACTCTGGCCAGGCTCGCTGCAGCGCGGGCAACGGTCGGTTGACCGACATGTTCCGGTGAGCGTCACCGCGCGGATGGACCGGATGCAACGCAGACATCCGGTCCTGGGTTTCCCGCTTGCCGTGATCTACAAGTTCGTCGACGATCAGGGCGGCTACCTCGCTGCGTTGATCGCGTACTACGCGTTCGTGTCGCTGTTTCCGCTGTTGCTGCTCGCGTCGACGATTCTGGGAATCGTGCTGGCGGGCAATCCGGAGTTGCAGCAGCAGATCCTCGACTCCGCTCTCAGCCAGATTCCGATCATCGGACAGGACGTCGGTGAACCAGAACGGATCGGTGGCGGAACACTCGGCTTGGTGGTGGGTGTGCTCGGCTCGCTCTACGGCGGACTGGGGGTGGCCGTCGCGGTTCAGAACGCCATGAACACGGCCTGGGCCGTGCCGAAGAACCTTCGTCCCGATCCGATCTTCGCTCGAGTGCGTGGTCTGGCGCTATTGAGTACCGTCGGCGTTGCCGTACTGGCGATCACGGCAGTCAACGTCGCCAGTTCGGCAGGATACTTCGGCCGAATCAGCGGCGTCGTCGTGCTCGGGGCCGTGCTGGTGCTCAATGTCGGGGTGTTCGTCGTCGCATTCCGTCTGGCCACGGCGCGCTCGTTGTCACTGACCGACGTGCTGCCCGGTGCGATCGTCGCCGGGGTGATCTGGCAGCTGCTGCAGACGTTCGGCGGCGTCTACATCAAGTACGTCGTGTCGCGGGCGTCGGTCACCAACGGTGTGTTTGCAGTTGTCCTGGGTGTGCTCGCGTTCATGTACATCGCGGCGGTTCTCGTCGTCATCGCCGTCGAGATCAACGTGGTCAGAGTCGACAAGCTCTACCCCCGTGCACTTCTCACACCGTTCACCGACGACGTCCAGCTGACCGAGGGGGACAGGTTGACCTACACCGGGCAGGCAGAGGCGCAGCGAAGCAAGGGGTTCGAGGAGATCGAGGTGACGTTCGACGGCCCCCGGGGCAACGATCACGCGGGTGACGAGAAGTCCGGCTCCGCGTAGCATTCCCGGGTGGCGAGATCGAGAGGGAATCGAACCGGCGTGTCTCCGAACAGAAGTCTGGTTGCCGTGTCCGAGGCCGCCACGACGTGATCCGTCGCGCGCTCGGGGTGCCGTGTGTGCACGACCACCTCGTCATGTTGGAAGAACACCAATTCGCCCGACCCTGGGTCGTCCGCCAACCGACGGCGCAGATCGGCCAGCAGACACAGGGCCCACTCCGACGCGGTGGCCTGCACGACGAAATTGCGCGTGAATCGTCCTCGCGCGTGTGCGTCACCGTGGGCGTACCACTCCGGGGTCGGGGGAGGGCACGCGCGTCCGAGGTGCGAGTGCACGATTTCCCCGCGCTCACCCGCCCGGGCGGCGCGTTCCACGTACTCCACCGCGACGGGGAACCGCCTGCGCAGCATGGCGAGCAGCGACCGGGCTTCGCCGGCTGTCGCCCCGTACAGGACTCCGAGAACGGCTACCTTGGCCTTGGCGCGATCCCCGGCGAAAGCCGCAGCGGCGACCGGCGCGTACAGATCGTCCGCTCCCGCTGCGTCGATCATGTTCGGGTCTCCGGACAGCGCCGCGAGAATCCGGGGCTCCAATTGCCCGGCGTCGGCGATGACGAGTACGTGTCCAGGGTCGGCAACGACGCTACCGCGCAGCGGCTTGGGAATCTGGAGCGCTCCGCCGCCCCGGCTCGCCCAGCGCCCGGACACGACGCCACCCGGTACGTAGACCGGACGAAACCGGTTGTCGCGCACCCAGGTGTCCGCCCACGACCATCCGTTGGTGCTGAACAGTTTGGCCAGGTCTCGATGTCGCAGCAGGAGAGCAACCGCGGGATGGTCGACGGTCCGGAGCACATGGGCGCGCGTCGAGGTTACCTCGACACCTGCTCGCGCGAACGCGGCGAGGACCTCGGGCGGCGAGTTCGGGTTCACGCGTCGGCCGAACGCGTCGCTGATCTCGTCCTCCAGTGCGAGCATCTCGGCAGGTCTGTCGCCGTCGGCCGGCCGTGGACCGAGTGCTTGGCGGAGGTGGGCCTCGTGCATCGAGCTCGAGAACGGCAGTCCGGTGTAGGACATCTCGGCCGCGGCGAGTGCGCCCGCGGATTCGGCGGCCGTCAGCAGGCGTAGCCGACGTGAGTCTCCGATTCGAGATTCGTGGTCTCGATACCAGGCGACGACGGAATCGACGGTGGGATAACGGTATGCGTCGAACAGGGTCGACTCGTCGTCCGATACTGCGGCCTGGGGAACGTAGAGCTCGCCCTGCCGCATTCGAAACAGCGCCTCGGTGAGAGACAGATCGTGACACCGGTCGACGCGAACCCCTGCCCGCAGCAGCGTGGGATAGGTGCGGGCCGTACTCTCCCAGACCCATCGCGGATGTCGGTCGGTCTCGAGCCGAGCGATGGTGTCGACTGCGTCGACGAGTTCGGTGGGAGGTCCCGCCGGTGTCCCGTCGTCGGCGAGTTCGACGAGCACGGTCGAATTGCCCGTCGGGGCGACGACGACCCTCACCGGCTGTGGTTCGTTGTTCTCATCGAGTGAAAGTCTGCGCCAGCCGCCGGTCGGCGGCTCCATCGGGGTTGTCCGACGGGTTCACCCGGTGCTTGCGGACCGTTTGACCTGGCGATTTGGAGAAACACCGGTGTCCTTTGATAGTCTCTATCCCGGCTCGAAACGCGGTGCACACAGCAGCTGATGTGGATCACGGTGAAGGTCATTGGGGTATGGTGTAATTGGCAACACAGCGGTTTCTGGTACCGCCATTCTAGGTTCGAGTCCTGGTACCCCAGCAAGCGTTCGGAAGCGATTTGGTCGCCGAGCGCCTTCCGGTTAAGCTTGTCGAGCTTCTTCGGAAGAGCAAGAATATTTACCAGAAGTACAGTGCAAGTTCCTGGCCCCGTCGTCTAGCGGCCTAGGACGCCGCCCTCTCAAGGCGGTAGCGCGGGTTCGAATCCCGTCGGGGCTACGTAGAAAATGGGCTCCCATCGTTCGCGATGGGAGCCCATTTTCGTTTTCGGTCGATCTACACGCTCTTACGTCGGAACATCTTCTGATGATCGGCGGGTCCGTGAGCGTTGTTCACCTTGGACGTGCCGTCCTTGTGGTCGACGGACTGCGTCGCACGGTGGTTCTTCTTGTCGAGCGCTTCGCGGAATTTCTTCTTCAGATCGTCGTTGGTCGGTTCGGTCATGATCGCTCCTCACACAGGGTGAAGGCAACGTACCGCACCCGACGCTCGCGTTTCACTCGATTTTCGACAGGAACTCCGCCGTCGTACCACCCGGAGGCATCGCCGGGAGGCCGAGCTTGCGGTGGTCCCACGACCTGGTCCTGTCGGCGACGACCCGGACCGCGATGCGTTTGTTCATCATCTGGTCGACGAGGGGGCGGACCTCGTCGCTGTACGGGCCGGTGTAGCGCTCCCACACGCTGATTCCGACCTTGGCGACCGCGTCGGCGTCGTCGACGATCTCCGCCCGTCCCTCGATGGAGACTCCGCGCAACGCGTCGTAGGTCAAGCCGTCCTCGATCAGTACGGTGACCCGCGCATCTCGCCGTAGGTTGACGGCCTTCTGCGATTTCGCTTTGGTCTCGAACCATATTTCGCCGTCGACGAGGGCGTACCACATCGCGACGAGGTGAGGCGTTCCGTCGCGGCCGATGGTCGCAAGGTTCGCGATTCGGCTTCTGTCCAGAAATGTCGCGATCTCGTCGTCGGTCATCGTTATCTGTGCGCGCTGGTTGATTCCCACGCCGTCTTCTCTATCAGAGTCGGTGCCGCGCCCGCGGTGCTTCCGGGCAGGCGCGCGCTCAGAGTCTCTTGTGCAAGGCTTCGGCAGCGGCCAGGAGGTCGGCGGCCCACCGCACACCGGGGCGGCGTCCGATTCTGTCGATCGGTCCCGAAACCGACACTGCTGCAACGACATTGCCCGTCGCATCGCGAACGGGTGCGGCCACGCTGGCCACGCCGGGCTCGCGTTCCCCGGCGCTCTGGGCCCACCCGCGTCGCCGAACCTCGGCGAGGACTCGTTCACCGAACTCGGCGTCGGGAAGGATTGCTCGTTGGGTGTTCGTATCGGCCCACGCCAGTAGGACTTTGGCACCCGAGCCGGCCGTCATCGGAAGACGCGCACCGACGAGGACGGTGTCTCGAAGCCCGGTCGGGGGTTCCATCGACGCGACGCACACGCGAACCGTGCCCTCGCAGCGAAAGATCTGGACGCTTTCTCCGGTGATCTCGCGGAGCCGGGGCAGGACCGAGGCCGCGGCCTCGACCAGGGTGTCCGACGCGGTCGATGCGAGTTCGGCGAGGCCTGGGCCCGGCCGCCACAGTCCGTTGGAATCGCGCGCCAGCAACCGATGGATCTCGAGGCCGACAGCCAGACGGTGCGCTGTCGCTCTCGGAAGGCCGGTGCGGGTGCACAGATCGTTCAACGTGCACGGTTCCTCCGCGACTGCGTACAAGACACCCATTGCTTTGTCGAGAACGCCGATGCCGCTATGCTGTCCCATAGGTCGATACTAGCGTCTCGCATTATGAGATCACGATTCTGGGTCGCCTCGCGGATCCGTCCGTCGGGGATTCGGGTCGCCGCGCTACGTCTCGGCACCGTACACGCGACGTGGGCCAGCCCGTAGTCCACCGGCGCGACGCACACGAGGAATGGTTGGTGTTCTTATGGCCGGCACAGCACGCACCCTGGCGGAAAAGGTGTGGGATCAGCACGTAGTGGTTCGGGGCGGAGGCGAGGGTGCCTCGCGCGAGCCCGATCTGATCTTCATCGATCTCCACCTGATCCACGAAGTCACCAGCCCTCAGGCATTCGACGGTCTGCGGTTGGCCGACCGTCCACTGCGTCGGCCCGATCTGACGATCGCCACCGAGGACCACAATGTCCCCACGGCGGACATCTTCGCTCCGATCGCGGACGTCGTGTCGCGCACTCAGGTGGACACGCTGCGGCGGAACTGCGAGGAGTTCGGTGTTCGCCTGTACCCCATGGGCGACCTGGATCAGGGCATCGTCCACATCATCGGCCCCCAGTTGGGATTGACGCAGCCGGGAATGACGGTGGTGTGCGGAGACAGTCACACTTCCACGCACGGTGCGTTCGGATCCATCGCGATGGGAATCGGCACCAGCGAGGTCGAACACGTGATGGCGACGCAGACGCTGTCGCTTCGTCCGTTCAAGACGATGGCCATCACGGTCGACGGTGACCTGGCGCCCGGAGTGACGAGCAAGGACCTCATCCTCGCGGTCATCGCCAAGATCGGAACCGGTGGCGGCCAGGGGTACGTGCTCGAGTACCGCGGCGAAGCCATCAGGAAGTTGTCGATGGAGGCTCGAATGACCATCTGCAACATGTCGATCGAGGCGGGGGCGCGCGCCGGAATGATCGCCCCCGACGAGATCACCTACGAGTACATCAAGGGACGCCCCCATGCGCCGCAGGGCGAGGACTGGGATGCCGCGGTTGCAGCATGGGAAGAGTTGAAGACCGACCCCGACGCCGTGTTCGACAACGAAGTGCACATCGACGCCTCGACGCTCACGCCGTTCGTCACGTGGGGAACCAACCCCGGTCAGGGTGCCCCTCTCGGCGAGCGGGTGCCCGATCCCGCCGACATCGTCGACGAGAGCGAGAAGGTCGCTGCCGAGAAAGCCTTGCAGTACATGGGACTCGAGGCGGGTACGCCGTTGCGTGAGGTAGCGGTGGATACGGTGTTCGTCGGCTCGTGCACCAACGGGCGTATCGAGGACCTGCGCGCCGTGGCCGAGGTTCTGGAAGGCCGGAAGGTCGCCGACAGTGTTCGGATGCTGATCGTCCCCGGGTCGATGCGCGTTCGTGCGCAGGCCGAGAAAGAGGGACTGGGCGACATTTTCACGGCAGCGGGAGCGGAGTGGCGTCAGGCCGGGTGCTCGATGTGTCTGGGAATGAACCCGGATCAGCTTGCTGTGGGGGAGCGGTCGGCATCGACCTCGAACCGAAACTTCGAAGGCCGTCAGGGCAAGGGAAGCCGGACGCACCTCGTCTCACCGTTGGTGGCCGCTGCCACCGCGGTGCGCGGAACTCTGTCGTCGCCCGCCGATCTCGTGGACGCGCCCAGCAGCCCCTAGCTCCGGAGCCTGAACCGGCGTCGCCCGATCAAGTCTTTCCGAAATCTGTACTTCTTAGGAGATTTTTCGATGGAACCCTTCACCCGCCACAAAGGAATCGGCGTCCCGCTGCGTCGCTCGAACGTGGACACGGATCAGATCATTCCTGCCGTGTACCTGAAACGTGTGACTCGCACCGGGTTCGAGGACGGTCTGTTCTCGGCATGGCGCAACGATCCGGACTTCGTGCTCAACGTCGCCCCGTACGACAAGGGCTCGGTCCTGGTTGCCGGACCCGACTTCGGAACGGGGTCGTCCCGCGAGCACGCGGTGTGGGCGCTATCGGACTTCGGATTTCGGGTCGTGATCGCGTCGCGGTTCGCCGATATCTTCCGCGGCAACGCGGGCAAGGCCGGTCTGCTCGCCGCCGAAGTCGACCAAAGTGACGTCGAATTGATCTGGAAAGCACTCGAAGAGCAGCCGGGATTGGAAATTCTCGTCGACCTGGAATCGAAGACGGTGACCGCTGGAACCTTGGTGGTGCGCTTCGCCATTGACGACTACACGAGATGGCGTCTGCTCGAGGGTCTCGACGACATCGGATTGACATTACGCCAGGTAGAGGCCATTGCCGAGTATGAAAAGTCAAGGCCTTCATGGAAACCGACAACCCTCCCGGCGCGCATCGAGGAGCCGTCCGAGGGGTAGCGAAAACGGCCTTCGACACGCATTGAGCCCGTGAATCTTTCCGCCACGCCGGATGAGAATTGGCGTGGCTCATAGACTCTTGACGCCTTGGGGTTTACCGTTGTAGTAGTCGGTCCGACGATGGGCCACAATATTGCGGAGGAAATCCATGAACAAGGCAGAGCTGATTGACGCCCTGACCGAGAAGTTGGGGTCTGACAGGAGGAGCGCCACAGAGGCTGTCGAGAACATCGTCGACACCATCGTGCGCGCGGTTCACCGTGGCGAGAGCGTGACCATCACCGGATTCGGTGTGTTCGAACAGCGGCGTCGCGCAGCCCGCGTGGCTCGTAACCCCCGTACCGGCGAGACCGTCCGCGTGAAGCCGACGAACGTCCCGGCATTCCGCCCGGGTGCTCAGTTCAAGGCAGTCATCGCCGGTGGACAGAAGCTCCCCGCCACCGGACCTGCCGTCAAGCGCGGCTCGGCGTCCGCGCCCGCCAAGAAGACTGCGGCAGCAAAGAAGACCGCAGCCAAGAAGGCGGCCGTCAAGACCACCGCTCGTAAGACGACCGCCGCCGCCAAGAAGGCAGCTCCGGCCAAGACGACTGCGCGCAAGGCAGCAGCTCCCGCCAAGAAGGCAGCTCCGGCGAAGACGACTGCTCGCAAGACCACTGCTGCGGCCAAGAAGGCTCCGGCCAAGACCGCAGCGAAGAAGACCACCACTGCGGCAGCAGCCAAGAAGGCTCCGGCCAAGACTGCAGCGAAGAAGACCACCGCTGCAGCAGCCAAGAAGGCTCCGGCCAAGACTGCAGCAAAGAAGACCGCGGCCAAGAAGGCTCCGGCAAAGCGCACCGCACGCAAGTAATCTCGCACAGCAGAGATCTCGCACAGCAGAGATCTCGCACAGCAGTACTCTCGCGGATCGGTAAGGGCCCCGGACGTACGACACGTCCGGGGCCCTCGTCGTGCGCTCTGTCGACCGTCGGCGAACATCAACCGTCGGCGAACATCAACTGTCGGCGAACATCAACCGTCCGCGGGAATGACCGGCAGCGGACTCGCAAGGTGATCCGCGGCGATCATCGTGCCGTCGTGGAACGACAGAACCCACACACTGCCCTTGCGATTACGGTTGGGCGGTAGTGCGACACCGTCCCTGTCCGCCCACCACTGCAGCAGATCCGGGATGACTTTCCCTTGGCTGCAGATGGTGCGGACGCCGCCGAGAGCGGAGATGGCGACCGCGCGGCGACGAGCATCGTGCAACTCGGCCCAGTAGCCCTCCTCGGACAGCAGCGGTTCGAGGGTTATCTGCTCTCCCTTCTCGTCCGCCGAGGCTTGAATCGTCGATACACAGCGCCGACGATTCGCCGCGTGGAACTTGTCGGCCCCGAACGCGGACAACAACGGCACGAGCGCCGCAGCCTGTGTCTCTCCGACGGCATCGAGCGGGCGAAGTGCATCGTCTCCTCGATATCGTGATCGTCGACCGGCCTTGGCATGACGAACCAGCAGCACGGTGTCGGTGTCCGCCGGCTGCTTGAGGAAACGACGAAGGATCTTGTGATCCATCGGATACGACAACTGGTCCGCCGCGTCGGACGGGGTGACCCAGCGAAGTTCGTCGACCTCGGAGTTCGGTTCGAACTCGCCTCCGATGGCCTCGGCCGCCCAGTAGTCCACCTTCTTCAACTTGCGGTGACCGGGAATCGGGTAGGTGACCTTCGAGAGGTAGCGACCGAGGCGTACGTCGAATCCGGTCTCCTCCGCCACTTCTCGCACCGCCGCGCCGACCGTCGTCTCACCCGGGTCGAGCTTGCCCTTGGGGAACGACCAGTCGTCGTACTTGGGACGGTGGACCAGTGCGACGGAGATCTCGCCGGCGCGGTTGGGTGTGTGACGCCACAGAACCGCGCCCGCAGCGAAGATGTTGGCGCGCAACGAGTTGTCGGAACCCGACATCAGGAGCCTTGATTCCGCCGGCGTCGCATGGATTCCACCT
Source organism: Rhodococcus sp. 114MFTsu3.1 (assembly GCF_000383555.1). NCBI lineage: Bacteria > Bacillati > Actinomycetota > Actinomycetes > Mycobacteriales > Nocardiaceae > Rhodococcus > Rhodococcus sp. 114MFTsu3.1. Next base: position 543,932 of record NZ_KB911544.1, on the reverse strand, counting down.
GGTGCTCGCGGACGGTCTCGCCCTGTGCCGGTGACGCTGCCCATCCGCCGTCGGGGCGGAGGATCCAGCATCGTGTCGTCGGGTCGAGAGCGGATTCGAAGATCTCGTTCAGCTGAGCGGTGAGGCGTGGATCCTTCACCTGAGCCATCACTTCCACCCGTCGATCGAGATTGCGGTGCATCATGTCCGCACTGCCGATCCAGAATTCGTCGGAACCCCGGAAATGCAGGACACGCGAGTGTTCGAGGAATCGACCGAGAATGGAACGGACTTCGATGTTCTCGCTGAGCCCCGGTACTCCCGGCTTCAACGCGCAGATCCCTCGGACGACGACGTGCACGGGGACACCGGCCGCCGATGCTCGATACAACGCGTCGATCACCTGCTCGTCGACCAAGGCGTTGGCCTTCAGCCTGATTCCGGAGTCACGTCCGTTGCGGTGGTGCTCCACCTCCGCTTCGATTCGCTCGATGATTCCACGGCGAACCCCGTACGGTGCGACGAGAAGGTTGCGGTAACTGGTCTTCCGTGAGTAGCCGGTCAACGAATTGAACAGATCCGTCAGGTCGGCGCCGATCTCCGGGGAGGAGGTCAACAAGCCGACGTCCTCGTAGATCCGGGCAGTCTTCGGATTGTAGTTTCCGGTTCCGATGTGGCAGTAGCGACGAATGACCGAGCCTTCGCGCCGCACCACGAGGCACGTCTTGCAGTGTGTCTTCAGGCCGACGAGACCGTAGACGACATGGACGCCCGCTTTCTCGAGCTTGCGTGCCCATTCGATGTTCGCCTGCTCGTCGAATCGGGCCTTGATCTCCACCAGCGCGACGACCTGCTTGCCCGCACCCGCGGCGTCGACCAGAGCGTTGACGATCGGTGAATCACCGGACGTGCGATACAGAGTCTGCTTGATCGCCAGGACCTGAGGGTCGGCCGCGGCCTGCTCGATGAAGCGCTGAACGCTCGTGGAGAACGAATCGTACGGGTGATGCACCAGCACGTCGCCGTCGCGCAGCGTGGAGAACACGCTCTTCGGAGTCTCGCGCTCGCCGAAGGCGGGGTGCGTCGCCGGAACGAACGGTGCGTCCTTCAGGTTGGGCCGATCCACGCCGTACACCTGCCACAGGCAGGACAGGTCGAGCAGGCCCGGCACCTGAATCACGTCGCCGGGGTCGACGTCGAGTTCACGCAGCAGGAGTTCGAGCATGTGCTCGGTCATGTCGTCGGCGATCTCGAGGCGCACCGGTGAGCCGAACCGACGACGAGCCAGCTCGCGTTCCAATGCTTGGAGCAGATCCTCGTCGCGATCTTCCTCGACCTCGAAATCCGCGTTGCGCGTGATGCGGAACGCGTGACTCTCCACCACGTCCATGCCCGGGAAGAGAACGTCGAGGTGAGCGGAGATGACCTCTTCCATGGACAGGAAGGCGTCCACGCTCTGGCCGCCGTCACCGCGTCGGACGCGAACGAAGCGGTCCACGTTGTCGGGGACCTTGACGCGCGCGAAGTGTTCACCCGACGTTGCGTAATCCTTCACCGTGACAGCCAGATTGAGACTCAGCCCGCTGATGTAGGGGAACGGGTGCGCCGGGTCGACGGCCAGCGGTGTGAGGACGGGGAAGACCTGCTCGTGGAAGTATGTGGACAGGCGTTCACGCTCGTCCGCGTCGAGGTCGGACCAGCGGATGATCTCGATCCCCACCGATGTGAGCTCCGGCAGGATCGAATCGAGAAGGACACGCGCGTGTCGGCGCGCCAACTCCTGAGTGCGTTCGCCGATGAGAGCCAGTTGCTCGCGAGGAGTGAGGCCGTCGGCGGAACGGACGGACAAGCCCGTCTCGTCGCGACGCTTGAGCCCCGCAACACGAACCATGTAGAACTCGTCCAGATTCGATGCGAAGATCGCCAGGAACTTCGCGCGTTCCAGCAACGGGAGCGACGAATCCTCGGCGAGAGCGAGAACACGCGAATTGAAGTCCAGCCAACTCAATTCGCGGTTCAGGTAACGGTTCTCGGGAAGCGAATCCTTGGCGTTCGGGGCATGCGGCTCGGTGGCTGCGGGCAACGCCGCCGGGCTGCCCGAGGGCGAGGTCGCCGGCGGTGGAACCACCGGGCGCTCCTCGGTACCGGATGGTTGCCCTGACGGGGAGGCTGCGTCGGTCTCGGTTTCGCTGTTGCTCACGGCTCGATCATCCCCTATTGCGGTGTCGGGTGAAACTCGGATCGGCGAATCTCGTGGAAGGAACGAGCGGCCGACGAATCTAGTTCCAGCCGAGCGAACGCAGTACCTCACCGGTCGCAGGACCGACACCGAGTCGGTGCGCGGCCCGGACGTCGTCGATCGTGTCGACATCGAGTCGAAGCCCCGGCCACACCCCGGTCAGATCGAAAGCACCCGATTCCAGATGTCGCTTCGCGGACGCCGGGCCGAAGAGCGGACTGAAATCGGTCGCGGCACCGTCGACGATCAACGCGGCGGTTCCCGTGCCGTGGTGGTCGCTGACCACCGACCGGGAATGACCCGAGGACATCATGTACGCCTCGGCGAGTTCGGACGTGCGCAAGGCAGGCAGATCGGCCTGCAGCGCGATGATGTCGTCCTTCCCCTCCTGACGCACCAGGGAAGCGGCTGCCTCGAACGCGGAGTTGAGTCGTGCCACCGAATCGAGCGGATCCTGATCGCACGGTTCACCGACGACCCGTGCGCCGAGACTCCGGGCGGCGTCGGCGATGGATGGATCGGGAGTGACCACGGTGACGGCAGCGACCTGATCGACTGCCCGGGCTGCGACGACGGTGTCTCGAAACATCGCAACGACCAGACGGGCGCGGTCGGCGTCGGCGAATGCATCGGCCAAGCGGGTCTTGGCTGCGGCCAGATCCTTGACTGCAATCACCACGTGCGCGCTACTCATGACCTCGATCCTGCCAGCGTCACCGGCAGCGAGGCCGTTCGACCTCTCCGGCGCGATCGAACTACGCGGGCAACGACCGGACGTTAGTGTGAGGCGGCGGCGCGCGCGGGCCGCACGAGTGTGATCGAGACGTTCCGAAACGGATCAAGAAGGTGGCCAGCGATGACGAGAGCAGCGGTACTCGGTTCAGGGTCTTGGGGGACCGCATACGCGAAGGTGCTGGCGGACGCCGGAACCGACGTGACGATGTGGGCGAGGCGGTCCGAACTCGCGGACACGATCGCGTCCGAACACGTCAACTCCGACTACCTCCCCGACATCAGGCTTCCCGAGAACATCACTGCCACCAGTGATCCCGCGCGTGCACTCGACGGCGCCGACATCGTCGTTCTCGCAGTTCCGTCGCAGTCGTTGCGCGCCAATCTCCAGGACTGGACGGACGCGATACCCGCGCAGGCCACGTTGCTCTCGTTGGCCAAGGGGATCGAGACCGGCACTCTCCTGCGGATGAGCCAGGTCATCGCTCAGGTCACGGGAGCGGATCCGAGCCGTATCGCATCGCTGTCCGGGCCGAACCTCGCGCGCCCCATCGCGGAGGGTCAACCCGCGGCAACCGTCATCGCATGCTCCGATTCGCGCCGCGCCCTCGAAGTTCAGAAGGCATGTGCCACAGGTTATTTCCGCCCTTACACCAATACCGACGTGATCGGATGCGAAATCGGTGGGGCATGCAAGAACGTCATCGCACTCGCCTGTGGCATGGCCAGCGGAGTCGGGTACGGCGAGAACACGCTCGCGTCGATCATGACGAGGGGCCTTGCGGAGATCATCAGACTCGGAACCGCGCTGGGCGCGAAACCCGCAACCCTCGCCGGGCTCGCGGGCGTCGGCGATCTCGTCGCGACGTGCTCGTCGACTCTGTCGCGGAACCGCACCTTCGGTGAGCGGCTCGGTGCGGGCGGGTCGATGGAGAGTGCTCAGGAGGCGGCACACGGTCAGGTCGCCGAGGGCGTGAAATCGTGTACGTCGGTGCGCGCCCTCGCCGAGAGTTACGACGTCGAGATGCCGCTGACCGATGCCGTTCACCGCGTCTGCCATGCGGGACTGTCCGTTCCCGACGCCGTCGGTCATCTGCTCGGACGTCGTATCAAGCCCGAATAGCGCGCAAAGCATGTGAGGGTCCACGCACTGAAATGCGCGGACGGTACGGTGGATGACCGTGAGTCAAACGCGTACCAGAGTCGCCGTGGTGTTCGGCGGACGAAGCAACGAGCACGCGGTGTCCTGCGTCTCCGCAGGAAGTGTCCTCCGGCACATCGATCGGGAGCGCTACGACGTGGTGCCCGTCGGGATCACGTCGGAGGGCGCCTGGGTTCTCGGTCCGTCCGACCTCGAAGAACTGGCCATTCACGGCCGGGTTCTGCCGAGCGTGGACCGGAATTCCCGCGCGCTCGCTCTGTCGACGGACCCGTCGCGCGCGGGCGACCTGCTCTCCCTCGACGCCGACGACGCCGGAGCCGTGCTGTCGTCGGTCGACGTGGTGTTCCCACTTCTCCACGGCGCCTACGGCGAGGACGGCACCATCCAGGGCCTCCTCGAACTCGCCGGAGTTCCCTACGTCGGCCCGGGCGTGCTCGCGAGTGCGGCCGGGATGGACAAGGAATTCACCAAGAAACTACTGGCGGCCGACGGATTGCCCGTCGGACGGCAGATCGTGCTGCGGCGCGGCGACGACACCGCGACTCCCGAGCAGCGCGACTACATCGGGCTGCCTGCGTTCGTGAAGCCCGCCCGCGGAGGCTCGTCGATCGGCATCACGCGGATCACCTCATGGGATCAACTCGCCGACGCGATCGCCCACGCCCGCTCCCACGACCCGAAGGTGATCGTGGAAGGCGCCATCACCGGTCGCGAGGTCGAATGTGGAGTTCTCGAATTCCCCGACGGCACTGTGCGCGCGAGTGTGGTCGCCGAGATCCGGTTGCCGGACGCACCGGCCGACGATCACTCGTTCTACGACTTCGACAGCAAGTACCTCGACGATGTGTGCGAATTCGACGTCCCCGCAGTGCTTTCCGAGGAGACGAGTAACGAGATCCGCCGGATCGCCGTGGATTCGTTCCGTGCGCTCGACTGCCAAGGACTCGCGCGCGTCGACCTCTTCGTCACCGACGACGGACCGGTCATCAACGAGATCAACACCATGCCCGGATTCACGTCGATATCGATGTTCCCCAAGATGTGGGGCGCCACCGGGCTGGACTACACGGCGTTGATCGACACCCTCATCGAGACAGCGCAGGCCCGAGGAACGGGCCTGCGCTGACGATCGAGATCCGACGCGTCACTCGAGGGGCGCCGGGTCCAGCGGCGTTTGGGGCAAGGCCGAGGAAATCGCGTCCGACGCGTCCTGGAGCGGCGTCGGTCCGGAGCCGCCGGGAACCGTCAGCGCCACGTACACCGGACGGTCGACGGTGTACCAGGTGCTCGCATCGAGACCGGAGTCCGCGCCGGAGACCTCGAACCACTGCACTCCGTTGATCACCTGCAATGACGACGCGACGTCGAACCCGAGCGGCCGGGGGAGTCCGCATCGCAACACGATCGGCTCGGACACGTCGTCGTCCGGTGCCCATGCCCTGGCGCCGACCGGTGCCGGATCGACCAGCTCGGCGCGGGCGTAATCGCCCAGCGAATCGGGGAGAGCATCGAGCACCGCGGTGCAGTCGGCGCTCTCGGCGGACGGGGCGTCGACCGGCCCCAATGCTTCCGGCGGACGAGTCGACGAGCCGGAGACGGTCACGGCCGCGACTATCACGCCGATCAGCAGCGCGACCGGTAGCGCGACGGCGGTCGCGATCACGGCCGGGTGGCGTCGCTGCTCGGGCGTATCGGTGTCCGTGGAAGCGGGTTCGATCGAATTCGGTTCGCTGGTCATCGTTTCGAGTGTGACTTCCTGGCGGTGCCCGCGCTCAGGCGGGGGTGTCCGCGATCTGGCAGGTCAGCGTCCGCGTGATCGCGTCGGCCTTCTGGATCTCGCCGACGACGACTGCGAGTGTGCTGTCGTTCTCGGCTGCGACACGGACCACGACGTCGTACGGGCCGAGAACGGCCTCCGCGGACTCGACCCCGCGGACGTCGCGAAGCGCAGCCGCCACAAGAGCCGAACGTCCCACTTCGGTCTGTACCAGGATGAAGGCGTGCACCATGGTCGGCCCTTTCCTTTTCGTCCCCGCCGCACCCGAAGGTAAGGTCGGTTGAATCACATTGCGTGCTGTCCGGCCGGAGCATGTCGTCCTGTTCTGGACGCTCACCGGTCGGTAAGAAGGTACCGCAGTGTCGAACCGTGCTCCGCGCAGACGGAAAAGAGGAAGACGATTCGATCCCGTACCGAACCCGGCACTCCCGGTTCGACTGTTGCCGACGTCGGCGAATTCGGCGTCATCGACCGCATCACCACCGGGTGGACGCAGTCCTCGTACACCGTCCTCGGACCGGGCGACGATGCCGCTATCGTCACCGCGAGCGACGGCCGAGTCGTCGCGGCGACGGACATGTTGGTCGAGGGCAGGCACTTTCGGCTCGACTGGTCCTCGCCGGAGCACGTCGGACGTAAGGCCATCGCCCAGAATGCTGCCGACATCGCAGCGATGGGCGCACGATGCACAGGCTTTCTCGTTGCCCTCGGATGCCCGTCCGACACCGATGTGGCTGTGTTGGACGGCCTCTACCGTGGCTTGTGGGGCGAGGCGCAGCGCGCGGGTGCATCGATCATCGGTGGCGATCTCGTGCGAACGAACGATGTGGTGATATCCATCACGGCGCTCGGAGATCTGGAAGGTCGATCGGCTGTGCTGCGGTCCGGCGCATCCGTCGGCGACGTCGTCGCCGTCGTCGGCGATCTCGGTCGGTCGGCAGCCGGACTGGACGTGATCCGCGCCGGGATATCGGGGCACGACGGTCTCGTGTCGTCACACCGGGTGCCGAGTCCCGACTACGAGCAGGGTCGGACGGCCGCACTCGCCGGCGCCACGTCGCTCACCGACATCTCCGACGGACTCGTCGCGGACCTCGGGCATGTCGCCGTGGCGTCGTCGGTCACCATGGATCTGGATGCGCACGCGTTCGACATCGGCGCCGATCTTCGTTCCGCCGCACAAGAACTGGGAGCGTCGGCATTGGCGTGGGTGCTCGGCGGCGGTGAGGATCACGCGTTCGCGGCCACGTTCTCCGACGCCGCTACCGTGCCGGCGGGCTGGACGGTGATCGGCCGCGTCGGTGCAGCACGGTCCGACGGCTCGGCCACTCAGCGCGTCACCGTCGACGGGGTACCGTTCGCCGGCACCGCCGGGTGGTCGAGCTTCGGTGCCTGACCCCCGTCGACGGAGGACACAGCGGGACACACGAGAACAGGAGATGTCGATGACAGCACGGCCACTCGAGGACCTCGTCGACCCCGGATGGGCCGCAGCGCTCGATCCGGTGCGGGACGACATCGCCCGCATGGGACAGTGGCTCCGAGACGAAATGGACGCCGGCCGTTCGTACTTGCCGTCCGGTGAGAACGTTCTACGGGCCTTCACTCGACCCTTCGACCACGTTCGAGTGTTGATCGTCGGCCAGGATCCGTACCCGACGCCCGGACATGCCGTCGGGCTCAGCTTCTCGGTGGCGCCGGATGTTCGGCCGGTACCGCGAAGTCTCGCCAACATCTTCAAGGAGTACTCGGAAGATCTGGGTCTGCCGACTCCCACCAGTGGTGATCTGTCCCCCTGGGCAGATCAGGGAGTGTTGTTGCTCAACCGTGTGCTCACGGTCGAGCCGGGTGCCGCGGCGTCGCATCGCCGCAAGGGCTGGGAACCTGTGACGGAGCAGGCAATACGAGCGCTGGTGGAACGGGAGGAGAAGAAGGACTCGGCCGGACTGGTCGCAGTCCTGTGGGGCCGAGATGCGGCTACGTTGAAGCCGATGCTCGGCCGCACACCCGTCGTCGAATCGGCGCATCCGTCTCCGCTGTCCGCTTCCCGCGGTTTCTTCGGCTCGAAGCCGTTCAGCCGAGTGAACGACATACTCGACGCAGCCGGACACGAGCCGATCGACTGGGCGCTGCCGTGACGGTGCTCTGCCTCAGCTGAAGTCGGGGCGGCGCTTCTCCACGAACGCGTCCACTCCTTCTCGTCCCGTCGGTCCGTCGGCAGCAGCCGAGATCGATGCGGCTTCGGCTTCCAGTTGCTCTGCGAGAGTGTTGGTTTCCGAGTTCTGAAGCAATGCCTTGGTTCCGCGGAACGCCTGGGTAGGCCCGGCCGCGAGGGTTCGTGCAAGACGTTCGGCTTCGCTTCCGATGATGTCGTCACCCACGAGCCTGCTGAGGATGCCGAGGCGAACTGCCTCCTCTCCGTTCAGGATCGAATCGTTCAGCAGAATGTCGCGTGCTCGTGCCGGGCCGACGATGCGAGGAAGTGTCCACGTCAGTCCGCCGTCGGGAGTGAACCCGATGCCGGGGTAGGCGGGACGAAGTTTGGTGGCGCGGCCGCCGATGGCCACGTCGGCGTGACACACCAGACTCATACCCGCGCCTGCTGCCCAGCCTTGGACTCCGGCCACGACTGGCACGGTGGCAGCGGCGAGCTCGAGCACGAAGCGGTGGAACGCGTCGGCGACGGTGCGCACGTACGCGCCGCGTTCGGGCGCGGAAGCGAATGCACGGACGTTTCCACCCGCGCAGAAATTCTTCCCGGAGCCGACGAGAAGGACGCTTCCCGCAGCAAGCTCACCGGAGTTGAGAGCATGCAGTGCGTCCGCACCGGCAACCATGGCGTTGCCGTCCAGCGAGGTACCTGCAGCGTCTGTCGCCACGGTGATGTGCAGTACACCGTCGAGTAGTTCCACGTGGCCGGTACTTTCGGTTTCGATCACGCTTCGCACTGTAACGCGGCCGTGCTCGTCCACATACATCGCGGTGGGTGGATCCGCACTTGTTGGTCCACGTCCTCTCGGTGCACGTTCTCGGCGCAAGTTCTCACCGCACGAAAAAGCCCCCACCACCGATTTCGGTGGCGGGGGCTCTCTCGTTGCTCGGGGGCTGAAATCAGCCGCGAACCACCTTGCCGGCCTTCAGGCACGAGGTGCAGACGTTCATACGCTTCGAGTTACCGGGGGCAACCTGGGCGTGAACGGTCTGGATGTTCGGGTTCCAACGACGGTTGGTCCGTCGGTGCGAGTGCGAGACCGACTTACCGAAGCCGGGCCCTTTGGCGCATACGTCGCAGACGGCAGCCATAGTCGCGAACTCCTTGATAGATGATTGATCGTTAACAGTGGGACGTACGCCCGACGAACCTCGACGTGCAAGAACACGCCGCTCCTCATCGGGCAACCCTGCAAGAATAGCGGCGCGGTGCAGATTAACCAAACCGCCAGCCCACCGTCGGTGCCTGACCGGCACTCGCGGGTAGTTCGAGTCTACTGTTGCTCGGGACGAAGCAGGCGAAATCGGGGGAGCGGCGCAGATGGGTGAGCAGTCCGGCGGCCGGATTCGTCGACCGCACACCGAGCTCACCGTCGACCTGATCAAGCAGTGGGCCTATCGGTGCGTCGACGGACTGAGCGATCGATGTGACGAGATGAACGAACTCAACGTCTTCCCGATCCCCGATTCGGACACCGGGACCAACCTGGTCTTCACCGTCCGCTCGGCCGTCGAGTGCATGCGCACCGTCGGAGCCGACGCCACGCTGTCCGAGGCGGCCGCGGCTCTCGCCCGCGGAGCCGTGTCCGGGGCGCGCGGAAACTCCGGTGTCATCGTGTCCCAGGTGCTGAGGGCGGTCGCCGAGCAGTGCGCCGCAGGTGCCCTCGACGGCGCAGGAGTGCAGGCTGCGTTGGCCCGTGCGGGAGACCTGGTTCTCGAAGCGGTGAGCGTTCCGATGGAAGGCACCATCGTGACCGTCCTCGCGGCTGCGTCGACGGCAGCGCAGTCCCGCCCGCCCGGCGACTTGGAGGCGGTCGCGTCGAGCGCATCGGAGGCCGCGGCGTCGGCTCTGGAGGCAACCCGCACCCAACTACCTGCCCTGGACGTCGCCGGAGTCGTCGACGCGGGTGCACTCGGTCTCGTCGTGATGCTCGACGCGCTCGCGTCGATCGTGACCGGCACCGAGGTGACGCGTCGGCGATACCACCGAACCGAGCTCGGAACCGTGCGACCTGCTGTCGACGCCACGGTCGTCCCCGTACATCGCCTCGCACGGCCCGCCCTGGGTTTCGAAGTGCTCTATTCCATCCGCGGTATGGACGATCACGATGTGCCGAGATTGCGCACCGCCCTCGGCGAACTCGGCGATTCGGTCGTGGTCGCAGGCGACGGCGCGGGATCGTGGACCGCGCACGTGCACACGGCGAATGCAGGCCTCGCAGTCGAGGCAGGACTGCAGTTCGGGCAACTGCAGAACGTTCGAATCGAGGTACTCGACGCAGGGGGTTCCCACGCCGACAGCCACGGAACCGACGGTGACCACCCGGGAGCCGTCCGCGGACGCGACATTCTCGCGGTCGTCGCAGGCGACGGAGCGGAAGAGTTGTACAGCGTCGAAGGAGCCGCGGTACTGCGCTGCGACACCGCCGAGGTGGGTCCGGCGGAACTGTGTGCCGCAATCGTCGGAGCCCCGCACACCGAGGTGCTGGTTCTGCCGAACGGCGCGTTGTCCGCCCAGGAACTGGTGTCGGTGTCCATCGCATCCCGCACGGCAGGGAAGGAGGTCCTGATGCTGCCGTCGTCGTCGATGGTGCAGGGGTTGGCCGCGCTCGCCGTGCACAACCCAGCCCGCGCGGCCGTCGACGATGCCTACGCGATGTCCGAGGCTGCAGCGGGCACTCGGTGGGCTTCGCTCAGGATTGCCGAAGAACGGTCTCTGACCTGGGTGGGGACGTGCGAGCCCGGTGACGGCCTCGGTCTGGTCGGACACGACGTCGTCGTGATCGGCGCAGATGTGATCTCTGCCGGACGAGTACTGCTGGACCAACTTCTGTCGGTGGGAGGTGAGATGGTGACGATGCTGCGCGGTGCGCCCGGCACCGGCGACGAAGAACACGACGTCGTGGATGTGCTCGCTCGCCATGTCGCGGATCGGCACCCCGGGGTCGAGGTGATGCTCTACACGGGAGGGCAACCCGGCGACGTGGTCCAGTTGGGCGTGGAGTGAACGAGAGAGGGTCGGGTAGGTAACGACGATGGTGGACATGGCAGATCGCCTCGACGCGGTCCTCGGCACGAAGGTCGCCGAACCTTTCGCCCAGCACTTCGACCTGCACACCGTCGAAGATCTGCTGAGGTACTACCCGATCCGGTACATGACCCAGGGCGCCGAGCTCACTGAGAAAGAGCCGCCCGAGGGTGAGCACATCACCATCGTCGCGACCATCACCTCCGCGGTTCTGAAGGACATGAAAGCGAGAAAAGGCCAATTCCTCGCGGTGTCCTTGGCCGCCGAAGGGCAGGTCATCGACGCGACGTTCTTCAGCCCGCACAAGCTGAAGCACGTGCTGCTGCCCGGCAAAAAAGGCATGTTCTCGGGAAAGGTCAAGTATTTCGGCCGCAAGTGGAACCTCACGCACCCCGGTTACGTGATCCTCGGCGGTGACGACGAGGACGGAGCCGTCGTTCCCTCCGGTCGCATCGTCGGCGGCGGCGCGCTGGCAGGCGTGGCGCGGGGCGCCGTCGACGACTCCGGCAGTGTCGACATGACGATCTTCGAGCGCAGTTTCGTACCGCTGTACGCGGCATCCAAGGACGTCGAGAGTTGGACGTTCATGCGGGGCGTCCGGTGGGTTCTCGACAGACTTGCCCCTGTCGAGGACCCGGTTCCCGACGTCGTGCTGGCCGAGCGAGGTCTGGTCTCCCTGGACACCGCGCTCCGTTGGATTCACTTTCCGGATTCGGTCGAAGAGAAGAAGCACGCCAGGGATCGCCTCAAGTTCGACGAAGCACTGGCGGTGCAATTGGTACTCGCCGCCAGGCGGCGCGACGTGTCGACCCGGACCGCCCCGGTATGTGTCGCACGCGAGGACGGGATCGCAGCCGAGTTCGAGCGTCGGCTGCCCTTCACCCTCACCGAGGGTCAACGCAAGGTCGCCGGCGAGATCTCCGCCGACCTGTCCGGTGGGCACCCCATGTCGCGGCTGCTGCAAGGTGAAGTCGGCTCGGGAAAGACGATCGTCGCGCTGCGGGCGATGTTGCAGGTGGTCGACGCAGGCCATCAGTGCGCACTGCTGGCTCCGACCGAAGTTCTCGCATCTCAGCACGCGCGCTCGATCACCTCGATGCTCGGCACCCTCGCGGGCGCCGGTGAACTGGGTGCGGACGACCTCGCCACCCGGGTCACGTTGCTGACCGGGTCGATGGGAACGGCGGCGAAGAAGAAGGCGCTGCTCGACGTCGTGACCGGTGACGCGGGCATCGTCATCGGAACCCACGCCTTGATCCAGGACAGGGTGTCGTTCATGGATCTCGGCATGGTCGTCGTCGACGAGCAGCACCGCTTCGGCGTCGAGCAACGCGACGCGCTGCGCGGTAAGGCGAAGGACGGCATCAGTCCGCATCTGCTCGTCATGACCGCGACGCCGATTCCGCGCACCATCGCGCTCGCGTCCCTCGGCGACCTGGAGACCTCGATCCTCGACGAATTGCCGCGCGGACGTTCCCCCATCGTCAGCAGTGTCGTCTCCTCCGCAGAGAAACCTGCGTGGGTCGATCGGGCATGGCAACGCATCGGTGAGGAGGTCGCCCAGGGCAGGCAGGCCTACGTCGTGTGCTCGCGAATCGGCGACGACGAGGAAAAGCAGCTGGAGAAGAGACGGACCAGGAGCGCGATGACGGACGGTCCGAACCTCCCGGAGACCAAGTCGGCGCTTCAGATGTACGAGCTGCTGAGCACCGGGCCCCTGGCCGATCTCCGAGTAGGCCTTCTGCACGGGCGTATGCACCCGGACGACAAGGACGCAGCCATGTCCGCATTCAATGCAGGCGAGATCGACGTTCTCGTGTGCACCACGGTCGTCGAAGTCGGCGTCGACGTCCCCAACGCGACGGTCATGGTCATCGAGGACGCGGACCGTTTCGGGATCAGCCAGTTGCATCAGCTCCGCGGCCGAATCGGGCGTGGCGGCCACCAAGGTCTGTGCATCATGATCAGCCAGCTCAGTCCGCACGGGCAGTCCTTCTCCCGTCTTCAATCCGTGGCCTCGACCAACGACGGATTCGAACTGGCCAATCTCGACCTCGCAACTCGTAAGGAAGGCGACGTCCTGGGTGCGGCACAGTCCGGAACCGTCAGCAGCATGCGCTTGCTGTCACTGATCGAGGACGAGGACGTCATCGACGACGCGCACTCCTGCGCGCGCACCATCTTCGACGGCGATCCCGACCTGGAACGCCATCCCGGGATCGCGTCGATGATGAAGTCCGCGTGGCGATCGGACCGAGCGGAGTATCTCGACAAATCCTGAAACGGAGCCGGATCGGAGGGGTACGAGCTCCGGCATTTTCGGGACTGCACCGTTTCAGATGCTGCAGTTGGGCTTTTCATCCCACATTTCGAGACGGGTTGCCCATCGGCGGTGATCTTCGGCGGTAGGTTTGGCCAATGTTCTCCAAAGTGTTGGTTGCCAATCGCGGTGAGATCGCCATCCGTGCGTTCCGCGCGTCGTACGAGTTGGGTGCCGCTACCGTGGCCGTCTTCCCGTTCGAGGACCGTAACTCGGTTCATCGGACGAAGGCCGACGAGGCATACGAGATAGGCGAGAAGGGTCACCCCGTTCGCGCGTACCTGTCCGTCGACGAAATCGTCGCTGCCGCCAAACGCTCCGGCGCCGACGCGGTGTACCCCGGCTACGGCTTTCTCTCGGAGAATCCGGATCTGGCGGCCGCATGTGCCGAGGCGGGCATCACGTTCGTCGGTCCGTCGTCCGAGGTGCTGGAGCTGACGGGCAACAAGGCACGGGCCATCGCGGCCGCCAAACGTGCAGGCCTGCCGGTGCTGGCGTCGTCGGAGCCGTCGAGCGACGTCGACGAGTTGGTCGCGGCGTCGGAATCGATGACGTTTCCGGTGTTCGTCAAGGCAGTCGCCGGTGGTGGTGGCCGCGGAATGCGCCGCGTCGCCGAGCCTGCTCAGTTGCGTGAGTCGATCGAGGCCGCTGCACGCGAGGCCGAATCCGCCTTCGGCGACCCCACTGTCTTCCTCGAGCAGGCCGTCATCGATCCGCGCCACATCGAGGTACAGATCCTCGCCGACGGCCAGGGCAACGTGGTCCACCTCTTCGAGCGCGACTGCAGCCTGCAGCGTCGTCACCAGAAAGTCATCGAGCTCGCTCCCGCGCCCAACCTGCCCGACGGTGTTCGAGAGAAGATCTGCGCGGATGCCGTCGCCTTCGCGAAAGAGATCGGGTACTCCTGCGCGGGAACGGTGGAGTTCCTGCTCGACACCCGCGGTAACCACGTCTTCATCGAGATGAACCCGCGAATCCAGGTCGAGCACACGGTCACCGAAGAAGTGACCGACGTCGACCTCGTACAGTCCCAGCTCCGAATCGCGTCGGGGGAGACCCTGGCCGATCTGGGCCTGAGCCAGGACAACATCGTGTTGCGCGGCGCCGCGCTGCAGTGCCGCATCACCACCGAAGACCCAGCCAACGGATTCCGCCCCGACACCGGCCGCATCACCGCCTACCGCACACCGGGCGGCGCGGGTGTTCGCTTGGACGGCGGCACCACCCTCGGTGCCGAGGTAGGTGCCTACTTCGACTCGATGCTCGTCAAGCTCACCTGTCGAGGACGCGATTTCGACACTGCCGTCGCGCGTGCGCGTCGGGCCGTCGCCGAATTCCGTATCCGCGGCGTCGCGACCAACATCCCGTTCCTGCAGGCCGTGCTCGTCGACCCGGACTTCACGGCCGGACGGGTGACGACCTCGTTCATCGAGGAACGCCCGGAGCTGTTGACCGCCCGCACATCCGGTGACCGCGGTACCAAGATCCTGACGTACCTCGCCGACGTGACGGTCAACAAGCCGCACGGAGAGCGGCCCTCCACGGTCTACCCCCAGGACAAGCTGCCCGAGGTCGATTTCTCGGCACCGATTCCCGACGGCAGCCGCCAGCGTCTCCTCGAGCTCGGACCCGAGGGCTTCGCCCGGGACCTGCGTAACCGCAAGGCCGTCGGCGTCACCGACACGACGTTCCGTGACGCGCACCAGTCGCTGCTCGCCACTCGCGTGCGCACGTCGGGTCTGTTGATGGTGGCGCCCTACGTGGCACGCACCACCCCGGAACTGCTGTCCATCGAGGCGTGGGGCGGAGCGACATACGATGTGGCGCTGCGGTTCCTGCACGAGGATCCGTGGGAGCGGCTCGCAGCGCTGCGCGAAGCGGTACCGAACATCGCGCTGCAGATGTTGCTACGCGGGCGGAACACCGTCGGGTACACCCCGTACCCGGAGAAGGTGACGCGTTCGTTCGTGGCCGAGGCCACCGACACCGGTATCGACATCTTCCGGATCTTCGATGCGCTCAACAACGTCGATCAGATGCGTCCCGCCATCGACGCCGTCCGTGAAACCGGAACGGCCGTAGCGGAAGTGGCGCTGAGCTACACCGGTGATCTGTCGAATCCGAACGAGTCGCTCTACACGCTGGACTACTACCTGAAGCTCGCGGAGCAGATCGTCGACGCCGGTGCGCACGTGCTCGCCATCAAGGACATGGCTGGTCTGCTGCGAGCCCCGGCAGCGAAGACTCTGGTGACGGCGCTGCGGTCCAACTTCGATCTGCCGGTGCACGTGCACACGCACGACACCCCTGGTGGTCAGCTGGCGACGTATCTCGCGGCGTGGGAAGCAGGAGCCGACGCGGTCGACGGTGCCAGCGCCGCGATGGCAGGTACGACGAGTCAGCCCGCGCTGTCCGCGATCGTCGCTGCCGCGGCACATTCCGAGTACGACACCGGCCTCGATCTGCAAGCAGTGTGCGATCTCGAACCCTACTGGGAAGCGCTGCGAAAGGTCTACGCGCCGTTCGAGTCCGGACTCCCGGCGCCCACCGGCCGTGTGTACACCCACGAGATCCCAGGAGGCCAGCTGTCCAACCTCCGTCAGCAGGCGATCGCGCTGGGTCTCGGCGACCGGTTCGAGACCGTCGAGGCGAATTACGCTGCGGCGGACCGGATGCTGGGCCGTCTGGTCAAGGTCACCCCGTCGTCGAAGGTCGTCGGCGACCTGGCGCTCGCTCTGGTCGGCGCGGGCGCTTCGGCGGAGGAGTTCGCGGAGAATCCGCGCAAGTACGACGTCCCCGACTCGGTCGTCGGCTTCCTGCGCGGCGAGCTCGGCACACCTGCCGGTGGTTGGCCGGAGCCCTTGCGGACCAAGGCATTGGAGGGACGGTCGGAGCCCAAGGAGGAAACCCCCGTCTCGGCCGAGGACGAGAAGGCGTTGGACGGAACCTCGGCGCAGCGCCGAGACACGCTCAACCGCTTGCTGTTTCCCGGTCCGACCGCCGAGCTTGCTGCGCACCGCGAGAAGTACGGCGACACTTCCAGATTGTCCGCCAATCAGTTCTTCTACGGTCTGCGCCAGGGCGAGGAGCACCGAGTCAAGCTCGAGAAGGGCGTGGAGCTGCTCATCGGTCTCGAAGCGATATCCGACGCCGACGAGCGCGGAATGCGCACGGTGATGTGCATTCTGAACGGACAGTTGCGGCCCGTGTCGGTCCGCGACCGCTCGATCAGCTCGGACGTTCCGTCGGTCGAGAAGGCGGACAAAGCCAACTCGGGTCACGTGCCCGCACCGTTCGCCGGAGTGGTGACGCTGTCGGTGTCCGAGGGCGACAACGTTTCAGCAGGCGACGTCGTCGCCACGATCGAGGCCATGAAGATGGAAGCGGCGATCACCGCTCCCAAGGCCGGTGTCGTCTCGCGGCTCGCGATCGGTGGTGTCCAGCAGGTCGAAGGCGGCGACCTACTCATCGTCATCGGCGGTGATTCGGCGGACTAGCCGTGAACGCCGGATGAGTAAACTCCCGTGGATGACTCGGATCGTCGCAGGCATCGCGGGAGGCCGGAAGCTGAAGGTGCCGCCTCGCGGCACTCGCCCCACATCGGAGCGAGTGCGCGAGGCGGTGTTCAGTTCACTGGGTGCCCGAATGGATCTCGAGGGCGCCTCGGTGCTCGACCTGTTCGCCGGATCCGGAGCGCTCGGACTCGAAGCGCTCTCCCGCGGGGCCGACAAAGTGGTGCTGGTCGAGTCCGACGCGCGTGCCGCGGCAGTGGCCCGTGAGAACGCCGCAGCGGTGGGAATCGCCGGGGCATCGGTCCGCTGTGCGCCGGTCGCGTCGGTGTTGGCAGGGTCGGCGGACACCGCGTTCGATCTGGTGCTGGCCGACCCGCCCTACGCGGTGACCGACGCCGCCGTCGGACACATGCTCGAAGCCCTCGTGGAGGGAGGATGGCTGGCACACGACGCCGTCGTCGTCCTCGAGCGATCGAGTCGCTCGGCCGAAACCGTGTGGCCCCCTGGGTTGCTGCCGGAGAAGGTCAAGAAATACGGCGAGACGCGCATCGAGATCGCCACCACGGACGACGAACCCGCCGGTGATAGCGTGCAGCCATGACTGGAGCGGTGTGCCCTGGATCCTTCGACCCGGTGACCAACGGTCACCTCGACGTCATCACAAGAGCTGCAGCGCAGTTCGACGAGATCGTGGTGACCGTGATGATCAACAAGAGCAAGCGTGGACTCTTCACGGTGGACGAGCGCATCGAGATGATCGCCGAAGCGACAGCGCATCTGGACAACGTACGGATCGCGTCGTGGTACGGATTGCTGGTGGACTACGCCAAGGAGCAGGGGTACACCGCGATCGTGAAAGGACTGCGCGGAGCGAACGATTTCGACTACGAACTGCAGATGGCTCAGATGAACCAGAAGCTCTCGGGTGTCGACACGCTGTTCATCCCGGCCAACCCGACGTACAGCTTCCTGTCGAGCTCGTTGGTCAAGGAGGTGGCGACGTTCGGCGGTGACGTCGCGGACATGGTGCCCGAGCACGTGCACACACGATTGCTGGCCAGGATCGCGGAGCGCGCGGCCGAGTGAGCACGGCGGCCGCCACGTGCGGCCGCGCCGCCCACATCGAGCGACACACCGACGTCGGTGTTTCGCAGACGTGGCGATCACCAGGCAAACTGGCAGTCACTGGACCGACCACGGCCAGTACCTAGAAGTACCTAGACGATTGGGGTGGGCGGTGTACCGCGTATTCGAGGCACTCGACGAACTCGTTGCCATCGTCGAGGAGGCGCGCGGAGTTCCCATGACTGCCGGCTGCGTCGTACCTCGTGGCGATGTGCTGGAACTTCTCGACGACGTTCGCGACTCCATTCCCGGAGAACTCGACGACGCCCAGGATGTTCTCGACCACAAGGACAAGTTGGTCGGCGACGCGCGGGCGACGGCGGAGAAGACCGTCACGTCCGCGAACAACGAGGCGCAGGACACGGTCGAGAATGCTCGCGACTCTGCCGACCGCATTCTCGCCGACGCCAAAGCTCAGGCCGATCGCATGGTCGCCGAAGCGAAGGCGCACGCGGAACAGCTCGTCGACGACGCCACCGACTCTGCCGAACGTACCGTCGAGCAGGGACAGCAGGAATACGACGCCCTCACGAGCAGGGCACGGTCGGAGGCTGATCGCATGATCGAGGCCGGCCAGGCCTCCTACGATCGGTCCGTCGCCGACGGGACCGAGGAGCAGGCACGACTCGTCGCACAGACAGAGGTGGTGCAGGCTGCGCACGCCGAGTCCGCACGGGTGATAGACAGCGCCCACGCCGAGTCCGACCGCATGCGCAGCGAATGCGACGTGTACGTCGACACGAAGCTGGCGGAATTCGAGGAGTTCCTCACCGGCACCATCCGATCCGTCGGGCGCGGTCGTCAGCAACTGCGTACCGGATCCGGGGTCCCCGATTACGGATCCGATACGGCGGACGACTTTCGTCGACCACGCCGCTGAATCGGGCCTGAATCGGGCCTGAATCGGACTTCGGTCGGGGCGTGATCGCCCCCGAGTTTGCCCACATATGCGTGCGTGCGTATCGTTGAGTGGTTGCCCGCTCCCGTCTCGACGGGAGTAGGTGACGACTTGTCGTGATGTCGTTCCCATGTTTTCGAGAAGAAAGAATCGTTGTGTCTACCCGTCGCAGTACCCCCAGTTCCTCCGCGGGCTCGGGTTTCGCTCTGGATATCGACAACCTCGGCCGTCGGCCGGGGTCGATGAAGGAGATCCAGCGCACGGTGGCCGCGCCGACCCGAATCGGACTCGATGCAATCGCAATCGAAGCCGATACTCCCGTCGAACTCGATCTGAGGCTCGAAGCAGTGTCCGAGGGCGTGCTGGTGACCGGCACCGTCCGCGCCGACACTGCAGGCGAATGCACCCGCTGTCTGGAGCCGGTCACCGGTTCGGTGGATCTGTACCTCACCGAGCTGTTCGCCTACCCGGACAGCGTCACGGAAGAAACGACCGACGAGGACGAGATTCACCGCGTTCTCGACGATCGGATCGACCTCGAACCGGTCATCGTGGATTCCGTCGGGCTGGAGCTTCCGCTGCACCCCGTCTGCCGCGAGGACTGCGAGGGATTGTGCCCCGAATGCGGCGTTCGCCTGGCGATTGCGGAATCCGGCCACAGTCATGACATACTTGATCCTCGCTGGGCTGGTCTTGCAGCCAAATTTGGCGTGGATTCAGAACCGAGCACAGAACTTGTGAACAACGAAGTCGAGGAGAAGTAAGTGGCTGTCCCGAAGCGCAAGATGTCGCGTTCCAACACGAGGTCGCGTCGTGCACAGTGGAAGACCACTGCGCCTACCCTCGTCACCTGCCCCAACCGTGGTTGCGGCGAGAAGACCCTGCCCCACATTGCGTGCCCGTCCTGCGGCACCTACAAGGGCCGCCAGGTCGCAGCAGCAGTCTGATCTTTCTCGGGATCGGACGCGCTGTGATCGACAAAAGCAGCCCAGCTGTACGTAGCTCAGCTACGAAGAAGAGTGCAACAGCCGGTAGCGGCGAGGACGACCATGGGTCACTCCTCGCCGCTCTCGGCGTTGTTCTGGAGGAATCGCTCCTCACCTTGGCACTGACACACCGTTCGTATGCGTACGAGCGGGGAGGTCTGCCCACCAACGAACGACTCGAATTCCTCGGAGATTCCGTCCTCGGCCTGACCATCACCGAGCGGCTGTACCTGGCTCACCCGGCGAAGTCCGAAGGTGAGCTCGCGAAGATCCGAGCGAGCGTGGTCAACATGCATGCACTCGCCGAGGTCGCGCGCGGCCTCGGCGACGGCGGTCTCGGCGCACACCTCCTGCTCGGCAAGGGCGAGGAGCAGACCGGCGGCCGAGACAAGGCGAGCATTCTGGCCGACGGCATGGAATCGCTACTGGGTGCTATTCACCTTCAGCACGGTATCGACACCGCGCGGGAAGTCGTTCTCCGACTCTTCGCGGAGTTGCTCGAGCGGGCACCGCGACTGGGTGCCGGACTCGACTGGAAGACGAGCCTGCAGGAGCTGACGGCAGAACAGTCGCTCGGGGTACCTGCGTACGAGATCTCGTCGACCGGCCCCGATCACGACAAGGAATTCACCGCCACCGTTCTGGTCGGTGGCCGTGCACTCGGTGTCGGTGTCGGCCGCAACAAGAAAGAAGCGGAGCAGAAGGCGGCCAGCACTGCCTGGAATGCACTGTCCGTCGACACCGACACCGACACCGACACCGACCCCGACGTGAATGCCTGAGCTTCCCGAGGTCGAGGTAGTCCGACTCGGATTGGCCGCGCACGTGGTCGGCTCCACGATCGAATCGGTCGACGTGCTGCACCCACGCGCGATTCGCAGGCACCTCCCCGGGTCACGGGATTTCGTCGGACAGCTGCGCGGACGTCGCATCGCGGCCGCCGAGCGTCGTGGCAAGTATCTGTGGCTTCCTCTCGAACCATGCGACATCGCCGTCGTCGTGCACCTCGGAATGAGCGGTCAGATGCTCGTACAGCCACCGACGGTGCCGGACGAGAAGCACCTTCGCATCCGCGCACGCCTGGACAACGGGGCAGATCTCCGTTTCGTCGACCAGCGCACGTTCGGGGGTTGGGCAATTGCACCACTGACGGATGTCGACGGGACCATCGTTCCCGAACCGGTCGCGCACATCGCCCGGGATCCGGTCGATCCGCTGTTCGACGCGGAGTCGGTCGTGAACGTCCTACGAGGCAAACACACCGAGATCAAGCGAGCGCTCCTCGATCAGACCGTTCTGTCCGGTGTCGGAAACATCTACGCGGACGAAGCATTGTGGCGGGCCAAGATTCACGGAAACCGTATCGCCGAGACCTTGAGCAGGCCGGCGTTGCGTCGGTTGTTGACTGCAGCGCACGCCGTGATGGGCGAAGCGTTGGCGCAGGGCGGAACGTCGTTCGACGCCCTGTACGTGAACGTCAACGGCGAATCGGGATACTTCGATCGCTCCCTCGACGCGTACGGGCAGGAAGGCTTGCCGTGCTCACGGTGCGGAAGCCCCATCCGTCGTGAGAAGTTCATGAACCGCAGCTCGTACAGCTGCCCCAAGTGCCAACCTCGACCGCGCACGACCCGACCGGTGAGCTAGGCCCCTACAATCGGCTCTCATGGCTGAGACGAGCACTCCTACTTCACTCTGGGTCGAACGCACCGGAACCCGCCGATACACCGGCAAGAGTTCACGCGGTGCCGAGGTTCTGATCGGATCGGAGTCGGTCGACGGCGTGTTCACGCCCGGCGAACTGCTCAAAATTGCACTCGCGGCCTGCACCGGAATGAGCTCGGATCTGCCGCTGTCCCGCAGACTGGGCGACAATTACGACGCCACCGTCGAAGTATCCGGTGCCGCCGACCGCGAGAACGAGCTGTACCCGGAGCTGAACGAGATCCTGAAGGTCGACCTGAGCGAACTGGATCCGGAGGCTCAGCAACGCCTCCTGACCGTCGTCGAACGCGCAATCGACAAGGTGTGCACCGTCGGTCGCACCCTGAAGGCCGGCACCACGGTCGGTCTCGCCATCGAGATCGACCACTGACGTGTGGACGCCTGAGACGACGGTCGGGGCTGCGGTAGTAGCAGGCACGCTGGCCGCAGGACTGCTGGTGACCGCTCCCGCCGCGAGCGCAGCGCCTGCGTGCACGGAGTGGTCGGTCAGTACCGTGGCCACCGGCTACGGCATGCTCGAGAACCTCGCGTTCGGCGAGAACGGCACGATGTACCTGTCCGAGACGTCCCCTCTCGGTCCCGGGCGGATCCAGGCGCTCTCGCAGGACGGCCTCAGGTCCGTCGCCGTGGACGACGTGACGTCGCCTGGGGGATTGGTCGTCGATGGCTCGGTGCTGTACTTCACGACCGGAAACGGCACCGCAGCAGGTCTTTTCGACACGCCGGACGGCACCGTGGACATGCTGGACCTGTCGTCGGGGGTCCGTTCCACGTACGCCGCCGGTCTCGTGATGCCCAACGGTCTCGCACGGACGGACGACGGAACTTTGTTCACCACGCGCAACCTCGGACTCACGACAGGTCTGACCGTCGTTCCGTCGGCCTCACCGCACGTGCCGTCGGTCGTCCGCACCGACCTCGGCACCGCCAACGGCATCGCGGTGGACGCAGACGCGCTGTACGTGGCCGACACGTTCGAACCGTCGTTGCGCATCACCGCACTCGACGTCGACGATCCAGCCGGCCCGGCGAGAATCCTGCCCGTCGACGGGTTCGGTCCGTTCACTGCATCGGACGACATGACCGTCGGGCCCGACGGCATGATCTACCTGGCTCAGAATCTCGCCGGACGCGTTCTGCGTGTCGATCCCGCCACGGGTTCGTCGTGCGTGGTCGGCACAGGTGTGCCGCTCACGTCCTCGGTGGAGTTCGGTGGACCGGGCTGGGACGACAATTCTTTGTACGCAACGAGCTTCGACGGATCCGTGCGAAAGCTGACGCCGTGACGGACCAGCGATTGACGGCTTGGGTACATGGACACGTGCAAGGCGTCGGATTTCGATGGTGGACGCGATCTCGCGCACTCGAGCTGGGATTGATCGGATCGGCGACCAACCAGTCCGACGGCCGCGTCCTGGTGGTCGCGCAAGGCCCGAGAGACCGGCTGGAGAGCTTGCTGGCACTTCTCCGCGGCGGCGCGACGCCCGGGTCGGTCTCGCTCGTCGTCGAGAGCTGGGACCCGCCCCGGGGCGGAATCATCGGTTTCGTCGAACGCTGACGCGCCGGGGTGATCCGACGCGCGTGTGACGTGATGTGCGTGTGCCCGCGCGTCGGTGCGACCCGGTACTGTCAAACGCCATGCATCTCAAGAGTCTGACGCTGAAGGGCTTCAAGTCCTTCGCTTCGGCGACGACTCTTCGATTCGAACCGGGAATCACCTGCGTGGTCGGACCCAACGGGTCGGGTAAGTCCAACGTCGTCGACGCGTTGACCTGGGTCATGGGCGAGCAGGGCGCCAAAGCACTACGCGGCGGAAAGATGGAAGACGTCATCTTCGCCGGCACATCCGGGCGCGCACCGCTCGGTCGTGCCGAGGTGACGTTGACCATCGACAATTCCGACGGCGCACTTCCCATCGACTACACCGAGGTCTCCATCACGCGGCGCATGTTCCGCGACGGTGCCGGTGAGTACGAGATCAACGGCAACTCGTGCCGCCTCATGGACGTACAGGAGCTGCTGAGCGACTCGGGTATCGGACGTGAAATGCACGTCATCGTCGGACAGGGTCGTCTGGCGGCGATCCTGGAATCGCGTCCCGAGGACCGACGTGCGTTCATCGAGGAAGCCGCTGGTGTCCTCAAGCATCGAAAGCGCAAGGAAAAGGCCGTACGCAAACTCGATGCCATGCAGGCCAACCTCGCGCGGTTGACGGACCTGACGGCCGAGCTGCGGCGTCAGCTCAAACCGCTCGGCAGACAAGCCGAGGTCGCCCGACGAGCCCAGACCGTGCAAGCCGACCTGCGCGACGCGCGGCTGCGGCTCGCGGCGGACGATCTGGTCGCCCGCCGTGAGGAATTCGCCAACCAGACGCAGGACGAAGCCGCCGCGCGGGAACAGTACGCAGCCGTCCAGGACACCCTGGAAGCAGGCAACGTCGCGCTCGGTGAACTGGAACAGTCGGTAGCGAGACTCACGCCGAGCGCCGAGGCTGCCGGGCAGACCTGGTTTCAGCTGTCTGCGCTGTCCGAGCGCGTCAACGCGACCATCAGGATCGCGAAGGAGCGCGCCCGCCATCTCGACTCGGCTCCGTCAGGAGGCCGCGGTCAGGATCCCGACGAACTCGAGCAACAGGCCGACCGCGTGGCGGAGGAGGAGCTCGAGCTCGTCGAGGCCGTCGAGATCGCTCGTGAAAATCTCGAAGTGGCACGCGATCAACTGGCCGAGCGCGAGTCCGCCGCCGCGGAGGCCGAACGAGCACACATGGCGGCCGTTCGTGCCGTCGCCGACCGTCGTGAGGGGTTCGCGCGGTTGTCGGGCCAGGTCGACACTTTCCGAACGAAGGCGGAATCCATCGACGCCGAAGTCGCCCGGCTCTCCGTCGCGATCGACGAGGCACGCGAACGAGGTGACCGGGCACAGGAAGAATTCGAAAGCGTCCAGGACCAGATCTCCGGTCTCGACGCGAGTGAGCTGAGCCTCGACACGCACTACGAGCGCGCCGTCGCCGCGCTGCGCAGCGCAGACGCTCGTGTCACGGAATTGCAGAACGAGGACCGTGTCGCAGGCAAGAAAGTGGCGTCGTACCAGGCTCGCATCGAAGCTCTGACCATGGGGCTCGAGCGCAAGGACGGCGCGGGCTGGCTCACCTCTCGCGGCCAGGCCGGCGTTGCAGGGCTACTGGCCGAGCGCATCACCGTCGAAGACGGGTTCGACGTGGCCGTCGCCGTGGCGATGGGGCCCGCCGCCGACGCAGTGTTCGCCGACTCGTACGAGGTCGCTCGCGACGCGGTCCGTGCATTGCACGAAGCCGACGGCGGTCGCGCCGTGCTGGTCTTCGAATCGGGTTCGGCCGAGCGCCCGAAGCCGGGGGTCCTGCCCGACGGTGCGCGGTGGGCACTGGACGTGGTCGACTACCCCGAGCCGCTGGCGTCGGCCATGCAGTCGCTGCTCGGGGACGTCGTGATCGTCTCGTCGTTCGACGACGCGCAGTCGGTCATGGGCACCGTGTCCGGTGTCCGCGCCGTGACCACTGCGGGCGATTACATCGACTCCGGCTGGGTGTCGGGCGGATCCGACCGCAGACCGAGCACGCTGGAAGTGCAGGCAGCGATCGACACGTCGACCGTCGAACTCGCCGCAGCGGAACGTCGATCCGCCGAACTGGAAGCAGCGCTGTCGGGTGCACTGGCAGAGCAGTCCGATCGGCGTGAGTCCGCCGAGCAGGCACTGGCGGCGTTGAACGAATCCGACGCGGCGATGTCCGCGGTCTACGAACAACTCGGCCGGTTGGGCCAGCTGGCGAGATCGGCGCACGCGGAGTCCGCGCGGTTGTCCGATCAGCGAGCCAAGGCCGAGAGCGGTCGCGAGGACGCGGTGCAGGCACTCGCCGAGCTCGAGGAACGTCTCCGTCTTGCCGAGGACGAGCAGTCGGAATCGTCCGACGCTCCCGACTCGGAGGACTCCACCTACGCGCGCGAGGCAGCAGCTGCAGCGCTGGCCGAGGTGCGATCGGTCGAGGTGGAGGCACGGCTGAACGTACGCACCGCCGAGGAACGAGCTCAGTCACTACGCGGAAAGGCCGATTCCTTGCGTCGCGCGGCGCGGGCCGAGCGCGAGACTCGGGCCCGTGCGGAACGGGAGATGATCGCTCGACGTCACGCCGCTGCCGTCGCGGAATCGGTTGCCACGGCAGGGGAGCGGGTGGCGACCCGACTCGCCGATGTCGTCTCAGCCGCCGCAGCCCGCCGGGACGAACTGGCCGAACAGCGCGCCAACACCACGGCAGAACTCGAACGCGTCAAAGAACAGGTCCGTGCACTGCAGGGCCAGTTGGCGTCCATCACGGACGCCGTTCACCGTGACGAGGTGGCGCGTGCGCAGGCGGCGCTTCGCATCGAACAGCTGGAGTCGACGATTCTCGAGCAGCACGGAATCGGCCTGGACGATCTGGTCGCCGAGTACGGACCCGATGTCGCGCTCGCGCCGACCGAGCTGGAGATGTCCGAGTACGAAGCCGCGAAGGACCGCGGTGAGCAAGTGGTCGCACCGGCCCCGATGCCGTTCGACCGCCTCACTCAGGAGAAGCGAGCGAAGCGAGCCGAACGTGACCTGGCGACTCTCGGCAAGGTGAACCCCCTCGCACTGGAGGAGTTCGCCGCACTGGAGGAGCGCTACAACTTCCTGTCCACCCAGTTGGAGGACGTGAAATCGGCTCGGAAGGATCTGCTGGACGTCGTCGCGGACGTCGACGAGCGCATCCTGCAGGTCTTCACCGATGCCTGGCTCGACGTCGAGCGGGAGTTCACGCAGGTCTTTGCAAAGCTGTTTCCGGGAGGCGAGGGACGTTTGATCCTGACCGAGCCCGGAGACATGCTCACGACCGGAATCGAGGTCGAGGCACGTCCGCCTGGCAAGAAGGTCAAGAGGTTGTCGCTGCTCTCGGGTGGCGAGAAGTCCCTGACTGCCGTGGCCATGCTGGTGGCGATCTTCCGCGCCCGACCGTCCCCGTTCTACGTCATGGACGAGGTGGAGGCCGCACTCGACGACACCAACCTTCGGCGCTTGATCGGCTTGTTCGAACAACTGCGGGAGAAGTCTCAGCTGATCGTGATCACCCACCAGAAGCCGACGATGGAGGTGGCCGACGCTCTCTACGGAGTGTCGATGCGGGGCGACGGCATCACGACCGTCATTTCGCAGCGGCTCAACCGCGACCGTGTGGAGACGATCGGCAGCGTGACCGCGCCGGACGAGGAAACAGCGGCCGCGCCCACCTCCTGACGGAGTGGCGCAGCGCACGCCCGCGCACTCGAAGAGCCCGCCGCCCTGACAAGATGGACACGTGAGTAGCCAAGCGTGGATCATCCTCGCGGCCGTTCTGGCCGTCCTTGTCGTCGCACTCGTCACCGGGCTGGTGCTGTCCCGTCGGCGCCGTGTCTCGTTGAAGTCGTCCGACACCCCGACGATCGAGGAGCAGAAAGACCGTTCCGGTGGGTACAAGGCGGGCGGTGGATTCTCCTTCAGCCAGGGCACCGCAACCGCCGAGCCCGAGCCCGTCGTCAGACCCGAGCCCGTCGTCAGGCCCGAACCAGTCGTCGAGCCGTCACCCGAGCCACTGCCGACGCCGGAGCCGACTCCCGAGCCTGAGCCGACTCCCGAGCCTGAGCCGGCACCGGAGACCCAGCCGACACCGGAGCCCGAGCCGGCACCGGAGCCCGAGCCGGCACCGGAGCCCGAGCCGGCACCGGAGCCCCAGCCGACACCGGAGCCCGAGCCGGCCGGCCGAGTCCTCGACGACATCGCGCCCACCGACGGGCGGCTCGATCGACTTCGCGGCCGGTTGTCACGGTCGCAATCCGCCGTGGGCAAGAGCCTGTTGGGCCTGCTCGGCGGTGGAGACCTGGACGAGGACTCGTGGGAAGAGGTCGAGGACACGCTGCTGATCGCGGACCTCGGATCGACCACGACGCAGGAAATCATGACGGCACTGCGGCAGCAGATGGCAGCGAGGAGCATCAGAACCGAGGCCGACGCGCGGGCGCTGCTGAAGGAGATTCTGGTGTCTCAGCTGCGCCCCGAGCTCGATCGCTCGATCAAGGCCCTGCCACACGAAGGAACTCCTGCGGTTCTGTTGGTGGTCGGAGTGAACGGCACCGGAAAGACGACCACCACGGGCAAGCTTGCGCGCGTGCTGGTGGCGGACGGCCGTCGAGTTCTGCTCGGCGCGGCGGACACGTTCCGTGCTGCTGCTGCGGACCAATTGCAGACTTGGGCCGAGCGAGTCGGTGCCGACGTCGTGCGGGGCAAGGAAGGCGCTGATCCGGCCGCAGTCGCGTTCGATGCCGTGACCAAGGGTATCGAGCAGGGCGTGGACGTCGTCGTGGTCGACACGGCGGGTCGGTTGCACACCAAGTCCGGGTTGATGGACGAGCTCGGCAAGGTGAAGCGTGTGATCGAGAAGCGCGCGCGGGTCGACGACGTGCTCCTCGTGCTCGACGCCACCGTCGGCCAGAACGGGTTGACCCAGGCCCGGGTGTTCGCAGAAGTGGTGAACATCACCGGCGTCGCGCTCACCAAGCTCGACGGTACGGCGAAGGGCGGCATCGTCTTCCAGGTGCAACGTGAGCTCGGTGTGCCCGTGAAACTCGTCGGTCTCGGCGAGGGTGCGGACGATCTCGCGCCCTTCGAGCCGGAGGCATTCGTCGACGCGTTGCTCGGCTGATTCCGTTCCCTGATTTCGGACCGCGTGAGGGCTCACGCCGTCCGAAATCGGGTGAGCGCGGGATTGCGAAAAATACGAATGGCCTGGACGAAACGTATTGGCAACAGATTTCGCCCATGCGTTCACATGAGCGAAACACCAGAGTGTCATCGATGAAACTTCTTAAAACCACTCTTTGTTCTTGACGGCGCACCGACCGGTAGCGCAGGAGAAATGGAGGGTGTACGTGAGTCCCGAGGATGTATTGGCCAACTCCGGCAACGCCGCTTGGATGCTGATCGCAGCATCACTGGTGCTGCTGATGACGCCGGGCCTGGCGTTCTTCTACGGCGGAATGTCGCAGCAGAAATCCGTCCTGAACATGATGATGATGTCGTTCGGGTCGATGACCGTCGTCGCGATCATCTACTTCCTGTGGGGATGGTCGATGTCGTACGGAACCGAGGACATCGGCGGCCTGTTCGCCAACCCCTTCGAGTTCTTCGGTCTCAAGGATTCCATCACCGACGCCGACGGTAACTTCATCGCCGGAGCGTGGGGATACGCCAACATCATCGATGTTGCATTCCAGGTCACCTTCGCGATCATCACCGTCGCCCTGATCTCCGGCTCCATCGCAGGCCGCGTCAAGTACGGAACGTGGCTCGCATTCGCAGGTATCTGGGTCACCCTCGCGTACTTCCCGCTCGCACACATGGTGTGGGGTGGCGGACTGCTCTCGGGCTCCGAGGACGGGCTCGCCGCGAAGATCTTCGGCACCACCGACGACGGAGAAGGCGGACTGGTCGCCTCGGTCGCGCCGATCGACTTCGCCGGAGGCACGGTCGTTCACATCAACGCCGGCATCGCAGGCCTCGTCCTGGCCCTCATCATCGGCAAGCGCATCGGCTTCGGCAAGATCGCCTTCCGGCCGCACAACCTCCCGTTCGTCATGCTCGGTGCGGCACTCCTGTGGTTCGGTTGGTTCGGCTTCAACGCCGGTTCCGCCTTCGCTGCCGACGGCGCAGCCGGACTCGCCTGGGTCAACACCACTGCCGCCACCGCGGCCGCCATCGCAGGCTGGCTCATCACCGAGCGCATCCGCGACGGACACGCCACCAGCCTCGGTGCCGCGTCGGGCATCGTCGCAGGCCTCGTGGCCATCACCCCCGCCGCGGGAGCACTCACGCCTGTCGGCTCGATGATCCTCGGCGTCATCGCAGGTGTCCTCTCCGCACTTGCTGTCGGCCTGAAGTTCAAGTTCGGTTACGACGACTCGCTCGACGTCGTCGGCGTGCACCTCGTCGCCGGCCTCTGGGGCACCATCGCGATCGGCTTCCTCGGTTCCGAGACCGGCCTGTTCTACGGTGGTGACTACAAGCAGCTCGTCGTGCAGATCGTGATCGCGCTGTTCGCACTCATCTTCACCGCCATCGTCACCGCGGTCATCGCCTTTGCTCTCAAGCCGCTCGGGTGGCGTGTGTCCGACGAGGAAGAAGCCAACGGAATCGACGAGGCAGAACACGCCGAGACCGCGTACGACTTCGCCTGACAAGGTAGAGATAAGAGCGAGAACTCTCGCTCCGCATGCAACCGGGCACATCAAGAGCTTGTGAAGGGAAGCAGAACAATGAAGCTGATCACGGCAATCGTCAAACCGTTCACGCTGGAGGACGTCAAGACGGGCCTCGAACAGGCCGGCGTGCTTGGCATGACGGTCAGTGAAGTTCAGGGATACGGGCGCCAGAAGGGCCACACCGAGGTCTACCGCGGCGCCGAGTACTCCGTGGACTTCGTTCCGAAGGTGCGCGTCGAGGTCGTCGTCGACGACGCGGCGGTCGAGAAGGTCGTCGAGGTCATCGTCGAAGCCGCTCGCACCGGCAAGATCGGCGACGGCAAGGTATGGGTCTCGCCGGTCGACTCGGTCATCCGAGTGCGTACCGGAGAACGTGGCGCCGATGCGCTCTGACCCACACGGGTCTCGGACAGGCGGCCTCGATTCCTCGGCTCACGCCGGGGGATCGGGGCCGTCGGTCTCGAAGGGCTCCACACCGAAGGGCTCGGCGTCGAACGACAGGTCCGGCGCGGCCGCCGACCTCGCGCGCGCCAGGAAACAGCTGCTCGACGGCGGGGCACGCAACCGTCGACTCGACGCGCCCTCGCTGCGGCAAGCCCTCGTCGATCTACACGAGTTCTGGCTCACCACCAAGGGATCCGAGCTGGGAATCAAACCCGATTCGGGATTCGCGATCGTGGCTGTCGGTGGCCTCGCGCGGCGCGAACTGCTTCCGTACTCCGATCTCGACCTGATTCTGCTGCACGACGACATGAGCCCCGAGATCGTCGCCGAGGTCGCCGACAAACTCTGGTATCCGCTGTGGGACGCGCACATCAAGCTCGACCACAGCGTGCGGACGGTGCCGCAGGCACTGCAGGTCGCCGCGACGGACATGACCGCGGCGCTCGGGATGCTCGAAGCTCGTCACATCGCCGGTGACGTGGAACTGAGCAATTTGCTGATCGGCGGGGTACGTAGGGAGTGGCGTACCGGAATACGGTCGCGCTTCGACGAACTCATCACCCAGACCTCCTCGCGGTGGTCCAGAAGCGGTGAAATCGCCCACCGCGCCGAACCTGATCTCAAGAGTGGCCGGGGCGGGCTCCGCGACGTCCAGCTCCTCGACGCCCTCGCCATCGCGCAACTGACCGACGGTATGCCCGGTCTCGGCCCGTCGTCTCCCGGCGGCGGACTGGCCTTCGCGCACGGTCGACTTCTCGATGTCCGCACCGAACTTCACCGTGTCGCCGGTCGAGCGCGCGATCAACTGCGGGCACAGGACGCCGACGAGATCGGTGCCGCGTTGCGTATCGGCGATCGATTCGATCTCGCGCGCGTTCTCAGCGACTCGGCCCGAACCATCAGCTATTCCGTGGACGTGGGTTTGCGTACTGCGGGGAACTCCCTTCCACGACGCGGGCTCTCGCGGCTGCGCCGCGCACCGGTCCGTCGCCCGCTGGACGAGGGAGTCGTCGAGCATGCAGGCGAAGTGGTGCTCGCGCGCGATGCACGTCCGGGGAAGGATCCCGGACTGATCACGCGAGTGGCCGCCGCGTCGGCGCAGACGGGGATGCCGATGTCGGCGTCGACGCTCAATCGATTGTCCGACAGCGCACCCGAACTGCGCGAGCCGTGGCCGAAGGAAGCGTTCAACGACTTGCTCGTTCTGCTCGGTTCCGGACGTCGCGCCATTGCCGCGATCGAAGCGCTTGACCGAACAGGGTTGTGGGGTCGGTTGATTCCCGAATGGGGTGCGGTGCGGGATCTTCCGCCCCGCGACGCCGTGCACACCTGGACGGTGGATCGGCACCTCGTCGAAACCGCCGCGTACGCAAGTGCTCTGACGACACGGGTGGCTCGCCCGGATCTTCTGGTGCTCGGCGCTTTGATCCACGACATCGGAAAGGGACGCGGGGGAGACCACAGTGTGGTCGGCGCGGAACTCGCCACGCAGATCGGAAACAGGCTGGGACTGTGGCCGTCGGACGTCGCATTGCTCAGTGCAATGGTTCGCTATCACCTTCTCCTTCCGGAGACCGCGACCCGCCGCGACCTCGACGACCCGGCGACGGTGGAGACCGTCGTGAACACTCTCGGTGCGGACACGGTTCTGCTGGAACTGCTGCATGCACTCGCCGAAGCCGATTCCCTCGCGACCGGGCCCGGAGTATGGGGTGACTGGAAGGCGTCGTTGATCCGGGAACTCGTGCGCCGATGCCGCATGGTGATGGCGGGCGAAAGCCTGCCGACGCCCGACCCGCTCGATCCCGCGCACATCGCTCTGGCGGAGAAGGGCGGCGTACACGTCGATCTGCAGCCGACCGACGGTATGCACACCTATGTCGTAACCGTCGTCGCTCCGGACACACCGGGTCTGCTGTCCGACGCTGCCGGTGTGCTCGCGCTGCACTCGTTGCGCGTGCTGTCGGCGTCGCTGGGCAGTCACGACGGTTCGGCGGTCAATTCGTTCGCCGTCGCGCCGCTGTTCGGGACGCCGCCTCAAGCTGGGCTGCTGCGTCAGGAGATCATTCGTGCCCAGGCGGGTGAACTGGACCTGATCGCGTTGCTCGATGCCAAGGAACGGGACGCTCAGCCGATTCCGCTGGACGATCGGGCCGGGGAGTCGACCGAGCCGGAGGACGACTCGGCAGTTCCTGTCGTGTACGCGCAAGCGCCTCCGCGGGTGCTGTGGTTCGACGGGTCGGACTCGGGGCAGGTGGTGCTCGAGCTCAGAGCCGAGGACAGGCTCGGGCTGCTGTGCCGTCTTGCGACTGCGTTGGAGAAGCTGGGCGCGGACGTGAGATGGGCGCGGGTGGCCACGCTCGGTACGTCCGTCGTCGATGCGTTCTGCATCGATCTGTCGGGAACCGACACGCGGGCGACGAGGGAGGACATCGAGCGAGCGCTGCTCGCGGTGGTCCCCGCTCCGGAACCACCGAAACCTCCGGAAAAGCCGGAAGGAACCTGACCCGGCGTACCGATCGACGCGCCGTTCCGACTGCGCTTGTGAGTTTTCATAAAGATTCGGTTACGGTGTCTGCGGGCGAGATCGTTTTGTTACGTTTCTCGCCACAGGAACAACTTGTGAACGAGAGCGCAATGCATGCGAAACAGCCCTGCTCGGGGCGTTTTTCCATGCCTCGCCGACGACTGATGAGGTACTGACTGTGGGAGCCCACCGGCGGTCGAACATTTATGTTCCGACCACGACAGATTCGACGACACCACGCGGGCGTCACAGAGCTCAGGACGATTCGAAGGATTCGGGAATCAAGACGGCGACCATCGTCGCCGCAACAGGTGCGATCGTCGCCGGTGCGGCGCAACTGGGAACCGGGACCGCCACGGCGGCTCCGGCTCCGCTGCCCGACGCCCCCGCGGCGAGTCAAGCCTTCGGGATTCCGCAGAATCTGCTTCCCGCGGGCTTCGAGTTGCCCGCCGGAGTTCAATTGCCGGAGAACCTGATTCCGGAGGGCTTCCAGTTGCCGCCGGGTGTCGAGATCCCGGACACCTCTGATCTGCCCGCACTGGGTCTTCCCGATGTCGGTGCCGCGGCGCAGGATCTGCTGCAGGGGCTTGCACCTCTCAAGGACAAAGCAGTGCAGCCGGTGTCCGGAGTGTTGACCTCCACGTTCGGTCAGCGCTGGGGTACGCACCACGGCGGGATCGACATCGCTGCCCCGATCGGCACGCCGGTACTCGCAGCCGCCGACGGAGTGGTGACGGCCGCGGGACCTGCGTCCGGTTTCGGTCTGTGGGTCAAAGTGCTGCACGCCGACGGGACCGAGACGGTCTACGGCCACGTGGACACCTACGAGGTCGCCGAAGGGCAGCAGGTCGCCGCAGGTCAGCAGATCGCGACGGTCGGAAATCGCGGCCAGTCCACCGGCCCGCACCTTCACTTCGAGGTGCACGACGCATCCGGGATCAAGACCGATCCGTCCGTCTGGCTGGCCACGCGGGGAGTGTCCGTCACGTGGAACGACACCGCGCGCAACGCTTGACCGAGCACGCGCTGTCCACGCCTCACCGCCGCGGGCGCTAGGCTGGGTGCGACGTACGTGGCGGGGCGGCAGGCTCGACCCGCTGTCGGCTAATACTCGCTATCGGCTCAGGAGTGCAATCGGTGTTCGAATCCCTTTCCGACAGGTTGACCGGAACCCTCAAGGACCTGCGGGGCAAGGGGCGGCTCTCCGGTGCCGACATCGACGCCACGGCCCGTGAGATCCGGCTCGCGTTGCTCGAGGCCGACGTGGCTCTGCCCGTCGTCCGCGAGTTCATCACCCGCATCAAGACGCGCGCCAAGGGCGCGGAGGTCTCGGGTGCTCTCAACCCTGCGCAGCAGGTCGTCAAGATCGTCAACGAGGAACTCGTCGGGATCCTCGGAGGCGAGACCCGCCGCCTGCAGTTCGCGAAGACCCCGCCGACGGTGATCATGCTCGCCGGTCTTCAGGGATCGGGTAAGACCACGCTGGCGGGCAAGCTGGCCAGGTGGCTGAAGGACCAGGGGCACACACCCTTGCTCGTCGCGTGCGACCTCCAGCGCCCGGGCGCAGTCAGCCAGCTGCAGATCGTCGGTGAACGAGCAGGCGCAACAGTGTTCGCGCCGCACCCGGGAACGTCCATCGGCGGCGGGGAGAACGCGCTCGGCATCTCGGCAGCCGATCCCGTCGAGGTCGCACGCGCAGGCGTCGCCGAGGCTCGCGCCAAACAATTCGACATCGTCATCGTCGACACCGCAGGCCGCCTAGGTATCGACACCGACCTGATGAACCAGGCCGCGGGTATTCGCGACGCGGTTCAGCCGGACGAAACACTGTTCGTCCTCGACGCGATGGTCGGCCAGGACGCGGTCAGCACCGCGCAGGCCTTCCGGGACGGCGTCGGATTCACCGGTGTCGTACTGACCAAGCTCGACGGCGACGCACGCGGCGGCGCGGCACTGAGCGTCCGCGAGGTGACCGGCGAGCCCATCATGTTCGCGTCGACCGGTGAGAAGCTCGAGGACTTCGACGTCTTCCACCCCGACCGCATGGCCAGCCGCATCCTCGGTATGGGTGACGTACTCAGCCTGATCGAGCAGGCCGAGCAGCATTTCGACGCCGAGCAGGCCGAGGCCACGGCCAACAAGATCGGCTCCGGCCAGCTCACGCTCGACGACTTCCTCGAACAGATGATGGCCGTTCGCAAGATGGGCCCCATCGGCAATCTCCTGGGCATGCTGCCCGGCGCCGGCCAGATGAAAGAACTGGCCAACGTCGACGAGAAGCAGTTGGATCGAGTGCAGGCGATCATTCGCGGCATGACGCCGCAGGAGCGCACCGACCCCAAGATCATCAACGCGTCACGTCGTCTGCGTATCGCCAACGGCTCGGGCGTGAAGGTCTCCGACGTCAACCAACTCGTCGATCGTTTCTTCGAAGCTCGAAAGATGATGTCCGCCATGGCAGGCCGGATGGGCATGCCGGGCGCGCGCAAGCAGGTCAGGAACAAGAAGGGCAAGAAAGGCAAGAAGGGCGGTCGGGGGCCGACTCAGCCCAAGATCCGCGGCGGCTTCCCGGGCATGCCCGGAGGTATGCCTGCGGGCATGCCGGACCTGTCGTCCATGCCCAAAGGGCTCGACCAGCTTCCTCCGGGACTCGAAGGCATCGACCTGTCACAGCTGAAGCTGCCGAAGAAGTAGATCGGCCGTGGCCGCGTATCGGGTACGAGGACGGGCACTTCCGTCCGAGAGCCTCGTCGAGATCTGGATAGTCGACGGCGCGGTGTCGTCGGAGCCCGTCGCGGGAGCCGACACGCTTGCGGACGACGGTTGGATCCTTCCCGGGCTGGTCGACGCGCACTGCCACGTCGGCATCAAGTACGGCGGCGGCCACGAGGATCTGGCGGGGTCGATCGAGCAGGCCCGCACCGAACGTGACGTGGGGGCTCTGCTGTTGCGCGACGCCGGATCACCGGTGGACACGCGTGTCCTCGACGACTACGAGGACCTGCCGCGAATCATTCGGGCGGGACGGCACATAGCGTCGCCGAAGCGGTACATCCCCGGTCTGGCGGTGGACATCGAGGACGAATCGCAGTTACCCGACGCCGTCCGTCAGCAAGCCCGATTCGGGGACGGTTGGGTCAAGCTCGTGGGGGACTGGATCGACCGCAGTGTCGGGGATCTGCGCCCGCTGTGGGACGAACAGATCTTGAAGGCAGCGATCGACGCCGCCCACGAGGAGGGTGCACGCGTCACCGCGCACGTGTTCGGTGAGGATGCGCTGCCCGGGTTGATCGGTGCGGGCATCGACTGCATCGAGCACGGTACCGGGCTGACCGACGAGACCGTGGACATGATGGTCGAGCACGGGACCGCACTGGTACCGACACTCGTCAACATCGAGACCTTCCCGTCGATCGCCGATTCCGCGACGAAGTATCCGGTGTACGCACGCCACATGCGCGACCTGCATTCACGCGTCGCGGACACGGTGGGTCGCGCGCACGACGCGGGTGTGCCCATCTTCGCGGGCACCGACGCAGGCGGATCGATTCGGCACGGCCGGATCGCCGACGAGGTCCATGCACTCACCCGTATCGGGATGTCTCCCACCGACGCACTCGGCGCTGCCAGTTGGAACGCGCGGACCTGGCTCGGCCAAGCCGGTCTCGAGCACGGGGCGCCGGCCGATCTGCTCGTGTACTCCGAGGACCCACGAACCGGGCCGGATGTACTGTCCTCGCCCGACGTGATCGTATTGCGCGGAATTCCGACCAAGCGCCCAGCGTGACATCACCCTACGGACCCGACCCGCGCACCGGCCCCGACCGGTCCGGCGAGCCCAGCTGGACGGGGATGGCACCG
This sequence comes from Rhodococcus sp. 114MFTsu3.1, assembly GCF_000383555.1. Lineage (NCBI taxonomy): Bacteria > Bacillati > Actinomycetota > Actinomycetes > Mycobacteriales > Nocardiaceae > Rhodococcus > Rhodococcus sp. 114MFTsu3.1. Next base: position 507,127 of record NZ_KB911544.1, on the reverse strand, counting down.
ATGAATGCGGTGCACCACGACAGTTCCGGTTCTGCCTCGTACTGGCGAGCCGAGGAGGCCGCCGCGCGCCGACGGCCGCGTGGTCGGTGGGGAATCCCGGCGGCGTCGACGGTACTGCTCGTCAACCTCGCGGGCTTCCTTCTCGCGCCCCTGGTGTTCGACACCGACGTGCCGGGCGTCTACGTGTTGGCGATCATGCTTCCGAGCCTGGCTGCCCTGACGTTGTCGCTCGCGATCAGCTGGAGGCGCGGCAACGGGCCCGTCGTCGACTTCGGCCTTCCCACCTCCGCGACGGAGTTCGGCAACCAACTCAGAACGGGTCTGATCTGGGGTCTTGCAGCGTTGGCGGGCGCGATCGTGCTGGCCTTGGTCGTACTGTCGCAGACGGACCTGGGGGACCAGGTGCCCCTCGCCGGGCTCGGGGTGTTGTCGCCGACGTGGAAAATCGTTCTGGCTCTGTGGATCTGGCTCGGTGCACCGTTCTGTGAGGAGGTGATGTTTCGCGGCATGGCCTGGGGCGCTCTCGAACGGCGTGTACCCCCGATGCGGGGTGCGTGGCTGGGAAACAAGTGGGTGATTCTCGTCGTCACCGCTGTTGCGTTCGCGCTCTGGCACCGGGAGGGATGGCGGCTCGTGATTCTCGTGTGGGGAGGCCTGGCCATCGGTATCGCACGCATGAGATCCGGCTCGGTGATGTCGTCGACGATCGCCCACTCGACCAACAATGCGCTCCCTGCGCTGGCGATTCTGCTCGTCGCTTGACACCGATTAACCGACATCGGGGTGCGTCTGGCACAATAAGACGCTGTTCGCCCGTCACCGGTTACGTACCGTACGGCGGTCACAACACCCCCATCAACGCAAAACCGGGTGCGCAGTCCGTGCGCACCGCTGAATTGCGCCGTGACCACAACGAAAGAGGCTTCACCTTCATGGCTGTCAAGATCAAGCTCATGCGTATCGGCAAGATCCGCACCCCGCACTACCGCGTCGTCATCGCCGACTCTCGCACCCGCCGCAACGGCCGTGCGATCGAGACCATCGGCAAGTACGAGCCCAAGCAGGACCCCAGCATCATCGACATCGACTCCGAGCGCGCACAGTACTGGCTGGGCGTCGGTGCTCTGCCGACCGAGCCCGTCGAGGCTCTGCTGAAGATCACCGGTGACTGGCAGAAGTTCAAGGGCCTCCCCGGCGCCGAGGGCACCCTGCGCGTCGCAGAGCCCAAGCCGTCCAAGCTGGACCTGTTCAACGCAGCACTCGCTCAGGCCGACGCCGAGCCGCTCGGTGACGCAACCACGGCAAAGAAGAAGAAGGCCCCCAAGGCCGACGACGCTGCAAAGGCCGACGACGCCGCTGCCACCGAGACGGCAGACGCGCCGGCCGCCGAGGCTGCTGAGAAGTGAGTGCAGTTGTCGCCGATGCCGTCGAACATCTCGTTCGCGGCATCGTCGCCAATCCTGACGACGTACGCGTCGAGCTGATCACCGGACGCCGCGGGCGCACCGTCGAGGTGCACGTGCATCCCGACGATCTCGGCAAGGTGATCGGACGCGGCGGCCGCACGGCCACCGCGCTGCGCACGCTCGTCTCCGGTATCGGCGGACGCGGAATCCGCGTCGACGTCGTCGACACCGATCAATAAGAACCGACGATGGAACTCGTAGTCGGTCGTGTGGCGAAGTCGCACGGCGTCAAAGGGGAGCTGGTCGTCGAGGTTCGCACCGACGATCCCGATGCCCGCTTCGCCGTCGGCTCGGAGCTTCGCGGACGTGCACCACGTAACCGAACCGACACGATGTCCTACACAGTGGAAGCCGCCCGGGAACACTCCGGGCGGCTTCTGCTGCGCTTGAAGGGCATAGCGGACCGGGCGGCCGCCGATGCCCTTCGAGGCACCCTGTTCTTCGTCGAGTCGGACGACCTGCCCCCGTCCGACGATCCGGACGAATTCTACGACCACGAACTGGAAGGACTGTCGGTCCGCCACGTCGACGGCACCGAGGTCGGGACGGTGAAGGAAGTGCTCCACTCCGCCGCGGGAGAGCTGCTGTCGATCTCACCGGCCGACGGATCCCGCGCCGAGATTCTGGTCCCGTTCGTCGCGGCGATCGTCACGTCCGTATCGCTGACCGACGGTGTCGTGATCGATCCACCCGAGGGTTTGCTGGATCCGGAGCCCTGATGCGCCTCTCCGTGGTGACCATCTTCCCGGAGTATCTGGAGCCGCTTCGAACAGCGTTGCTGGGCAAGGCAATCGACAAGGGTCTCGTGTCCGTCGATGTGCACGATCTGCGCGCCTGGACCCACGACGTGCACAAGGCCGTCGACGATTCTCCGTACGGCGGTGGACCGGGAATGGTCATGAAGCCCACGGTGTGGGGTGATGCGCTCGACGACGTTCTGACGCCGGAGTCTCTTCTGGTCGTTCCCACCCCTGCCGGGGTGCCGTTCACGCAGCGCACAGCCGAAAGATGGTCTCGGGAACAGCATCTGGTGTTCGCGTGCGGACGTTACGAGGGTATCGACCAACGGGTATTCGACGAAGCCTCGACGCGTGTACGCGTCGAGGAAGTGAGCATCGGCGATTACGTGCTCATCGGCGGTGAAGCCGCCGTGCTCGTCATGAGCGAAGCCGTCGTGAGACTGATGCCGGGCGTACTCGGAAACCAACAATCCCATCAGGAGGATTCGTTCTCCGACGGGTTGTTGGAAGGGCCGAGCTACACGCGACCGGTGACGTGGAGAGGGCACGACGTCCCCGACGTTCTGCTCTCCGGTGACCACGCCAGAATCGCGGCGTGGCGGCGCGAACAGTCCCTTGCCCGGACGCGGGAACGACGACCGGACCTGCTCGCCGATTCGGACGGGCAGTCCGACCTGTAAAAGCCCGGTCAGTCGACCTTCCCGTCCGGGAACAACATCGTCACGAACCCGGTGAGTGTGTCACGCGCATGCTGAGCGCTGCTGTCGTCGGTCACGTCCACCACGGCGGTATCGGGGTAGTGATCCATGTCGTCCTCGTAGTGGATCTCTTCCCGCGAGATCAAGGCCACCACGAATCGGTTGTCGACGCCCACGGTGCCGGTGGACAGATGCAGCCAGCGATCCGCGATGCAACACATCCACCCCTGCTTGATGGCGTGCACCGGCTCACCGGGAAGTCCGTCCACGATGCCGAAATGCTGGTGATAACCGTCGGTGGCCACGGGAGTCGACTCGCGGAGAAGGCCGATCATGAGCGAGGTCGACGCGGGGGACAGCCCACCGGACCCGTCGAGCACCGCAGAGTAGTAGCGCACGAGTTCGGCGGCCGTCGTCGTCGTGTTCCACCACTGGCCGTCCCACGGCGGCGCCGTTGCGGTCAGCTCGTATCGCTGCGCGATGCGCGTGACGATGTCACCCGCGCCGTACTTGTACCAGAGGGTGTTCGCGGCGTTGTCGTCCGACGACTCGAGCATCGTCGTCATCGCCTCCAGGTCGTCGGCGTCGACCGGTACGCCTGCCAGTTCCGCGCCCTTCAGCACGTCGTCCGCGATGAAGAGCTTCGACACCGACGCCGTCTCGATCTGTTCGGTGTCACCCGCGGCGAAATAATCTCCGGTCACGCGATCCAACAACGCGAAGTCCACGTCGGCGCCACGTTCGGCGGAGGAACGGAGTGCTTCGGGGATGCGGGAGTCGAGGTCGAGGTCGTCGACGACCTCGGTATCGGGAAATGGTGATTCGCTCGTGCTCGGAGTGCCGCTGACGGCCGAGTCCTCGGGGACGCTGCAGCCAGAGAAGAGAACCGTTATCGCGGCGAGGAGTGCGGCGCAGGAAACTGCCAGGACTTGCATCGGCCTGGACATCTCGAGTTCTCCCACACTGGTCCGTCGAACAACATGTCCCACACTAGCTGTAGGGTCGTGCGCCGTGACGATTGCTCTGAAAACTGTGAACAAGCGCATAGCCGAGGAACTCGACGTCCGCGAGGATCAGGTCGCCGCAGCGGTGGACCTTCTCGACGGCGGATCGACGGTCCCGTTCATCGCCCGGTACCGCAAGGAAGTCACCGGCATGCTCGACGACGCGCAACTGCGGCAACTCGAAGAGCGCCTACGCTACCTGCGTGAGCTCGACGAGCGTCGTGACGCAGTCATCGAGTCCATTCGCTCGCAGGGAAAGCTGGACGAGGCGCTCGAACAGTCGTTGATGCTCGCCGAGACCAAAGCCCGTGTCGAAGACATCTACCTGCCGTTCAAGCCGAAGCGGCGCACCAAGGCTCAGATCGCTCGCGAAGCCGGCCACGAACCGGTCGCCGACGCACTCATCACGAACCCCGACACCGATCCTGCGTCGTTCGACACCGAGCAACTCGACGGTGCGCGGGCCATTCTGGTCGAGCGGTTCGCCGAGGACGCCGATCTCGTCGGTGAGCTTCGTGAACTCATGTGGACCCGTGGTCAGTTGACCTCCACGGTGCGCAAGGGCAAAGAAGACGAGGGCGCGAAGTTCGCCGATTACTTCGAATTCTCCGAGCCGTTCACGACCCTGCCGTCGCACCGCATTCTCGCTGCACTGCGTGGAGAGAAGGAGGAGGTGCTCTCGCTCGGCCTCGAACCCGAGCAGGAGGAGCAGGCCCCCGGCGTCCCGACGGTGTACGAAGGTCGAATCGCCGCGAAGTTCGGCATCGCGGATCGTGGTCGTCTCGCGGACCGCTGGTTGCTCGACACCGTCCGGTGGGCGTGGCGAACCAAGCTCGTGGTGACGCTCGCGATCGACGTTCGCATGCGACTGCGTCAGTCCGCGGAGAAGGACGCCGTCGACGTGTTCGCCTCCAACCTGAAGGACCTGTTGCTCGCGGCACCGGCAGGCAACCGCGCGACGATGGGGCTCGACCCGGGGTTCCGCACCGGAACCAAGGTCGCCGTCGTGGATTCCACCGGAAAGGTCGTGGACTACGACACGATCTATCCGCACAAGCCGCAGGGCAAGTGGGATCAGGCTCTGGCCACCCTGGCAGCGTTGGCGGCCAAACATTCCGTGCAGCTCATCGCCATCGGCAACGGCACTGCGTCACGCGAGACCGATTCGTTGGCGGCGGAGCTGATCGCGAAGTACCCGGCGGCAGGTCTGACCAAGATCGTCGTGTCCGAGGCAGGCGCGTCGGTCTATTCCGCTTCGGCCTACGCATCGAGCGAGCTTCCCGAGCTCGACGTGTCCATCCGCGGTGCGGTGTCGATCGCGCGTCGTCTCCAGGATCCGCTGGCCGAGCTGGTCAAGATCGATCCCAAATCCATCGGTGTCGGCCAGTATCAGCACGACATCTCCGAGTCCCTTCTCGCGCGCTCGCTCGGTGCCGTCGTCGAAGACGCGGTGAACGCGGTGGGTGTGGATGTCAACACGGCTTCGGTGCCGCTGTTGTCCCGTGTGTCCGGCATCGCCGGGTCCTTGGCGGAAAGTATCGTGGCGCACCGCGATCAACACGGTCCGTTCGCCAGCCGATCCAAACTGAAGGATGTTGCGCGCCTGGGCCCCAAGGCATTCGAGCAGTGCGCGGGCTTCCTCCGTATCTCCGGCGGGGACGATCCGCTCGACCGTTCGAGTGTCCACCCCGAGGCATACCCCGTGGTGCGCAAGATCGTCGATTCGGCAGGAGTCGGCGTACGCGAGGTCATCGGCAACACGTCGCTGCTCCGCGGACTCGACCCACGGACCTTCGCCGACGACCGGTTCGGAATCCCGACCGTCAGCGACATCATCACCGAACTCGAGAAGCCCGGCCGTGACCCGCGCCCCGAATTCAAGACGGCCACTTTCGCGGCCGGAATCGAGAAGGTCGCGGATCTTCGGCCCGGGATGACTCTGGAGGGCGTGGTCACCAACGTCGCGGCGTTCGGCGCATTCGTCGACGTCGGTGTGCACCAGGACGGGCTCGTTCACGTCTCCGCGATGTCGCACAACTTCGTCAAGGACCCCAGGGAAGTCGTCAAGAGCGGCGACGTCGTGAAGGTCAAGGTCATGGAGGTCGACATTCCGCGCCAGCGCATCGGGCTGAGTCTGCGCCTCGACGACGAGCCGGGTGCGTCCGCGAAGGACAAGCCGCGCAGCACCGGTGGTCCCCGCGGTGGTGGTTCCCGCGGCGCGGGCGCTCCACGCGGTGGTGACGGCCAGGACCGGCGTCAGCAGCCCCGGCGGGAGAACCGCGGTGGACGGCAGGCCGCCGCGCCTGCCGGTGGGTCGATGGCCGATGCGCTGCGCAAGGCCGGATTCGGTAAGTAGCATGCGACGGGTGGCACGCCCGTCCACGAGGAGCACGATGCAGCGGTGAGTTGGTTGGATCGCGAGATCGTCGCGCACGGACGACTGCCGTTGCTCTGCTTCCTTCTCGGCTTCCTCGCCGGGTTTCTGCTGATCAGGCTCAGCGTCAGGATGATTCGGGCTCAGGTGAAGTGGTGGCCGGGCAACATCACTCCCGGGGGCCAGCACATCCACCACGTCGTCTTTGGGATCGTGCTCATGCTCGTGTCCGGCATCTCGCTCGTTGCGGTGTTCGAGGACGGCACTCGGGAGACGGGAGCCGTCCTCGCAGCCCTGTTCGGCGTGGGCGCTGCACTCGTTCTCGACGAGTTCGCACTGGTGTTCTATCTGAAGGACGTCTACTGGTCCGAGCAGGGCCGAGCATCCGTCGACGCCGTGTTCGTCGCCGTCGCCGGGACGGGGTTGCTGCTGCTCGGTTTTCACCCGCTTGCGCTGCTGAACATCGCCGATATCCGCGCGGACGCCGACCCGGTGATCCGGGCGGGGTTCGTTGCACTGGCGTTGGCCCATCTCGCACTGTGCGCTGTCGTGCTGGCGAAGGGGAAGATCTGGACCGGATTGATCGGGTTGTTCTTCGCTCCCATCCTGTTCGTCGGCGCCCTTCGTCTGGGCAGGCCGGGCTCGCCGTGGGCGCGGTGGCGTTACACCCGCCGACCCCGGAAGATGGAACGCTCGTTGCGGCGAGAACGCACCATTCGTCGTCCCGCGATTCGCGCGAAGATCTACCTGCAGGATCTGGTGGCAGGAAAGCCCAGCATCGACCACGCGCTCGCGGCGACGGAGGACGAACTGGACCGGACAGTTCAGGCGGCGCCTGCCCCGACCGAGTGACACCGGAACGCCCGCCGGCGGTCGCCGAGGCGATTTCGCGTTACCCTCGGTGGTCTGGCACAATGGTCGGGTTGCCTGTACCAGGCACAGACCTAATCGGAGTACGAACCAGCCGAGTTCCGTGTAGTCGGATTTCTTTCCGAACGTGCGGTACCGCTCGGTTCCTCTACTCGTGCGAAGAACGCAAGGATGGCCACACCGATGAACACTCTGGATTTCTTGGACAAGCAGTCGCTGCGCAGCGACATTCCTGACTTCCGTCCCGGCGACACGCTCAACGTGCACGTCAAGGTTATCGAAGGCTCGAAAGAGCGCGTGCAGATCTTCAAGGGCGTCGTGATTCGCCGCCAGGGTGGTGGCGTTCGTGAGACGTTCACCGTTCGTAAGGTGTCGTTCGGCGTCGGTGTCGAGCGCACCTTCCCGGTCCACAGCCCCAACATCGCGCAGATCGACGTCCTCACCCGCGGTGACGTTCGTCGCGCCAAGCTGTACTACCTCCGCGATCTGCGTGGCAAGGCCGCCAAGATCAAGGAAAAGCGCTGAAGTAAGTGCGTCCGGCCGTATTCACACGACAGCCGCATCGCCCCGTCAGGGGTGGTGCGGCTGTCGTGCTTTCGGTGTACCGGTCGATCGCGGAAACCGGGTGCAGCTAATCTGGTGCGGTGTCAGATGCCCCGCAGGATCCACACGATCGATCCGAGTCGCGCTCCGAGGAGCCGACTGCACCCCGTAAGGAAAAGAAGAAGCAGCGTTCGTTCTGGCGTGAACTGCCGATCCTCGTTCTGGTCGCTCTGGTCCTGAGTTTTCTGCTGCAGACATTCATCGCACGCGTGTATCTGATTCCGTCCGAGTCGATGGAGCCGACGCTGCACGGTTGTGCCGGATGCACCGGGGACCGGATCGTCGTGGAGAAGATCGGCTACCGCTTCGGCGATCCGAAACCAGGAGATGTCGTCGTCTTCCGTGGGCCGGATTCGTGGAACAGCGACTTCGTGTCCACGCGATCGGACAACACGATCGTCCGCGGGGCCCAGGAAGTGGGTTCGCTCATCGGCATAGTGGCTCCGGACGAGAACGATCTGGTCAAGCGAGTCATCGCGACCGGTGGCCAAACGGTCGAGTGCTGCGATGATCAGGGACGGGTTCTCGTCGACGGCAAACCGTTGGACGAGCCGTATGTACAAATGGATTTCCCGTTCACGCCAGGGACGTTGACGTGTGACACCGAATTGAAATCCGGACGCTGTTTCCCCGCGGTGACGGTCCCCGAAGGCAACCTGTGGGTCATGGGGGACAACCGAAGCAACTCCGCCGACTCCAGGTTTCACGTATCCGACGAACTGATGGGCACGGTTCCCGTCGACAACGTCATCGGCAAGGCGTTCTTGATCGCACTTCCGCCCTCGCGCTGGGGGACCCTGGACTCCCCGGACATCCAGGGGCAGTGAGCCGACAGCACCGATGGTCAGTACCAGTCGATCGCGTGGCCGCCCGCCGTGGCCACCCCGCCCTGTCATTCGTAGGTCCTCGGGCCTACGGACGATGGAGTCGGCCCTCGATCGAGGCGGTCTGGGACCGGTAGCGGGCGTCGACGAGGCGGGTCGAGGCGCGTGTGCGGGTCCGCTGACCGTGGCAGCCTGCATCCTGGGCCCCAAACCGTACGCGTCGCTGGCCGACCTGAACGATTCGAAGAAGCTGACCGAGAAACGCCGCGAGGAACTGTTCCCCAAGATCACCCGGTTGGCCCTCGCCTGGAGTGTCGTGTTCATCGAGGCCGAGGAAATCGATCGGATCGGCGTCCACGTCGCCAACATCGAGGGGATGCGTCGCGCCGTGGCAGGTCTGGGAACGACTCCCGGTTACGTGTTGACCGACGGGTTCCGGGTGCCGGGCCTGCCGGCTCCATCGCTTCCGGTGATCGGCGGAGACGCGACTGCCGCCTGCATCGCCGCGGCAAGCGTCCTGGCCAAGGTGTCCAGGGATCGGGTCATGGTCGACATGGACTCGCGGTTTCCCGGATATGGTTTCGCGGTGCACAAGGGATACAGCACGAAGGTTCATGCGGCAGCGATGACCGAGCTCGGCCCGTGCGCCGAGCATCGAATGTCGTACGCGAACGTGTCCGCAGCGAAGAGGGGCGCCGACGCGGTTGCATCCGTGCTGGGCCGAATGGACCTGGACGAGCGGAGTGCGCGATGATGAACCTTCGATGTCGAGCAAGAACGAGGATGAGAGAAAACCGATGAGTGCCGAAGATCTCGAAAAGTACGAAACCGAGATGGAGCTCTCGTTGTACCGGGAGTACCGGGACATCGTCGGGCAGTTCAACTACGTCGTGGAAACCGAGCGACGTTTTTATCTCGCCAATTCGGTGGAGCTGATTCCGCACAACGCGGACGGTGAGATCTATTTCGAACTTCGTATGTCCGACGCCTGGGTGTGGGATATGTACCGCCCGGCCCGTTTCGTCAAGCACGTCCGGGTGATCACGTTCAAGGACGTCAACATCGAGGAACTCGAAAAGCCGGACCTCCGGCTGCCCGAGTAGCGGGGCCATTCGGTGTCGGTTACCGTCTGGTTGTTGGTGCTCGCGGCGATCGTGTACCTCTTCGGCCGCCGTCGGCGCCGACGGAACGTAATGGTCGTTGCGCAGTTGATCGGCGTCGCTGCGGTGTGCTTGGTGGTCGGTCAGGTCGCTTGGCAGTTACTCGATCCCTAGATCGCGTGCAGTTTCGTTCGATGTCGGATTGCGTTGTGGTGCAACAGATCGAAGAATTCTATGCGTAAAACGCGTGACGATCTCGATTTCTCCTTTCCTGACACCGTGCTGTGAATCGCCCTCATTCTTTTGAAACCGGCGATACACGGTGGTAAAAAGAATCGATCAGCATATTCCTTTGACGGTTAGAGGTTCGGACATGGCGCGCAAGACTCTCGTCCAAATGATCGATGATGTCGACGGATCGGTCATCAAAGAGGGGCAAGGGGAAACCATCGAATTCGGAATCGGTGGCAACCAGTACCGGATCGATTTGAACCTGAAGCACGCAAACGAACTTCACGAACAACTTGCGTTTTGGATCGAGCACGCAGAAAAGGTGTCCGGTCGTAAACCTCGTAAGGGATCCGGGTCCGCTTCCCGCGCCAAGACCGATCTTCAGGACATCCGAGCCTGGGCGCGGGAGAACGGTCACGAAGTGAGTGCTCGCGGACGAATCAGCCAGGACGTTCAGGCTGCGTACGAGGCCGCGCACTAGCGTCACCACCTGGTGTCTTTCGGATGCCCCCGCTGTGCAACAGCGGGGGCATCGTCGTGTCCGGGCACTATTCGGCGTCGCGTTCGGCCTTACCATTCGAGACCGACACTATCCCGAGTATCTCGGTCTCGGGCACGTCCGTCATCCACAGTTCTCGTGAATTCCACAGGGCAGAATTCGACGTGGGAATTCACCGTTCCGTCGATCGTCCCTTCGTGCATCGTTCCATCAGGTTCTGCCCACTCGGCGAACCGACGACCGCGAGGGGGACGAGTGTCGAATCAGGAATTGGGGGCGCGCGGTGAGGCCTTGGCCGCGCTGCATTTGGTCGACAACGGGATGGAGCTGATCGACCGAAACTGGCGGTGCAGACACGGTGAACTCGACATCGTCGCCCGTGACGGGGACGTCACGGTCTTCGTCGAGGTGAAGACGAGGTCGGGTACCGGATTCGGGACTCCCGCAGAGTCGGTGACCTACACCAAACAGCAGCGAATCAGACGGTTGGCTCTCGCATGGCTCGACGAACGCGGCGGCCCATGGGTGCGTATCCGGTTCGATGTGGTCGCGATCGTGATGAGCAACGACGGTGATCCCGCGGTCTCGCATCTGCGCGGGGTGTTCTGATGGCGTTGGGGCGCGCATTCTCGGTGGCCGTCAGCGGCGTGGACGGTCAAGTGGTCGAGATCGAAGCAGACATCGGACGCGGCTTGCCGGGAATTCACCTCGTCGGGCTGCCGGATACGGCACTGAACGAATCCAGGGACCGTGTGAAGGCCGCGGTCAGCAACTCCGGTGCCACCTGGCCGGACACGCGAGTCGTGTTGGCGTTGTCGCCGGCGACGCTGCCGAAAGTCGGATCCGTGTACGACCTGGCACTGTCTCTGGCGGTTCTCGATGCGGCGAAGCAGATCCCACGGCGATCCTCGGAAAGTGCGGTCTTTCTCGGGGAGTTGGCGCTCGACGGTCGACTACGAGGCGTGCGCGGAGTACTTCCCGCCGTCATGGCCGTCGAACGGGCCGGGTGGCAACGGGTGGTCGTACCGTCGTCCGCACTGGCCGAAGCCAGTCTGGTCGAGGGAATCGAGGTTCTGGGCGCGTCGTCGTTGACCGAGGTCGTCGCGTGGCTTCGCGGCGAGACGGTGCTCGATCGGGGTGTTCCGTCGGTACCGAGCGACGATGCCGTGTACCCGGACATGAGCGAGGTCGTGGGGCAGGAGGAGGCGCGGTGGGCACTGGAGGTCGCCGCAGCAGGCGCGCATCACATCATGCTGACCGGTCCTCCGGGTATCGGCAAAACGATGCTGGCGCAACGACTTCCCGGCATCCTTCCTCCCCTGACCGATGCGGAGTCGCTGGAGGTCACGGCAATCCACTCGGTGGCAGGAACGTTGACGGGGGATCGGCCGCTGATCACGGCGCCGCCGTTCATCGCACCTCACCACTCGACCACCGTGAGTGCGCTGGTCGGCGGTGGCACGGGAATGGCCAAACCCGGCGCCGTCAGCCGCGCACACAGGGGAGTGTTGTTCCTGGACGAATGCGCCGAGATGGGCGCGAAGACGTTGGAAGCGCTGCGAACTCCGCTCGAAGACGGGGAGATCCGGATCGCGCGACGCGACGGAGTTGCTCGTTACCCTGCACGGTTCCAGCTGATTCTCGCGGCCAACCCATGTCCGTGTGCGCCCGCCCGAAGTGCCGACTGTGTCTGCGCACCCACGGTTCGGCGAAAGTATCTGGGAAAACTTTCCGGGCCTCTGATGGATCGGGTGGATCTACGCATCGCGATGCAGGCGGTGGCGACGGGTGCATTGGTGGACGACGTGGGCGAGTCGACCGACGCGGTTCGATCACGTGTGACGGGTGCGCGAGACGCCGCAGCGGAGCGATGGCGTGAATTCGGATGGACGACCAACGCCGAGGTACCCGGGCCCGCACTGCGGCAGAAGTTCAGGTTGAGCAACGCCGCGCTGCGACCTCTCGAACGCGCCCTGCGCACCGGATCTTTGACGGCGCGAGGGGCCGACAGAGCACTTCGAGTCACCTGGACTGTACGATAGCGGATGTGCGAGTAGCGGTCTACCTTCGACAGTCCAGCGATCGCGAGGGCAACGAGTACGGGATCGATCGCCAGCGCGAAGATGTGCTGCGCTTTGTCGAGTCCCGCGGCTGGACCGTTGTAGACACTTTTGTCGACAACGATGTAAGCGCAACCAATCGCAAGCCTAGGCCTGCCTTCGAACGGATGCTCGCAGCGGCTGAAGCGAAGGCCTTCGATGTCATCGTGGCTCGACATCTGGACCGCCTGCTGCGGAGGCTGATTGAGCTGGAGCGGATCCTGGAGATGTTCCAAAGCACAGGTGTCAGTGTCATCACGTCCCACGACAGCATCGACACATCGACAGACGGCGGACGCACGAACGCGCGCATCATGGCATCCATCGCTCAAGGTGAGATCGAGCGGAAGTCCGCTCGCCAGCGCTCCGGGGTGATCCAGGCTGCGAAGCAGGGCCGCTGGGTAGGCGGACGGCGAGCCTTCGGCTACGAGGGTGATGGAGTTACGGTCCGTCCTGACGAGGCCGCGCTGATCGTCGCGGGCTACGCCGATCTGCTCGCTGGTGAACCGCTGACAGCCATCGCGAAGTCATGGAACGCATCCGGGATCATCCCGACGCAGAACAAGCGCGATGGTTCTCCGAATACCTGGACGCGCTCCGGCGTCCGCGATGTCCTGCTGAATCCGCGGAACGCTGGGCTGCGGAGGCACAGGCCCACTGGAGGGCAGGGTGAGTTCCGCAAGGATCCGGAATCCTTCGTGGTCGGAGCGGCCCAGTGGCCTGCGATCGTGTCGGAGGAGACGTGGCGCGCGACTGTTCGGATCCTGACCGCTCCGGAGCGTAAGCCTGTCGGGGTGCGAGGCCGATCGCTGCTGACCGGAGTCGCGCTGTGCGGAATCTGTGGCGCAACGGTTCACACCGGAGGCGCCCGCAGGCAGATACGGACGTATCGCTGCAGCGTGTCGGGACATCTGCAGCGCAAGGCTGATCCTGTGGACGAGTATGTGACCGATGTCATCGTGCAGCGACTGTCTCTCCCGGACGCGCTGGAAGTGTTCGCTCCGGCTGTCGAAGAGGGCACTCGCGATCTCTCCGCGGAAGCCGATACACTTCGGCGCCGCTTGGACGATGTGGCTGTGGACTACGCGGACGGGACGCTGACGCGCGATCAGTTCCGGACGGTGAACGATCGAATCCGCTCGCGTCTTGCGGAGCTGGAAACTGCGATGGCTACAGCTGGAGCCGCCGACACGATCGCGCCGCTCGTAATGAGTGATGACATCGCGCAGGCCTGGGCTGCGCTGACCACAGCGCGACAGTCTGCAGTAATCGACGCCCTGGCCGATGTCACGCTGCACAGCGCAGGCCGCGGGACGCGCACTTTCCGTCCGGAAACGATAGAGATCGACTTCACGAAGGCGCGCTCTGGCGGCTCCTCGAGTTAGTCCAGTTCACCTGGATTTACTGTCACACAACGGATTTCGATTCTAATCCGCCCCTGGACATCGTGAGACGTGGCGGGTAGCTTCGTGTCAGTTCGAAACGTTCGGACTAACAGCGGATCGATGACCCTCCGCACACTTTCTCCAGGGCCATCAGTAAGGGCTAACGGTGCCGAAGGCGCCGCGAATCCAAGGGCAGCGATAGCCACGCTGCCGCGTACTGATGGAGTTTCGATGTCCCACTCGACACCGGACGCAGGCGAAGTCCTGCTGACGAAAGCTGACATAGTGCGCAGGCATCAGGTCAGCCTTCGAACCGTGAACCGCTGGATCCACGATGGCAAGCTTCGGGCTTACCGCGTAGGCAACGGAGTTCGTATCCGTCCCGCGGATCTCGCGGAGTTCATCACGCCCATCGGCGGTGATTCGTGACCGCCTCGCTCGCGCGACCGAAGCTGCGCGAGCGCTCCGATCACATTGCTGCGCTCGTTGCTGCAGCTCCTCCTCTGACCGCGGCCCAACGAGATCGGCTAGTGGTGATCTTCAGTCCGAAGAAGTCGAATCACGTTGCAGCGCAGTAGCTACCGAACTCCCGAACACAGGCACTCCGCGTATAAAACTATCCCCAGCCGCGGCTGGCGACTGGGGATCAGGACACGAACGGGATTCGTTATGGATACAGATTACCTGGCAGTAGCTGCTGACACCACGGCGATGCTGGATCAGAAGCTTGCGGGCCTGCGGCTTCAGCCTGCGCACAGTTTCGACGCAGAGATGCCGATCTACGTGCTGGACGATGTTCGCTCGATGCCGGCCGATTTGCTGGCGGACGAGGCCTACGAGGCGCGTCGGAACTGGATGCGCGAGACGGGACGCTGGAGGCCTGGACGCGTCGAAATCTCCTCGTGCTGGAAGGCAGGGGAGCTGTTGCTGTACGCAGCGGAGTTCCTGTTGTCGGAAGGTCAGCGGCTGGCTGTGGACCCTGCACATATTCGCGAAGCGCTGACTCGCGCTGGACTCGTCTTCCGCGAACACGCTTGCGCACTGGGCCGCGATGTCGCGGACTCTGATGCAGAGATCGCAGCCACGTTCCGCATCGCTGGATGGTGGCTCGTGGACTCTCGCAAGGGGGCTGCGGCATGACGAGCAGTGAGGACGAACTATCTGCGGAGGCCCTCGTGAGGGCAGTCTTCGGGGACGAGATCCTGGAGGACATTCCCTCCCGTCTGCGAGGCCTCGCAGAGCAATGGGTCTGGGAGCGCGACTACAGCGGCGAGGATCCGCCCTGCGGCCTGAACTACGCCTCGTCAGTGCGTATCGGCAAGGCTGGACGGAAGGTGATCCTGGAGCATCTGGGCGAGATCACATCCGCGGATGATGCCCCTGCGTGGATCCGCACGCTGCGTAACCCTCCCTGGGATGACATGCAGGTGATGATCGATGCAGTTCACGCAGCGCAGCAGAGCCGGTTCGAAGACGCTTCGCGGCTGCAGGCACAGGCGAAGTTCGATGTCTCTGTCGCGAAGCAGCGGGAGAGGCTGAAGGCGGAACGTGCAGCGAAGGAGCAACTGCGGAGGGAGGAGGCGCGATCCACGCTCTCCGTTCGTGAACTGATCGCTCGCGATTCTGTTGCCGCTCTACTGGATTCGCCACTTCCTGATCCGCTGATCGAAGGTCACCTGGACGCAGGTTCACTGGCGCGCCTCGTGGGCGAGCCTGGCGACGGGAAGACAAACATCGCAATCGACATCGCGCTCGCGCTTGCGTCGGGTAGGCCCTGGCGCGGATCCATTCCGACTACTCGCGTGCGAGTTGTCTACGTCGCTGCCGAAGGTGGGCGCAGGCAGTTCGGAGAGCGTGTGCAGGCTGGAGTGAACAGGTGGAATGGCGGAGCAATGCCAGGTCCGGAATGGTTCACTCCGATCATGGATCGCCTGCAGATCCTGTCGGAGCGCTTCGATGAGTTGATCGAGATGTTCGATCCGGAGCTGGGAGGCGAGGCGGCAGGCCTGTTCGTCTTCGATACGCAGGCGAAGGTGACCGAAGGTGTGGACGAGAACTCCAATACCGAATCGGCGCAGATCGAGCGGCGCATCGCGGAGCTGGCGGAGCGGACCGGAGCCGCGGTTCTGCTGCTGCATCATCCGGCCTACGGAACGAAACGAGGCCGCGGCGCATCGGCTGTGACCGGCGCGATGGATTCGGAGTGGTTCGTCAGCCGGGACAGCGCAACGGGCATCGTGACGATGGAGACGACGAAGCAGAAGCATCATCCAGTCGAAGCGAAGTTTCTGTGGACGATCGAGCCGCAGACGATCGAGACGCGCGACGGGAAACGGTCGGCGCCTGTCGTGGTTCCTGCGGATCCGATCGACACGATGGAGCAGCAGAACGATGCAGACGATGCCGCGATGCTCGCTGCGATCGTGGCGCAGCCGGGACTCGCGCGAGGGAAATACGACAGCGAGAACCTTCCGCCGAATGTCGGCAGGGACGCTGCGCGTAAGGCTCTGGCACGGCTGGAGAGCGAGGGCCGCATCCACTCGATTCCTGGGCGGCATGGATCGAAGCTGATGCATCCCGGACCGTCCGAATCCGGCGCGTCGGAGGTCTTCGCGGCTGCGCCTCCGGAGCCTTCTTCACGTCGGAAACGGAGGAGAAAATGACTGTCCGTTTAGTCCGTTTCAGCTCGCGGATGGGTGGTCTGAAAACAAGGCTCCATACGCGAGCTGAAACGGACATTTCCGCGAGTGATCGTCCGCGAGCTGGAAACCGCTCTCCACCAGGGCCTATACCTCCAGCTCGCGGGTTCGCGGCAGCTCGCGGAACTACCCGCGGACTAGGTGGTCAGGGCAGTTCGCGGGTTCGCGGGGGGGCTTTAAGCCCCGCGGAGCCGCGAGCTAACCGGTCCACTCCCACTTTCAAGATCAGAAACAACTCCCGGAGCACCCGGCTCCGGTCCAACGAAGGGAACTGAAAATGACGCACACAACTACCGCT
This sequence comes from Rhodococcus sp. 114MFTsu3.1, assembly GCF_000383555.1. Lineage (NCBI taxonomy): Bacteria > Bacillati > Actinomycetota > Actinomycetes > Mycobacteriales > Nocardiaceae > Rhodococcus > Rhodococcus sp. 114MFTsu3.1. Next base: position 490,237 of record NZ_KB911544.1, on the reverse strand, counting down.
GTTGACTTCCAGCAACACGAGGCACAGGTTCGCGGGATCGTGCCGGTGGATCCGAAGGCTCCGACCGCCTGGGTGGTCTACGACAACGATCCGAATCAGCCGCATCGTGTCGCTGCCTGGATGGATGCGATCGCTCCGGGAGGAGTGCGCGTCTTCGTTCCGATGTTCGCTGTGGAGTGGGACGAACGGGAGGCCCTGGGATCTGCGCGCGGCGCCTACCAGATGGGAACGAGCAACTACCGGATCACGACGAACGGCGAGCAGGTGAAGTGGCTGCGCTCTTCGAAGGCGCAAGGCTGACTCCGGGTGAGCAAGAGACGAATCCCGCTGTCCGGGCTGAAGCAGTTGCAGGAGGAGATTCCGTCGATGCCTGCTGCAGCGTGCAAGGGCAGTGATCTACGCATCTGGGAGTCGGAGCTACTTCGCGGCGAGACGCGACCGGATCGCAAGGCTCGCCACGAACAAGCGCTCCGGATCTGCAAGGGCTGCCCGGAGCTGGAGGAGTGCAGGGCCTGGGCCTCGTCGCTTCCGCTGTCGCAACTGGGCGGCGTGATCGTCGCTGGAGAACTGCGCAGGCCGCACCGGATCTACAACCGAAACAACGAGGAGACGAAATGATCGCATCGGACAGCTTCCTGGATCCGGCTGCAGCAACGTCGCTGCAGAACGGACGCACGCTCTACATCCAGCAGATGCGGCTCCGGGTGAAGCGGCTCGCCATCGAGACGGACTCCATCATCGATGGAGCGTTCCGCGATCTGTTGCAGCAGGAGGCCGCGGAGCAGCGGCCTACGAAGGCGCAGCACGAGCGAGCCGCGGACGCGATGCTCGCGATGGTTGCGCAGTGGTTCCAGGAGCATCAGCCAGTAGTGACTGCGGACGATCCCACGGATGCGCCTGTGGGAACTCCGCTCCGGCGCCCAGACGATCGCCAGCGGATCCAATCGGATCAGGCGGTACTCGGACCGCTGATCGCTGTCGGTTACAGCTACGAGGGCGCGCAGGAGCTTGTCCGGCAGACATACGCGCGCTTCGCCCAGGGCCTCGCGCTCGCGACGGAAGGGGAGCGGCAGGCGCAGATCCGGTTCCTGCGTGCTCGCGCTGCAGGCTGGCACGCTCACGTCTCGCCTGGGGAGGACGATGCGCTCGTTCCGCGGGAGACGTGGAGGGAGCAGTTCATCCGCGAGCACTCCGAACCGAACGAGGCGGAGCAGTGATCCAGCGGATGAACGGGCACGTTGTGCTCGACGGTGCGAGTGCGGAACTCGTCGCCCAGGCGCTCGATGTGCTCGATACCAAGCAGCAGGGGCGCCATCTCTCGCCGGAGCTGGAGCTGATCCGGCGCGCGATCCGTGATTCTGCCACTGGCGCGGACGCCAGTTCGAACGCCAGAACGCCAGTGGTGCAGTGGATTACGGATTCCTCCGTGGTTCACTGCGAGGATGAGCTACTCGACAGCGCAGCCGCAGCGCGACTTCTCGGGATCAGTCCGAACGGACTCCGCGATCTCCGCAGGCGCGGACGGCTCGCTGGAGTTCTGCACGGAGGACGCTGGGCATTCCGGCGATCGGTCGTGGAGCAGTTCAGAGCTTCGCGAACTCGGTAAGGCAATCGCTGGAGCACATCGTGGGCGCTGACTTCAGAGTGATCCGCGGCGTGGAGCTGGCGAAGGTGGGCCGCTGGGAGATCTCGACAGGTACCTGGGATGTCTCGACTGCGGATCTGGAATCGGCTGTGGCTGCACACGCAGCCGGTATCGGACGCAGGCCAGTGATTCGCCTGGGTCACATCGATCCGCGATTCGACGGCACTCCTGGAGTCGGATGGGTGGATGGGCTCCGGCTCGCTGACGGAGGCCGGACGCTGATCGGTGACCTGCACGGAGTTCCTGCCTGGCTTGCGGCCTCTATGCGCTCTGCGTATCCCTCGCGCAGCGTCGAAGCGCTCCAGGACGTGAAGGCCGCGAACGGTGAGAGTTACGCGCTCGTGCTGACAGGCCTCGCGCTGCTGGGCGCGACAGAGCCAGGCATCGGAACGCTGAAGGATTTGCGCGATGTCCAGGCTCTCTACTCCGGAGGGCGGATCGCAGCCTCTGGACGCGCGATCCAGCTCGTCAGGGCATCGGCGCCGAAGCCGGAACCTACTGCGACACAGCGCGCAGCTCTCAATCTCGCGGCCTCGCGCCGCAGGGCGCGAACAGCGCAACGGATCCTGCACAACCTTCTAGGAACGGAGTAGCAATGCCGACACAGAATCGCGTCTACGAACCGGGTAGGAACATCACCGGACGCGCGACTGCCGCAGTGACGAACCGGAGATTCGTTGCCATCAGCGGGAACCGCCACGCGAGCGGAAACGTCTCCATCGCTCCGGCTGCTGCTGGCGCTCGTGTCTTCGGAGTCGCAGCAGACGATGCCGCGATCGGTGACCTCGTGAACGTGCTGCGCGACGGAGTTGTGCGAGTGGACGCAGGCGCAGTCATCGCGGCAGGAGCTGCTGTGGAGGTCGGAGCTGCTGGCAAGGCGGTAACCGCGGCCTCCGGAACTGTCGTCGGCTTCGCGCTCACCGGAGCCGCGAACAACACTGTCGCTGAAATCGCGTTGGTCTGAAGGGATTCGAACAATGGTCAATAGCCTCACTCCGGTCCTCAATAACCGGACCATCTCCATCGATGCGATGTTGAATCATCCGACCCTGCTGCGAGATCGCATCGCGAGCCAGGCGGACAAGGGCCTGATTGCTCCCGTCTTCTTCACTGTCGCTGGCGCTCGTCTGGAAGGCGGTGGAGCGATCTACAGCACTGCCAAGGCTGCGGATCTCTACACAACGGACCGCGCGGAACAGCGCGCTCCGGGCGGTGAATACAAGGTGCTCGACGGTGCTCCGATCGAACCGAAGCTGGCGAAGCCGCAGGACTGGGGAGGCAAGGTACAGATCCTGGAGGAAGAGGTTCTGCGCAACAACGCTTCCGCAGTGGATCTGAAGGTGGATCAGCTCGCGAACGAGGTCGCGCAGCAGGTGGACGAAGCGGCGCTGGAGGCCTTGGAGGAGGCTCTGGGCGCGGAGAACACGATCACCGCAGGCGCATTCTGGGCTGACACGATTCTCGACGGTGCGACTCCTACGCCTCCGTCCGAACGTCCGACTGCTGACTGGAGCGCAGGACAGCTCGCTTCGGATCTGCAGCGGCTGGGAGTCAGACACAACGCGCTGATCGTTCCGCCTTCGGCTGCGCACAACCTGCGCATGATCTATCAGGACCGGCTGGAACAGGTGCTGAAGTCCGCGGGACTGGAACTCATCACGAGCGTCCGTATCGACGTGAACTCCGCCTACCTCCTGGAGAAGGGCGCAGCAGGCCAGATCGTGTTCGAAGTTCCACTGACCACGAAGGTGATCGAGGAGCCGGGAACACGTTCGAAGTGGATTCAGACGTACTGCGTGCCTGCGTTCGCAGTGGATCGTCCGTTCGCGGTCAAGCAGATCACCGGAATCACGGTTTAGGGAGGACTGGACATCATGGCAATCACATTCGATGACGCAGCGCAGAAGCGACTGCTGGAGGCTCTGGGCCTTCCCGATGACGAATCCAATCCGGAGACGGTTCTGCTCGCGGTGGAGGACGCTGTGACTACTCCGGTAGATCCGGCAGTGGCTGCAGCAGCTGGCGCCACGATCCCCATCGACATCGTGAAGTACGAAGAGCTGAAGGCCGCGGCTGCACAAGGTGCGACGATCGCAGCGGCTGCAGCCAAGCGTGAACGCGAGCAGAAGATCACCGATGCCATCAGGGAGGGCCGTCTGGCTCCGGCGAACGCTGACAAGTGGCGGACCTTGCTGGAGCAGTCTCCGGAGGCCGCGAAGGTGCTCGCGTCGATGCCGGTGACCATTCCCGTAACGGAGATCGGTCACAGCGACCCTGGCACCGATGGCGCCGCGGAGGAGCCTACGGGCTGGATCCGCTAGAGCTTACGGATCAGCAGCTGTTGGGCCCTCCTGTCCCTGGCGCAGCTGCTGATCCGTAACCGTCGCACTCTGGCCACGCCCTCCTATGCGGAGCGCTGGGATGCGACATCAGGAGCGCAACGCAGCTGGTGGAACAGCCGCGGATCGCTCCGAACATCCGGCTCCGGACGCGAGCACGTAGACATCAGATCCCTACGTGAGCGCTCCGGAGCCGGATTCCGTTGTGCAGCAATGCTTTCCGTGTTCCTCTGACCAGCAGCGATGCCGCAATGGGCCAGTTTGGGCCTCTGACCTGGGGATTTACCGGAGGGGGCGGGGGACACCTCATCAGCGGTACGTGTCCAATTTTTGTTGTGAACGACCCTAGGCCCAGCTGGAGGCGCTGAATAGGGCTGTCATGCAACGGATTTGATGAAATCGATCCCGTTGCGAGGCAACGGATTTCAGTCCTTCAGTAGCTGGCCAACTCTGGCCTTGCTGATGCCGCAGGCCTGGGCGATTTCGGTCCAGCTGGCTCCGGCAGCAGCCGCGATCCGGACTCGATCACGGATCCGCGAGTTCACTCGCGATGTCATCTGCTCCAGCGTTCGACGCTCACGCTGCAGTTTCGCGATGTCCGTCTGCAAGCTCATGCCCTACAGGATAGTCGCACTATCCGGTTCCTGACCTGGGCCTAGGCCTCGTCCGGTCAGTCAATCAAATGACACGTTCATTCGAACGGATGAATGTCGCGACGAGCGTTGCGCGTGGGCGGATTTTGTCGGACGCTGCTGGCACTCTGTCCTGCATGTGGTCAACAATCGCCATCGCTGTCGTCACTGCGGTTCTGCTGTGGTTGGGAGAACCGGTGCGACAATTCTTCGCGCGGCGCGATGACCGGACAACGCTGAAAGCGGATCTGGATCTCTACATGGAGCTGACAGATGAGTTCGCGAGCAAAGCGCAGCTTGCCGCGAGTATCGACGCGAGGGTCCGCGAGATGGCAACGCTGCCGGTAGAGACGCCGGAAACGCTGGCTGATGTCGCAGAACGGTCCGCGAGAGGGTGGCGCATAGTGATCGCCGGAGCCATCATCTATGTCCTGGGTGCGATCCTCGTATTCATGCCGGATGCGGCGCGGGATGCACTAGGCGCCAGTCAGCTTGTATTCCTGATCGCCGCGGTGGTGCTGTGCCTGATCGGCGGTGCGGTTCTGCTTTACGGCAGGTCTGTGATGCGGAAGGCGGATACAGCCAGGCGAGCGATGGTGACGGCTTCGACTTCAGACTTGTTCGATGAGTTCTTCCAGCACGTCAGGGACCACCTGGAACCGGGGCTGCGCCGGAACGAAACGGACGCCTCCGGCGACGGTGCCTGACCGGACGGAGCTTCGCCCTGTGTCTTGATGCTCCCAGTGGAGCGCTCCCAGTTGACCCGCTGACCGTTCCATCCCACGCCCGATAGCCGCTCACGCATGGGAGCGTGAGCGGCTGTCAGGTGACCGCGGCTCCGGTGATCGGACGAGGCCGCGGCTCCGCGCGCCAGGTCACGCGGATTGTCAGCACTGCAACTGGGCGCGGTCGGTTTACGTCGGACTCGCGCAGATAGCGACGTGGATCAGCTATCTAGGCCTGGGTGATCCGCTCGACTGCATCGAGGACGAGCTGCGGATCTGCGTAGGCGAGGAACTTCAGCGCTTCCCAGAGGCGAGTGCGGTCCAGCGGCTCGACTGCTGCGAGCGCAGCGTGAGTGTCGTCGGAGTTCACGAGACGTACCAGCCCAGCGCAAGGATGATCCTGCAGACGGCGACGAGGACGTTGTAACCGGCGATCAGAACGAGCAGGACGAACAGTGCCGTGATGACGTCGTGAACGGCTCTGTCGGTGGGCCTGGATAGACTTCTGTCAGGGTGCATCGGAACTCCTATTCCGTTGTGCTTAGGCCTTGGATTCGGGAGGGAAGCCCGATCCAAGGCCGCTTTCGTATGGCTGCGACTACCGCCATCTAGGGACACTGCGGGTGTCGTGGACGCTCAGCGATCTCGGAGGGAGCGACGCGCCGGGCCTGGAAGAAGTAGGAGCGGCATTGGATTTCAGGGACAGGGGTATCTCGTGAGGACGCACGATCCGCGAAAACTGGCCTGGGCGTACCTGTCTCGGGCCGCGCAGGGCCCACACCGTCCGCTGCTGGACTTCGCGCTGTCCGCCGGACCCGAGGAGGCTCGAGCGGCGGTCGTCGGCGGCGCGTTGGGTGAGCGGCTCGCCGTGCGGTCGCACGTCGACACGGCAGCCGCCGACCTGGACCTGATGGACACACTGGGTGGACGATTGGTGACTCCGGACGATCCGGAATGGCCGATGTGGCGACTGCTGGCGTTCGACGGCGCCGGACTCGGCGAGGGTGCCGATCGGTGCGGGCCGTGCGCGTTGTGGGTCCTCGGCGCCACACCCGTCGACGAACTCGTGGAGCGGGCCGTCTCGATCGTCGGCACCCGAGCGGCGACGGCATACGGGGAACACGTCACCGCCGAGATCGCGGGCGATCTTGCCGTCGACGGGTGGACCATCGTGTCGGGTGCCGCGTTCGGAATCGACGCAGCCGCGCATCGTGCTGCCCTCGGCGTGTCCGGCAGAACGGTCGCCGTACTGGCCTGCGGCGTCGACCGTGCCTATCCATCGGGGCATTCGAGGTTGCTGCAGAGGATCGCCGACAGTGGTGCGGTCATCAGCGAGTACGGGCCCGGTACTACCCCGGCTCGCCATCGCTTCCTCTCACGCAACCGGATCGTCGCTGCTTTCGGATCCGCGGTCGTCGTCGTGGAAGCGGGGTGGAGGAGCGGTGCACGCAACACCGCAGCCTGGGCGCACAAACTCGGAAAGCCGGTGCTGGCGGTGCCAGGACCCGTCACCTCCGCGTCGTCCAAGGGGTGCCACCGGATGATTCGCGAAGGTGAGGCGCGCCTCGTGGCCGACGCCCACGACGTCGTGGCCGAAGCCGGGCCGTCCGGGGAAGTCGGAGAAGGTCGTCCCTCGATGTTTCGTGACCTCGACGCGTTGTCCGACAACGCCTTGCTGGTGTACGAAGCGCTGCCCGCAACAGGAACGCGCTCCCCGCAGGAGTTGTCGGAGGCATCGTCCGTGCCCGTCGCGAAGGTGCGATCGGTGTTGCCGCTGCTCGAACTCGAGGGTTTCGTCTCCAGTGACGACACCGGCTGGTTCCGGCTGGTGCGGCCATGACGACGTCGGGACCGGTAGCCTATTTAGGTAATACTTACTCACCGATCGCACGAGACAGCTCGGAAAGGCTGAAACCACGTGGCACGCGAGAAAACTGTTCTGACCGTCCTCCGTACCGAGGCCTTGACGCCCCACATGCATCGGGTCTACCTCGGCGACCCGGGCTTCGACGGATTCACGCCGACCGACTTCACCGATTCCTACGTCAAGCTGATCTTCGGTCAGGGTGACGACGAGGTGCTCAGGACCTACACGGTCAGATCGGTCGACACTCGGAAGCGCGAGATCGCGATCGACTTCGTCGTGCACGGTGACGAGGGTGTTGCCGGTCCATGGGCAGCACGCGTGCAGCCCGGGGAACAGATCGGTGTGTACGGCCCGAACGGGGCCTACCGTCCGAAGCCCGAGGCGGACTGGCACCTACTCGCCGGTGACGAGTCCGCGATCCCGGCGATCGCCGCGGCGGTCGAATCGCTTCCCGAGGACGCGATTGCCAAGGTGTTCGTCGAGGTCGCAGACCGCAAGGACGAGATCTACTTCGAGACGCTGGCCGTCGTCGACGTCACCTGGGTGCATCGGGGCGCCCCGTCCAACGAGGTGGAGGACGACAAGGCAGGGGACAACGCTCCGCTGATCGAGGCCGTGAAATCGACGGAGTGGTTGCCGGGCCGCGCCCAGGTTTTCATTCACGGCGAGGCGCAGGCCGTGATGCACAACCTGCGTGGATACGTCCGCAAGGAACGCGGAGTGCCCGCCGACTGGGCGTCGATCTCCGGGTACTGGCGTCGAGGACGGACCGAAGAGAAGTTCCGTGAGTGGAAGCGCGAGTTGGCTCAGGCCGAGTCCGGCGCATCTGCCTGACGCCCGCGCGTCCGCTTGCCGACGGGCGCCGCGGCGGAGAGTCTTACGAGTATGGATGCCTTGCCGACGACTCTGAGAGTCCATCTCGACGAGTACGCGGAGTATCTGACACTGGGTCGCGACCGTTCGCCGCACACGGTCCGTGCTTACCTGCGCGACGCCGAATCGCTGCTGAACTACGTCGTCGGCGTGAACGAGACGAGTGAACTGAGTGGGCTCGACCTGCAGGTGCTTCGATCCTGGCTGGCCTCGCAGGCCCGAAGCGGGGCGGCCAGAACGTCGTTGGCTCGACGGACGTCGTCGGCGAAATCCTTCACGGCCTGGTGCGTCGGAACAGGCCGAATGAACACGGATCCAGCGCTGCGACTGTCGGCCCCCCGGGCAGGGAGGCATCTTCCGTCCGTTCTGAAGCAGAACCAAGCCGACGAAGCGATGTCGTGGGCGAAGGTCGGAGCCGAGGAACTCGATCCGATCGCCGTGCGGGACCGGCTCGTCGTGGAGCTGCTCTACGCCACCGGAATCCGCGTCAGCGAGCTCTGCGGACTCGACATCGGTGACGTCGACGATCAGCGTCGGGTGGTCCGCGTGATCGGAAAGGGGGACAAGGAGCGGTCCGCGCCGTTCGGTGGGCCGGCGGCGGAGTCGTTGAACCAGTGGCTCGCGCACGGACGCCCGGAGCTCGCCACGGAGCGGTCCGGCGGCGCGCTCCTGCTGGGACGTCGTGGGGGACGGTTGGATCCGCGTCAGGCCCGCACGGCCGTGCACGAGGTCCTGGCCTCCGTGCCGGGTGCACCTGACCTCGCCCCGCACGGGTTGAGGCATTCTGCAGCTACCCATCTTCTCGAAGGGGGAGCCGACCTGCGGGTGGTGCAGGAACTTCTCGGGCACTCGTCACTCGCCACCACTCAGATCTACACCCACGTGTCGGTCGACCGTCTGCGCGCGGTCCACGACAGGGCGCATCCGCGGGCGTGACCTGCTCGCCGCGTGAGCGCTGCCACATGCTGATTCGCAAGTGTTTGGTAGCGTCGTAGGAAACAGACCGCTTGCGAAGTATTCCGGGCTCGAAGAGATGTCGTGTTCGGATATCCGGTGTCCTTCCGGCACTGCCGTGAGTGACACAGAACATGCCCATGATTGTGGAGACGGGGGGACCGTGGACCGCGAGCACACGCACGGCGCATCGACGTGGTCGATACGTGCCCAGACCGGCTCGAACGGTGCAGCTCGACCCAGCACCACGCCCGTCGAGCCGGTACGCACCGCTCACCAGGCTCCGTTCACCGGGACGTCGATGAACGGGGAACGTCAAGCGCCGCCCTGGCAGACTCCGCGCGGTTCGGAACGGCAGCCCGCGCCGCCCAGGTTCACGTCGCCGTCCCAGCCCGACGCACCTGCGCCGCCCGCTGACAGACCGCCCGCTGCGAGACCGTCCGCGGGCACCCCGCGTCCGGAGGAATGGACCCCGCCGTGGGCGCCGGGCCCGGCCGGTACTTCCGACGACCGCGATCGCGGTGGGTTCCCCGGAGGCCAGCCGCACGACCCTCGCTTTCAGCCGACCAGTCAGGATCTCGCCCCAGACAGTTTGCTCCGCCGACCCAAACGTGCGTCCACCTCCGGGTGGCGCCGGGGCGTTCACCGGCTCACCGGCGGCGTCATCAATCCAGGCGAGTCGACTGCCGAGGAGCGCTACCGCAACCAGGTGGAACGCATTCGGCAGCCCGTGCTCGGTGACTACCGCATCGCCTTCCTTTCCTTGAAGGGCGGCGTCGGCAAGACGACCACCACGCTGGGTCTCGGTGCCACCTTCGCGTCGCTCCGCGGGGATTGTGTGATCGCCGTGGACGCGAATCCGGATTTCGGCACGCTCGGCGAGAGAGTTCCGAGGCAGACGTCGTCCACCGTGCGCGATCTGTTGGCGGACGCGCCGAACATCCGCCGGTACTCGGATATCCGTGCCCACACGTCGCAGGCTCCCAGTCGGTTGGAAGTCCTTGCCGGAGAACGTGATCCTGCCGCGTCGGAGATGTTCGGCGAGCAGGACTACCGGTCCGTCATCGAGATGCTGCAGGTGTATTACAACCTGATTCTGACGGATTGCGGTACCGGGATCATGCACTCGGCGATGAACGGTGTGCTTCAGCTCGCCAACGCGCTCGTGCTCGTGTCTTCACCGGCCGTGGACGGTGCTCGGAGCGCCGCCGCCACCCTGGATTGGCTGCAGCTGCACGGGTACGGCCACCTCGTCGAGCGCACCGTCGTCGTCATCAGTTCGGTCCGTCCCGGTTCGTCTGCCGTCGACATGAACTTGTTGACCCAGCACTTTCTGGAACGGTGTCGTGCCGTGCTCGTCGTGCCGTTCGACGAGCACCTGGCCGAGGGCGCTGTCGTGGACCTCGATCTGTTGCGACCTCAGACCAGGGCTGCCTTCGTCGAACTCGCGGCAATGGTCGCGGATGATTTCCCCGCTGCGTCGGGCCGTCATTCCGGACCGAGCTGGCGTTAGGACGTCAGCGGCTTGAGTCGAACGGGTGCACGTTCGACGAGGACGGTCGGATCCAGATAGTCGCGTCCGCGACGCACCCCCCAGTGAAGGCATGCTCCATCGCAGCCGGGGTGTTCTGCTTCCAGAACCCCGATCACGTCGCCGCGTCCGACCCGGGTACCCGCGGACGTCGCCGCACGTACCGGCTCGTACGTGGTCCGCAAGCCACTCGGGTGATCGATCGACACCACGGGCTTGCCCGCGACGGTTCCGGCGAAGACGACGGTTCCTTCGCCTGCAGCCAGAACGTTCTGTCCGTCCACGCCCGCGAGATCGACACCCCGGTGACCGGGTAGCCAGTCGTGCTCGGGTGGGTCGAACGCGCGGAGCACGTGCGGGCGGGGTGCCAGCGGCCACGTGAATCCGGTGCCGTCGGCACGGGCCGGCGTTGCGCCTACCGGTGGAAGGACGGCGACCACGAGGGCAATGGTGACGAGAAGAGTTGTCGCTGAACGACCGACGAGTTTTCGCATCGCCTCAGCGTGCACGACAGGTCAGCGCCGACCGACGCCGTGAGGCTCTGCCTGTGGATAGCGAAATCCTTCATCCACAGGCTTGTATGCGACTGTCGTCGGAGGCCGGTTATGACCAGGGGCGCGGACGTCGTACACTGTGTGAGCGACCTGTGCCTGCACGGGTCGACTTCGCGCGTCCGCGTAACGCAAGTATCCACCTCGGTGGCACGTACTTCGTAACCGGTTGTCGGCGGTCCCGCATCGATGCGAGCGGGTCCGGCAGCCAGCGGTCGCCAGGGCAGAGGTCACACGGCACTCTGCGTCAACCGGCAATCGAAAGAGAGTTATTCAGCCATGGCTGTAGTAACCATGAAGCAGCTGCTCGACAGCGGCACACACTTCGGACACCAGACCCGTCGCTGGAACCCGAAGATGAAGCGATTCATCTTCACCGACCGCAACGGCATCTACATCATCGACTTGCAGCAGACTCTGACCTTCATCGACAAGGCGTACGAGTTCGTCAAGGAAACCGTCGCTCACGGTGGCACGGTTCTGTTCGTCGGCACCAAGAAGCAGGCGCAGGAGTCCATCGCCGCCGAGGCGACCCGCGTGGGAATGCCCTACGTCAACCAGCGCTGGCTCGGTGGCATGCTCACCAACTTCCAGACGGTCCACAAGCGCCTTCTCCGCCTCAAGGAGCTCGAGGCGATGGAGCAGACCGGTGGCTTCGAGGGACGCACCAAGAAGGAAATCCTCATGCTCACGCGTGAGATGACCAAGCTGGACCGCACCCTCGGTGGTATCCGTGACATGGCCAAGGTTCCCTCGGCCATCTGGATCGTCGACACCAACAAGGAGCACATCGCCGTCGGTGAGGCTCGCAAGCTGAAGATCCCGGTCATCGCGATCCTCGACACCAACTGCGATCCCGACGTCGTCGACTACCCGATCCCGGGCAACGACGATGCAATTCGTTCCGCAGCCCTGCTGACCAAGGTCGTCGCCTCTGCAGTGGCCGAGGGTGTCCAGGCTCGCGCGGGCCAGAACACCTCGACCGACGCGAAGCCCGAGGTCGGCGCAGGCGAGCCCCTCGCCGAGTGGGAGCTCGAGCAGCTCGCTCAGGCTTCGCCCGCTGCCGAGGCTACGCAGGAAGCAGCTGCCGAGGCTCCGGCCGAGACGCCTGCTGCGGAAGCACCTGCAACACAGGCTTGATCGAACGGGTCCTGGGCCGGGGGATACACCCCGCCCAGGGCCCTTCGCGCGTGACGACCCATACCCACAGCATTCGAGGAGGCTCGCTCAACATGGCGAACTACACCGCCGCTGACGTCAAGCGGCTCCGTGAGCTCACCGGCTCCGGAATGATGGACTGCAAGAACGCACTCGCCGAGACCGACGGAGATTTCGACAAGGCCGTCGAGCAGCTGCGCATCAAGGGCGCGAAGGACGTCGGCAAGCGCGCCGAGCGGTCCACCGCCGAAGGCCTGGTCGTCGCCAAGGGTGGCGTCCTCGTCGAGATCAACTCCGAGACGGACTTCGTCGCGAAGAACGAGGAGTTCCAGGCGTTCGCAGATTCCGTCGCCGCTGTTGCCGCCGAAGGCAAGCCCGCCGACGTCGACGCGCTGAAGGCACTCGACTTGGACGGCAAGACCGTCGACACCGCCCTGCAGGAGCTCTCGGCCAAGATCGGTGAGAAGCTCGAGATCCGTCGCGTCGTGTCCTTCGACGGACCCGTGGCCACCTACCTGCACAAGCGCAGCGCAGATCTTCCCCCCGCCGTCGGCGTTCTCGTCGAGTACACCGGCGAGGGCGAAGCCGCAGCCGAGGCCGCTCGCGGCGCAGCCATGCAGGTTGCCGCACTCAAGGCCAAGTACGTCACGCGTGACGAGGTTCCCGAGGAGATCGTCGCGTCCGAGCGTCGTATCGCCGAGGAGACCGCACGCGAGGAAGGCAAGCCGGAGCAGGCTCTGCCGAAGATCATCGAAGGCCGTGTCAACGGATTCTTCAAGGATGTCGTGCTGACCGAGCAGTCCTCGGTCCAGGATTCCAAGAAGTCCGTGAAGGCCATCCTCGACGAGGCAGGCGTGACGCTGGTGCGTTTCGCACGCTTCGAGGTCGGGGCGAACTGATCGACTTCTCGTGAGTCGACGAAATCGGTCACCTGCGATGCCGCCCGCTCGACACACGTCGAGCGGGCGGCATCGTCCGTGTCGGGACCGGCGTGGCCGAGTGCCGACGCGTCGTGGGCGGTGTCGCCCGCGACGCTGCCGATAGGGCAGGATGAGACCGTAGGTGCTTCGAAGTGCCTTTTTCACCGTGCGCATTCGAGAAGGCGAGAACCGAGGAGAGCAATGACCGATCCCGCCACCGACCGCCCCGGATTCAAGCGAGTGATGCTGAAGCTGGGTGGTGAGATGTTCGGAGGAGGCCAGGTCGGCCTTGACCCGGATGTCGTCAACAACGTAGCCGAACAGATTGCCGAAGTGGTCTCCACGGGCGTCCAGGTAGCCGTCGTCATCGGCGGTGGAAACTTCTTCCGCGGAGCAGAGCTTCAGGTACGCGGTATGGATCGTTCGCGCTCCGATTACATGGGCATGCTGGGTACGGTCATGAACTGCCTCGCACTGCAGGATTTCCTGGAGAAGCAGGGCGTCGCGACCCGTGTGCAGACCGCGATCACCATGGGGCAGGTGGCGGAGCCGTACCTCCCGTTACGCGCACGGCGTCATCTCGAGAAGGGCCGAGTGGTCATTTTCGGTGCCGGGATGGGAATGCCGTACTTCTCCACCGACACCACGGCCGCTCAGCGTGCACTCGAGATCGGCGCGGAAGTGCTGCTCATGGCCAAGGCCGTCGACGGGGTGTACTCCGCCGACCCGAAGCTCGATCCCGAGGCAACGATGTACGACTCCATCACGCATCGGCAGGTGCTCGAGAAGGGACTGAAGGTCGCCGACGCCACCGCCTTCAGCCTGTGTATGGACAATCAGATGCCGATCATGGTGTTCAACCTGTTGACGCAGGGCAACATCGCGCGTGCGGTTGCAGGCGAGAGCATCGGTACTTTGGTCAAGTCGTGAACGACGTGACCGACGAACGAGGAGCCGGGATGCCGGCAAGAACTATGGAGGACAGACCGTGATCGACGAAGCGCTCTTCGACGCAGAAGAAAAGATGGAGAAGGCTGTCACCGTCGCCCGCGACGATCTGTCGGGCATCCGTACCGGCCGCGCGAATCCCGGCATGTTCAATCGCATCGTCGTCGAGTACTACGGGGCGCCCACCCCGATCACCCAGCTCGCGAGCATCAACGTCCCCGAGGCTCGGCTCGTCGTCATCAAGCCGTACGAGGCTGCTCAGCTCGGCCCCATCGAGACCGCGATCAGGAACTCCGACCTGGGCGTGAACCCCACCAACGACGGCAACCTGATCCGCATCGGGGTGCCCCAGTTGACGGAGGAACGACGCCGCGAGTTCGTCAAGCAGGCCAAGGGCAAGGGCGAGGACGCCAAGGTGTCCATCCGCAACGTCCGACGCAAGACCATGGAAGAGCTCAAGCGCATCCAGAAGGACGGCGAGGCAGGCGAGGACGAGGTCGTCAGGGCCGAGAACGAGCTCGACAAGACGACGTCGAAGTACACCGCCGCGATCGACGAGCTCGTCAAGCGTAAGGAAGCGGATTTGATGGAGGTCTGACCTTCCGCGCTGCGGAGGTCGGGTCCTCGCGGAACCGAAGTGGAACACGTGAAGCAAGGAGACAGCGTCGTGGCGGGTACGGAACGACCACTGGGGTCTGCCGCACCCGACCCGAACGGTACGGGCAGTGCAGCTGCCAAGTCGCCCGGCAAGGCCGGCCGTAATCTTCCCGCCGCCATCGGCGTCGGTGGTGGTCTGGGGATATCGCTGATCCTGATCATGGTGTTCGCGCCGCGGGTGTGGATAGGAGTGGTCGCCGTCGCGCTGGCGGTCGCGACCTACGAGGTGTCCAAGCGTCTTCGTGAGGCGGGCATTCTGGTTCCGCGTATCCCGCTCATCGCCGGTGGTCAAGCGATCATCTGGTCCGGATGGCCGTGGGGTACGACGGGTGTGCTGAGTGCCACGGCGGCGACCGTGCTGGTGTGCATGGTCTGGCTGCTGCTGCAGCAGGGGCTTGGATCGGCACCGAAGAATTACCTGCGCGAACTCGCCGTCACCGTTCTCGTGGCCTGCTGGCTACCGCTTCTGGCTTCGTTCGCCGTGCTGATGGTGCTGGAAGAGAACGGTGCGGGACGGGTTCTGGTGTTCCTGATCGCGGTCGTCTGCTCCGACGTCGGCGGATATGTTGCCGGGGTGCTGTTCGGCAAGCACCCGATGGCCCCGGCGATCAGTCCCAAGAAGTCCTGGGAAGGTCTGGCCGGGTCGTTACTGTTCTGCGTGATCGGCAGCCTTCTGACGGTCACACTCATCCTCGACGCCAACTCCATGATCGGCGTTCTCCTCGGCGTCGTGCTCGTGGTGACGGGTACGCTCGGCGACCTCATCGAATCTCAGGTCAAGCGCGATCTCCGGATCAAGGACATGGGTACGCTGCTACCGGGTCACGGCGGCATCATGGATCGTCTGGACTCGTTGCTTCCGTCGGCTTTCGTAGCGTGGCTGGTGTTCGCGATCCTGCTGTGACGGATCCCCGCACCATCCCCAGCCCGAACATCTGGCACTGGCCGGAGATCTACGAGGCGGAGAATCTGGCGCAGGACGCCGACGGAAACATCCCACGGTATCTGCGTGCGGTGGTTCCTTGGGCCGGCCGCGTCGTGGTCGACGTCGGATGCGGAACAGGATTCCATCTGCCGGACTTCGCGGCCGACGCGAGTCGGGTCATCGGCGTCGAGCCGCACGAGCCACTCCGGGAGGCGGCTGCGACACGAGTGAGCGGCCTGCACAACGTCGAGGTGGTCGCGGGTCACGCGGAATCGTTACCGTTGCCGGACTCGTCCGTGGATCTGGTGCACGCCCGAACGGCCTACTTCTTCGGCGTCGGGGCGGGGCCGGGGATCACCGAAGCGCTGCGAGTGCTCACTCCGGGTGGAAGTCTCGTCGTGGTGGATCTCGACGTCTCGTCGTCGCCCTACGGAGACTGGATGCGCGCCGACCTGCCGAAGTACAACTGCAGCGCCGTGGAAGCATTCTTCGAGGCGCAAGGATTCGCGTTGACGCGTGTCGACACCCGGTGGAAGTTCTCGGATCGCCGGACGATGCGGGAGGTTCTGGGGATCGAGTTCACCCGACGCACAGCGGCCAGGGCTGCACGCAGCATCCCTGGCCTTGGCTTCGATGTCAGGTACCGGGTCCATGTCCGGCACAAACCTGCCGGCATCGAACTGGCCTGACCGTTCGGCTCACCCGGCGCGAACTCCGAAAATCTCGGCGGCGTCGCGAATTTTCAACGCTTTGGCGAGACGTGGAAGGTCGCTGCCGTCCTTCACTCGTGCTCCGTCGGCGCCGAGTGCGTCGACGACCTCGTCGGCCCAGGTCACGTCGGACGGCGACGGTGCGAGCTCACGGTTGACGGTAGGAGCCTGCTCGGCGTGCATGCACAGTTTGCCGGTCATGCCCATCGACACCGTCAGGGCCGAGTCGCGCGAGAGGATGCTCTCGTTCGCGGTAAGGGTTGGACCGTCGATCGGACCGGGGAGGCGTGCCGCTCGTGACGACACGACGAGCCTCGAACGTGGGTACGCCATGGCCAGGGGCTCGTCGCTCATTCCGGTGTCGCGCCGGAAGTCGCCGCTGCCGAACGCCAGCCGGAACGTGGAGTCCGCGCGCGCGATCTCGGGTGTTGCTTCGAGACCCATGGCGGATTCGACGAGTGCGAGGATGCGCGTTCCCTCGGCCAGGCGCGACGCGGTTGCCTCGACCTGGCTTCCGCTTTCGGTCTTGGCCAGCATGATGCCTGCGAGGCCCTTCAGGCCGGACAGGGCGGCGAGGTCGTCGGCCCAGAAGCTCGTGGTCGCGTCGTTCACTCGTACCCAGGCGGAGTTTCCGGCTTCCAGCCAGGAGACGACAGCGTCGCGGGCGGCGGGCTTCGCGCCGGGTGCCACGGCGTCCTCGATGTCGAGAATGACGGCATCGACTTCGGACTCGGCGGCTGCGGTGAACGTGTCGGGTTTGGTGGCGGGTACCAACAGCCACGAGCGTGCACGCTCGGGCGCGACGCCAGACGTCACGGGTGTCTCCATGAAAGTGGTCACAAAAGGCTCCTTGTGGTGAAATCGGGCACTACCAGCATTATCGATTCAGTTCGACTACGCCAGCTTGTGTGCATACTGTTCACCGGTTCGATCCGTTATTTGCGTTTTGCCGCACGCCGAATCTGAAGAATTCGGACTCCGCCCGCCAGGGCCATCACGAGGGCACCGGCAATCGCGGCCAGCAACATACTCACGCCGAGCGGAAGCTCGAACGTCCACACGAATATTTCCACAGGCACGGCGTCGAGATTCTGCAAGATGAATATGAGAAGGATCACCAGTACGATCGCGCCGACCACCAGGCCGGTCCACGTAGCTGCGGCTTTGGTGTGCGCGATACCGTCCGGCGCCGTCCCGACGGCAGGTCTCGTGTCGCGAACGGCCTCCGGATCGGGTGCGCTGTGCTGGTCCGAATCCGGCGTCGTGATCGCCGACGAACCCGAGTCCTCGTACGGTGCCGACGCGTCCGGAAACGAGCCGTCGTTGCGATCTCCTGCTGGTGTGGACATTGTTCGATCCTTTCGTACGCGAGGCGGGAATGCACGCGTATCTGCTGTCGATTCGGTTACCCCTCCGCATCGAGCTGGAAACGGACGGCGGCGACGGTGAACCGTGCTGAATAGGCGTCGGTGCGCAGGAGTGGGACACTGGAGGCACTATGAGTGACTCCGCTTCCGTTTCCGACGCACACGCTGCTACCGGGACTGCTCCCTCGCCGGACTCGGCCGAGGGCACGTCCACACCGACGAGGGCCGCGCTTCCGCTGGTGTTCGCGGATCGGAAGCGTGGAATGCCTGCGCGTCACCTGGCGGATCTCGATCGTGACGGCCTCAAGGACGCGGTGAAGGCACTCGGATTGCCTGCATTCCGTGCCGACCAGTTGGCCAGGCACTACTACAGCCGCCTCGAAGCGGACACGAGCAAGATGACGGACCTTCCCGCCGCTGTGCGTGAGAAGGTCGGCGCCGACCTGTTCCCCACACTGTTGACGCCGATCAAACACCTGGCGTGCGACGACGGCGACACACGCAAAACGCTGTGGAAGGCGAACGACGGCACCCTGCTCGAGAGTGTCCTGATGCGGTACCCGGACCGCGCGACACTGTGCATCTCCAGTCAGGCGGGCTGCGGAATGGCGTGCCCGTTCTGCGCAACGGGACAGGGTGGTCTCGACCGCAACCTGACCACAGCCGAGATCGTGGACCAGGTGCGTTCGGCGGCGGCGGATCTGCGTGACGGCGTGGTCGCCGGTGGCGAAGGCCGACTGTCCAACGTGGTGTTCATGGGTATGGGCGAGCCTCTCGCGAACTACAAGCGCGTCGTCGCAGCCGTCCGCAAGATCGTCTCGCCCGCGCCGGACGGGCTCGGTCTGTCCCAGCGGTCGGTGACCGTGTCGACCGTCGGACTGGCGCCGGCGATCCGCAAGCTCGCCGACGAGGGGTTGTCGGTGACCCTCGCAGTGTCGCTCCACACTCCCGACGACGAGCTACGCGACACCTTGGTGCCGGTGAACAATCGGTGGTCCGTGGCCGAGGTCCTGTCGGCGGCTCGCTACTACGCAGACCGAACCGGTCGCCGTGTGTCGATCGAGTACGCGATGATCAAGAACGTCAACGACCAGCCGTGGCGGGCCGACATGCTCGGCAAGAAGCTGCACAAGGCACTGGGTTCGCGAGTGCACGTCAACCTGATTCCGCTCAACCCGACGCCGGGCAGCGAGTGGGACGCGAGCCCGAAGGACGTCGAGCGTGAATTCGTGCGACGAGTCATCGCCCAAGGTGTGTCCTGCACGGTCCGCGATACTCGCGGGCAGGAAATCGCCGCTGCGTGCGGGCAGCTCGCTGCCGAGAACTAGGCGCGCTGCTTCCCGAAAACGCGAATGCCCGGTACGACTTCGAGTCGTACCGGGCATTCGACGTAAGTAGGAAGACCTGCGACGAAGGAAGACCTGGGAAGTTCGTCAGCGGGGCTTGCGGCGCACGATCACGTCGCGCACCACGATGCCGACCAGCGCGATCGCGAAGCCGATGAGCCACAGGTCCTCGACCAGGCCCGTGTGGTTGCCGTGAATCATGAACAGCAGCATGGCCGCAACGACGATCGCCGCGATGCGCATGGCTTTGCCGGACTCACCGCTCCATCCCCACTCGGCGGACGGGACCTCGGCGATGTCCTCGTGGGTGTACTCGACCGGGTCGTACGAAGCGGGGTTCAGCTCGGTTTGTGCCACCGGTCGGTCCTCTCGGGTCATGTCTCACGCCGTCGGCAGGCGCGCTCGTCTTCGTCAATATTTGCATACGACCGTCCGTCGTAGCCACCAGGGTCCGTATCCTCGGCGCGGCGGCGCGATTGCTGGAAGACTCGACTTTCGTGACTTCGGAACGACTGTCCCACTCCCGTGTGCCCTACCCGCGCGACATGGTCGGTTACGGCGCGCATCCTCCTGATCCGCGGTGGCCGGGTGGGGCACGGATCGCCGTTCAGTTCGTGCTCAACTACGAAGAAGGGTCCGAGAACAACGTTCTGGACGGTGATACGGCATCGGAGACCTTTCTGTCCGAGATGATCGGAGCTCAGGCGTTTCCCAACCGGCACATGAGTATGGAGTCGTTGTACGAGTACGGATCTCGTGCCGGCGTATGGCGAGTGCTTCGTGTGTTCGAGCGTCGCGGACTGCCGTTGACCGTGTTCGCCGTCGCCCGTGCGATGCAGCGCAATCCGGACGCGGTGGCCGCCTTCGTCGAACAAGGGCACGAAATCGCGAGTCACGGATTGCGCTGGATCGGTTATCAACTGATCGACGAGCACGTCGAGCGTGAACACATGGCCGAAGCCATGGAGATCTTGACCGAACTGACGGGATCGGCTCCGCTCGGGTGGTACACCGGCCGCGACTCACCCAACACCCGGTCGCTCGTCGTCGAGCACGGAGGATTTCTGTACGACTCGGATTCCTACGCCGACGACCTGCCGTATTGGGCCCGGGTGGATCGCGGGTCGGACACCGTGGACCACCTCGTCGTCCCGTACACGCTCGACACCAACGACATGCGTTTCTCGTCGCCCGGTGGATTCTCGACGGGGGAGGAGTTCTTCGCGCACCTCCGCGATGCGTTCGACGTTCTGTATGCCGAGGGTGAAGCCGGTTCACCGAAGATGCTGTCGGTGGGGTTGCACTGCCGACTCGTCGGACGTCCGGCCCGCATCAGGGCGCTGGAGCGTTTCCTCGACCACGTCCAGTCGCACGAGAAGGTGTGGATCGCTCGACGTGTCGACATCGCCCGGCACTGGATCGCCGAGCACCCACCCGCGGCGCACGGGTGGACGTGAGGGAACAGACGGTGCGGGCGACGACCACCGCCCAGGCAGAGACCAGCACCACGTAGAGGACGACGGCCACGGCGTCGACAGCTGCGGAGCCGAGAGCGCCGCCGAGCGCGGTCGCGCCGGTGACGCACGTTCCGATCGGGAACGTGAACGACCACCAGCTCATGGAGAAGCTTGGTTCACGACGCAGGGAGCGCATTGTCACGGCCGCGGCGAGGGCGAACACGAACACTCCGAAGCCGCCCATCACCAGCCCGTGGACAATCCCGAACACCCGTAGACCTGTGGCGATCGTCGCGTCGTCGCCCGTGAACACCAGCGCTGCGTCGTTGCCGAGAAGCACTGCCGCCGTGACGGATTGGCCCACGATCCCGAGGGTGATCCATATCGTGGGGGCGGCCTGAGCAGCGGGTGCACCGCGGTGGAGCAGACGCCCGTACACCAGGGCCACGGTCAGCATGCCGACGACGAGCGAAAGCCCGAACAGCGCGTAACACCCGACGAGCATGGCCGACCGCCCCTGGCCGGGTGCGACGTGCGGGAGTAGTAACGCGCCGGTGGACGCGGACACCATCGGAGGAACGACGGGGATCAACCACGCTGGTAGAGCAGCCACGTCGGTGTGGTCGTGCGTGGTGATCATGAGGTACGGAACAGTCACGCTGGCGAGGACCCCGAGCACGGTCCCGGCCGTCCACAACGTCGCGAAGACGGCCATCGCCGTCGCGTTGCCCAGAATGTCGCCGCCGAGAAGTTCCGCGCCCGCACCGACAGTGAGCAGAGCCATCGGGGGAGCGCCGTAGAACTGCACCGTCACCGGATTCGCCGCGTGAGCCAGGGCGTGCACGCGGTGCACGGTCCAGTGGACGGCCAGCGCGACCGTCAGCGCGATCATGACGAACGCAGCCGAGGCCCACACGATCGTCGCGAACACCCGCAGCCCGACGAACTGGACGGGGAGCGTCGCCGCCGCGGTGGCGACGATGCCCGTCCCCATCACCGTGGTGAACAGATTCGGGGTGACGTCTCGGAATATCGCGGTGGGGGCGCCGGAACCTCGTCGGGTGGCGGGTACGTTCGCGAGGAGCATCGTGGTCATGACACTCACGGTGCCCGGCCGTGGGCGGCGACGGTAGACGTCGATTGCCTATCGCGTCCAAACCTCGGCTTATGACTCGGTGGCCGCTATGGCGATGGTCACCAACGTCGACGACGGCTCGTTCGGGCGGGTTCCCGTGGGCCACACGGCACGGAGGGAGCGGCGCAGATTCAGCCCGTCCGTGCGGACGCGGACCAGCGTGCCTGCCGTCAGCTCGGCGGACACGGCGAGTGAACTGAGCACTGCGGGCGCCATTCCGCCCCCGACCGCGGCCTTGATCGCCGTGGTGGACGACACTTCGAGCAACGGCGGGGCCGAGTCGGTGCTCTCGAGCGCTCGTTCGAGGGCGCGGCGGGTGCCCGAGCCGGGTTCTCTGGTGACCAACGGCGTCGACGCCAGTTCTCGTGCGGTGATCGAGCGGCCCACCCACTCGTGGCCCGGGGCGACGACCACGACCAGCTCGTCGTGCGCGATGTCGCAGTGCTCGAGTCCGTTGGGCACGTCGGGGCTCTCGACGAAACCGATGTCCGCGCGGCCGGCGAGAACGGCGGCGGAGACATCGGCGGAATTGCCCGACGACAGCGACGGCGTGACCGACGGCTCCTGAGCGCGCAGCGTGATCAGCCATCGGGGGACGAGGTACTCGGCGATCGTGAGGCTGGCCGCGACTCTCACGTGGGTGTTCCGGTCGGTCCGAAGTGATTCGATGGACGTCGCGAGGCGCGCGGCTTCGACGACGACGCGCTCGGCCCAGCTCGCCACCAGTTCTCCGGTCGCGGTGAGGGTGGCGCCGCGGGGCGTCCGTTCGAGGAGTGGCACGCCCACTCGTCGCTCCAGAGCTGCCAGCCGCGAGCTGGCGGCCGGTTGAGACATTCCATGGGCCTCCCCGGCGCGTCCGATGCTGCCGAGTTCTGCCACGGACAACAGCAGTTCGTAGCTGATCAGATCGGTCACAAGGGTCGGCAACGGCACGGTGTCAGCTTAGGGACGGCACACGCATAGCGAACTCTCAGACACGATCAGGAACAATGGACGAGTGCCAGAGCCACTGCGAGTCGAAGATTCACCGTCGGGCAGACCCAAGAGGGTGCTGTTGCTGGGTAGTACCGGATCGATCGGGACCCAGGCGCTCGACGTCATCGCGGCCAACCCCGACAAGTTCGAGGTGGTGGGGCTTGCGGCCGGGGGCGGAAACATCGACGTGCTGCGTCGGCAGATCGACGCCACGGGCGTCGACTCCGTCGCGGTGGCGAACCCCACGGCCGCCGCCGAGCTGAACCTGCCGGACATTCTCACGGGCGACCGAGCTGTGACAGACCTCGTGGAATCGGTGCAGGCAGACATCGTGCTGAACGCGCTGGTGGGGTCGCGCGGCCTCGAACCGACCCTGGCCGCTCTGAAGTCGGGTGCAACGCTCGCCCTCGCCAACAAGGAATCACTGGTGGCGGGCGGCTCGCTGGTGACGTCCGCGGCCGCTCCCGGCCAGATCGTGCCCGTCGACTCCGAGCATTCCGCGCTGGCTCAATGTCTGCGCGGAGGCCGCGCGGCGGAAGTGGATCGCCTGATCCTCACCGCCTCGGGTGGCCCGTTCCGGGGATGGTCCGAGGTGGAACTGAAATCGGTGACGCCGGAGCAGGCCGCTGCACACCCGACGTGGTCGATGGGGCCGATGAACACCCTCAACTCGGCAACGCTGGTCAACAAGGGGCTCGAACTCATCGAGACCCATCTGTTGTTCGACATTCCGTACGACCGCATCGACGTGACGGTTCACCGGCAGTCCATCGTCCATTCGATGGTCACGTTCTTCGACGGGTCGACGATCGCTCAGGCCAGCCCGCCGGACATGCGCCTGCCCATCGCGCTCGCCCTCGGATGGCCCGACCGCGTGCGGGACGCGGCTCGAGCGATCGATTTCACCACGTCGTTCACGTGGGATTTCGAGCCACTCGACGACCGGGTGTTTCCCGCGGTTCAACTCGCCCGCGAAGCCGGGGTGCTCGGTGGGTGCATGACGGCGGTCTACAACGCGTCCAATGAAGTTGCTGCCGAAGCATTCCTGGCGGGACGGATCGATTTCCCGCAGATCGTGGAGACGGTCGGACAGGTACTCGACGCAGGCACCGGGCAGTGGACCTCCGAACCCACCAGCGTCGGTGACGCCCTCGCTGCAGATTCGTGGGCCCGCGCCCACGCCCGCGAACTCCTGAACCAGAAGGACTGAGCCGGATGGTGTTCGTATTCGGGGTGATCCTGTTCGCCCTCGGAATCACGGTGTCGATCGCGCTGCACGAGGCGGGGCACATGTGGACCGCCCGCGCGACGGGAATGAAGGTGCGCCGCTTCTTCATCGGTTTCGGTCCCAAGGTTTTCTCCTTCCGTCGAGGTGAGACCGAGTACGGCCTGAAAGCCATTCCGGCGGGCGGGTTCTGCGACATCGCCGGCATGACCGCGATCGACGAACTCGCTCCCGACGAGATCGACCGTGCCATGTACCGCCAGAAGACCTGGAAGAGGCTCGTCGTCATGATGGGCGGCATCGGGATGAACTTCGTTCTGGGCTTCGTGCTGATCTTCACCTTGGCCGTCGGGTGGGGACTACCGAATCTGAACCCGCCGGCCGGCGCGATGGTCGGGGAGATGCAGTGCGTTCCGCCGACGCAGAACGACGATCTGACCTTCCCGGAGTGCAGCGGACCTAGCCCGGCGTTCCAGGCAGGCATTCGGCAGGGCGATGTCATCGTGTCGGTGAACGGCACCGAGACACCCGAGTTCACGGACGTCGTCGCGGCGACCCAGCCTCTGTCCGGCACCGCGACCTTCGTCGTCGAACGTGACGGCGCCGAGTTGACGTTCCCCGTCCAGGTCCAGCAGGTGCAGCGCTGGGTGTCCGACGGTACGGAAACCGGCCGACGGTCGGCGACGGTCGGCGCGGTCGGAGTGTCGATGGAACGGTTCCTGCCGACCCAGTACAACGCCCTCGCCGCGATTCCCGCGTCGTTCGCGTTCACTGGCGACATGTTCGTCGAGACCGCGCATCGACTGGTGCAGATGCCGAGCAAGGTAGCGGATCTGTGGACATCCATCACCGGCGGTGAGCGTGACGCCGAGACTCCGATCAGCGTGGTCGGTGCGTCGGTGATCGGTGGACAGTTGGTGGAGCGGTCCATGTGGCCGGTGTTCGTGCTGCTGCTCGCGAGTTTGAACTTCTTCCTCGGCATCTTCAATCTGCTGCCGTTGCTCCCACTCGACGGCGGGCACATGGCGGTGACGATCTACGAGCGGATCCGCAACTTCTTCCGCAACAGACGCGGGCTGCCGAACGGCGGACCGGTCGACTACATGAAGTTGATGCCCGTCACCTACGTGGTGATCGTGATCGGCGGCGCGTACATGTTGCTGACGCTCACAGCGGACATCGTGAACCCGATCCAGTTGTTCTAAGTAGACTCAAGGGTGAAGCTCACCGGAAGAAGGCAACGAAGTGACTGTGTCAGTCGGATTGGGAATGCCGGCACCGCCGGTTCCCGTACTCGCACCTCGCCGTAAGACTCGTCAACTGCAGGTCGGCACCGTCGGTGTCGGCAGCGACCACCCCATCTCGGTGCAGTCGATGACCACCACCAAGACTCACGACATCAACGCGACCCTGCAGCAGATCGCCGAGCTGACGGCGTCCGGATGCGACATCGTGCGTGTGGCATGCCCCACACAGGACGACGCGGATGCGCTGTCCATCATCGCGAAGAAGAGCCAGATCCCCGTCATCGCGGACATCCATTTCCAGCCCAAGTACATCTTCGCCGCGATCGACGCCGGCTGCGCGGCGGTCCGCGTGAACCCCGGCAACATCAAGGAATTCGACGGCCGAGTCAAAGAGGTCGCGAAGGCCGCGGGCGATGCAGGCATCCCCATCCGTATCGGCGTCAATGCCGGATCGCTCGACAAGCGGATGATGGACAAGTACGGCAAGGCAACCCCCGAAGCGCTCGTCGAGTCCGCATTGTGGGAAGCAGGCCTGTTCGAGGAGCACGGCTTCGGTGACATCAAGATCTCGGTCAAGCACAACGACCCGGTCGTGATGGTCGCGGCGTACGAGCAGTTGGCGGCGCAGTGCGATTACCCGCTTCACCTCGGTGTGACCGAGGCGGGGCCGGCGTTCCAGGGCACCATCAAGTCCGCCGTGGCGTTCGGGTCGCTCCTGTCGCGCGGCATCGGCGACACCATCCGAGTGTCGCTGTCCGCGCCGCCCGCCGAGGAAATCAAGGTCGGAAACCAGATCCTGCAGTCGCTCAATCTGCGGCCACGCAAGCTCGAGATCGTGTCGTGCCCGTCCTGCGGTCGCGCGCAGGTCGACGTCTACACGCTCGCCGACGAGGTCACCGCGGGTCTCGAAGGTATGGAGATCCCGCTGCGCGTCGCCGTGATGGGATGCGTCGTCAACGGTCCGGGTGAAGCGCGCGACGCGGATCTCGGTGTGGCGTCCGGAAACGGCAAGGGTCAGATCTTCGTCAAGGGCAAGGTGATCAAGACCGTGCCCGAGGCCCAGATCGTGGAGACGCTCATCGAGGAAGCGATGCGCATCGCCGAGGAGTTCGACGAGGGTGAGGGCGCCGACTCGGGAGCGCCGGTCGTCACCGTCGGGTAACCACTCGAAGTGGGGCCGAATGTCCCACCCGTAAAGTCCCCGATGCATGCGTCGATCTGGCAATCTATGTCCATGACGGTGGACGCGCGTAGCTCGGGAGGTGACGGACGGTGCTCAAGCTCCTCGGCGCGAAGCCACTGAGCAA
Source organism: Rhodococcus sp. 114MFTsu3.1 (assembly GCF_000383555.1). NCBI lineage: Bacteria > Bacillati > Actinomycetota > Actinomycetes > Mycobacteriales > Nocardiaceae > Rhodococcus > Rhodococcus sp. 114MFTsu3.1. The sequence continues at coordinate 463,743 of NZ_KB911544.1, read as the reverse complement.
CAAGGACACTGCCAGTGTTCTCCGTGTGCTCGACGCCGATCCCATTGCCACGTGCATGATCGCGGCGCGTGTGCAGGAATCCGGGCTCGACCCACGGTCGTTCCACGGCGAGATGTGGAGTCGAGGGGGACCGCAGGAGTCTCTGTGCTTCTACGGTGCCAACCTGGTTCCACTGCTCGGCGACGTCGACGATCTGCGGTCGTTCGCGGACCGCGCCTGCCGAGGCCCACGTATGTGTTCCTCGCTCGTCGGGCGCGCCGAGTTGACGCTTCCGCTGTGGGAAATGCTGGAAGCCGACTGGGGAGCGCCGCGTGAGTTGCGGAGCGAGCAACCGCTCCTCGCCACGTCACAACTCTCGGAGTTTCCACCGGACCCCGAAGTCCGGTTGGTGCGCACCGACGAACTCGACGTCTACCTGACGGCCGCTGTGGCGATGTTCATCGAGGAAGTCGGTGTGGATCCGCGTGCCAACGACGGCGGCCGTGGCTACCGTCGTCGGATCGCAAGTCTCATCGCCGCGGGCCGGGCATGGGCGCGTTTCGAGGACGGCCAGGTCGTGTACAAGGCCGAGATCGGTTCACGCTCGGCCACCGTGGGCCAGATCCAAGGCGTATGGGTGCATCCTCTCTACCGAGGCCGCGGTCTCGGGTCGGCGGGAACGGCAACCGTCGTCGACGCGGTGGTGCGGAGCGGGCGCGTGGCCAGCCTCTACGTCAACAGTTTCAACTTCCCCGCCCGTCGTGCGTACGCGCGGATCGGCCTCACTCAGGTTGCGACGTTCACAACGGTCCTTCTCGACTGACAGCGATTCGTTGCCGGGGACCCGGGCGTCGCCGAACTACGATGGGCGCAATGGAATTCTCGGGTCTTCGTCGTTGCCTCGTGGTCGCGGCTGCGTGTGTCGTGGTGACGGGATCTGCAGTGGCGTGCACGCCGAGCCCGGCGGGACCCGAGCCTGCGGCGCAGGCATTCCTCGATGCGTTCTCTTCCCAGGACATCGACGCCGCGGCCGCGGACACCGACCGTCCGGACGTCGCGTCCGCCGCGCTGTCGGATGCATGGAACAACCTGCAAGCTGAATCTTTGCATGCCACAACCACTTCGGTTCGCGTCGACGGGGACACGGCCACCGTCGGTTACACCTACGAGTGGCAACTGCCGAAGGAACGGGTGTGGACGTACGACGGTGAACTCCGTATGGGACGCACCGACGGGCAGTGGGGTGTGCGGTGGACTTCCACCGACATTCATCCAGGCCTGGGTGAAACGCAGACGATGGCTCTGCGGTCGACGGCACCGCCGCGTGCGCGGGTGAACGAGCGCTCCGGCACCGACGTGTTGGTTCCGGGCGTCGTGCATCGCATCAAGGTGACCGCCGACGAGTCGGACAACATCGTCGCGACGGCCACGAACCTCGCCCGCCTTCTCGCTCCGTTCGACTCCAGCATCTCGGCGCAGAGCATCGTCGAGTCCGCGACGTCCGTCGACGGTGCGTACCCGGTTGCGCTGCTCCGAGACGAGGACTATCGAACAGTCGCGGCGGCACTCTCCGGACTGTCGGGAGTATCGGCGTCGGACGAATCGGATCTGCTGTCCACCGACAGGAATTTCGCTCCCGACCTGGTCTCCCAGGTCAAGAAATCCGTCATCGACGAGGTCGACGGCAAGGCCGGGTGGAGTGTGGTGACGGTCAACCGGAACGGCGTGGACATCGACGTGTTGACCGACACGCCGCCCGAACCCGCGCCGTCGTTCTCGATCAGTCTCGATCGCAACATCCAGGTCGCGGCACAGAACGCGGTCGATGCACGCGCCGAACAGGCGATGATGGTGGTGATCCAGCCGTCGACCGGTGCCGTTCTCGCCGTCGCCCAGAACAAGGAAGCGGACAGGGACGGACCCGTTGCATCCGCCGGCCTGTACCCGCCGGGATCGACCTTCAAGATCATCACTGCCGGTGCCGCCATCTCCAACGGGCTCGCGGGCCCGGAGACCACGGTTCCGTGCCCCGGTCGCATCGAGATCGGCGAACGCAGCATCCCGAACTACAACGAGTTCTCGCTCGGAAACGTCTCCATGGGAACGGCGTTCACGCGCTCCTGCAACACGTCGTTCGCGAAGTTGGCGAGCGAGATGGCGCCGGACGCGTTGACGGTGGCTGCGTCGCAATTCGGCGTCGGACCTGAGTACGACGTGGTCGGACTGCCGACGGACTCCGGTTCGGTACCGCCGGCCGAGGAGTTGGTGCAGCGCACCGAGGACGGTTTCGGCCAGGGCAAGGTGGTGGTGTCCACCTTCGGCATGGCGTTGGCGGCGGCGACGGTGGCCAACGGCTCGACGCCGGTGCCCACTCTCATCGTCGGTCGGGAGACCACGATCGAGGGGGAGCACCCGCAGATCGAACCTGCGATGGTCGACGGTCTTCGCGGCATGATGCGCTCGGTGGTGACCAGCGGAACGGCCGAGCGGATCGCCGACCAGGGGGAGGTCTACGGGAAGACGGGTGAGGCCGAGGTCGACGGTGGATCGCACGCGTGGTTCGTCGGCTACCGAGGGGATCTGGCGTTCGCGACCCTGGTGGTACGCGGCGGTAGCTCGGACAACGCGGTGGCGGTCACGCGCCAGATGTTCGAGCAGTTGCCCGCCGGTTACTAGGGGAGAAGGCCCAACCGGCGTGCGGCGACCACCGATTCGTGGCGTGTGCGCGTGCCGGTCTTGCTCATGATCGACCGAAGGTAGGACTTGACCGTCTCCGGCTTGAGTGACAGCCTCGCGGCTGCCTCCGCGTTGGTGCAGCCCAGTGCTATCTGCGCGAGAACGTCGGTTTCGCGAGCGGAGAGTGTCACGTCCGATTCCACGTCGGGACCGCGCAACGAGCCTGCGATGCGGTCGGACAGTTCCACGAGCCGTGCTGCCACGGTTTCGTCGATGTCGGATCCCGATAGGGTGCGCAATTCGGCGTGGATCTCGCGCAGGGTCTCCGTCGCCGACGTCGAGGGCGCAGCGGGGTGTGCGGCGACGCTGTCCATCAGGCGCAACCGACGGTCGACTTCGTCGCGGACGGCGATTTCCTGCGCCAGCCGCTTCGATGCGCGGATCATGCTGTCCGCCACGCGGTCGCCCATGGGTCCGCGTTCTCGGATCGCTGCGTACATCACCGCCCGTGACGCTCCCGCGACGACGACAGGAACAGCCAGAATCGATTGCAGACCCTCGCCGAGGACCGGCTGATCGTAATCGTGGGTGATGTACATCGACGCTCGGTAGTCGCTGACCGCGGCGGGACGACGTTGATCCAGCACTCGGCCGCCGAGGCCGGACCTGCTCGGAATGACGAGTCCGTCGAGACCTCGTGTTCTGGTGCCGTGGAAGTGGCTGAGACACAGTGTGTGCGAGTCGACTTCACCGCCGAACACCACCGGGACTCCCGACGCGTCGGCGATCTGCCTCAGTTCGGCACGCAGCGCGTCCCCGTCACGTGGACGAAGAACGCCGTCACGTGTGCGGGGGCGTGGCATTTCGTCGGTCGACACGTCGGGCTCCTCGGGGTCCTGTGACCTGCATCATAGCGGGTGGGGTATCGGGCCGTGACGATCGGGTTCGAGGCTCACCGACTACCCTGGACGCATGTCTGTGACCGCCGAGAGCAAGCCGCGCCAGCCACTCGTGCCGGGTGTCGTATCACCGGTTCTGTCCGTTCCCGCGTCGATCGAAAGACCGGAGTACGCGTGGAAGCCGACAGCGAACGAAGGCAGCGAGCCGTGGGTTCAGACGCCCGAGGTGATCGAGAAGATGCGGGTCGCGTCCACCATCGCCGCTCGCGCGCTCCAGGAAGCGGGTAAAGCCGTTGCACCCGGTGTGACGACCGACCAACTCGACCGCATCGCGCACGAGTACATGATCGACCACGGTGCGTACCCGTCGACGTTGGGCTACAGGGGATTTCCGAAATCGTGCTGCACGTCCCTCAACGAGGTGATCTGCCACGGCATCCCCGATTCCACCGTCGTTCAGGACGGTGACATCGTCAATATCGACGTGACTGCCTACATCGACGGTGTTCACGGGGACACCAACGCAACATTCCTCGCCGGGAACGTCTCCGAGGAGGCGCGGTTGCTCGTCGAACGCACGCACGAAGCGACGATGCGTGCCATCAAGGCAGTCAAGCCGGGGCGCGCGCTCAACGTCGTCGGCCGCGTCATCGAGTCCTACGCGCATCGTTTCGGTTACGGCGTCGTGGAGGATTTCACCGGCCACGGCATCGGCACCACGTTCCACAACGGCCTGGTGGTGCTGCACTACGACCAGCCGTCGGTGGAGACCATCATCGAGCCGGGCATGACCTTCACGATCGAGCCGATGATCAACCTGGGCACCATCGACGGTGAGATGTGGGACGACGGCTGGACGGTGGTGACACGGGACCGCAAGTGGACTGCGCAGTTCGAGCACACCCTCGTCGTCACGGACACGGGCTGCGAAATTCTCACTCTGCCGTGAGTGGAGCCTGCGGAACGAACCTCGTTGTGAAGGCTCCGAGCAGAGCCTGCGGAACGAAGTTCGGGTTGTGACGACTCTGGGCGGTGCGCTACTGGTTGCGGGTACGACGTCCGATGCGGGCAAGAGTGTGTTGGTGGCGGGCCTGTGCCGGATGTTGGCGCGTCGCGGTGTGTCCGTGGCGCCGTTCAAGGCGCAGAACATGTCCAACAACTCGGTGGTGACGCTCGACGGCGGGGAGATCGGGCGGGCGCAGGCACTGCAGGCTGCGGCGTGCGGTCTGGAGCCGAGCGTGCGGTTCAATCCGGTTCTGCTGAAACCGGGAAGTGATCGGACGTCGCAGTTGGTGGTGCGTGGACGCGCGGTGGCGCAGGTGTCCGCGTCCACGTACATCGAGCACCGGCAGGCCTTACGTACTGTCGTCGCCGCCGAGCTCGAGTCCCTTCGCCGCGATTTCGACGTGGTGATCTGCGAGGGTGCGGGGTCGCCTGCGGAGATCAACCTACGTGCAACCGATCTCGCGAACATGGGGCTGGCCACCGCTGCTTCGATACCGGTGGTGATAATCGGCGACATCGATCGCGGCGGAGTGCTGGCTCATCTCTACGGAACGGTCGCGGTACTGTCGCCCGAGGATCAGGCGTTGATCAAGGGGTTCGTGATCAACAAGTTCCGAGGTGATCCGGCGTTGCTGCAGCCGGGACTCGACCAACTTCGATCGCTCACGGACAGGCCGACGTTCGGTGTCGTGCCGTACTGCGAAGAACTGTGGATGGACGCCGAGGATTCGCTCGGGGTGGTTGCCGACGCGCCGGTGGGGCGTCCGTCGCGTCCGGTGGGCGGGCAATGGCTGCGGGTGGCGGCGATCCGGCTGCCCCGCATATCCAACACGACGGACGTCGAGGCGCTCGCATGCGAGCCAGGCGTCTCGGTTCAGTGGGTGACGGAGCCGTCGCGGCTGCCCGACGCCGATCTTGTGGTCGTTCCGGGAAGCAAGGCGACGTTGTCCGATCTCGCGTGGTTGCGCAGGACAGGTCTGGCGGAGGCGCTCGAGGAACGTGGCCGCACCGGTCGGCCCGTTCTGGGCATCTGCGGCGGGTATCAGATGCTGGGGCAGACCATTTCGGACGGAATCGAATCCGACGTCGAGAAGGTGGACGGATTGGGCCTTCTCGATCTCGACGTCGAATTCCGTGCGGACAAGGTGCTGGCACGTGTGGAGGGTTCGTCGGCTCGGTTCGCGGATTCGGCCGTGTCGGGCTACGAGATTCACCACGGCCGCGTCGTACGTACCGGCGATTCGCCGCTGCTGACGTACGCCGACGGTACATCCGAGGGCAGTGTGCGCGGGTCGGTGATGGGTACGCACTGGCACGGAGTGCTCGAGTCCGACCACTTCCGTCGCGAGATTCTGCGCTGGGCGGCTCGACTCTCCGGGCGGTCGGGGTTCACGGTGTCGCCGGCCACCAGTGTCGGGCAGCTTCGTCAGGAACAACTGGATCTGCTGGCGGATCTCGTCGAGCAGAACGTCGACGTCGACGCCCTGCTCGGTGTCATCGAGCGAGGCGTCGACGCCTGAGTGCCGACGTTTTTTCAGGGTGTTGCCGACCGCAACCCTGCCCATCCGGTGACCGCGAACAGTCCGGCGAGAACCAGAGGTACGACGCCCAGCAGTACGAGCGCAGGCGTGTCGAGGAAGAACCGTCCTACCTCTGGCCACCAGCGTTGCCATGTGACGAGGATGGCGCCACCTCCGACGAGGACGACGGTGCCCAGGCCGATGGCGAGGACGCCGTTCACTCGGTATTGCTGATAGGCGACTCCCAGGAACAATCCGATCGCGGCGACGAGCAGCAGCGTCGCGAACAAGCCGAACCACTGCACGGCTGGATTGTCCGTCACGTATCGGACGATTCCGAACATGCGCAGTTTGACGCCGAAGCCTCCGGTGGCGGATTCCACGGCGGACAGAATCCACACGACGGTCGCCAGTACTGCAGATTGAACGACGCCGACGAGTGCCGTGGCGGAGAAGAATTCGCGTCTGGTCACAGATATTCCGAGCGCGAACGGGAACGTCTGGGTCACGGCCTGCAGATAGAACCCCACCGCAAATCCGTACATCGAGAACAGCGCACCGGTGAAGTTGTAGTCGCTGTCGGTGTTGGGTATCAACGCGAAGATGACGTAGCAGATGGCGAACGAGATGGCGAGGATTCCGAGAGGCCAGCCGATGATCAGCGGCCATGCGACCGTGTGCAGACGAGCGACGTCGAACGTTCGTTTCATGAGACCGACTCCTTGGTGGCGTGATCGGATGTGAGGGAGGCGCCCCGGCCGTACGCGGTGGTGTTCCGAATGACCAACTGCTGCAGCGACAGTGGTTCGGCGGCGAGGCCGAGCGAGGATGCGTGTGCTCGTTGCGCGTCGGTGAGGGCAGCGTCGATACTGACCCTGGCCATGGACCCGAGTGACTCTCGGTGCAGCACGGTGTGATTAGCGACGAACTTCTCGACGGCGTCCGCGGCGCCCGATATCACGAATGCGCTGTGGCGTAGAGCGTCGGCGTCGGCATCGATGACGATCCGCCCCTTGTCGATCAGCAGCACGTGCTCGATCAGGTCGCTCACCTCGTCGATCAGGTGGGTCGACAGCACGATCGTGCGCGGGTTCTCGGCGTAATCGGCCAACAGGCGGTCGTAGAACATGTGTCTCGCGACAGCGTCGAGTCCCAGGTACGGTTCGTCGAAGAACGTCAGCGGTGCACGTGACGCCAGCCCTATGACGATTCCGAGCGCGGAGGTCATACCGCGTGAGAGCTTCTTGACCTTGCGCGACGGCGGCAGGTCGAAATCGCGGACCAGGTCGTCGGCGAAGGCCTGATCCCAGTGTGGGAGAAGCCGTGCAGCGCAGGTGAGTACGTGACGGACCTTGAAGTCGTCGGGGTACTTCTGGCTTTCCTTGACGAAGCAGACGTCGGCCGAGACCGCGCCGTTCTCGAACGGCGGCATCCCGAACACCTCGACGGTGCCCGCGCTCTGGCGATTCTGCGCCGTGAGCAACTGCATGACCGTCGTCTTGCCTGCGCCGTTGCGACCGAGCAGACCGTAGATCTTGTCGGCGTGCAGGTCGAAGTCGACACCGTCGACTGCGGTGAAGTCCCCGTAGGTCTTGGTGAGGTTGCGGACCGAAGCGATGACTGGAGTGTCGTCGACCACGGTGAGGTCGTGACGGGCGTTCATGGTGCTTCCTCCCAGTTGTCGAGCATGGACTTGAGTTCGTCGACGGTCACGCCGAGCTTGCGTGCCTCGGTGACCAACGGCCTGATGAACTGATCGGCGAAATCGTCTCGGCGACGAAATCTCAATGCGTCGCGGGCGCCGGTGGTGACGAACATGCCGATCCCTCGTTTCTTGTAGAGGATTCCGTCGGCGACCAGCTTGGCCAGACCCTTGCCTGCGGTTGCGGGGTTGATGCGATGGAAGGCAGCCAGCTCGTTGGTCGAGGGGACCTGGCTCTCCTCGGCGAGTCCGCCGTCGATGATCGAGTTCTCCACCATCTCGGCGATCTGGATGAAGAGCGGGCGACCTTCGTCCATCAGTGCGAGCTCCATGAGCCCGGGTGGTTAAGTGGTCCGTTACTCATGTAACTAACCATAGAACCCGGATCGGGGTAACGCAACAGCGAGGAGCAAAGTGGTCCGTTGTGGATCGGCGGCATCGGGGTGCAGTAGCGTCGTATCCCATGGATCACAAGCACGTTGCAGCCCGCGGCGGGAGCTGCACCCTGCGCATCGCCGGTCCGGAATCGCGGCACGTCGTGCTGCTGCTCCCCGACGCAGGCGATGCCCCCGATGTGTACGACGGCGTAGCCGAGCGGCTGCACAACTCGGACCTCAAAACCGTTGCGGTGGAGGACATCGACGGGCTCGACCACGATGGAGTGCTCGAGTTGCTGACCGAACTCGGGTTGCCCTGGGTGCACCTCGTCGGCAGCGGAGTGGGCGCGGAGCTGGCCTGGGGCCTCGCAGCACGCACGTTCGGAAAGTTCACGTCACTGGTGGTGTGCGACCGAACCCACCCCGCCATCGCCGACGAGAACGGAACCGTGCGCGCAGCCGACTGCCCGGCCGTGGAGATCCCGACGACACTCGTGATCGGCAGGTCGACCAAGGCGCCGGGGGCCGACGCCAGTGGCCGCCTCGTCTACGGCGATTTCCGTGTCGTCCGACTCGACGGTGTGGACAACATTCCCTCGGCCGCCTCGGCCGAGCTCGCCACGGAGATCGTGCTGCGCACCAGCCCCTGGTGACCTAACGAATCAGATGTCCAGGCCGAGGAGCGCGTTCTCGACCACCTCGGGCAGGCCCGGGTGGATCCAGTACTGGCCTCGTGCCATGTCGGAGACGGTGGTGCCGAAACTCATGGCCTGGATGAGTGGTTGGATCACCGTCGGAGCCTGGGCACCGATGACGTGGGCGCCGAGAATTCGACCCGTCTTCTTCTCTGCGACGATCTTGCAGAATCCGTCGCGATCCTCCATCGCCCAGCCGTATGCGACGTCGCCGTAGTCCTGAATCTTGACGGCGATGTCGAACCCTTCGTCGCGCGCCTGCTCCTCGGTGAGCCCGACTTCGGCGATCTGAGGGTGCGTGAACACCGCGGCGGGGACGAATCGGTGGTCGAAGGCACGCAGCGACGAGGTGTCGTTCCACTCGTGCTGCAGGAGGTTGTGCTGAACGACTCGGGCTTCGTGGTTCGCGACGTGCTTGAGCTGGTACTCCGACGACACGTCGCCGAGGGCGAACACGCCGTCTGCGGTGGTGCGGCCGAATTCGTCGACGACGATCCGTCCTTCGTCGTCGAGCTCGATGCCTCCTGCCTCCGCGCCCAGTCGATCGCCGTTGGGCTCACGCCCGACGGCGACGAGCAGGACGTCGCCCAGCACACGGGTTCCGTCCTTCAGCTCGAGGCCGACGCGCTCGCCGTCCGAGACTGCGGACACCTCGCCCGAGTCCAGGTGGACGTCCCAGCTTCGCTGCGCCAGCTCGGTGAATCGGGTGGACACGTCGACGTCCAGCCCGCGCAGCAAGGCGTTCTTGCGGGCCACGATCGACACCTTCGAACCGAGTGCGCCGAAGACATGAGCGAATTCGGCTGCGATGTAGCCGGATCCGAGGATGACGAGGTGCTCGGGGAGCTCGGGGAGCCGCATGACGTCGCTGTTGGTGTAGTAGCGGACGCCGGACTCGGCGACCGCGTCGGGAATCACCGGACGGGACCCGGCGGCGACGACGACCTGATCGGCCGTGATGACCGAGCCGGTTCCGGTGTCGATCGTGCGGGGACCGACGAACGTGGCGTGACTGCTGAACAGGGTGACGTTGGGGCTGCCGTTCTCGCGGTAGTCCTTGCCTCCGGCGGCGATGGGGTCGATGCGGCCGAACACGCGGTCGACGATGTCCGGCCAGCGCACCTTGTCGATCGACGCATCGATGCCGTAACGCGAGGAATCACGGATGGTCTGTGCGACCTCGGAGGCGTACACGAACATCTTGGTGGGAATGCACCCGACGTTGAGGCAGGTGCCCCCGAACGGCGAATGCTCCTCGAACAACGCGACTTTCAGGTCGGCGAAGCGTTCGTCGGCAATGGAGTTTCCCGACCCCGATCCGATGATCGCAATGTCGAAGTGCTCGGGTGTGGTCATCGAATGGTTCCGATCTCGCTGTGGTTCTGTCCGGATTCGCGGTCTATGTGGGCGCTGCGGTACAGCCAGTCGATCCACTCGTTCATCTCGTCGAACGCCTGCTTCCGGGGCGTCTCCTTGGACAGAAAGACGTCGTGACGAGCCCCCTCGATGGGAACGATGGTGGTCCGGTCGCCGAGGCATCCGGCCCACCGTGCGATCTGACGCACGTCGAGAACGGCGTCGGCCGCGTCGGTCTGCGAGCTGTACTTCCGCGAGAAATGCGTGACCTTGGAGCGGAGAATCAGAGACGGAACGCCGATGTCGAGGCCGCGGTGCAGTGTCGCGTGTCCGTGCCGGATCGCTCGGATCCAGCCGAACGTGACGGGGAACCCGGCCAGCGGCTTCCAGTCGAGGTTGTACTCCCATTCGCCCTGCTCCGACGCGGCGAGCGACACGCCGTAGGTGTCGAGGCCGGTGCCCGGCACGGGAGTCTTCGCCTTCACCCGGCCGATGACGTCGATCGCGGTCGTTCCGACGCTTCTGATCGCAGACGGTCCCTGTAGGTCGAACCACGGGCTGTTGAGCACGACTCCGTCGATTCCCTGCGCGGCTGTCCCGCCGCTCCTGCGATTGAGCCTGTCCAGCCACAGCGGAAGGATCAGTCCTCCGGTGGAGTGTGCGGTCAGTAGTACCGACCCGCCTCCGGTGTCCTGGCGAACCAGAGACAGAGCTTCGGTGAGTTCGGCGTCGTACATCTCGAGGTCGGTCACGAAGTGCGGCGTCTGTCCCTCGCGCAACGAACGTCCGCATTTACGCAGGTCGAGCGCGTAGAACGCAAACCCTTTGGCTGCGAAATGCTCGGCGAGGTGTTGCTGGAAGAAGTAGTCGGTGTACCCGTGCACGTAGATCACCGCGCGACGAGCAGAATCCGTCCCCGACGGTTGATACCGCACGAGGGTCGCTTCGACCGTCCCCTCGCCGTCGGGGTCGTCGCCGAGCGTGATGGTGGTCTGTTCGTAGCCGTCGCCGAGGACATCGGGCACCCAGGTAGTCACAGATCACAACTGTAGTAGGAGCGTCGGGCGGCGTACGAGGAGCACAATCGGAGCAGGGCTTTTCAGGCGCGTCGAATCGGGTACGTACGGACGGGTAACGTAACCGCCACCGAAAAGTTGAACAGTCGAAGCAGTCAGTCGCCGAGCGAGAACTCACGGACAAGGAAGTCGATTCTCCAGTGTCAAAAGAACAGCAGGTCAAGACCGACGTGGTTCTCGTCGGCGCCGGAATCATGAGCGCCACCCTCGGGGCTTTGCTGAAGCAGCTCGAACCCGAGTGGTCGCTGGACGTGTACGAGCGACTCGACGCGGCTGCTGCCGAGAGCAGTGACGCGTGGAACAACGCCGGCACCGGCCACTCCGCTCTGTGTGAGCTGAACTACACCCCGCAGAACAAAGACGGTTCCGTCGACATCGCCAAGGCGCTGAACGTCAACGAACAGTTCCAGGTGTCGCGTCAGTTCTGGGCGCACAGCATCGAATCCGGCGTGCTGAGCGACCCGAAGAACTTCATCAACCCGATTCCTCACGTCAGCTTCGTCCACGGCGAGTCGAACGTGAAGTACCTCCGTGCCCGGTACGACGCACTGGCGTCGAACCCGCTGTTCGAAGGCATGGAGTACATCGACAGTCCGGACGAGTTCACCCGGCGGCTGCCACTGATGGGCGCGGGCCGCGATTTCTCCGACCCTGTCGCTCTGAACTGGAGCGACGAGGGCACCGACGTCGACTTCGGCGCGCTGACCCGTCAGTTGCTCAACTACATCTCCGGGTCCGGGGGCACCGTCCACTTCGGCACCGACGTCACCAACATCACCAAGCAGTCCGACGGCACGTGGAACGTGAAGATCGCGAACCTGCGGACCGGTGAGAAGAAGACCGTCAACGCCAAGTTCGTCTTCGTCGGAGCAGGCGGCGGTGCTCTGCATCTGCTGCAGAAGTCCGGGATCAGCGAGATCAAGGGCTTCGGTGGGTTCCCCGTCAGCGGCGAATGGCTGCGCTGCACCAACCCGGACCTCATCGCCCAGCACTCGGCGAAGGTGTACGGCAAAGCGTCCGTCGGTGCGCCGCCGATGTCGGTGCCGCACCTCGACACACGCGTCATCGGGGGTAAGCCCGGACTACTCTTCGGCCCCTACGCAGGGTGGTCGCCGAAATTCCTGAAGCAGGGCAAGTTCACGGACCTCCCCAGCTCGGTCAAGCCGGGCAACCTGATGTCCATGCTCGGCGTCGGTGTGACCGAGCTCGGTTTGGTGAAGTACCTCGTCGGCGAGCTCGCGCAGTCGGCAGCCGATCGCGTCGAGACCCTGCGTGAGTTCGCGCCCCAGGTCGTCGGTAAGGACTGGGAGCTCGTCACGGCCGGTCAGCGTGTGCAGGTGATTCGCAAGAAGGGCCGCGGCGGAGTGCTCGAGTTCGGAACGGCTGTCATCAACGCGGCCGACGGCTCCATCGCGGGTCTGCTCGGCGCGTCGCCGGGTGCGTCCACCGCGGTGCCGGCGATGCTCGACGTGCTGCAGCGCTGCTTCGGTGACCGCTACGACGGTTGGCAGCCGAAGCTGAAGGAGATGGTGCCCTCGCTCGGCAAGAAGCTCGCCGAGGACCGGGCGTTGTTCCGCGAGGTCTTCGATTGGACGTCGGCTCGCCTCGAACTCGGGCAGACCACCCAGGTCGCACAGCCCAGCGGCGTGTGATAGCAAGAGCTGATGACTACGCAAGCTGCTGCCCTGAAGCGTTCCTGGGCTCTGGACCTGTCCAACAAGACGTTGTACGACCTGTTGAAGTTGCGTGTCGAGGTGTTCGTCGTCGAGCAGGCGTGCGCTTACCCTGAGCTCGACGGTCGAGACCTCCTCTCCGAGACCCGGCACTTCTGGCTGGAACGAGACGGCGAAGTCGTCTGTACGTTGCGCCTGCTGGAAGAGCACGACGACGGAGAAAAGGCGTTCCGCATCGGCCGGCTCTGCACACAGCGGTCTGCGCGCGGGCAGGGTCACACCACTCGCATCCTGCGCGCAGCGCTCGCCGAGGTGGGTTCGGCACCGTGCCGCATCAATGCACAGAGCTACCTCGTCGACATGTACGCCAAGCACGGATTCCTGCCCGACGGGGAGGAAGTGCTCGAGGACGGAATTCCGCACACCCCCATGCGTCGTGGGGGCGGAACTCCTTGGAGCGAGGCGTAATCGGACCGGTCGTTCGACGACCAGGAAGTTGATGCGGGGAAGTCCTGTGTGAATCAGGCACGGTCCCGCCACTGTGTAGGTGCTTCGGTCCCCAGGGGCCGAAGCACCGAAGTCAGATCACCGCACAACTTCGCAGTACGCCCGCCGGATCGGCGGGCTCGTCACCTCTCCGGCGCGGAGTCCGCCGGGACGAAGGAGTTCTCTCGTGCAGCAGCCCGGCTATCCGTTCAGTGCGATCGTCGGTCAGGAGCAGCTGCGGTTGTCCCTGATCCTCTGCGCAGTCCACCCCGGTATCGGTGGTGTGTTGGTGCGCGGCGAGAAGGGGACCGCCAAATCCACCGTCGTCCGGGCATTGGCAGCGCTGCTGCCTGCCGTCGACGACGAGGGCGTCACCAGGCCTGCACGGCTCGTCGAGCTGCCCGTCGGCGCAACCGAGGATCGAGTGGTGGGCTCGCTCGATCTCGAGAAAGTGCTACGTGACGGTGAACGCGCGTTTCAGCCGGGTCTGCTGGCGGCGGCGCACCGTGGAGTGCTCTACGTCGACGAGGTCAATCTGCTGCACGACCACCTCGTCGACGTCCTGCTCGACGCGGCCGCGATGGGCCGCGTGCACATCGAGCGTGACGGTGTATCTCATTCGCACCCAGCGCAGTTCGTGCTCGTCGGGACCATGAACCCGGAAGAGGGAGAGCTTCGGCCTCAGCTGCTGGACCGATTCGGACTGGCGGTCGAGGTCACCGCGTCCCGCGATGTCGACACCCGGATGAACGTGGTGAGGCGCCGCCTGAACTACGAACGGAATCCCGAGGAGTTCGCGGCCGAGTACGCCGACTCCGACGCGGAGATTGCACGGAAGATCGTGCACGCACGCGAGGCGCTGGCCGATGTGGTGCTCGACGACACCGAGCTGCGCCGAATCGCCGCTCTCTGTGCCGCATTCGACGTCGACGGCATGCGAGCCGACCTGGTCGTGGCTCGCACGGCCACGGCGCACGCCGCCTGGCGCGGCGCCGACGCCGTCGACGAATCCGATGTCCGGGTCGCCGCGGAACTCGCACTGCCGCATCGGCGTCGGCGAGATCCCTTCGACGAACCGGGTATCGACGAGTCGGCCCTCGACGACGCGATGCGGGATGCCGCCGAGCAGGCGGAGTCCTCCGCCGAGTCGGATCCAGGACCCGACGACGACGGAGGTGGAGACGGTGGCGGAGACGACGGGGGCGGAGACGACGGTGGCGGAGACGACGGTGGCGGCGAACCGCAGCCCGATCCCGGGCCACAGACCGGCACGTCGTCGACGGACAAGCCCGACGCCCCCGAGAAACAGGCGAGTGAGCGAGACGCCGCAACACCCGGCGAGAAGTTTCGTGCGCGATCGATCGAGGTTCCCGGCGTCGGGGAGGGAGCCCCGGGTCGCAGGTCCAGGGCGCGCTCCCCGCAGGGACGCGTCGTGCGGTCGACGACGGAGCCGGGCAAGGGACTGCACCTGGTGGGGACATTGTTCGCTGCCGCGGAGTCTCAGGTCGCGCGAGGTCGACAGTCCGGCCGATTCGTGTTGCAGCCGTCCGACCTTCGGGGTGCGGTGCGTGAGGGCCGCGAAGGCAACCTCATCGTCTTCGTCGTCGATGCATCCGGTTCCATGGCGGCACGGGATCGTCTCTCCGCGGTGACCGGTGCAGTTCTGTCGTTGCTGCGTGACGCGTACCAGCGACGAGACAAGGTCGCGGTCATCACTGTTCGCGGTCGGGACGCCGAGTTGGTGCTGCCTCCGACGTCGAGCGTCGACGTCGCCGCCACACGACTGCGAAGAATGAAGACCGGCGGCAGGTCACCGCTTGCTCAGGGATTCGTCACGGCGCGCGACGTCGTTCTGCGTGAGAAGGTTCGCGACCCGCTGCGCCGTGCCCTCGTGGTGGCGATGACCGATGGGCGCGCGACGGGCGGACCGGATCCGGTGGGTCGCGCGCGCACAGCGGCATCCCGCATCGCGGGTGATCACATCGGTTCCGTCGTCGTCGATTGCGAGTCGGGGATGGTTCGGCTCGGATTGGCCGCCGAGTTCGCCCGCCACCTGCAGGGCGGGTACGTCCGTCTGGCCGATCTGTCGGCCGAGCGCGTCGCCGCCGTCGTACGCGCGGCCGCGTAGGAAGGCGAGAAGCATGCCTCAGGGAGTTCCGCTTCCGGGATCGGTACCGCAGGACGGATTGACCACCCGGCAGCGTCGCAATCAACCGGTACTGGCCGTGCACACCGGGCCGGGCAAGGGGAAGTCGACCGCTGCGTTCGGGATGGCGTTACGCGCGTGGAATCAGGGTTTCGACGTGGGTGTGTTCCAGTTCGTCAAGAGCGCCAAATGGAAGGTCGGTGAGGAAGCGACCTTCACGATGCTCGGCGAACTCCACGAATCTTCGGGTGTCGGCGGCGCTGTCGAATGGCACAAGATGGGCGAAGGTTGGTCCTGGACCCGAAAGAAGGGGTCCGAGGTGGACCACGCTGCAGCCGCTGCCGACGGGTGGGCGGAGATCGCGCGGCGACTCTCGGAGCAGACGCACCGGTTCTACGTCCTGGACGAATTCACGTATCCGTTGAAGTGGGGATGGGTCGACGTCGACGAGGTCGTCGACGTGCTTCGGAGTCGGCCGGGTAATCAGCATGTCGTCATCACCGGCCGCGATGCACCTGCGGCGCTGATCGACGCGGCCGATCTGGTCACCGAAATGGCCGAGATCAAACATCCGATGGACGCGGGCCGCAAGGGCCAACGCGGAATCGAATGGTGACCACCTCCGTTCCCGCCGTCGTCATCGCAGCCCCGGCATCCGGGAGCGGAAAGACTACGGTGGCAACGGGTTTGATGGGTGCGCTGCGTGGCGCCGGGCGTCGTGTCGCCCCGTTCAAGGTCGGCCCCGATTACATCGACCCCGGCTATCATGCACTTGCGACCGGGCTCCCGGGCCGCAATCTCGACGCGGTCATGGTCGGCGCCGAGCGGATAGGTCCGCTGTATCGACACGGAAGCGCGGGCTGCGACATCGCCGTCGTCGAAGGCGTCATGGGCCTGTTCGATGGCAAGATCGACATGTCCGGTGGTGGCGCCGCCACAGCCGAGGGCTCCACTGCCGCCGTCGCAGCCATGCTCGGTGCGCCGGTCGTACTGGTCGTCGACGCACGAGGCCACAGTCAGAGTCTGGCCGCTGTGCTGCACGGGTTCTCGACGTTCGACACGTCCGTTCGCATCGGCGGCGTGATCCTGAACCGAGTGGGAAGTCCTCGCCACGAGGAGGTGCTCCGTCAAGCGTGCGAACGTGTCGGCGTGCCGGTTCTCGGGTCGCTGCCCCGGATGGCGGAACTGGCCGTGCCGTCCCGGCATCTCGGACTGATCACCGCGCTGGAGCACGGAGGCCGGGCACGGGCGGCCGTGGATGCGATGTCCGACCTCGTCGCCGCACACGTGGACATCGCCGCGATCGTCGCACTGGCCCGCTCGGCGGTGCAGGATCGACCGTGGGACCCCGCGGGCGAGGTGGGCAGGCATTACGAGACCCGTCCCGTGGTGGCGATGGCGGGAGGGCCCGCCTTCACCTTCGGGTACGCCGAACACATCGAACTTCTCCGAGCGTCGGGAGCCGATGTCGCGGTGTTCGACCCACTGACGGACGGGCTGCCCGACGGCACATCCGGAGTCGTCGTCCCCGGAGGCTTTCCGGAGGAGCACGCCGAACAGCTGGCGTCGAACACCGCGTTGCTCGCCGACGTCCGCGCCGCAGCAGACCGCGGCATTCCGATCCACGCGGAATGCGCCGGGCTCCTGTACCTGGCGCGCGAACTCGACGGGCACTCGATGGCCGGAGTGCTCGACATCGAAGCACGCTTCGGCACGTCGCTCACTCTCGGTTATCGCGATGCGGTGGCGCTGGAGACGTCCGTTTTGTTCGACGCCGGGCAACGAGTGAGCGGGCACGAGTTCCATCGGACCAGGCTCGTGGATCAGGCGCCCTCGACCGACCTGCACTCCGCGTGGGGGTGGCGGAACCCCAGCGTGGCAGCGGAGCGGGCGTTCGTGCAGGAAGGATTCGTGCGCGGCGGTGTACACGCGTCGTACCTGCACACGCACCCGGCGGGCAGCCCGGAGTCGGTCCGTCGTTTCGTCGGTGCCTGCGCGACGTTCGCCTCCGCGCGTTCCCACGAGACCAGAGCGGGCGCGTGACGCCGGCGGCCACGCACGTGGTCGTGGGTATCGGAGCGACGTCGACGGCGTCGGTGGCGGATTGCCTCGCCGTCCTGCGTGACGTCGTACCGACGACGTTCACGATCGTGGCGTTGTCCACGCTGGAGTCGAAGGACGCTCAGATGCTTCCCGTCGCCGAGTCCCTCGGTGTGACGCTGCACCTGTGGTCCGCGGAGGAACTTGCGGCGGTGACGGTCACCGAACCGTCCGCTCGGACGCGGGCCGCCACCGGAACGCCCAGTGTCGCGGAGGCGGCGGCGCTGCGCGCAACCGAAGGACGCCTCGTACTCGCGAAGACGAGTGCCCGCGGTGTGACGGTCGCTGCAGCGCTGCTGTGACCGGCCACAGTGGCGCGTCGAGCGGACTCAGGGCATCGTGGTGACGATGACGTCTTCACCGCTCGTACTCGGTCCTCTCGTCCGCTATGTCGGTGCGCACGATGCAACGTTCTGGTTCGAGTTCGACCGGCCGGGGACCGTCCGAGTGACCACCGACACCGGTGTGCACGGTGAGGCTTCGACGTGGGGCGTTCACGGTCACCATTACGCGCTCGTCGCGCTCACCGATCTGCCTGCCGACACCGCCATCACCTACGACTCGACGTTCGACGGCCGCGTCGTCTGGCCCGAACCGGGTGCAACCGCGGCGATTCATACCATCGACCGGCACGGTCCGGTGACCTTCGCGTTCGGATCCTGCAGGCGCGGAGACAATTACAGCGACGAATCCCTACAGCGAATCGGCGCGGATGCGCTCGCGGGCCTCGGCACCCGCATGGCCGGGCAGGGACCGGAGGAGTGGCCGCAGGCGCTGCTCCTGCTCGGCGACCAGGTCTACGCCGACGACCCGTCGCCGGAGATCATCGAGAGGTTGCGCGCTCGACGAGCCGCGGGCGACGGTCCGGCGAGTGCCCGCGACACCGACGCGGCCGACGAGATCTGCGACTTCGAGGAGTACTCGTGGCTCTACCACGAGTCGTGGGGAGTCGAGCCGGTCAGGACGCTGCTCGCGAGCGTGCCGTCGTGCATGATTCTCGACGATCACGACCTGCGTGACGATTGGAACTCGTCGGCGTCGTGGCGCGCCGACATCGAGACCAGGCCCTGGTGGAAGGACCGTGTCGTGGGTGCGTTCTCGTCGTACTGGGTGTATCAGCACCTCGGTAATCTCTCGCCCGACGAGCTCGGTCGGGACGAGCTGTACGCACAGGTGAAGGTCGCTGCGACCGACGAGGATCGTGAACGCCTGCTCTCCGAGTTCTCGCTGCGAGTCGACGAGGTGCCCGAGACCGGCCGGTGGAGTTTCTACCGGGATTTCGGTGACACTCGGTTGATCATGATCGACTCCCGGTGCTCGCGTGACCTCGATCCGAGCCGGCGCGCGATGGTCGACGACGTCGAGTGGGCGTGGGTCAGAGAACGAGCGCTCGAGAAGTCTCCGCGGCACCTGCTCTTCGGCTCGTCACTGCCGTATCTGATGCTGCCCGCACTGCATCATCTCGAACAGTGGAACGAGGCTGTGGCACAGGGGAGCTGGGGCAAGCTCGCGGCGCGAGTAGGGGAGAAGCTCCGAATCGACCTGGATCTCGAGCACTGGGCCGCGTTCGGAAAGTCGTTCCTGGACATGGCGACGCTGGTGCGCGAGATCTCCAGAAGCGACGACGCACCCGCCAGCATCATGTGGCTTTCCGGCGACGTGCACTGCTCGTACGTCGCGCGAGCCGAGTTCGGGGTGGGCGGCGACGTTCCGGCGACGTACCAGTTGACGATGTCGCCGTTCCGCAACCCGCTGAACCTACCGATTCGTGCCGTGAACCGGCTGGCGATCAAACGTCCGGCCGCGCGGGTACTGGCTTCGCTCGCACGGGGAGCCAAGGTGCCGCCGCCCGACGTGAGTTGGGAAGCCGAGGCCGGGCCGTGGTTCGACAACGGCGTCATGCTTCTCACGACCGAGGGGGAGACGGCGCGGGTGAGCGTCGAGCATGCGCACGTCGATCCCGTCGGCCGACAGACCCTGACCACCACTCGAAAAATGACGTTGACTCCCTGACATAGATTTGTCGGCGTGGCTCACCTCGAACTGACCGACATCGACTACTTCCTGCCCGACGGCAGGCAGCTTCTCAGCGGCGTCGGATTCCGTGTCGGTGACGGCGCCAAGATGGCGTTGATCGGACCGAACGGCACAGGCAAGACCACGTTGACTCGCATCGTCTCCGGCGATATCGAGCCCGAGGACGGCGCCGTGACCCGATCGGGTGCGCTCGGAGTCATGCGTCAGTTCGTCGGGAGTGGAGCCGGCGGAACGACCCGTGGGGTCGGGAGTGGAGCCGGCGGAACGACCCGTGGGGTCGGGAGTGGAGCCGGCGGAGCGACCCGTGGGGTCGGGAGTGGAGCCGGCGGAACGACGGTTCTGGATCTGTTGCTGTCGGTGTCCTCGCTCGCGGTGCGCCGAGCCGCCGAGGTTCTGGACGAGGCCGAGAACGCGATGATGGAGGCGGACGACGAGAAGACGCAGATGAACTACGCTGCTGCGCTGTCCGATTGGGGCGATGTCGGAGGATACGATCTGGAACCGTTCTGGGACAAGGTGACGATGGCAGCGCTCGGTGCACCGTTCGACGTCGCGAAGTGGCGTGATGTGTCGACTCTGAGCGGTGGCGAGCAGAAGCGTGTCGTGCTCGAGGCGTTGTTCGCCGGTTCCGACGAGTTGCTTCTGCTCGACGAACCGGACAACTACCTGGACGTTCCCGGTAAGAGGTGGTTGGAGAAGACGATTCGTGAGTCGGACAAGTCCGTGCTCTTCATCAGCCACGACCGCGAGCTCATCGCGAATGCCGCCACCCGCATCGTCACTCTCGAACCGGGATTCAACGGGGCCACCTCCTGGGTCCACGGCGGAGGCTTCGCCACTTACTACGACGCGCGCGAGGACCGGAACGCCCGGCTCGACGAAGTTCGCCGCCGCTGGGACGAGGAACGAGTGAAACTGCGGGCGCTCGTTCTCCGTTTGCGGGAGAAAGCGAAGTTCAACGACGGCATCGCCGCTCGCTATCAGGCAGCGCAGACGAGGCTCACGCGGTTCGAGGACGCGGGCCCTCCCGAGGCGGTTCCCCTGAAGCAGAAGGTGACGGTACGGCTGCACGGTGGGCGCACCGCGAAACGCGCGCTGGTGTGTACCGGACTGGAGCTGACCGGGTTGATGAAGCCGTTCGACACGGAGATCTGGTTCGGTGATCGGGTGGCCGTGCTCGGTTCCAACGGATCCGGCAAATCGCACTTTCTTCGGCTGCTGGCGACGGGCGGTACCGACCCCGAGCGGGAGCACCTCCCGGTCCAGGAACTCGAGATCGCGCCCGTACCGCACAGCGGCACCGTCGTGTTGGGTGCGCGGGTGCGGCCAGGATTGTTCGCGCAGACTCACAGCAGGCCGGATCTCCACGGCAAGACGTTGCTGGACATCCTGCATCTCGGCAACGAGCACCGTGACGGAATGGGTCGCGAAGCCGCGAGCCGTGCACTCGATCGTTACGGCCTGTCACTCGCCGCAGAGCAGTTGTACGACAACCTGTCCGGTGGGCAACAGGCACGGATTCAGATCCTGCTGCTGGAACTGTCCGGCGCCACCCTGCTGCTCCTCGACGAACCGACGGACAACCTCGACCTGGTGTCCGCGGACTCGCTGCAGGACGCCATCACAGCATTCGAGGGAACGGTCGTCGCCGTCACCCACGACCGATGGTTCGCGCGCAGCTTCGACCGGTTCCTCGTCTTCGGATCCGACGGGCAGGTCCGCGAATCGAGTGAGCCCGTCTGGGACGAAACACGGGTCGAGCGCCCGCGAGGCCTGCGGGAGCGAGCACCCAGGGCAACGCGGTAGCGTTTCGTACCGTGAATGTCTCCACATCGAGTGAGTCCGACGCGACCGATTCTCCCTATCTGGTCGGCCTGAATCTGTCCGGACGGCGTGTTGTCGTCGTCGGCGGTGGCACTGTCGCGCAGCGTCGGCTGCCGTTGTTGATCTCCTCGGGTGCGGTGGTTCATGTCATCACTCGTGAGGCGACACCCGCGGTGGAGGGCTGGGCGACGGCTGGTCAGGTGACGCTGGACCTGCGGGACTATCGCGACGGAGACATCGCGGACGCGTGGTACGCGATCGCGTGCACCGACGAGGCCGAGACCAACGCGGCCATCGTCGCCGAGGCCGAACGGGCCAGAATCTTCTGCGTTCGCGCGGACGTCGCGCGCGACGGCACCGCGGTCACCCCGGCGTCGGCGGATTACGACGGACTCACGCTCGGTGTGCTGGCCGGGGGAGAGCACCGTAGGTCGGCTGCGGTGAGGACCGCGGTGCTCGAAGCTCTGCAGTCCGGTGTCGTCACCGACGCCGCACACGCCCCGCACACCGGCGTCGCACTCGTCGGCGGTGGCCCGGGTGATCCCGACCTCATCACCGTTCGCGGGCGTCGTCTGTTGACCTATGCCGACGTCGTGGTCACCGACAGACTCGCGCCGCCGGAGTTGCTGGCCGAGCTCGGCCCACACGTCGAGGTCATCGACGCATCGAAGATTCCGTACGGACGCGCGATGGCCCAGGAGGCGATCAACCAGGCGCTGATCGACGGAGCGAAGGCAGGGAAGTTCGTCGTCCGGCTCAAGGGCGGGGACCCGTACGTCTTCGGCCGTGGTTACGAGGAACTCGAAGCTCTCACCGACGCGGGAATCCCGGTCACCGTCGTGCCGGGAATCACCAGTGCGATCTCCGTGCCGTCCGCTGCGGGCGTGCCGGTGACGCATCGAGGTGTGACTCACGAATTCGTCGTCGTCAGCGGACACGTCGCGCCGGACCACCCCGACTCTCTCGTCGACTGGGACGCACTGGCGCGACTCAAGGGCACGATCGTGCTCCTGATGGCCGTCGAGCGGATCGACAAATTCGCGGCGGTGCTGATGAACGGCGGACGAGCCGCGTCGACGCCGGTCCTCGTGGTCCAGGAGGGGACGATGCGTACCCAACGTGAGGTACGGGCGGACCTCTCCACAGTGGCCCAGAAGGTCAAGGACGAGGGCATACGTCCACCTGCGATCGTCGTAATCGGAACCGTTGCTGGTTTTTCTGTGAACTCTCGGTAACGTGAACCCCCGTGCCTGATCACACGCAGCCCGCAGCGCCCACGACGCAGATCGTCTACCCGGTCACCACCAGGGCATTCGGTCTGGCGATCATCGTTCTGAGCGGACTGCAGCTCATGGTGGTTCTCGACGGGACGGTGGCCAATCTGGCTTTGGCGCCGCTGCAGGCGGATCTGGGATTGAGCGACGCGGGTCGCAACTGGGTGTTGACGTCGTACGCACTGGCGTTCGGCGGCCTCATGCTTCTGGGCGGGCGCCTCGGCGATGCGTTCGGTCGCAAGAAGATGTTCCTCGGTGGCGTCGTGCTGTTCACCATCGCGTCGCTGTTGTGCGGGCTCGCCGTCAACGAAGCGACGTTGGTGGCCGCGCGCGCACTGCAGGGCGTGGGTGCGGCAGTGGCGTCGCCGACGGCCTTTGCGCTCGTGGCGACGACCTTCGCACCGGGTCCGGTGCGAAATCAGGCCATCGCCATCTACGCCGCGATGACCGGTGTCGGTTCCATCGCCGGACTCATCATCGGCGGTGCGCTCACTCAGGTGTCCTGGCGCTGGATCTTTCTGATCAACGTGCCGATCGGCATCCTGATCGTGATCCTCGCGGTGGTGTCACTGAAGGAAACCGCAGGCGTCCGCTTGGCCCTCGATTTCCCCGGAGCGATACTCGGCACCCTCGGCTGTACCGGTGTGGTCCTCGCGCTCAGTGAAGGCACCGAACTGGGGTGGCTCAGTCCACTGGTGGTCGGTTCGCTCGTCGCGGGTCTGATCCTGCTGGGTCTGTTCCTCGTCGTCGAGCGCCGAGCGGACAACCCGCTGCTCCCGTTTTCTCTGTTCGCGAGCAAAGACCGAGTCGCCACCTTCGTGGCGATCTTCTTCGCCGGCGGCGTCATGTTCTGCCTGGCCGCGTTCGTCGCCCTGTTCGTTCAGGACATCCTGGGCTACAGCCCGTTGGCGGCGGGCCTCGCGTTCGTTCCGTTCGCCTTCGGACTGGGCGCTGCCGCGTTCATCACCTCTCAACTCGTCGTACGTATTCAACCGCGATGGTTGGTCATGACCGGTGCGTTGATCATGATCGGGTGGCTTCTGTTCTCGGTGGCCACCATGGACGCCGATTCGTCGTACTTCCCCGGCATCTTCTTCCCGGTCATCGGCATCGGATTCGGCGTCGGCATGGCGTCGATCCCTCTTCCACTGTGCGCGATCGCCGGGGTGCAGGCCACCGAAATCGGCCCCTTGACCGCCATCGCCCTCGTCGCGCAGACACTCGGCGGCCCGGTGGCACTCGCGATCGTCGGCGCGCTGGTCACGTCCCGCACGCTGTCACTGGGGGGCACCACGGGCCCGGCGACCTTGATGAACGACGTTCAGCTCGGTGCCCTCAGCTCGGGCTACATGTTCGCGCTCTTCTGCTGCTCCATCCTCGCCGTCGTGGCAGGTCTCGCGGCATTCTTCATTCGCTTCACCCCCCAACAGGTCGCCCAGGCCCAGGCCGCGCAGGAAGACGCCCAATCGACCTAGACACCCAATCGACCTAGACACCCCAGCGGCCTAGACGCCCAGCACGAGCTTCGCGATCGCGAAGTAGACGATCAATCCCGTTGCGTCGCAGAACGTCGAGATGAACGGCGTCGAGAACACGGCAGGGTCGACGCCGATCTTCTTGGCCAACAGTGGCATCGCGCCCCCGACAGTAGCTGCCAGAGTGCAGATCGCGAGGAGGGTGGATCCGATGACCAGGCCGAGATGCCAGTCGTAGACAAGGCCTGCGATCACGAATCCGAGCGTTCCGAGCATCGCGCCCATCGTTGCGCCCACGCGAATTTCGCGGAACAGTACCGCGCCGATATCGCGTGGGCGTACGTCGCCGACGGCAAGTGCACGAGTCACCGTGGTGGCGGCTTGGGATCCGGTGTTGCCACCGGTTCCGGTGAGCAGCGGAATGAACAGTGCGAGCGTCACCACCGCAGCCAGCGCATGCTCGAAGATTTCGAGTACTTGCACGGTGAGAATGGCGGACAGCGCGAGGACAAGCAGCCACACCACACGCGATCGCACGATGCTCAGCACCGGAGTGGCCAGGTACGGCCGGCGCAGAGGCTCGGTGCCGCCGGCACGAGCCGCATCTTCGTCCTCGGCATCTTCGAGAATGCGTGATGCCTGGTCGATGGTGAGGATGCCGATCAAGCGATTCTCCGAATCGACGACCACGACGGCTGGGCTTCGATGGTCGAGGCACGAACGGGCGGCTTCCTCGGCGGAGACGTCGGCCGTGACGACGGGCCGGCTCGTCGAGAGGTTCTCGACGACCGTCGCGGGGTCGGCGGTGGCAACGTCGGCGAGCGTCGCGACGCCGACGAGCCGTCGGCTGTCGTCGGTGATCGGAAGCAGATAGACGGACTCGGCACCGGCTCCGATCGCCCGCACCTGAGCCAGGGCCTCGTCCGCCGTCGTGGTGGGGCGGACACGGACGTACTCGGGGCTCATCCGTCGTCCGACGGACCCTTTCGCGTAGCCGAGCATCGGCGCGGTGAGCTCACGCTCCGTCCGTGAAAGTCCTTGCATCAACCGGTGCGCCACATTGGAGGGAAGTTCGTCGACGAGTTCGACGCGATCGTCGGGATCCAGTTCGGCGAAGAGGGTGACGACGTCGTCGTCTCGCAGCGCGGTGACGAGTTCGCTGCGGACCGATGCGTCGAACTGCTCGAACACATCGAGTGCGCGATCCTTCGGCAGCAATCGGTACAGCACCGCGCGTTCGGCCGAGTCCGTACGTTCGAGAATCCGCGCTGCGTCGGCAGGCGGCAGGTCCGCGACGAGTTGGGACATGCCGGCGAGATCTTTCGCGCGAAGCAGTTCCGTCGAGCGGGTGATGACGTCGTCGAGAGTGTGGTGCACTCGTCCATTGTGCCGAGTGCACCGAGCGGAACCGCGTGGGCTGCTTCCCTTCGGGGTCCGTCGAAAGGAGGACGCGATGAATGCATCGATGTCGTTACCGTTGAACCATGGCGGCCCTCGAACGGTATCGATCATTGGATGTGTTGCGCGGCATCGCGATTGCAGGCACGCTCGGCACCAACGTCTGGATCTTCACCAGCGGATCCGGGCTCGTCGGATATCTCGATGCTGTCGGGAAAGGTGACGGTGGGTGGGGTCTGGTCGAACGAATTCTGCAACAATGCGCCCAGGGCAAGTTCCTCGGTCTTCTGACCGTCATGTTCGGTATAGGGCTTGCGATCCAGCAGCGGTCGGCGTCGACGCGAGGGGAACCGTGGCCAGGTCGATACCCCATCCGGGCGGCACTGCTCTTCGTCGACGGGGTACTGCACTTCCTTCTGTTCACCGAATTCGACGTGCTGATGGGGTATGCCGTCACCGGTTTCGTCGTCGCGTACGTTCTCGTCGGTGGGGAACGTGCTCAGCGGCGGTGGATGATCTGCGCCGCCGGCGTACACGTCGTGATGATCTCGGCGATCGCAGCACTGCTGGCCTCCGCGTCGGAGGGTACGCAGCCGTCTCCGCTGCAGCCCAACCCGTACGCGGACGGCTCGTTCTGGGATCTGGTGCTCTTCCGTATCGACAACGCTGTGGTGTTCCGCTCCGAGACGGTGTTGATCCTTCCGATGTCGATTGCACTGTTCTTGTTGGGGGCAAGCCTGTTTCGCGCGGGAGTGTTGTCCGCATCGGGGAGAACTCTTCGACGGAGGATGATGGTTCTCGGGACGGCCGCGCTGCCTATCGACTTCGCGTTAGGACTGGTGGGCGGAGACCCTGGAATCATCGTATCTCGATACCTGACAGCACCGTTGGTATCCCTTGGGATTCTGGCGTTCGTGGCCGCTTTGTACGTTCGAGGTGATCGCGACGGCTTCGTGACCGCGCGGCTCACCGAGATCGGACGAATGGCATTGTCGAGCTACGTTCTCCAGAACGTGGTGGCCTCGGTGCTGTGCTACGGGTGGGGATTCGGGATCGCGGCGAAACTCGATGCGCCCGCGCAGAAGGTCCTCGGTACGGTCGCGGTTTACCTGGTGACGGTGTCGATCCTGAGCCTGTTCGCACACCTGTGGCTGCGGCGCCACCGACGTGGGCCGATCGAATGGTTGTGGAACTACTCGGCGGGAATCGGCGTGGCTACGACAGGTGGGCCTCGTCGGCGGCAGCCTGGCCGGAGTGCCATCCTTCGGCGTCGAGTCGTGGCCCCCGCATCGCCCTGACGTCGGGGAACAACCGATCGAATTCCTCTTCGACGGCCGCAGTCTGTGCGGCGAGCATCGGGAGCAGGCTTCCCGACTGTTCTGTCGCCTCCTCGAGGGCGAGTGCGCCGACGTCGGCGAGACGCTCGCCGATCCTGACGGCATAGGCGAACAGAAACGCCTTGCCGAACGCTGCGGATGCAGCCCCTTTGCGTCGCTTGGCTTTCGGCGAGTGCGACAGTGCCCGCGTCGCCTGGACGAGCAACGAGGTGAACAGCAGTTCGGTCTGCTCGACGTCGACGGGGGAGCCGACGAGAGTAGCGACGGCGAACTCGGGATCCCAGATGGACTTGACCCGATTGACGTCGCCGACGGCGTGCAGCAGCTGTGCTTTCGCAGGTGCATGAGGGTTGTCGACGTGGAGTCGACGGCTGATCACGTCGACGTTGCCTTCGGTCAACAGCAGCGAGTCGATCGAGTACCGCGTCATCAGTTCCTGCGCCTTGGCGGTCAGGGTCTCGGCTTCTTCTTCGAAGTCGGTGGCGTCCGCCTTCGCGAGCAGTCCGCGGATCCTGCCGAGCACCTTGCCGTTCGGTGATTCACCGGTCGTCACGCCGCGGTCCATGCGAGGAGCACGCTTGCGTGGCCACTGTGAGGGCAGCGGCCCGATCTGCGGCCATCTCGGCAATTGTTGCCACTGCCCCAGAAGCGCGAGCACCGCGATCCATTGATCACTGGCAGCGATGTAGTCCGATTTTCCGCTCGCCGACAACTGTGCCGCCAGGAAGCTCGGAGACGCTTCGACTCGGGCCGCAGCTTTGGGATACGCGGCACAGATCTCCGAGAGCTGATCGACCCAGCTCTGCGGCGCACGGTCGTCGGCGTCGGTCAGATCCGATTGGTGCAGAATTGCCGCTGCCGCAAGCGAAGACACAGCGACGGTTTGTTGGCGTCGCACGATGTGCAGCAGGTCGAACGGTTGCCATCCTGCTTCGTACATCGTCTGGATCATGTTGGTGAGCGCCAGCGACCCGAGTGCCTGCGGGTCGAACTCGTCGAGCGCGATCAACCGGTCGGCGATGTCGTCGACGAGTCGCAGGTCCTTGCTGCGGCCGTACGAAGCGTCGGCGCCCTGCCGCAGCAGCGAAGGAACCGGGTTCATTCGGTGAGCACGATCAACTCGGTCGGCGAGGCGACCTCTACGCGAAGCCCGGACTTCGCTGCGACCCGTGCCACTCCCTTGACGTCCTTCGGTTCGGCGGTCGTCAGCGTCAGTGCGCGCGCCAGCAGGCCTTTGTGGTGCTTGTTGAAGTGGCTGACGACGGACCGGGTGCCGTCGAGCTTCTCGGTGAGAACGGTCGCCGTGACCGCCCCTGGGACCGGACCCAGCTGCTGATACGTCCCGGATCGAAGGTCGACCACCAGATCGTCGGCCTCGGCCAGAAGTGCCTCGGTCAGGTCCGGCTTCCACAGTGAGCGCAGCGTGCCGAATCCGGGAATCTTCGACCCGCCGGACAAGCGGTACGACGGGATGGGATCGGTCGCGCGCACCGCTCCGAACAGGGCGGAGCCGATCCACAGGCGTGCCGCGGCCCGGGCGCGGCCTGCACGCGTGAACGAACCGGCGTCGAGTGCGTCGTACAGCACGCCGGTGTAGCGGCTGAGAGCAGGAGCGGTCGGCGACGTCCACAGCGCCGCGTTGCGCTGGATCTCGTCGGCCTGGGTCGGACCGAGTCCGAGGGCTGCGCTCGATGCCTCGACGTCCGCAGCCAACTCGACCAGGGCATCCGCGAGTTTCTGCCGCAACGGGGTGAGGTCCGGCAACGACAGCTCGTCGAGGTCGAGAGGTGATCCCACTCCGCCGTCGGACTTGGTTTCGGAAGGTGGGAGCAGGATGAGCACGGGGAGCAACGTTACCGTTTCGCTGGGCACCGACTACGCTCGTACCCCGTGATCACCCGTCTTTCGCAGTTGTTCCTTCGTACCCTCCGCGACGACCCCGCCGACGCCGAGGTCGACAGCCACAAGCTTCTGGTTCGTGCCGGCTACGTCCGTCGTATCGCGCCGGGTGTCTACTCGTGGCTGCCGCTGGGTCTGAAGGTGCTCCGGAAGATCGAGAACGTCGTCCGTGAAGAGATGAATGCGATCGGCGCACAAGAGATCTCGTTGCCTGCCCTTCTGCCTCGTGAACCGTACGAGTCCACCAATCGATGGACCGAGTACGGCGACGCGCTGTTTCGGCTGAAGGACCGCAAGGGCAACGACATGCTGCTCGGTCCGACGCACGAGGAACTGTTCGCGCTCACGGTCAAGGGTGAGTACAACTCCTACAAGGACCTGCCGGTCACCCTGTACCAGATTCAGAACAAGTACCGCGACGAGGAGCGTCCCCGCGCAGGCGTTCTGCGTGGTCGTGAGTTCATCATGAAGGACTCGTACTCCTTCGACCTCGACGAGGACGGGTTGAAGGCGTCCTATCACGCCCACCGCGAGGCCTACCAGCGCATCTTCGCGCGGCTCGGTATCAAGTACGTCATCGTCGCGGCCACGTCCGGCGCGATGGGCGGCAGTGCCTCCGAGGAGTTCCTCGCCGAGAGCGAGGTCGGTGAGGACACCTACGTTCGTTGCATCGAGTCCGGCTATGCAGCCAACGTCGAAGCCGTCACCACCGCCCGCCCGGACTCGCTGCCCATCGAGGGTCAGCCCGAGGCGGTCGACTACGAGACCGGCGAAACCCCGACCATCGCGACACTGGTCGACTGGGCCAACAGTGCAGATCTCGGCCGGACCGTCACCGCCGCGGACACGCTGAAGAACATTCTGCTCAAGGTGCGCCAGCCCGACGGTGAGTGGGAACTGCTCGCCGTCGGCGTCCCCGGGGACCGCGAGGTGGACGAGAAGCGTCTCGAGGCGTCGCTCGAGCCCGCCGAGTACCAGTTGCTCACCGACGCGGACTTCGAGGCCAACCCCTTCCTGGTCAAGGGGTACATCGGGCCTCGTGGCCTGCAGGCCAACGGTGTTCGGTATCTCGTCGACCCCAGGATCGTCGACGGAACATCGTGGATCACCGGCGCGGACGTCAAGGGCAAGCACGTGGCGAACCTCGTGGCCGGCCGCGACTTCACTCCGGACGGGACCATCGAGGCGGCCGAGGTGCGCGACGGTGACATGTCGCCGGACGGACGCGGACCGCTCGTCAGCGCGCGCGGAATCGAGATCGGCCACATCTTCCAGCTCGGCTACAAGTACACCGACGCGTTCACAGTGGACGTTCTCGGTGAGAACGGCAAGCCGGTGCGGCTCGTACAGGGTTCCTACGGTGTCGGTATCACGCGTGCCGTAGCCGTGGTGGCCGAGCAGATGCACGACGACAAGGGCCTGCGTTGGCCTGCGGAGATCGCGCCGTACGACGTTCACTTGGTCATCGCGAACAAGGACGAGGCTGCGCGCGACGGTGCCGAGGCGATCGCGTCGGAGTTGAACCTGCAGGGACTCGACGTCCTGTTCGACGACAGGAAAGCGTCGCCTGGCGTCAAGTTCAAGGACTCCGAGCTGCTCGGCATGCCTCTGGTGGTCGTCGTCGGCCGAGGATGGGCCGACGGCAAGGTCGAGATGCGCGACCGCTTCACCGGCGAGAGCGTCGAGTTGGACAAGGCGACGGCCGCTGCCGAGATCGTGAAGGCTGTTCGCCGTAGAGACTGATTCGCCACCCTGGTCGGTTACTCGCTGGTAGCTTCTAGCTAACCGACCAGGGAGAGATAACAATGGCGTCGCAGGTTTCTTTGTTCGATCCCACGAAGCTGGACACGTCGACACTCGACGACGAGTCAGCGCGGCAACTTCGGTCTTTGATCGACTGGTTCGAGAATCGAGGTAAGGCGAGGTTGCTCTCCGACGACCTCGACGCGGTCTGGACGGCGGACTTCCTCGCGTTCGTCGCGAAGGAGAAGCTGTTCGCCACGTTCTGCACGCCTGCTGCGTATGCGGACGGTGATCCGAACAAGCGATGGGATGCGTCGCGCAACGCGGTGCTCAGCGAGATCCTCGGCTTCTACGGCCTGTCCTACTGGTATGCGTGGCAGGTCACCGTCCTCGGGCTGGGTCCTGTCTGGATGAGCGACAACGACGCAGCCAAGCGTCGGGCCGCTGCGTTGCTGGACGAGGGCGGCGTCGCCGCGTTCGGTCTGTCCGAGCGGGCACACGGTGCCGACGTCTATTCGACCGACATGCTTCTGGCTCCGGGCGGGGGAGACGGCGTCGAGTTCACGGCGTCGGGCGAGAAGTACTACATAGGCAACGGCAATGTGGCAGGGACGGTGTCCGTGTTCGGTCGTCG
The DNA here is from genome assembly GCF_000383555.1 of Rhodococcus sp. 114MFTsu3.1. Taxonomy (NCBI): domain Bacteria; kingdom Bacillati; phylum Actinomycetota; class Actinomycetes; order Mycobacteriales; family Nocardiaceae; genus Rhodococcus; species Rhodococcus sp. 114MFTsu3.1. The sequence goes on along the minus strand of NZ_KB911544.1, from coordinate 432,432 downwards.
CACCGATGTCGAGGGTCCCGAAGCGTACGTCTTCTTCGTTGCGGACAGTGGCCATGACGGATACGTGTTGCGAGACAACGTGGTTCACGGTCAGATGTTCGTCAGCACGTTCGCGCTCGAGAACTACCCGGTCCGTGCCGAGGACATTCTGCACACCGGCGCCGACGCGTTCTCCGCGGCGCTGAACACCGTCAACGTGGGCAAGTTCAACCTGTGCACGGGGTCGATCGGCATCTGCGAGCACGCCTTTCACGAGGCAATCACCCACGCGCACAATCGCATCCTCTACGGCAACCGGGTCACCGAATTTCCGCACGTGAAAGCAAGTTTCGTCGATGCGTACGCGCGGCTGATCGCCATGAAACTGTTCAGCGCTCGTGCCCTCGATTACTTCCGATCCGCGTCGGCGGAGGACCGTCGGTATCTCCTGTTCAATCCGATGACCAAGGCCAAGGTCACGTCGGAGGGCGAAACCGTGGTTCGTACACTGCACGACGTCATCGCGGCGAAGGGGTACGAGAAGAACACGTACTTCAGGGAGGCGGCGCAACTGATCGGTACGTTGCCCAAACTCGAAGGCACGGTCCACGTCAACGTGGCGTTGATGCTCAAGTTCATGCCGGCGTACATGTTCGCGCCCACGGAGTTTCCGGCGGTCGAGGTTCGCGACGACGCGTCGGACGACGCCTTCTTCTTCGCTCAGGGACCGGCGCGCGGCGCGAGCAAGGTCCGGTTCCAGGACTGGGTGCCCGTGTACGAGAAATACTCGGCCGTGCCCAACGTCGGGCGCTTCTACGAGCAGGTGTTGGCGTTCAGGCAGTTTCTGACCGAGTCGGCGCCCAACGAGGAGCAGCAGCGTGATCTCGATTTCCTACTGAACGTCGGGCATCTGTTCTCGCTCGTGGTCTACGGTCACTTGATTCTCGAGAGCGCGGACGCGGTGTCGACCGAAGTTCTCGATCAGATCTTCGACTTTCAGGTACGCGATTTCTCTGCGTATGCCGTTGCGTTGTACAGCAAGCCGTCCTCGACGGAGGCGCAACAGGCATGGGCTGTCGGCGCGCTGCGCAAACCCGTCGTGAACGCCGCGAGATTCGACGCGGTGTGGGGTGAGGTTCTGGCGTACGACGGGGTCTACGAGATGCGGCCCTAGCCCGAGGTCTTGACGAACTGGGCCAGCTTCGGCCCGAACGCGCAATCGGCGAGTTCGGCGAGGGGAGACTCCTCGGTCGAGTGTTCGACTGCCTGGATGGCCAGCAGGCAGTTGAGCAACATGCCGTGCGCGATGAAGTCGCGGGCCTCGTCGGGCGTGCACCCGGTGCGTCCGCGTATCTGGGTGTAGATCGCGGACATGCCGTCACGCGCTTGGGTCCCGATCTCCGGTGTGGTGCTCGCGGTGAAACCGTGCATCATGACCAGCAGAAGGTCTCGGTCGGTGACGAGGGCCGCGTACGCCCGACCCAGTGCGGGCCAGACGTCGGACTCCGACGGTGACTCGTCGAGAACGCGATCGAACGCGCGCATGATCCCGTCGATCGCGCGCTGGAACACGAGGCGAAACAATTCGCTCTTGGTGCCGAACATCCGGACGACGTAGGGCTGAGACACGCCCGCTTCCTTGGCGACGGCGTCGGTGCTGGTTCCGGCGTAGCCGCCCCGGGCAAATGCTCGAGTGGCAGCGTCGAGCACCAATTCACGGCGATCGGCTGCGTCCATGCGGGTGGTCTTCGGCGCTGGCATGTTGACAGGTTATCAGTTGATAACTAGCGTTCCGATTCAAGTAATCATTCGATGCTTACATAACTCGGAGGCTTTCTCATGTCCACGAAGACAGCTCCGCCACGGATCGATACCGAACGGCGAATTCCGATCTGGGTCGGGATTCTCGCCGCGTCGCTACCGATGTTCATGGCGACCCTCGACAACCTGGTGATGACCAGTGCGCTCCCGGTGATCCAGGCAGACCTGTCGGCCTCGGTCGGAGAACTGCAGTGGTTCATGAACGCGTACACGCTCAGCTTCGCGACGCTGATGCTCGCGGCCGCGACGCTCGGCGACCGGTGGGGCCGCCGCAACGTCTTCCTCGGGGGCATCGCCGTGTTCACGATCGCCTCGATCGGTTCCGCACTTGCGACGACACCGGCGATGCTCATCGCCGCCCGAGCGATTCAGGGCGTGGGAGCCGCCGCGATCATGCCGCTGTCGCTGACGCTCCTCGCCGGAGTCGTACCCGCCGCGAAACGTGCACTGGCCATCGGGATCTGGGGCGGAGTGTCCGGTCTCGGTGTCGCGCTCGGTCCGGTCGTCGGCGGCGCGGTCGTGGACGGCATCTCGTGGGAGGCCATCTTCTGGATCAATGTCCCCGTGGCACTCGTCGCGGTGCCACTCGCCCTCGTGGCGCTGAAGGAGTCCTACGGACATCGTCAGCCGCTGGACCTCGTCGGAATCCTGCTCGCGGGCGCGGGTGTCTTCCTGCTGGTGTGGGCGGTGGTGCACGGAAACGAGGACGGCTGGGCCTCGACGACGGTGCTTCTCTCGTTCGTCGGATCGGCGGTGTCCATGGTGGCGTTCGTGTTACGTCAGAGGTCGACGGAACATCCGGTCGTTCCACTTCGGTTGTTCCGCTCTCGCAGTTTCTCCGTCGCCAACATCATCGGTGTGTCGTTCACTCTGGGGATGTTCGGCGCGGTCTTCCTTCTGTCTCAGTATCTGCAGATCGTCATGGGATACACACCGTTCCAAGCAGGACTGCGGACGTTGCCGTGGACGGCTGCCCCGATGATCGTGGCACCCCTCGCAGGTGTGTTGGCACCCCGGCTGGGTCTACGGACGCTGCTCGTCGCAGGTCTGACGTTGCAGTCCGGAGCCTTGGTGTGGATGGCGGCGATACTGGAACCGGGAACGACGTACATCAGCATGGTTCCCGCCCTGGCCATGGCCGGAATCGGAATGGGCCTCACGTTCGCGCCGTCGGCGACGGCGGTGCTCACCGACATGGCCGACGTCGATCACGCCACGGCTAGCAGCACCAACTCGACCATTCGCGAGATCGGTATCGCGCTCGGAATCGCTGTTCTCACAGCGGTCTTCCTGGGCAGCGGGGGATCGTTGACTCCCACCGGATACACCGATGCGCTGGCGCCCGCGCTGTTGGTCGGCGCCGCAGCAGTCGCGGTCGGAATTCTGGCCGCACTGTTCATGCCCTCGGGCATCGGCGCGACGACGCCTACGGCTGACCCGGAAACGCCACCGTCGACGGAACCACTCCCAGGATCGTCCGCCAGTTCGCAAGTCGCAGCGCAGCTTCGGTGAGTGCAGTGATTCCGATCTCGCGCGTGGGGCCGGACCGGCTGCGCTCGATCACCGAGCGCCACGCGACGGACGTGTCCGCCTCGGCCTGAGCCGCCAATTGGGCCGCGGTGACGGGGTCGGTCACCGGAAACGGCGTCGCGTACGCGGTCGCGGGCTGCGGCGGGGTGACGCTCGCCGCAGTCAACGCGTCGATGGTGGCGTCACGTCGCGCCCGATGGGCCGCCGCGTAGGTCGCCACCAGTTCCGCCCGCGCAGGATTGGAAAATGCCCCGACGATCCCGTAGGCGAACACCGCGGCGTACTCGGCCTCCAGCGCATCGACGAGCGCCTGCTGCTCTTCACCGAGTTCGTTCACGCCAACACCACCTTCACCGAGGTCGTGCACGCGGCGCTGATCGATCCCAGCAGGCCGGCGCGGAAGCCGGATTCGTTGCGTGCCGAATCAGCGGCGCTGCGTGCCGAATCGGTGAGGGCCGCCACCAGTTCGTCCCACGTCGGAGTCGGGCCATCGGTCGTGGTGGAGGTCGCAGGCGTGGTCGTCGACCCGCCTGCGACGCGGTCGATCTCCGTCGCCAATGCGTCGGCATGCGCGGTGCGCTCGAGTTCCACGACCGACAGTGCAGCAGCACGATCCGGGATCGAGGCGGCGAGTGCCGCGGCCGATCGCGCGTCCTGCCGAGCCTGCCGCAGGTGGGTGGTGAGTGTGTCCACCGTCTCGGCGGTGTCCTCGCCCGGCGTGCAGGCCGTGACCGAGGTGAGCCCGGCCGCCGCGAGGGCCGCCCCCGCTACCAGTCGAAACGACGCGCGACGTGTGAGTGGGCGAGATAGCGCGGGCGTCAGCACGCGTCCATGCTGCCAGGTCTCACTTTGCCGGTGCGCACCCGCACCTGGTCACGGGCCGCCGCGATGGGCGCTAGGCTGTACGTTCACCGTCTGAGGAACCGATCCGCCCACAACTTCACGAGGAGTGCACACCACGATGCCTGTTCCGTCCAAGGAGAGGGTCGTCGAGCTCCTGTCCGACCTGATCGACGCACACGGTTTCGACCTCGAGGACGTCACCGTCGTCGCAGCCGGCAAGCACAGTGCCGTTCGGATCATGGTCGACCGTGAACAGGGAATCGATCTCGACACTCTGCCGTCGCTCAGCCGTGAGATCTCCGACGTGTTCGACGGGGTGTCGGACTTCGGCGAGGCGCCGTACACACTCGAAGTCACCACTCCCGGAATCGACCGACCTCTGACGCTGGAACGGCATTGGCGTCGGGCACGGGGTCGAGCGGTACGGATCGAGTTGCCGGACGAGAAGTTCGACGCCAGGATCGGCGCACTCGACACGGGCGTCGTGACGGTCGTGACGAAGACGAAGGGTGTTCTGTCGACGCGCCGGGTGGCGCTGACGGACGTCGTGAAAGCAGTTGTGCAGGTGGAATTCTCGCGGCCCAAGCCCGAGGAGATGGAATTGGCGGGCGGTGTCGTGGACGGCCGGCCGGCGCCGGCTGACGCCGAGAACACCGTGAACGTGGAAGAACCGGAAGAAGGGTCCGACAAGTGAATATCGACATTGCCGCGCTGCGCGCCATCGAGGCGGACAAGGGTATCTCGATCGAGACGGTCATCTCGACCATCCAGACCGCTCTGTTGACCGCATACCGCCACACGGAAGGTCATCAGCAGCACGCCTGGATCGACGTCGACCGCAAGAGCGGCTCGGTGAAGGTGATGGCCAAGGAGATCGACGAGGACGGGAACACGATCTCGGAGTGGGACGACACTCCCGAGGGATTCGGCCGCATCGCAGCGACCACTGCTCGCCAGGTCATCCTCCAGCGTCTGCGTGACGCCGAGCACGAGCGCTCCTTCGGAGAATTCTCGACGCACGAAGGCGAGATCGTCGGCGGCGTCATCCAGCGAGACACGCGTGCCAACGCGAAAGGCACCGTGATCGTCCGGATCGGAAGCGACGCCAACGGCGCCGACGGACTGTTGCCTCCCGCCGAGCAGGTTCCGGGCGAGTCGTACGAGCACGGTGAACGCATCAAGTGCTACGTCGTGGGCGTCGCGCGCGGAAACCGTGGACCTCAGATCACTCTGTCGAGAACCCACCCGAATCTCGTGCGCAAGTTGTTCGCCCTCGAGGTGCCCGAGATCGCGGACGGTTCCGTCGAGATCATCGCCGTCGCTCGCGAGTCCGGTCACCGGTCGAAGATCGCGGTGACCTCCACGGTGTCCGGCCTCAACGCCAAGGGCGCGTGCATCGGTCCGATGGGTCAGCGTGTGCGCAACGTGATGAGCGAGCTGGCGGGGGAGAAGATCGACATCATCGACTTCGACGAGGACCCCGCCCGCTTCGTCGGGAATGCTCTGTCGCCGTCGAAGGTTGTATCGGTGACGGTGGTCGACGCGGCCGCTCGTGCCGCACGCGTCATCGTCCCCGATTACCAGCTGTCTCTGGCGATCGGCAAGGAAGGGCAGAACGCTCGATTGGCTGCCCGTCTGACCGGATGGAGAATCGATATCCGCAGCGACGCTGCCGTGGCACCCGAGGCGACCAGCGGGTAAAGACAGAATGCGGGGTTCGGGGCAATACAGCGGTAGAGTAGTCGGTGGTTCGGAATTGAACTCCACGCCCTTCCGTTATGGGAGCACCGGTTCGACGCCTACACGTCTGCCGGTGCGCACCTGTGTCGGATGCAAGGAGCGGGTTCCGGCAGTCGATCTGCTGCGAGTCGTGGTCGGTCGGACGGGTGATTCGGATTCCTCGGAATTCGTGATCGTCCCGGACGTCCACCGCAGGCTTCCAGGTCGGGGCGCGTGGCTGCATCCCGTCTCGGAATGTCTGGTCAATGCGGAACGACGCCGAGCATTCGGCAGAGCACTACGAGTACAAGGAGTGGTCGACGTGACCGCGGTGAAAGCCTTCATCGGAAACGGTGTGGAGGCAGACACCGAGGGACCGGTGGCTCCGAATACAGAGCAGTGAATGCAGAGCTACACCCGTCGAGAAGAACAGGCAACAGCACTGATGAGCACACCGTGAAGCACCAACGATGAACGTCCATCGGAGATAACCCGAGGTCGTGCGGGCACCATGCCTCGCTCGGCCTCTCAGTGAGGAGAGCAGTGGCAGGCAAGGCCCGCGTGCACGAGTTGGCCAAAGAACTCGGTGTCACCAGTAAAGAACTACTCGCACGGCTCAAGGAGCAGGGCGAGTTCGTGAAGTCCGCATCATCCACCGTCGAGGCGCCGGTGGCGCGTCGACTTCGTGAATCCTTCCCGTCCGGAGCATCGGACTCGGCTCCCGCCGCAGGCGCGTCGAACGGCTCGCCCAAGCCGGCACCGTCCGCCAAGCCTGGTGCAGGACCCCGTCCGGGCCCGAAGCCCGCGGCACGCCCGGCAGCTCCGGCCTCGTCCGCTCCGGCGGCATCGGCTCCGGCTCCGGAGAGCACCCCGCAGCAGTCGGCACCCCAGCAGTCGGCACCCCAGCCGTCCGCTCCGGTACGCCCGGCTGCTCCGGCGCCGTCGCGTCCCACTCCGGCTCCTGCTCGCCCCGCGGCGCAGACTCCGGCGACCGAGAACGCAGCACCGGCGGCTCCAGCCGCATCTGCTGCGCCGGCGGCTCCCGCAGGACCCAAGCCGGGCGCACCCGGTCCGAAGCCCGGTCCCAAGGCGCCCCGTGTCGGCAACAACCCGTACTCGTCGGCTCCGGCCGAGCGTCCGGCACCGCGCCCCGCACCGGGCGGACCTCGCCCCGGCGGCGGTCGTCCGGCACCCGGTCAGGGTGGACCTCGCCCGGCTGCGCCCCAGGCGGGTAGCCGTCCGGCACCCGGCCAGGGCGGTCCCCGTCCGGCTCCGGGCCAGGGTGGCCCACGTCCGAGCCCCGGTTCCATGCCTCCGCGCCCGAACCCGGGTGCAATGCCTACTCGTTCGGCACGTCCGGGACCTGCAGCAGGTCGCCCGGGCCGCCCAGGCGGCGCTCCAGGCGGTCGTCCGGGTGGTGGCGGTGGCTACCGCGGCGGCGGCGCACCCGGCGCGCCCGGTGGTGCTCCTGCAGGTGGAGCTCCCGCAGGCGGATTCCGCGGTCGCCCAGGTGGTGGCGGTCGTCCAGGCCAGCGCGGTGCAGCAGCCGGTGCCTTCGGGCGTCCAGGTGGTGCTCCTCGGCGTGGACGTAAGTCGAAGCGTCAGAAGAGGCAGGAATACGACTCCATGCAGGCGCCCGCCGTCGGCGGCGTCAGGCTGCCACGCGGCAACGGCGAAACGATTCGCCTTGCCCGCGGTGCGTCGCTGTCCGATTTCGCGGAGAAGATCGACGCGAACCCGGCGGCACTCGTGCAGGCCCTGTTCAACCTCGGCGAGATGGTGACGGCCACTCAGTCGGTCAACGACGAGACGCTGGAACTGCTCGGCGGCGAGATGAACTACGTCGTCCAGGTCGTCAGCCCGGAGGACGAGGACCGCGAGCTGCTCGACAGCTTCGACCTGACCTACGGCGAGGACGAGGGTGGCGAGGAAGACCTCGAACAGCGTCCTCCTGTGGTCACCGTCATGGGCCACGTCGACCACGGTAAGACCCGCTTGCTCGACTCGATCCGCAACACGGCCGTTCGTGAGGGCGAAGCCGGCGGAATCACGCAGCACATCGGTGCCTACCAGGTGTTGACCGAGCTCGAAGGCAACGAGCGTCTCGTGACCTTCATCGACACCCCCGGTCACGAGGCCTTCACGGCCATGCGTGCTCGCGGTGCCAAGGCCACCGACCTCGCAATCCTGGTCGTCGCGGCCGACGACGGCGTCATGCCGCAGACGGTCGAGGCCATCAACCACGCGCAGGCTGCGGATGTACCGATCGTGGTCGCGGTCAACAAGATCGACAAGGAAGGCGCGAACCCGGACAAGATCCGGCAGCAGCTGACCGAGTACGGACTGGTTGCCGAGGAGTACGGCGGCGACACAATGTTCGTCGACATCTCCGCCAAGCAGGGCACCAACATCGATGCCCTCCTCGAAGCGGTGCTGCTGACGGCGGATGCTGCTCTCGACCTGCGGGCCAACCCGGACATGGACGCTCAGGGTGTTGCCATCGAGGCACACCTCGACCGCGGTCGTGGACCGGTGGCGACCGTGCTCATCCAGCGCGGAACGCTCCGCGTCGGCGACTCGATCGTGGCGGGTGACGCCTACGGACGTGTTCGTCGCATGGTCGACGAGCACGGTGCCGATGTCACCGAGGCACTGCCGTCGCGGCCGGTTCAGGTCGTCGGCTTCACCTCGGTGCCCGGAGCAGGCGACAACCTCCTCGTCGTCGACGAGGACCGCATCGCCCGTCAGATTGCCGATCGACGCAACGCACGCAAGCGCAACGCGCTCGCCGCGAAGAGTCGCAAGCGCATCAGCCTCGACGATCTCGATGCAGCTCTGAAGGAGACTTCGCAGCTCAACCTGATCCTCAAGGGTGACAACTCCGGAACGGTGGAGGCCCTCGAAGAGGCTCTCCTCGGTATCGAGATCGACGACGAAGTCGAACTGCGCGTCATCGACCGCGGTGTCGGTGGCGTCACGGAGACCAACGTCAACCTGGCGTCGGCATCCAACGCGATCATCATCGGCTTCAACGTGCGCGCGGAGGGCAAGGCCACCGAGCTGGCCAACCGCGAGGGCGTCGACATCCGGTACTACTCCGTCATCTACCAGGCGATCGACGAAATCGAGAAGGCCCTCAAGGGCATGCTCAAGCCGATCTACGAAGAGGTGGCACTGGGTCAGGCCGAAATCCGCGCGCTGTTCCGTTCCTCCAAGGTCGGAAACATCGCAGGTTGCCTCGTCACCTCCGGTACGATCCGTCGCAATGCCAAGGCTCGGTTGCTGCGTGACAACGCAGTGGTCGCGGAGACCGTCACCATCTCCTCGCTTCGCCGCGAGAAGGACGACGCGGTCGAGGTGCGCGAGGGATACGAATGTGGTCTCACGGTGACGTACTCGGACATCAAGGTGGGAGATGTCATCGAGGCGTACGAGCTTCGTGAGAAGCCTCGCGACTAGTGACGTGGTCACTGGTGGCAGTGGTGAGTAGGGGAGTGGCACTGCATTGAGTTCTGCTTCGGCGGCGGTACGGCACACGTACCGCCGCCGGAGCGTCTCACGCGAACCGATCGAAGGAAGGCCTCGTGTACCTGGGTGCTCTGGAGCTGGACGTACTGCTGGGGGACATACGTTCGCTCGCCGACAAGCGGTCGACCGTGGAACCGGTCCTGTCGGAACTGCAGCGGTTCGGTGTGTCCGCGGCGGAGACGGGTGAACGTGACCGATTTCGGCGCTCGCTGTTCGGTATAGCCGCGGTCGGATCGGATGTCGACGGTCTGCACGACAAGCTGGACGAATGCGAGCGGCACGTCGCCGAACGTCACGATCTGGAATTGTTGGCAGTAAGAAGAAGAATTTTCGGTCCCGAGGACTGACTCGGGCACCGTGTGTGAGGAGCGTGGAGTTCATGGTGGATCAGGCGAGAGCTCGGCGGCTCTCCAAGCGAATTGCCGCCATCGTTGCGACGGCCATCGACCACGAGGTCAAGGACCCGCGGTTGGCGTTCGTGACCATCACCGACTGCAAGGTCACGGCTGACCTGCACGATGCGACGATCTATTACACCGTCATGGGTGAGGACCTGGACACCGCACCTGATCTCGAGGGTGCAGCCGCCGGTCTGGAGAAGGCGAAGGGCGTTCTCCGGTCGAAGGTCGGCGCAGGTACAGGAGTGCGGTTCACCCCCACGTTGACGTTCGTGACGGACACCGTTCCGGACACGGCGCGGCACATGGAGGAACTGCTCGCCCGCGCGCGCGAAGCGGACAGCGAAGTCGCCAGGGTCGCGGCCTCCGCCAAGCCGGCCGGTGACCCGGATCCGTACAAGGCTCCGCGCGAAGCATCGTCGGACCCGAACGCCGACCTGGACTGATCGACGTGACGACGACACCCGGCATCGAGTCGGTGGAGACCGAGCTCACCTCGGCTGTGTCCTTGCTGGACACCGCGCAGAGCGTGACCGTGCTCTGCCACGTGCACCCGGATGCCGACACGATCGGGAGCGGCTTGGCCCTTGCTCTGGTCCTGCATCGCCGAGGCGTCCCGGTACAGGTGTCGTTCGCCGTCCCCGACACGCTTCCCGAGTCCATGAACGAGCTGCCTGGGTGCGAGCTGCTCGTCCCGTCGGACCAAGTCCGGTCTCAGGTGGACTTGGTGGTGACGGTCGACGCGGGCAGCCGCGGGCGTCTCGGTAGCTTGGCGAGTCGGATCGACTCGGCGCGCGCGTCCCTGGTGATCGACCATCACCGTTCCAACACTCGATTCGGATCGCTGAACGTGGTCGATGCCGACGCCGAGTCCACGACAGCCGTCATCACCCGCCTTCTCGATCTCTGGAACGTCGACATCGATGCCGAGTTGGCGCACTGCCTGTTCGCGGGCCTGGTGACCGACACAGGCTCGTTCCGGTGGGTCCGTCCCGGCTCGCATCTGCTGGCCGAGCGCTTGCTCGCGACGGGTATCGACGGTGGTGCCATCGCACGCAAACTTCTCGACAGTCATCCCTTCGGTTGGCTGCCCATGCTCGGTTCCGTCCTCGGTTCGGCAACGCTGGTGCCCGACGCAGTCGGCGGTCGTGGCCTGGTGTACGCGGCGATCCTTCGTGAGAACTCCGAAGGGCTTCGGTCCGAGGAGATCGAAAGTGTCATCGACATCGTCCGAACCACTACGGAGGCAGAAGTAGCGGCGGTACTGAAGCAGCAGGCGGGCGACGAATGGACGGTGTCGCTTCGGTCGAAGGCATCGGTCGACGTGTCCGCGGTGGCAGCAGCTCTGGGCGGCGGCGGTCATCGCAACGCTGCCGGCTTCACTGCTTTCGGCTCGAAATCGGACGTGATCGAGACTCTGACAGATGCCCTCGGGTGACGTCGACGCCTCCCAGGATGCGTCACCTCGTCGGATACTCGGGCTTGCGCTTCCCGCGCTCGGTGTCCTCGCTGCGGAACCGTTGTACCTGCTGTTCGATGCGGCTGTCGTAGGTAGGCTCGGAGCAGCGGCCCTTGCCGGGCTGGCGGTCGGCGGCCTGGTTCTGGCCCAGGTCAGTACCCAATTGACGTTTCTGTCCTACGGCACGACTGCCCGCGCTGCCCGCATGCACGGAGCGGGTCGTGAACGTGACGCCGTGGGCGAGGGCGCGCAGGCGACCTGGCTCGCACTGATACTCGGAACAGTCATCGTGGGCGTCATGCAGGTGCTGTGCGTACCGATCCTCACCGTCATCGGCGGCGGCGGCGACATCACGGCCCAGGCAGTGCAGTGGTTCCGCGTCGCGGTGCTCGGCGTGCCGTTCATTCTCGTGTCACTTGCCGGGAACGGGTGGATGCGTGGTGTCCAGAACACGGTGAGGCCTCTTCGATTCGTCCTGGTCGGGCTCGGCCTGTCCGCTGTGTTGTGCCCACTGCTGGTGCACGGACTCGCGGGGTTCCCCGATCTCGGCCTGGTCGGGTCCGCAGTGGCAAACGTCGTCGGCCAGGCTGTGTCGGGCGCGTTCTTCGTGGCCGCGGTGGTGCGTTCCGGCGTGCCGCTGCGACCGTCGTGGTCGATCATGCGCGCACAGTTGGTACTGGGTCGCGACCTTGTCCTCCGCAGCCTGGCATTCCAAGCGTGCTTCCTGTCGGCCGCGGCCGTGGCGTCGAGATTCGGTGCCGCGTCGGTCGCCGCCAATCAGGTGGTCCTGCACATGTGGAACCTGGTGTCCCTCACGCTCGACTCTCTTGCCATAGCCGCGCAGACCTTGGTGGGCGCGGCGCTGGGTAGAGGGGATGTGCGCGGTGCCACCCGCCTCGGATGGCGACTGACGGTGTGGTCCACGATCTTCGCCGCGGTCCTCGCGGGCGTGTTCGCGGTAGGCCGTCCGGTGATACCGGCTCTGTTCACCACCGACGGCAGCGTCGTGGCCGAGATGCACTCGATCTGGTGGATCTTCGTCGTCATCGTTCCGATCGCCGGTGTGGTGTTCGCCCTCGACGGGGTGCTCCTCGGCGCAGGCGACGCAGCATTCCTCCGAACGGCCACACTGGCGTGCGCTCTGATCGGATTCCTACCCGCGATCTGGATGGCCCTGGCCTTCGACTGGGGACTGCGCGGAATCTGGTTCGGGCTCGGCGTGTTCGTCACCCTGCGCATGATCGCGGTCGTGGTGAGGACACTGTCCGGCAAGTGGGCACTGGTCGGCGCCGACATTCAGCGTGAGGCCGGATGAATCGTCACTTCCTGGCTCTTGACGACGAAGAACACGTCCATCCCAGGTTCGAGGTGCAATTCCGCGACGGCGGCAGGCGTCACATCCGCGGCGATGCCGGGGCTGCCGTCCGAATGCTTGGCCGCACGTAGTCGAACGGTGGCGCCGTGGACGTCCATCTCGGCGATCGTCACCGGAAAGACGTTGCGCGGACTCGCATGCGGGGCTTCGATGTGGACGGCGACCGACGACGGCGCGAACACGGCGACGGCACCGCCTGCCACGGACTCCCCGTGACCGTGGACCGTCGAACCCCAGGCGGTCGTCAGCGAGCCTGTGCTGTCCGCGGTCCCGGCGACCAGGTTCACCCCGGCTATCCTGGCGGCGAATGCGCTGCGAGGCGCGGTGAGTACCTCGGTCGTCGGGCCTCGCTCGACGATCCTTCCCTTCTCGACGACGACGACGGTGTCCGCGAGTGCCAGTGCGTCGAGCAGGTCGTGGGTCACCACGACGGCGGTGCGTCTCTGCTCGCGCAGGACGGTGCGGAGCAAGCGGCGCACCGCAGGCGCAGTGTCGATGTCGAGGGCGGCCATCGGCTCGTCGAGAAGAAGAACCCGCGGGTCGGCCGCGAGCGCTCGTGCGATGGCTACTCGCTGGGCTTGTCCGCCCGAGAGCCCTCTCGGTCGGCGGTCGGCGAGCTCCAACGCGTCGACCGCGCCGAGCCACGTACGGGCCGTCGTATGCGCCTGACGTCGCCCGGCTCCTCGGCTGCGCGGCGCGAACGCGACGTTGGCCTCGACCGACAGATGCGGAAACAGCAGTGGCTTCTGCGTAAGGCTCGCCACGCCACGTGCATGAGCGGGGACGAATGTCCCAGTGCTGGTGTCGGTCACGACGTCCGGCCCCAGCACGACACGTCCTGTATCCGGTCTGAGCAGGCCTGCTATCAGCGAGAGCAAGGTGGACTTGCCTGCTCCGTTCGGCCCGAGGACAGCGACCGTCTCGCCGTCGTCGGCGTCGAACTGTATGTCCACGCCGCGGGCGGCGACGTCGGCGCTCAGGTGTATCGAACTCACAGCACAGGCCCCCTCACAATGCGCCGGCGACCCGGCGACCGCGTGCTGCGACGACGATGACGGCGGCGACCACGATCAGCAGCAGGGACAGTGCGACGGCAGCGTCGGCATCGGTTTCACGCTGGAGGTAGATCTCCAGTGGCAGAGTCCTCGTTCTTCCTTCCAGCGATCCCGCGAACGTCAGCGTGGCACCGAATTCACCGAGGGCACGGGCGAATGCGAGAACCGCGCCGGACACGAGGCCGGGCAACACCAACGGAACGGTGACCCGGCGCAGCACCGTGGTGGGCTTGGCACCGAGAGTGGCGGCCACTGTTTCGTAGTCGCGGCCCGAAGTCCGCAGTGCGCCTTCGAGGCTCACCACGAGGAAAGGCAGAGACACGAACGTCTGCGCCAGGACCACTGCCGTCGTCGAGAAGGCAATCGAGATACCCCATGCTTCGAGATGTTCACCGATCAATCCGAGACGACCGAACGTGTAGAGCAGGGCGATCCCGCCGACGACGGGAGGCAACACGAGGGGGAGCAAGACCAGCGCACGAAGGACGGACAGACCGGTGAATTCCGTCCGTGCGAGGACGAGCGCCATCGGAACTCCGAACACGACGCACAGCAGCGTGCTGATCGCGGCGGTCTTCATGCTGAGCAGCAGGGCCGTCCGCGACGACTCCGACGTGACGAGCGGAACGAAGTCGGTCCACTCGATTCGAAGGAGAATCGCGACGAGTGGAAGGACCACGAACACTGCGCCGACTGCCGCGGGGACGAAGATCCAGCCCGGTAGGCCGAGTCGGACGTCGTTCCCGCGGCGCGTAAAGATCACGGTGCGGCGAATCCTGCCTCGGCCAGAACTTTCCGGCCCTGCTCTCCGGTGACGAGGGCTTCGAATGCGGCTGCGGTGGCGGCGTTGTCGCTGTTCTTCAGCACCACGATCGGGTAGGTGTTGACGGCACCCGACGCCTCCGGGAACTCGACCGCGGTGACCTGATCGCCGGCGCCCGCGGCGTCCGTGACGTAGACCAGGCCCGCGTCGGCCTGGCCCGAGGTGACCTTACCGAGTACGTCGGTGACGGCGGACTCCTCACTGACCGCGGGGATCGTGGTTCCGGTAGCGTCCTCGACCTTCTGGGTGGCACTTCCGCATGGAACCTGGGGTGCGCAGACGACCGTCAGTACGTCCGGGTTCGCGAGGTCCGCGAACGACGTCACGTTCTTGGGGTTGCCCGGAGCAGTGACGATGGTGAGTGTGTTCGTGGCGAAGTCCACCGGGTCCCCGTCGACGAGATTCCCTTCCACCGCCTTGGTCATGTTGTTGGTGTCGGCCGAGGCGAAGACGTCGGCGGGAGCGCCCTGAGCGATTTGGTTCACCAGGTCGGACGATCCGGCGAAATTGAATTGGACGGTGGCGCCGGGGTGCTCGGCCTCGAACGTCTCGCCGAGCTCGGTGAACGTGGCCTTCAGTGACGCGGCTGCGAACACGGTGATGTCACCGGTGACGTCGGATCCCGACGAAGATTCGGACGCGCTGGTGGGCTCGGTCGAGTCCATCAGCGCGTCCGAATCGTCGGCGTTCGAGCATGCGGACAGAAGTGCGGCGCACGATCCGACTGCGACGAGAGTAGTGACGAGTGATCGCTTCAATGGTCTTCCTCCACGAGAAATGGCCTGTTCAGGGCGCTTCGACGATGACGGTGGTTGCTTTCACGACGGCGACGGAGATCTTCCCCGGTTCGAGCCCCAGTGTGCGTACCGATTCCGTGCTCATCAGCGAGACGACGGTGAACGGTCCGCACTGCATTTCGACTTCGCTCATCACGGTGTCCGAGGTGACCTTGGTGACGAGTCCGACCAACCGGTTCCGCGCCGAACTCTCGGTGCCCGTCGGGTCCGGCGGCGGCGACGCGTGGTCTCGGGCGAACGTGGCGAGCACGGCGCCGTCGACGACCTTGCGGCCCGCCTCGTCCTTGCCTGCGGGTAGGGCTCCGCTGTCGATCCATCGGCGCACCGTGTCGTCGCTCACGCCGAGCAGGGCGGCGGCGTCGCGTACCCGAATCCGTGATTGCGGCATGAATGAGACTTTAGACCAGCAGATGCGGATCCACTGCGTCGATCATCGGTTTCGTCGGGAGATCACCCTCTGCGCGGCGAAGTGAGCCGCGAGCAACGCGACGATGCAGACGACCGCGGTGATCGCGAACCCGGTCACGAAGTTGTCGGAGGCGATTCCGGCGAGGAACGCGGCCATGACCGACAGAATCAGACCCGCCCGGAGCGCGCTCTTGTTTCCCATGTGTCCGATTCTCGCATCCGGCCGACGCCGTGGGTCGAGCGCGCGTCGCCGGTAGTGGCAGGGGACAATCAGGAATGGCAGGGGTCAACCACGCGTTGGTTCTGCATCGAGGACGCAACCACACCGTGATCGGAAGGACTTCTGGCCTGTGACAGCCAAGCTCTGGGCAGTCAGCGACATCCACGTCGGCCACCGCGGTAATCGGCCGGTCACCGAGGACATTCATCCCGAGTCTCCCGAGGATTGGCTCATCGTCGCCGGTGACGTCTCCGAGAAGACGGACGACATCAGATGGGCGCTGGAACTGCTGCGCAGCAGGTTCGCCGAGGTGATCTGGGTGCCGGGAAATCACGAGTTGTGGACCACGGCGAAGGATCCGGTTCAGATCCACGGCGTTGCACGCTACGAGTACCTGGTGAACCTGTGTCGCGAGATCGGCGTCGTGACACCGGAGGATCCGTACCCGGTCTGGGAGGGCGAAGGGGGACCGGCGACGTTGGTACCGATGTTCCTCCTCTACGACTACTCGTTTCTGCCGCGAGGTGCGATCGACAAGGAGCACGGACTGAAGATCGCGCGGGACAAGAACGTCGTCGCAACGGACGAATTCCTTCTCTCGCCCCAGCCGTACGCCACCAGGGACGCTTGGTGCCGGGCTCGAATCGACAGCACTCGTGCACGACTCGACGCGCTCGACACTTCCGTTCCCACGGTTTTGATCAATCACTTCCCGATGGTTCGGCAGCCGACCGACGTTCTGTTCTATCCGGAGTTCGCTTTGTGGTGCGGCTCGACGCTGACTGCGGATTGGCACACCCGTTACAACGCGATCTGCTCGGTCTACGGGCATCTGCACATTCCGCGGACGACATATTACGACGGGGTGCGGTTCGAGGAGGTGTCCGTCGGCTACCCGCGAGAGTGGCAGCGACGTGGTCTGCCGTCGAACGTGCTGCGTCAGATTCTCCCGATTCCCGAGTACCCCGAGGGCACGCTGAACAAATGGGGCGGTCACTTCACGGTGACTCCCGAAATGGAGGCGGAAGTAGAGAAGATGAGGGCGAACAAGTGATCGAGTCGATCCTGCCGAACGGTGTCGTCGCTGCAGAACTCTTCGAAGATCCGCCCGGGCTGCAACCGCATCCGCTCGAGGCGCCGCTCGTGGCGAAGGCGGTGGACAAACGCAAGCGTGAATTCACGTCGGCCCGTCACTGCGCCCGCGTTGCGATGGACAAGCTCGGTGTCGAGCCGGCTCCGATCCTGCGCGGCAAGTCCGGTGCGCCGCAATGGCCCAAGGGTGTCGTCGGCTCGCTGACGCATTGCGACGGGTATCGAGGTGCCGTCCTGGCGCACGCCCTGCAGATCCGCTCGGTGGGTATCGACGCCGAACCTCACGGCCCTCTACCCGACGGGGTTCTCGATGCCGTGAGCCTGGACAAGGAACGTGAGTGGCTGTCGGGGGCGGATTCCAGTCTTCACTGGGATCGGCTTCTGTTCTGCGCCAAGGAAGCCACCTACAAGGCGTGGGAGCCGCTGACGGGCAGATGGCTCGGATTCGAGGACGCCCACATCACGTTCGAGCGAACGGGTACGGGAACCGATCTGTCCGGAACGTTCCACTCGACCCTTCTGGTGCCGGGCACCACGATCAGTGGACCCCCGCTGAGCTCGTTCGACGGTAGATGGCTCGTCTCCGACGGACTGATCGTCACGGCGATTGCAGTGACCTGACCTGCCTCCTGGCAGAATGAACTCCCGTGTCTGCACGTGGGAAGTTGTCGTCCGGCCTCGTCGGCGCCGGGTTGTTGATCGTCGACAAAGAAGCCGGGGTGACGAGCCACGACGTGGTCGCGTCGTGCCGAAAGTTGCTGAACACCCGCAAGGTCGGGCATGCGGGGACCTTGGACCCGATGGCCACGGGGGTGCTCGTGTTGGGAATCGAACGGGCGACGAAGATGCTCGGTCTGCTGGCGTTGACGACCAAGGCGTACACCGCGACCATCCGGCTCGGGCGTACCACGACCACCGATGACGCCGAAGGGGACACCGTCCTCGACGTCGACGCGTCGGCAGTGACGGACGAGGCGGTCGCTCGGCACGTGGCCGTGTTGACCGGTGAGATCGATCAGGTCCCGTCCAGTGTCAGCGCCATCAAGGTGGACGGTCAGCGCGCGCACAAGTTGGTGCGGGCCGGCGAGGACTTCACGATTCCGTCACGGCGAGTGACGGTGACGAGGTTCGATGTCGTGGGCCGACAGGACGTGCCGGACGGCGGTTTCGTCGATCTCGACGTGGAGGTCGACTGTTCGTCCGGAACTTACGTGCGTGCTCTGGCGCGTGATCTCGGCGACGCGCTGGGGGTGGGTGGCCACCTGACGCTGCTGCGCCGCACGAGAGTCGGTCCCTTCACTCTCGAACATGCGCGCACGCTGGAGGACCTTGCCGAATCACCGTCGGTCAGCCTGGATATCGACGAGGCCGCGAGGACGGCGTTTCCGCACCGTGAGATCAGTGCGGAGGAAGCAGAGTCGATCAGCCAGGGGCGGTGGCTCGATCCGATCGGTCTGTCGGGGGTGTATGCGGCGATCGATCCGACCGGTCACACCATCGCCCTGTTGCAGGAGAAGGGCAAGCGTGCAAGTTCGGTGATGGTCGTGAGGCCGGCGACACTGCGCGGCCTGTAGGGCACCGTCGTCAGGCGGGGATCATCCAGATCGCCTCGGCGGCCCGTTGGCCGAGGTCGATCGGGCCTGCGCTCTCGGTCTTGCCGAGTTCGATGGCGACCGTTCCGGCGAAGTCACGGCGCTCGACGACGGTGATCGACAGGTCGAGGGTGATACCGACGGAGTCGAAGTAGCGAAGCATCGCCGGATCGGAATCCGAGATGCGGGCAACGCGGCCACACTGCCCGTCCACGTAGTCGCTCAGGCGCGTTGCTTCCGGTGAGGCGATGTCGCCGTCGACGGACGGGATCGGGTCGCCGTGCGGATCGCGTTCGGGGAAGCCGAGTTTGGCGTCGATCCGCGCCATCATGAGATCCGAGACCGCGTGCTCGAGGATCTCGGCTTCGTCGTGCACCTCGTCCCATCCGTAACCGAGTTCGCGAACGAGGAAGGTCTCGATCAGGCGGTGACGACGCACCATCGCGATCGCCGCGGTGCGTCCGCGTTCGGTCAGCGAGATCGCGCCGTAGCGCGCGTGGTCGACCATGCCCTGGTCGGCCAGCTTGCGGATTGCCTCGGACACCGTGGATGCGGACACTCCGATGCGCTCCGACAACATCTTGGTGCTGACCGAGTCCTCGCTCCACTCGCTGGCTGTCCAGATGACCTTCAGGTAGTCCTGTGCAACGGCCGACAGTTGCACGTTTTCGGCCGCGATAGGTTCACCGGTTCTTTCCGCCACGAAAGCGAGCTTAGGCAATCCACTCGGAAATGACACGTTGCCTCCGGCGCGTTCAGGCCGCGACCTCCGTGCGCCTGCGCACCGCGCGAGTCACCAGACCCTGGCTCGGGCTGAACAGGTACGCGAGCAGGAACACCAGTCCCTGTGCCAGCACAACCATGCCGCCTGACGACACGTCGAGGTAGAAGCTGACGTAGATGCCCACCACGGCGCAGCCGACGCCGATGGTCGGCGCGAGCACGAGCATCCGCCCGAAGCGATCGGTCAGCAGGTACGCGGTGGCGCCTGGCGTGATGAGCATGGCGACCACGAGGATCACTCCGACGGCCTGAAGCGCGACGACGGTGGTGAGGGCGAGCAGCGTCAACATCAGACCCGAGAGCACGGTCGGGGAGATGCCGACGGCCTGAGCCTGCGTGCGGTCGAACGCGAACAGCGTGAAGTCCCGGCGCTTGGCGACCATCACGCCGAACGCGAGACCGCCGAGCACGATCACCTGCCACATGTCGCCGCGTGACACTCCGAGGAGGTTGCCGAACAGTATGTGATTGAGGTCGATCTGGCTCGGAAACTTCGAGATCAACACGACACCGAGCGCGAACAGAGTGGTGAACACCACCCCGATCGCGGCGTCCTCCTTCACCAAGGTGGTGTTGCGGACGACGCCGATCGCTCCGACGGCGATCAGTGCGAACAGCAGTGCGCCGATCGCGAACGGTGCGCCGAGTAGATAGGACAGCGCCACGCCGGGAAGGACGGCGTGCGAGACGGCGTCGCCCATGAGCGACCATCCGATCAGCACGAGCCAGCAGCTCAACACCGCGCACACGATCGATGCGACGACCGTCACGAGCAGCGCACGCTGAATGAAGGTGTACTGCAGAGGTTCGACGATGATGTCGACGAGAACCATGGTCAGCTCGCTTCCGATGTGGTCGAGACGCCGAAGGCCAATGCCAGGTTGTCCGGTTTCAGAACCTCTCGGGGATCTCCGTGCATCAGGACCCGCTGTTGAAGCAGGACGGCCTCGTCGCACAGATCCGGGAGAGCGTGCAGGTCGTGCGTCGAGACGAGGATCGTCGAGCCGGCCGCCGCGATTTCCTTCAGCAACCGAGTGATGGTGGCCTCGGTGCGCTTGTCCACCCCTGCGAACGGTTCGTCGAGCAGCAGGAGTGACGCCTCCTGGGCGATGGCTCGCGCCACGAACGCTCGTTTGCGCTGGCCGCCCGACAGTCGGCCGATCTGGCGATCCGCGAGGTCGGTGAGGTTCACTCGGTCCAGGGCGGCGTCGACGGCGTCGTGATCCCGTGCACGTGGTGAGCGCATCCAATTCTGCTTCCCGTAGCGACCCATCATCACCACGTCTCGGACGCTGACGGGGAACGTCCAGTCCACCGACTCACTCTGCGGGACATAACTGACCGTCCCGTTCTTGCGGGCGGCGGCGGGCGCCCCTCCATGGATTCGAATGGATCCGGTGTTCGGTCGGACGACGCCCATGATCGCTTTGAACAGGGTCGACTTGCCGGATCCGTTCATGCCCACGAGGCCGCAGACGCGGCCGGATTCGAGGGTGAGGGAGGCGTCGCTCAGTGCGGTCACCTCACGGTAGGCGACGGAGACTCCGACGATGTCCAGTGCTGGTGTCATGGTGGTCATTCCGGCTTTCCGAGTAGTGCGTCGGTGATGGTGCGAGCGTCGTATGCGAGAAGGTCGAGGTAGGTGGGTACGGGACCGTCCTGATCACTGAGCGAGTCGACGAACAGTTTGCCGCCGAAGCGTGCTCCGGTGTCCTCGGCTACCTGCAGCTGTGCCTTGTCGGACACGGTCGACTCGCAGAACACCGCGGGTACGTCGTTGTCCTCGACGAACCGGATCGCGGACACCACCTGCTTCGGCGTGCCTTCCTGCTCGGCGTTGACCGGCCAGAGGTAGGCCTCCTGCAGGTCGAAGTCCCGGGCGAGATAGCTGAACGCACCCTCGCACGACACGAGGGCACGTTGCTCGGCGGGCAGCCGATCGAGATCGCGCTTCAGCTCGTCGCCGACAGCGCGCAGTTCGAGCTTGTAGCTCTCGGCATTGGCGCGGTAGTCCGACTCGTTGGCCGGATCGAGGCGCACGAACGCCGCGGCGATGTTGTCCACGTAGGTCTCGGCGACGACGGGAGACATCCAGGCGTGTGGGTTGGTCTTCCCGGCGTACGCGTCGTCACGGATGAACACGGGCTCGACACCAGCGCTGACGACGGCGTGCGGTGCGGGAACTCGTTCGACGAACTTCTCGAACCACGATTCGAGTCCCAGGCCGTTGTCGAGAATGAGCTCGGCTCCCTCTGCCGTCCGCAGATCTCCCGGCGTCGGCTCGTATCCGTGGATCTCGGCGCCGGCCTTGGTGATCGACTCGACGCGCAGGTGGTCCCCGGCGACATTGCGTGCCATGTCTGCAAGCACCGTGAACGTCGTGAGGACGAGCGGGCGCCCGTCGTCGGCGATGATCGGTTCGTCGTCGCCTACGGAGCGGGCGCAGCCCGCCAGAATCGCAACGCCGAGCAGGACGGCTGCGATGCGTCGAAGAAATAAGTTCGGCACGCCGAAATCTTGGCAGAGTGTTTGCAGGTTTGTCCACTGCTGTTCGCCGCGACATGTCCATCCGGAAGTGACCCACGCCGACGCGGGCCGTAGGCTTCTCCTCGTGCAGAGATGGCGAGGTCTCGACGATGTACCTGCCGACTGGGGTCGTTGTGTTCTCACGATCGGCGTATTCGACGGCGTCCACCGTGGTCACGCCCAGTTGATCAGCCGTGCGGTGACGTCGGCCGAGGAGCGTGGAATACCCAGTGTGCTCATGACTTTCGATCCGCACCCGATGGAAGTGGTGCGGCCCGGAACGCATCCGGCGCAGCTGACGACGCTCACGCGTCGGGCCGAGCTGGCGGAAGAATTGGGCATCGACGTGTTCTGTGTGATGCCGTTCACTCCCGAACTGATGAAGCTGACGCCGGAGCGCTACGTCCACGAGATTCTGGTGGAGCGGTTGCATGTCGCCGAGGTCGTGGTGGGGGAGAACTTCACCTACGGCAAGAAGGCGCTCGGCAACGTCGAGTTGCTGCGCAAGGTCGGCGACCGATCCGGTTTCGCCGTCGACGGCGTCAATCTTCTGGCCGAGCATGCGGTCACCTTTTCGTCCACGTACATCCGTTCGTGTGTCGACGCGGGTGACGTGTCCGCGGCTGCTGCGGCGTTGGGGCGTCCTCACCGCGTCGAGGGCGTCGTCGTGCACGGTGACGGTCGCGGACGCCAACTGGGATATCCGACGGCGAACGTCGCGCCGCCGATGTATTCGGCCATCCCGGCGGACGGCGTCTACGCGGCGTGGTTCACCGTGCTCGGTCCCGGCCCGGTCATCGGCACCGTGACTCCGGGTGAACGTCACCGTGCTGCCGTGTCCGTCGGCACCAACCCGACGTTCTCGGGTCGGACCCGGACGGTCGAGGCGTTCGTGTTGGACAGTGACGGTGACCTCTACGGACAGCACGTCGCGGTCGATTTCGTCGAGCGGATTCGCGGAATGGAGAAGTTCGAATCGATCGACGACTTGATCGAGGAGATGGGTCGGGACGCGGAGAAGGCCCGCGCCGCCCTGACCGACCGACTTTCGTGACCGGCTACCTCTCCTGGTAGGCTGCCTTCTCGGTGCATGCTGCGGTCCGTGGTGGCTGCGCCGCTTTCCTTTCCCGCGGACGTCAGTGATCAGGAGTAGTACCAGTGGCATTGACCACCGAACAGAAGAAGGCCGTTCTCGGCGAGTACGGCTTGCACCCGACCGACACCGGTTCGCCCGAGGCGCAGGTCGCGATGCTCACCAAGCGCATCACCGACCTCACCGAGCACCTGAAGAAGCACAAGCACGACCACCACTCCCGCCGCGGCCTGCTGCTGCTGGTGGGACGTCGTCGTCGCCTGCTGAAGTACATCGCGAAGGTGGATGTCACCCGGTACCGTTCGCTCATCGAGCGTCTGGGACTGCGTCGATAACATCGGCGCCGACGCGCCCGCGAAAGTGGGCCGTCTTCGAAATATGCAGTAGCCAACGAGGCAGTGCTTAGACTGTTCCTCGTTGGCTATCTGTGTTTGGCACGCCAGCAAGACAAGCGAACACATGGGTGTTCGCACATCGCCGTGATCGCCCGATGCACCCAGGGTGTCGGTCTTCGGTAGTGGCCTTGGCGGACGAAGCTCTCGTCCCCAGGGCTTCGATCGATGGCCGCCCCCGAGCAACAGCGACCGCAGCCCTGCCTGCACATGGCAGCGGGGCCAGAGGTCCGTCGGTGCGCGCACGGCAAAGACGAGAGGACGAGAAGAAGAGAATGACAGACACCACCAACCTGGACGTCGAAGAAGGCGTCTACGAAGCAACTGCCGTCATCGACAACGGCACCTACGGCAAGCGCAGCATCCGGTTCGAGACCGGTCGCCTCGCCCAGCAGGCATCCGGCGCCGTCGCTGCCTACCTCGACGAGGACACCATGCTGCTGTCCGCCACGTCGGCAGGCAAGAGCCCGCGCGAAGGGTTCGACTTCTTCCCGCTGACGGTCGACGTCGAAGAGCGGATGTACGCCGCCGGACGCATCCCCGGATCGTTCTTCCGTCGTGAGGGTCGCCCCTCCACCGACGCCATCCTCACCTGCCGCCTCATCGACCGGCCGCTGCGCCCGACGTTCGTCGACGGTCTCCGCAACGAGATCCAGGTAGTCATCACCGTCCTGAGCCTCAACCCGGCCGATCTCTACGACGTCGTGGCCATCAACGCGGCATCCGCGTCCACGCAGATCGCAGGCCTGCCGTTCTCCGGCCCCATCGGTGGTGTGCGTGTCGCGCTCATCGACAAGCAGTGGGTCGCGTTCCCGACGGTCGAGCAGCTCGAGAAGGCCGTCTTCAACATGGTCGTCGCGGGACGCATCGTCTCGGGCTCCGGCGCCGACGCCGACGTCGCGATCATGATGGTCGAGGCCGAGGCCACCGAGAACGTCATCGAGCTCATCGAGGGCGGTGCACAGGCACCGAACGAATCCATCGTGGCCGAGGGGCTCGAAGCCTCGAAGCCGTTCATTGCTGCGCTGTGTACCGCACAGCAGGAGCTCGCCGCCAAGGCCTCCAAGCCGACCGGTGACTTCCCCCTGTTCCCGCCGTACCAGTCCGACGTCTACGACGCCGTCGCCAATGCAGCTCAGATCCCGTTGAGCGAAGCACTGACGATCGCAGGCAAGGCCGAGCGCGAGAACAAGCTCGACGAGGTCAAGGCTCAGGTACTCGAGCAGGTCTCCGACTCGTTCGAGGGTCGTGAGAAGGAAATCGGTGCCGCGTTCCGCGCGCTGACCAAGAAGTCGGTGCGTCAGCGCATCCTGACCGACCACTTCCGTATCGACGGCCGTGGCGTCACCGACATTCGTTCGCTGTCCGCCGAGGTCGCGATCATTCCGCGTACCCACGGCTCGGCGCTGTTCGAGCGCGGCGAGACGCAGATCCTCGGTGTCACGACACTCGACATGGTCAAGATGGCGCAGCAGGTCGACTCGCTCGGACCCGAGACGTCCAAGCGCTACATGCACCATTACAACTTCCCGCCGTACTCGACCGGTGAGACCGGTCGCGTCGGATCGCCGAAGCGTCGCGAAATCGGCCACGGTGCGCTCGCCGAGCGCGCGCTGTTGCCGGTTCTGCCGAGCCAGGCCGAGTTCCCATACGCCATCCGCCAGGTCTCCGAGGCGCTGAGCTCCAACGGCTCGACCTCGATGGGTTCGGTCTGCGCGTCGACGCTGTCCTTGCTCAATGCCGGTGTGCCGCTGCGCGCTCCCGTCGCGGGCATCGCCATGGGCCTGGTGTCCGACGAGGTCGACGGCGAAACCCGTTACGTTGCATTGACCGACATCCTCGGCGCCGAAGATGCCTTCGGCGACATGGACTTCAAGGTCGCTGGTACCAAGGACTTCGTCACGGCACTTCAGCTGGACACCAAGCTCGACGGAATCCCGTCGAAGGTTCTGGCAGGCGCGCTGTCGCAGGCGAAGGACGCACGCACCACGATCCTCGAGGTCATGGCCGAGGCCATCGACGCGCCGGACGAGATGAGCCCGTACGCACCTCGTGTCACGGCCATCAAGGTTCCCGTCGACAAGATCGGCGAGGTCATCGGACCCAAGGGCAAGATGATCAACTCCATCACCGAGGAGACCGGCGCCAACATCTCGATCGAAGATGACGGCACCGTCTACGTCGGTGCAGCGGACGGTCCGTCCGCTCAGGCCGCGATCGACAAGATCAACGCCATCGCCAATCCGCAGTTGCCGAAGGTCGGCGAGCGCTTCCTCGGAACCGTCGTCAAGACAACGGCTTTCGGTGCATTCGTTTCGCTGCTTCCCGGCCGCGACGGCTTGGTGCACATCTCGAAGCTCGGCGGCGGCAAGCGCATCAACAAGGTCGAGGACGTCGTGAGCGTCGGATCGAAGCTTCGTGTGGAGATCGCCGATATCGACAACCGCGGCAAGATCAGCCTCGTTCCCGTCGAGGAAGAGGGAGCAGCTGCTGCAGGCTCGTCCGATTCGGCTCCGGCCGACGCACCTGCCGAGGCAAACGCTGAGTAAGAAGCAACAAGGCAGAACGGTACGTTCCTACGGGACGTACCGTTCTGCCGTTTCGGATCCCGCCGGGCAGAACCTGGGTGTCGAACGCACCACTCTGCCCGGTGGTCTTCGTGTGGTCACCGAGTTCGTGCCGGGAGTTCGGTCGGCGTCGGTCGGTGTATGGGTGGGCGTGGGTTCGCGGGACGAGGGTCCGTCGGTGGCCGGTGCCGCTCATTTCCTGGAGCATCTGCTGTTCAAGTCGACGCCGACGCGGAGTGCGTTGCAGATCGCTCAGGTCATGGACGGGGTCGGCGGTGAACTGAACGCGTTCACCTCGAAAGAGAGCACGTGCTTCTACGCTCACGTCCTCGACGACGATCTCGGTTTGGCAATCGACCTCGTCAGTGATGTCGTCCTCCGCGGGCGTTGTCGTGCAAGTGATGTCGACGTCGAGCGTCAGGTCGTTCTCGAGGAGATCTCGATGCGCGACGACGATCCGGAGGATCTCCTCGGTGATCTGTTCATCGAGGCGATGTTCGGTGATCATCCGCTCGGCCGGCCCGTCATCGGGACCGTGGAATCCATCGAGGACATGACGCGCGCTCAGCTGCGTTCCTTCCACACGCGTCGGTACACACCGGAGCGGATGGTCGTGGCGGTGGCGGGCAACGTCGATCACCGCCAGGCGGTGGCGTTGGTCAAACGCGCATTCGCGGGTCATCTGCACAAGGGCGTCAAGCCTGCTCCCCGGCGCGACGGTCTGGCGAGACTTCGTCATCGTCCCGAACTTCGTTTCGAACGACGAGACAGCGAACAGGCTCATCTGTCGCTCGGTGTGCGCGCGTTCGGTAGGCACGAGGGACACCGGTGGGCGCTGTCCGTACTCAATGCGGCTGTGGGAGGCGGGCTCTCGTCGCGCCTGTTCCAGGAGATCCGTGAAGAGCGCGGGCTGGCCTATTCGGTCTACTCGTCGGTGGACACCTTCTCCGATTCCGGGGCCTTCTCGGTGTACGCCGGGTGTCAGCCCGAGAACCTCGCCGAGGTGACGACGGTGGTGCGTGAGGTTCTCGCACAGGTCGCCTCCGACGGCATCACCGAGGAGGAGTGCGCGCGAGCGAAGGGCTCGTTGCGCGGCGGACTCGTCCTCGGGCTGGAGGATTCGGGGTCACGGATGAACCGGATAGGCCGCAGCGAGCTCAATTACGGCAATCATCGGGACATCTCGGAGACCCTGGCCCGGATCGATCAGGTGACCGTGAGCGAGGTGCGCGACGTGGCTCGGGTCCTGTTGTCCCGGCCTTTCGGTGCTGCGGTGGTCGGCCCGTACACGAGCGTCCGTCAGCTGCCCGCGTCGGTGAAATCCATAGCCGGCTGATTCTCGTCGGCTCGGATGGCGTCGCTTCGGCGTGCGTCGACGATCGACTCGACCGCTGCATTCACCAGAGCGGTCGAGTCGACCTCGGTGACCACCGACAGTGCGGTCGTCGAGCTCAGCGCAGCGATTCCGTGGACCGCCGTCCAGACCTGTACTGCTCGGACGTGAGCGTCGGTGCCTGCCAACGGTTCGACGAGGTCGGTGACGAACGCGAACAGCGGCAACGACGTTCCGCGAAGATGCATTCCCGAGTTCGCGAGAACGTCGTGACGGAACACGAGTGCGAACATGGCGGGTCGTTCGACGGCGTAGCGCACATAGGCGAGGGCCGCGGCCTTCAACCGCCGCGCGGGGTCGGTGTTCGCGCCTACTTCGAGTTCGATTCTCCGGCGGAGGTCGTGCAGGCCCCGCTGCGCTACGGCGGCGTGCAGAGCTGCGAGGGTCGGGAAGTAGCGCCGTGGTGCGCCGTGCGACAGTCCCGCGGCCCGTGCGACGGATCTGACCGTCACCCCTGAAATTCCTTCGGTCTCCAACAGCGTCTCCGCCGCGTCGATCAAACGCGCGGCGGGCGTTTCGTGCCCGTCCATAGTAGACAGTGTCTACTATGGACGGAGACGATGTCCACGACTCGTTGTTTTCGGCAGACTCGAGGGAGTGCACCGCCCATGTGGTACTGGATGTTCAAGTACGTTCTGATCGGCCCTGTTCTGCGATTGCTGGGGAGACCACGCATCGAGGGCATGGAGCATCTGCCGCAGTCCGGCCCCGTCATTCTTGCGGGTAACCACCTGACGGTGGTCGACTCGTTCTTCCTGGTGTTGGTCGTCAGGCGGAGAATCCGTTTCATCGCCAAGAGCGAGTACTTCTCGGGATCGGGCCTCAAGGGTCGGGTGCTGTGCTGGTTCTACACGAGTGCAGGTCAGGTCCCCGTCGACCGCTCCGGTGCAGGGGCGGGCGATCCAGCCTTGGCTGCAGCACGAAAAATACTTGCCGACAACGGAATATGGGCCATCTACCCCGAAGGGACGAGGTCTCCGGACGGCAGGCTGTACAAGGGGAAGACAGGAATGGCGAGAGTTGCGCTGGAATCCGGGGCGCCCGTCGTTCCCGTGGTCATGTTCGGTACCGAGAAATTCAATCCGGTCGGCAGCCGGATGTGGCGACCGGCGAAGATCGTCGTGAAGTTCGGCGCGCCCATCGACTTCGCTCGATACCGAGAGCACGCGGGCAACCACGCCGTCGTGCGGTCCGCGACGGACGAGGTGATGTACTCGCTGATGGAGCTCTCGGGCCAGGAGTACGTCGACACCTACGCGGCGAAGGTCAAGGCCGCCTGACTCCGAAGAGCAACTTCCACGGTACGGCTGCGGATTCGAGCTGCACGGCGAGGCTCATCTTGGATTCGCCGTCGTTGCGTTCCTCGAAGCGAATGGGGACCTCGGCGATCTTCAAGCCGCGTCGGACGGTGCGGTGGTTCATCTCCACCTGGAACGCATAGCCGTTGCTCTCGACCGACTTCACGTCGATCGCCCGCAGAGTCGCAGCGTGCCAGGCTTTGAAGCCCGCGGTAGCGTCCTTGACCTTCAACCGAAGAATCGCGTTGACGTAGAAGTTGGCCCATGCAGACAGTGCCTTCCGATGCCAGGGCCAATCGCTGGCCACGGCTCCGCCCGGGACGTAGCGCGAACCCAGTACGACGGCTGCGTCCGTCGTCGTGAGCGTGCGCACCATCGTGGGGATGACGTCGGCGGGGTGGGACAGGTCCGCGTCCATCTGGACGACGATGTCCGCACCGTCGTCGAGTGCGCGGCTCATGCCGGCCACGTACGCCCGGCCGAGCCCGTTCTTCTCGGTGCGGTGCAGAACCGTCACCGGCAAAGGCCCTGTCTCGGCGAGTTCGTCGGCGAGCTTGCCCGTGCCGTCGGGGGAGTTGTCGTCGACCACGAGCACATGAAGGTTCTCGAGTTCCAGACCGGCGAGAAGCTCGACGAGCTTCGGGAGGTTCTCGCGTTCGTTGTACGTGGGTACGACAACGGTCGTCTTCGGGGCGACGTTCGGAATGCTCACGCTCGTATGATCCGTGATCGGGTATCAAAGACCAAATAACGGACAGCCTCGTGTCCGCACGTCGTCGACGTTTTCGCAGTTCCGGGGCTCGGGCGGGACAGTGAAATGTTGCGCCGGTCACACAGCGTCGTCGTGCGATGCCGCGTCGACGAACATTCCTGACGTCAGTACGGGCACGGATTGCGAGGAGCCGACTTCCGCAGCGATCGTGACGTCGATCTCGTACCCCGAGTCGATCAGTTCGCGTCCTGACGCCGATTCGGCCAGAGCGTGGGGGAGCCGACCGGACACGGCCTTCCACGCGTCGCGGGCCATCTCTGCCTCCGGCGACAGACTGCAGTCCGGGCGCCTGTCGGCCAGTTCCGCGAGGAGGAATCCGGCTCCCCACAGGTCCTCGACGCTCGGTCGCAGGGCACCGTTCGGCCAGTGTTCTCCGGCGGCGATCACCGCAACGACGGCGTCGGTATCTGTGGTCGCGGCGATCCACTGCGCCGAAGCCGGTGCGTTGCGAAGCGAGACCCCGGTACAGACAGGTACTTCTGAAGCCAGCTGCGCGGATATCGTCGACCCGTTCGGCGACGGCAGCACGAGCCGGTGTGGCGGCGTCCCCGATCGGAGCGTGGCCGGGGACAAGCTGATGTCGCCCGGGCCCGCATCGCGCCGCCGTACCGCCATGACGGCACCGGTGCGGCGGGCGTACTCGGCGGCCGAATCCTGCCCGACGGCCCAGGGCACCACCGCGGTACCGGCATCGGCGGCGACGGTCAACGTGGTGGTGAACGACAGAACGTCGACGACGACGGCAACGTCCGCTCCGGAAGCGATTGCCGATGCACCCGAGGTGCCCCAGTCGAACCGAACCGTCGACGCGAACTGTCGATGCGCGCGGTCCGGTTCGGTCACGGAGTCGACACCTCCGAGGACGCAGGAGTGTCGTACGGCGACGGACCTTCCGGTGGTCCGAGGAGATGGCGAACGAGAAGAGTGGCTCCGAGAGCGAGAAGTGCGACGACGACGATGACAGCCACGACAGCCGCCAATCTCCGTGGGCCTCCGAAGAGATCGTTGGAACTCATTCGCTCATGATGCCATCAGGAACCGGTCCTGATGTCACCGTCGTAGACGTCGATCTCCACCGAGTTGCCGCCGTGGCTCTTGGCTCGGTACATCGCGGTGTCGGCGCTGTCGAGCAACTCGTCGAGTAGTTCGGGGACGGCCTGGATCGCGATCTCCCGATAGTGGATGCCGATGCTCGTGGTGGTCACGCCTGCGGAATTGCAGGCCGGAATCGCATCGCGCAGCGCTTCGGCCGCCCGGGACATCTCCGACAGCGGTCCGGCGGAGACCACGACGAATTCCTCACCGCCGGTGCGAGCGGTCACGGCTGGAAGAGGAAAATTCGCGTTGATGGCCTGGGCTGTCTTGCGCAGAACATCGTCGCCGAAGCTGTGACCGAATCCGTCGTTGACCGCCTTGAAGTTGTCCAGATCTGCGACGAGGACCGCGACGCCCGCTGCTCCGTCGGCCATCACACCGACGGCCGAGTCGAGTCCGCGACGGTTCCGCAGACCGGTCAACGGGTCGAAGTGTGCGACGGCGGCATCCCTCTTGAGAAACGTCAGGTACGCCTGAGTGAGGATCGGGGACGACACCAGAACCATGACGAGAACGATGAGATACGCCGTCATCTGCGCGAAATCGGCGTCGGAGTAGGAGATCGCCAGGACGTAGAGAGCGGCGCACGTGCACAGAGCCCACAACTGATGGGCCACGAACACCCGGGTGTCGTGATACGCGGACACGTAATTTCCCATCACGGCCAACAGGGCCGAGCACAGAAGCGCCACGGGGCGATCGTCGAGAGAGAACAGAACGGCGGCGACGCCGATTTCGGCGAACGCGACGAAGAGCAAGGAGTGCCTGTACGCCGGCCACGGTCCGCGTATCCAGAGGCAACCGACGACCATCGAGCTGACCCCGAAGGTTCCGATCACAGCGATGTCGACGGTGCTCGACACCACCGGCGTCGCAATCGCGAGCAGGCAGATCAGCCCGTAGAACCAGCAGCACAATCCGATTGCGACGCGGCTCTGGCGGAGGATCGGATGGCTCTGCGAGTAGGCGACGTTCCACACGTAGTCGGTCCGTTGCGACCACCACTCGTGCAGCGAACTCATTTCAAGGACCTCTACATCCCGTACATGACCGACCCGCAGATAGTTGACAGTTTATCTAATCAGACGACGATACTGATCGGTTCGAAACGGCGATACAACCACGATCATTGCAGTCGAATCTCGGCGATCAGTCCGTGATGATCCGACCCGTCGATCGCAATCCGTTCCAGTGCGGTGGCGTGTGCGCCGCGGGTGAGGACGTGGTCGATGCCGACGACTGGTGGATACGACTTGTCCGTGGGGTAGGTCGGTATCAAGCCGCTACCCGTGGCGTCCGCTGCGTCCTCGTACCCGGCGTCGAGGATGTGCCTGAACTTGCTGTGAGATCTGGTGGAGTTGAAGTCACCGCTGACGATCACGTTGGTCATCGAAGTGACTGTCGACACCTCGGATCGGATCATGTCCATCTCCGATGCCCACAGTGGCGTCGGCGATGGATAAGGCGGCACCGGATGGACCGAGTAAACGCGGACGGGGTCGTCGGTACCGACGTCCAGATCGACCGCCAGGTTGGACAGAGTGAATACCGGGAGCTCGCGCTCTCCGGAGATCGGGAATCGACTGAAGATGCCGGTACCTCCGCCGCCGCCCGGGGTCGGCCTGGTGTAGCGGTACGGCAGCAGCTCGGCGATTCCGGCGGCGTCGAGCGCGCTCTCTGCGTCGAACGTCAGTTCTTGTGCGGTGAAGACGTCGATGTCGTGTGACCGGACGAGGTCCAGCACGTTGCCCGCATCGGCCAGCCCGAGCATCAGGTTGGCTTGCAGAACGTCGATGTCCTGCCCCTGGCCGGATGTGTCGGCCTCCGCTCGGTCGCTTGCGATGTACACCGGTGCGAGCAGCGCCGACGCCGTCACCGCCACGGCGGTCGATGCCGTTGCCAGGATCCAGCGTCGGGACACCGCGGCAGCGGCGATACCGAGCAAGGAGAACGCCATGAGGATCGGCGCGAACGACGCCAGCCCCACTACGTACCTGTTCTGCGTGTCGGTGAAGTAGGCGACGACGCCCGTCGCACCGATCAGTACGCAGCAGGCGGCAACGATGGCCGCGGCCACTCGCCAACCTCGAGGACGACGCGTGGGCGGCGCGGAATTCGCCGTTTCGTGTTGCACATTCGCAGCGTAACCGCAGGCAAAAGTCGATACTGTCGGCCCAGGTCGGATCGATTCAGTGAGTAGTTGCCTCGAAGGAGGAACTTGTGATCCAGTTCTCAGCAGACTAGAAATATGTAAAGACATACGTACAAGAAATCGGATGCGGTCGCAGGAACACTCCTTCGGACGCACACAAGATTGGATCGAGATGACCCGTAGTGACGGATCGACCGGTGCAGTTCTCCCACCGGACACAGCAGGAACACACAGTCATCGGCTAGGCATCATCGCGGTGATCGCGACCTTCGGCGGATTGCTCTTCGGATACGACACCGGAGTGATCAACGGAGCGCTCGAGCCCCTGAAGGAGGACCTCGGTCTCAGCACGTTCACCGAGGGCTTCGTCGTCAGCATTCTGATCTTCGGTGCCGCCATCGGCGCTCTCGTCGGAGGCCGACTCTCGGACAAGTTCGGACGTCGCCACAACATCCTCCTCCTCGCGATCGTGTTCATGGTGGGAACGCTCGGCTGTGTGCTCGCCCCCACGTGGGAGGTTCTCGCGCTGTTCCGCTTCATCCTCGGCTTGGCCGTGGGTGGTGCGTCGGCCACGGTGCCGGTCTACCTCTCCGAGATCTCGCCCGCTGAACGGCGCGGCAGCGTCGTGACCCGCAACGAAGTCATGATCGTCAGCGGACAGTTCGCAGCCTTCATCATCAACGCGATCATCTTCAACGTCTGGGGCGAACACGACTCGGTATGGCGCTTCATGCTCCTCGTCGCCGTTGCACCCGCGATCGTTCTCTTCGTCGGAATGCTCCGTATGCCCGAGAGTCCGCGCTGGCTCGTGCTGCAGGGTCGCGACGACGAGGCACTCGAGGTCCTGAAGCAGGTGCGCTCTCCCGAACGCGCCGAAGCCGAAATGGCTGAGGTCCACCGGCTCGCGGAGGAAGAGAAGCTGTCCAAGACCGGCGGTGCAACCGACCTTTCCGTCCGCTGGATTCGTCGTCTGATCTACATCGGCGTCGGGCTCGGTGTCTTCCAGCAGTTCACCGGCATCAACTCGGTGATGTACTACGGTACCCAGCTGCTCGGTGACGCCGGATTCTCCGCCAACGCGGCCATCGTCGCGAACATCCTGAACGGACTGTTCAGCGTTCTCGGTATCTCCGTCGGCCTGTACCTGATGAACAAGGTGGATCGTCGCAAGATGCTGCTCGGTGGTTTCGCTCTGACCACCACGTTCCATCTCTTGGTCGGACTCTCTGCACTGCTGCTTCCCGACGGCACGGTCAAGGCGTACTTCATCCTGGTCTTCGTCGTGCTGTTCGTCTTCTGCATGCAGGGCACCATCGGACCTCTGGTCTGGCTCATGCTGGCGGAGATCTTCCCGCTGAAGATCCGCAGCTTCGCGATCGGTGTCTGTGTCTTCGCGCTGTGGATCGCGAATGCCGCTGTGGCGCTCCTGTTCCCGCCTGTCGTCGATGCCCTCGGGATCGCACCGACGTTCTTCATCTTCGTGGTACTCGGCCTCCTGGCGCTGGTGTTCATCTACACGCAGGTCCCCGAGACACGCGGTCAGTCGCTGGAAGAACTGGAAGACCGGTTCCGCAAGGAATACTCCTAGAGGTTCGCTACACCGAGAGAGGTAATTTCATGTCAGTTCTGGTTGCAGTGACCGACAGCCCCGAGGGCATCCATTCGCTGTCCGCCGCGGCGGACGAGGCGGCGCTTCTCGGCACCGATCTGATCGCGGTCAACCTGACGCTGGGAAAGCTCGACCTCTCCGTGCTTCCGGAAGACTGCAAGGTCACCGTCGTCGAACGTGAGGGGCGTGAGGACCGCGACCCTGTCGCCGCCGTTCTCGACGAGTTGGAAGTGTTCCCCGACGTCACGCGTCTGGTGATCGGAATAAGGAAGCGCAGCCGGGTCGGAAAGGCCCTGCTCGGCAGTGTCAGTCAGCGTCTGCTGCTGACCTCGCCGGTCTCGGTCCTGGCGGTCAAGGCGCCGTAGGACTCACCAGACCGCCGCGCCCGCGGCGAGATCCAGCAGCGGTTGTGGAAACACACCGAAAACGACAGTCGTGACGACGCCGAAGCCGATGGCCACGGCTGTTGCGACACCCGGAGTGACGACGGTGGGACTCCCACCGTCGTCACTGTCGTTCGTGGGGGCCACGGGCTCGGCGAAGAACATGAGAACGATGACGCGGACGTAGAAGATCGCGGCGATGGCACTACTGAGCACCCCGACGACGACGAGGGCGGTCGCGCCGCTGCCGGCCGCAGCCTGGAAAACTGCGAACTTACCGACGAATCCAGCCGTCAGCGGGATCCCCGCGAACGACAACAGCAGCAACGCGAAGACGGCGGCGATCGCGGGGGAGCGACGACCGATGCCGGCCCATCGCGCCAGTTCGGTCACCTCGCCGTTGCCGTCGCGCACGACGGTGACGACGGCGAATGCCGAGACTGTGCTGAACCCGTAGACGAACAGATAGAACATCGTCGCGGACAACCCGTCGGCGTCCAGAGCGACGACGCCCGTGAGAATGAAGCCGGTGTGGGTGATCGACGAGTACGCGAGCATCCGTTTGATGTCGGTCTGAGTGACCGCGAGCAGAGCGCCCACCAGCATCGTGACGATCGCGACGGCCCACAGCGCCGGTCGCCAGTCGTCGCGCAGGTCCGGCAGTGCGATGTAGAACAGGCGGAGCATGGCACCGAACGCGGCGATCTTCGTCGCGGCGGCCATGAAGGCGGTGATCGGAGTCGGTGCACCCTGATACACGTCGGGAATCCACGAATGAAACGGAATCGCACCGACTTTGAACAGTAGGCCGACACCGACGAGTGCAGTACCGAGCACGGCCAGCACGTCGTTGCCGTCGCCGAGAGCAATGGCAGCACCGATGGGGCCGAGCTCGAGCGAGCCTGCGTACCCGTACAGCATCGCGGTACCGAACAGGAAGAACGCCGACGAGAACGCGCCGAGCAAGAAGTACTTCATCGCGGCTTCCTGCGACAGGAGCCTGCGCCGACGGGCCAACCCGCACATCAGGTACAGCGGTAGCGAGAACACCTCGAGGGCAACGAACATCGTGAGCAGATCGTTCGACGCGGGAAACAGCAGAAGGCCGCCGATCGCGAACATCGTCAGCGGGAACACCTCCGTCTGCGCCGCGCCTGCCTGGCCTGCCTGGCGTTCGGACAGACTTCCGGGAACGGTGGAGGCCTGCGGGGCGAAGGAGTCCACCCGGGTGCGTTCGAGTGAGCGTTCCCCGACCATGAGCAACGAGGGCACGGCTACGAGCAGGAGGGTGCCCTGGAGGAACAGTGAGGGTCCGTCGACCACGACCGAGCCCATCACGGCCCGGGTGCCGGGTGAGCTGGAGCCGGACACGGCCAGGACGCCGACCGCTACCAGCGACCCCGTCGTCGCAGTCAGGGCGAGGGTCGTCTGGATGCGGCGACGGGCGGCACTCGGTGCGAACGCCTCGACGAGTACGCCGAGAACAGCTGCGGCGAAGACGATCAGCATCGGTGACAGAACGCTGTACTCGATGCTCGGCGCGGTCAGGACGGAGTCGTTCATCGGGGTCCCTCCGGCACTTCGGCCACGTTGTCGATGCCTTGCACGGTGGTCACTGTCGACTGCACAGCAGGAGAAACGATGTCCAGCAGGGGCTTCGGGTACACGCCCAGTACGACGAGCAGCACGATGAGCGGGCCCATCACGGCGAGTTCACGCGGTACGAGATCCTTCATTCCGTCGTTCTCGGCGCGGCGTGGTCCCGTCATGACCCGTTGGTACAGCCACAGGATGTAGATCGCGGACAGCACGAGCGCGATCGATGCCACGACGGCAGCGACGTGATACTTCGCGAACGTGCCGATCAGTACCAGGAATTCGCTGACGAACGGTGCGAGCCCCGGTAGCGACAGAGTGGCCAGACCGGCGACGAGGAAGGTGCCGGCCAGCACCGGTGCGACCTTCTGGACGCCACCGTAGTGCGAGATGACGCGGGTGCCGCGACGCGAGACCAGGAAACCGGCAACGAGAAACAGTGCTGCCGTGGAGATTCCGTGATTGACCATGTACAACGCGGAACCGGCCTGGCCTTGGCTGGTCATGGCGAAGATTCCCAGAATGATGAAGCCGAAGTGCGAGATCGACGTGTACGCGATCAAACGCATCACGTCGGTCTGCGCGATCGCCAGTACGGCGCCGTAGACGATGCCCACGACCGCGAGAGTGACGATGACCGGCGCGAAGTACGACGACGACTCGGGGAAGAGTTGCAAACAATACCGAAGCATCGCGAACGTGCCCACCTTGTCCACGACGGCCATCATCAGAACGGCTGTGGCAGGGGTGGATTCG
Source organism: Rhodococcus sp. 114MFTsu3.1 (assembly GCF_000383555.1). Lineage (NCBI taxonomy): Bacteria > Bacillati > Actinomycetota > Actinomycetes > Mycobacteriales > Nocardiaceae > Rhodococcus > Rhodococcus sp. 114MFTsu3.1. Next base: position 395,378 of record NZ_KB911544.1, on the reverse strand, counting down.
ACGGCGGCATCGGGTAGCCACGAGTGGAACGGCCACAGGGGTGCCTTGACGGCGAAAGCGAACATGAACCCGAGGAACAACGCGTTCAGAACTCCGGGGGTGACGCCGAGGTCGCCGAGAGCAACGGTGTCGGCGATCTCACGGAACGAGAAGGTTCCCGCCACGACGTACAGTCCGATGACCGCAGCCAGCATCACCAGACCGCCGACGAGGTTGTACAACAGGAATTTCACGGCCGCGGCGGCGCGTCCCGGTCCGCCGAATCCTCCGATGAGGAAGTACATCGGGATCAACATGGCCTCGAAGAAGACGTAGAACAGCAACACGTCGAGGGCACAGAAGGACATCAGGACCATCGACTCGACGATCAGAATCGATGCGACATAGACGTGCGTGGACTGCCCGACGCGCGGGTCGTTCCATCCGGCTACCAGCAGGATCGGAAGCAGGACCGTGGTCAGCAGGACGAGCACCAGAGCGATGCCGTCGATTCCCAGCTCGTATCGAGCTCCGAACGACTCGATCCACCAGTGGGATTCGACGAACTGGAATTCGTCACCGGACGGATCGAAGCCGACGAACAACACCACTGCGACCGCCAGAGTCAGCAGCGAGGTCGCGAGCGCGCACACCTTCGCGAGCTGTGGCCTCGTACGAGGCAAAATCAGGGTCAGGACAGCACCTGCCACCGGAAGCAGCCACAACACGGTCAGCCACGGAAGAGTAGTCACCACACCATCACCGCCACCATCATCGCGAGGACTACCGCCGTACCGGCCAGCATCGTCAGAGCGTACGAGCGCACGTACCCGGTCTGCGTGCCACGAATGCGAGCGGACAGCGACGTCAGCCCGCCCGCAAGAGTGCGGGTTCCGCCCTCGACGGCGACGTCGTCGAAACGCTGCGCGGCCTCGGCCAGCTTCAGACCCGGTCGCATCAGGAACGCTTCGTTGACGGCGTCTCCGTACAGGTCGACTCGTGCGGCAGCCGTCAGCGCGGTGACGGGTGTCGGCGCGATCGGCGGTACGGGAGTTCTCGCGTAGCGGCGATACGCGAGCCCGACGCCGACGGCCACGACCGTCAGTGCCATCACGGTCACCAGCCACGCGGGTACGACGTGCGCTTCCTGGGCCTCGCCGACGACCGGTTCCAGCCAGTGCGTCAGCGCGCCACCGACGGTGAACAGGGCCCCAGCCGCAACCGAACCCACCGCCAGAACGATCATCGGCACGGTCATGGTCGACGGCGACTCGTGTGGGTGCGCGCCGGGCTCCCAGCGCTTCTGGCCGAAGAAGGTCATCACCATGACTCGGGTCATGTAGAACGCGGTCAGGCCTGCACCGAGGAGCGTGACGATTCCGAGCACGGCGCCCTGTACTCCACCGGCACCGAACGCGACTTCGATGATCTTGTCCTTGGCGAAGAAACCCGAGAACGGGGGAACACCGATGATCGCGAGGTAACCCAGACCGAAGGTGACGAACGTGACGGGCATGACGGTTCTCAAGCCGCCGAACTTGCGCATGTTCACTTCGTCGTTCATGCCGTGCATCACCGAACCGGCACCGAGAAAGAGTCCGGCCTTGAAGAATCCGTGGGCGAGAAGCAGCATGATCGCGAATGCGTAGCCGGACGGACCGAGGCCGGCAGCGAGAACCATGTAGCCGATCTGGCTCATCGTCGACGCGGCCAGCGCTTTCTTGATGTCGTCCTTCGCGCAGCCGATGACGGCCCCGAACAGCAGTGTCACGGCACCGACGACGATCACCGCGGTCTGCGCAGCGGGGGCTGCTTCGAAGACGGGTCCGGATCGGACGATCAGATACACCCCGGCGGTCACCATCGTCGCCGCGTGGATCAACGCCGACACCGGCGTCGGGCCTTCCATGGCGTCACCGAGCCACGACTGCAGCGGCAACTGGGCCGACTTTCCACACGCTGCGAGGAGCAGAACGAAGCCCACTGCGGTGAGTGTTCCGCTGGACGCAGTCTCGGTACCGGAGAAGACGTCCGTGAACGAGACGCTTCCGAAGTTCGCGAACATGATCATCAACGCGACCATCAGTCCGATGTCTCCGACACGGTTGACGACGAAGGCCTTCTTCGCCGCCGTCGCCGCCGACGGTTTGTATTGCCAGAACCCGATCAGCAGGTAGGACGCCAGACCCACCCCTTCCCAGCCGACGTACAGTCCGAGGAAATTGTCGGCTGTCACCAGGAGGAGCATCGCGGCGAGGAAGAGGTTCAGGTACGCGAAGAACCGTCGCCGGTCCGGGTCCTCCGCCATGTACCCGATGGAGTAGACGTGAATGAGCGTGCCGACACCGGTGATCAGAAGTACGAAGCACATGGACAGTTGATCCAGGCGAAAGCCGAAGTCCACCTGCAACTGTTCGACGGGAACCCAGCTGAACAGCGTGGTGGTCACGGCCCTGTCGTCTGTAGCCCGGCCCAGCATATCGACGAAGAGGACCACGGCGAATCCGAAGGACACCGCGGCCATGACGGTTCCGAGCGCGTGTCCCCATCGATCGGTTCGCCGGCCTCCGACGAGCAGCACGACAGCGCCGAGCAGCGGCAGCGCCGGCAACAGCCAGATGGCGTCCATGTCAGTTCTTCAGCAGGTTGGCGTCGTCGACCGAGGCCGAGCGGCGGGCACGGAAGATGGTCATGATGATCGCGAGGCCGACGACCACCTCGGCTGCAGCCACCACCATGGTGAAGAACGCGAAGACCTGGCCTTCGAGATTGCCGTGCATCCGGGCGAACGTCACGAATGCGAGGTTGGCGGCGTTGAGCATGAGCTCGATGCACATGAACACGACGATCGCGTTGCGGCGCAACAGAACACCCGCCGCGCCGATCGTGAAGAGGAGGACCGACAGATACAGGTAGTTCTCGGGATTCACATCTCACCGTCCCGGTGACCGCGGTGCATCGGATTGACGGACAGCTCCGACGGTGACCCGTCGGGCAGACGCGCGGGCCAGTCGACGGCGTTGTGCCGGGCATACACTCCGGGACTCGGCATCGGCGTGACGTGAGTGCCGTCGCGGAAGCGCTGCTCGGACAGCTCGCGCTGACCTTGCCGCTCGGTGAACCGCTCACGGTGGGCGAGGATCATCGCGCCGACCGTGGCGATGATCAGCAGCGCACCGGTGAGCTCGAACGCCCAGAGGTAGCGAACGAAGATGAGCTCGGCGAGGCCTTCGACGTTGCCGCCCGCATTGGCGGCGTCGAGTCCGACGAAGTCCGGTCGTCCGCTCTCCACCGATGCGTTGCCGATCGCACCGATGACGACGAGCCCGAAGCCGATGCCTGCGGCGATCGCCGCAGGCCGTTGACCTTTCAGCGTTTCGGTCAACGAGTCCGCCGAGTCCACTCCGACGAGCATCAACACGAACAGGAACAGCATCATCACCGCGCCGGTGTAGACGACGACTTGTACGACGCCGAGGAACACTGCGCCCTGCGCGATGTAGAACACGGCCAGGATGATCATCGTGACCGCGAGGAACAGAGCCGAGTACACGGCTTTGGTGGCACAGACCATCGCGATCGCACCCAGTACCGCCAATCCGCCCAGCAGCCAGAACTGGACGGCCTCGGCGGTTCCGGTGCTCATCGGATCGTCCCCCGGTAGTAGTCGGCCGCAGTCGTGTTCTCGGCCATGGGATGTGGCGCGGGTTCCATGCCCGGTTCCATCGGCGCGAGGAGGCGGTCCTTCTCGTAGATGAGGTCGGCGCGGTTGTCGTCGGCCAACTCGTACTCGTTGGTCATGGTCAGCGCGCGCGTCGGGCAGGCTTCGATGCACAGCCCGCATCCGATACAGCGGAGATAGTTGATCTGATAGACCTGCCCGTATCTCTCACCGGGGGACCAGCGCTCCTCGTCGGTGTTGTCCGCGCCCTCGACGTAGATCGCATCCGCCGGGCACGCCCAAGCACACAACTCGCACCCGATGCACTTCTCGAGGCCATCGGGGTAACGATTGAGCTGGTGCCTGCCGTGGTAGCGCTGAGCGGTCGGTACCTTGTCCTCGGGATAGAACTCCGTCACCGGCTTCTTGAACATCGTCGAGAACGTGACACCGAAACCTGCCACCGGACCCAGAAATTCAGGCATCGCTACGCTCCTTCACTGGTGTCGGCAGTGTCTGTCCCGGCATCGGTGGGACGGGAAAACCGCCGGCGAACGGATCGAACGGTTCGTCGTGCGTGGACGGTGGGGACGGCTCGTCCGGCTCGCGATGCAACCGGCGCCGGACGAAGACCGCTACCGACAGAGCCACGACGGCGCTGACGACGACCAGCGCGACAGCCAGTGATCCGTATCCTTCGATGCGGAACGCGCGGACGGTGGCCACGAGCACTATCCAGATCAACGAGATCGGGATCAGAACCTTCCAGCCGAGATTCATGAACTGGTCGTAGCGCAGTCGCGGCAACGTGCTTCGCAGCCAGATGAAGACGAACAGGAAGAGCCACACCTTCAGCGTGAACCACAGAACCGGCCACCACCCGGCATTCGCGCCGTCCCACAGGCTGATCGGGAACGGTGCATGCCATCCGCCGAGGAACAGTGTTGTCGCGAGTGCGGACACCGTGACCATGTTGACGTACTCGGCGAGCATGAACATCGCGAAGTTCAGGGAGGAGTACTCGGTGTGGAATCCGCCGACCAACTCACCCTCGGCCTCGGGAAGGTCGAAGGGAGCGCGGTTGGTTTCACCCACCATGGACGTCAGATAGATCGCGAACGACGGGAACAGCAGAAAGATGTACCACGTGTTCGACTGTGCGGCAACGATTCCGGATGTCGACATGGTGCCCGCGTACAGGAAAACCGCGGTGAAGGACAAGCCCATCGCGATCTCGTACGAGATGACCTGCGCGGTGGATCTCAACCCTCCGAGCAACGGGTACGTCGAACCCGACGCCCACCCGGCGAGCACGATTCCGTACACACCGACGGATGTGACGGCAAGGATGTACAGGACTCCGACCGGAAAGTCCGTCAGCTGCAGGGCAGTCCGGTGGCCGAGGATCGACACTTCGGGTCCGAAGGGAATCACGGCGAAGGCCATGAACGCGGGCACCGTCGCGATCACCGGAGCCAGAAGGTAGATCGGTTTGTCGACGCCCTTGGGGACGATCCCTTCCTTCAGCGCCAGCTTCACGCCGTCGGCGAGGCTCTGGAGCATTCCACCCGGCCCTACTCGGTTCGGCCCGACGCGGTTCTGCATACGCGCCATGACCTTCCGTTCGACGAGAATGCAAACGAGCGGTGTCAGGATCAGGAAGACGAAGATCGCCAGCGACTTCGCGACCACGAGCCACCACGGGTCCGTCCCGAACGTCCCGCTCACGACGACGCGCCTTCGACACGGACGACGGCGCCGTTGCCTACTCCGAGTGCCGAGTTGACCTCGGACCCGGTCGAGCGCATCGGCAGCCACACCACCCGATCGGGTAGGTCGGTGATCGCCAGCGGGAGGGTGATCGATCCCCCGCCCGACGACACCGTCACTGGATCACCTTCGGAGACGCCTATCTCTGCCGCCGTGCCGGGGGACAGCCGCACCACCGGGGTGCGCGCGGTACCGGCGAGATGCGGTTCACCGTCCTGCATGCGGCCGGCATCCAGCAGCATTCTCCAGGTGGCGAGAACGGCTTCGCCGACGCTCGGTGTCGGGGTCGGAGATGGATCGTGGCTCGGCGCTGGGGGAGGCGCGCCCGTCCAGGATCCCAGCCTGTCGATCTCGCTGCGCGTGCTCTGGACGTCGGGAAGGCCGATGGGCGCGTTCATCTGGGCGGCGAGTGCATGGAGTACCCGGCCGTCGGTCAGCGACCGCGAATCGGGAATCGCTGCCTCGAAGGAACGCGAGCGGCCTTCCCAGTCCAGATAGGTCCCTGCCTTCTCGGTCACCGGAGCGACCGGGAACACCACGTCCGCATGTTCGGTGACGCTGCTGTGGCGGATCTCGAGGCTGACCACGAACGATGCGCTGTTCAGCGCCGCTGCTGCGGCGGCGGGATCGGGCAGGTCCGCGAGCTCGACGCCGCCGACCACGAGTGCGCCGCCCGACCTCGCCGAGCCGAGGATTCCCGTCGTGTCCAGCCCGTCGGAGTCGGGCACTGCAGTCGTGCCCCAGAACTCGGCGAGGTCCGTTCGCGCGCCTGCGTCGCCGACAGGTCGCCCACCGGGAAGAAGGGTCGGCAGCGCTCCCATGTCGAGCGCACCACGATCGCCTGCCCGTCGAGGAATCCAGGCCAGGGCAGCACCGGTTTCCTGCGATGCGGCGACGACCGCCGTGTAGCCGCCAGCAGTGTCCGCCACTCGTTCGCCGACCAGAATCACACTGCCCTCGGGCAGATCTCCGAGGTCGGCGAGCGCCGCGGGCTCCTGGCCGGGCACACAGGAAAACAACGACGCGCCCAGCTTGCACGTCCCGGCCGACAGGAACGGCGCGACGGCCTTCACCTTCTGACCCTTCGTGCGGACGGCTTTGCGCAGTCTGAGGAAGACGATGGGCGATTCTTCCTCGGGCTCGAATCCGACCAGGACCACTGCGGGAGCGTTCTCGAGTCGCGCGTAGGTGACGTTCGTGTCGGCGCCGGCGACATGCGAGGCGAGGAACTCGGCCTCCTCGATGCTGTGTGCACGAGCACGGAAATCGATGTCGTTCGTGCGCAACGTGACCCGAGTGAACTTCGAATACGCGTAGGCATCCTCCACGGTTGCTCGGCCGCCGACGAGCACGCCCACTCGATCGGCCTTGCTCAGTCCCGCGGCCGCGACTGCCATGGCCTCGGACCACGACGCGGGTTCCAGAGATCCGTCTGCCGTGCGCACGAGCGGAGTGGTCAACCTGTCGGGCTCGGTGGCGTACGTGAACGCCCACCGTCCCTTGTCGCAGTTCCATTCCTCGTTGACGGTCGGGTCGTCTCCCGCCAGGCGGCGCAACACTTTTCCGCGGCGATGATCGGTACGTTGCGCGCACCCGCTGGCGCAGTGCTCGCAGGCGCTCGGAGTCGACACCAGGTCGTAGGGCCGAGCGCGGAATCGGTACGCCGCTCCGGTCAGTGCCCCGACCGGACAGACCTGCACGGTGTTGCCGGAGAAATAGGACTCGAACGGCTCGTTCTCGTAGATGCCGACCTGCTGCAGCGCCCCTCGCTCGACGAGCTCGATGAACGGGTCGCCCGCGATCTGCGAGGAGAATCGAGTGCACCGCGCGCAGAGCACGCACCGCTCGCGGTCCAGCAGCACCTCGGTGGACAGCGGAATCGGTTTCGGATACGTGCGCTTCTCCTCGACGAACCGTGACTCGGACCGGCCTGCCGACATCGCCTGGTTCTGCAGGGGGCACTCGCCGCCCTTGTCGCACACCGGGCAGTCGAGCGGATGATTGATGAGCAACAGCTCCATGACGCCCTTCTGCGCCTTCGCAGCAACCGGCGAGCTCAGCTGAGTGCGAACGATCATGCCGTCGGTCACCATGGTGGTGCACGACGCCAACGGTTTGCGCTGGCCCTCCACCTCGACGAGACATTGGCGGCAGGCCCCCACCGGATCGAGGAGCGGGTGGTCGCAGAACCTGGGAATCTGAATGCCGATCAGCTCCGCGGCACGTATCACCAGGGTGCCGGGAAGGACCTGGATTTCCTGGCCGTCGATGCTGACGGTGACGGTGTCCACCGAGGTGCTCATGACGAAAGCCCTCCCGCTGTCAGTTCGGCGGACATCAGCGTGCTGCGGTGCGGATCGAACGGGCAGGATGCGCCGATGTGCTGTGCGTACTCGTCTCTGAAATGCTTCAGCGACGACGTGATCGGGCTGACTGCGCCGTCGCCGAGGGCACAGAAGGACTTGCCGAAAATGCTGTCCGCGATGTCGAGCAACGTGTCGAGATCCGATTCCGTTCCGCGGCCGGTTTCGAGCCTCTCGTAGATCTGCACGAGCCAGTACGTTCCTTCGCGGCACGGCGTGCATTTGCCGCAGGATTCGTGGGCGTAGAACTCCGTCCATCTCCGTACCGCACGTACGACGCACGTCGTTTCGTCGAATATCTGCAATGCCTTGGTTCCTAGCATGGATCCGGCTGCACCGACGCCCTCGTAGTCCAACGGAACGTCGAGATGCTCGGCAGTGAAGATCGGCGTCGACGACCCGCCTGGCGTCCAGAACTTCAGCGAATGACCCTCGCGCACACCGCCCGCGTAGTCCAGAAGCTCCCGCAGTGTGATGCCGAGCGGAGCCTCGTACTGTCCGGGAGTCGTCACGTGCCCCGACAACGAGTACAGCGTGAAACCCGGGGACTTCTCGCTGCCCATGGACCGGAACCAGTCGACACCGTTGCGCAGAATCGACGGGACGCTCGCGATGGACTCGACGTTGTTGACCACCGTCGGGCACGCGTACAGACCTGCCACCGCAGGAAACGGCGGCCGTAGTCGAGGTTGCCCACGTCGACCCTCCAGCGAGTCCAGCTGAGCCGTCTCCTCGCCGCAGATGTACGCGCCCGCGCCCGCGTGCACCACGACGTCCAGATCGAATCCGCTGCCGAGGATGTCCGTGCCGAGATACCCGGAGGCATAGGCCTCCTCGACTGCAGCCTGAACACGTCGAAGCACGGGGACGACCTCGCCTCGCAGATAGATGTAGGCGCGGTGCGCCCGAATTGCGTACGCCGCGATCACGATTCCCTCGATCAGGACTTGCGGCGTCGCCAGAAGCAACGGCATGTCCTTGCACGTGCCGGGCTCGGACTCGTCGGCGTTGACCACGAGATAGTGCGGCTTGCCGTCACCCTGCGGGATGAAGCTCCACTTCATCCCCGTCGGGAATCCGGCTCCTCCACGGCCCCGAAGTCCCGCGTCCTTGACCGTGGCGATCACGTCGCCTGCGGGCATCTCGAGTGCACGGCGGAGGCCGTCGTAGCCGCCGTGGCGTTCGTAGGTTTCGAGGGTCCATGATTCGGGGTCGTCCCAGTAACTGCTCAGGACAGGGGTCAGCGCCACGTCACGGTCCTTTCTCGGGGGGAACCGATTCCGTCGGTGCAGGAGCGGGCTTGTCCTTGGTGGTCTCGGCGGCGTTGGCCTGCTCGGAGCCCAACGGGGCGGCTCCACTGTCTCGCACTTCGTCCGCAGTCGGCGCGTTCATTCCGTGCTCGCGAGCGAACCGCAGACCTGCCAGCGTCGGCGCACCCGCACGTCCACCCGCGTGCACGGCGCCGAGCCGCTGGTCGGGGAAACCGGCGAGAATTCGCTCCGTCTCCTGGAACGTGCACAACGATGCACCACGGGTGGGAACCACCTCGGTGTCGGAGCGGAGCGAATCGACCAGTGCACGAGCGGATTCCGGTGTCTGATTGTCGAAGAACTCCCAGTTGACCATGACGACCGGCGCGTAGTCGCACGCCGCATTGCATTCGACGTGCGTGAGGGTCACGGCCGGATCGGCGGGGTCGACGTGTTCGCGCAGAGCGTCCATGATCGCGTCTCCGCCCATCACGGCACACAGAGTGTTGGTGCAGACGCCGACGAGGTAGTCGCCCGTCGGCTCGCGCCGATACATGGAGTAGAAACTCGACACGGCTGTGACTTCGGCACCCGTCAACCCGAGGTGCTCGGCGCAGAATTCGATTCCGGTGGGGGAAACATACCCGTCCTGGGACTGCACGAGGTGGAGCAACGGCAGCAGCGCCGACCGTGCCATCGCCGGGTTCGGCGCGTCCGGAGGCGAGTACCTCGCGATGATCGCCCTGGCGTCCTCGTCGAGGCGGACCCGGACATCGTCCGGGTACGGAGCCGGGCGGGTTCGGAGTCGAAGGTGGACCTTCTCGCTCATCGGTCGACACCGCCCATCACCGGATCGATGCTGGCGACGGCGGCGATGACGTCGGCAACCATCCCGCCCTCGCACGTCGCAGCCACGGCTTGGAGGTTGGTGAACGACGGATCCCGGTAGTGCACCCGGAACGGCCGAGTTCCGCCGTCGCTCACCATGTGCACGCCGAGCTCGCCGCGCGGCGACTCGACGGCAACGTAGACCTGCCCGGCCGGAACGCGGAACCCCTCGGTCACCAGCTTGAAATGGTGGATCAGCGATTCCATCGACGTGTTCATGATGTCCCGGACGTGGTCCGCGGAATTGCCCATTCCGTCGGACCCCACGGACAGGTCGGCCGGCCACGCGATCTTCTTGTCGTCGATCATGATCGGTCCCGGCCGGAGCCGATCGAGGCACTGTTCCACGATCTTCAACGACTCACGCATCTCCGCGACCCGAATGATGTAGCGGCCGTACGCGTCGCACCCGGTGTCGGTGCACACATCGAACTCGTAGTTCTCGTAACCGCAGTACGGCTGCGACACGCGTAGGTCGTGGGGCAGGCCGGTGGACCTGAGCATCGGTCCCGTGATCCCGAGCGCCATGCATCCGGTGAGGTCGAGATAACCGATACCCTTGGTTCGAGCCTTCCAGATCCTGTTGTCGTCCAACATGTTCGACATGTCGGTCAATCCGGACGGCAGTGTCTTCAGAAGGTCGCGTATCTTCTGGATCGCTCCCTCGGGCAAATCCTGCGCCAGACCACCGGGCCTGATGTACGCGTGGTTCATTCTGAGGCCGGTGATGGTTTCGAACACGTCGAGGATCTGTTCTCGTTCGCGGAATCCGAACAGCATCGCAGTCACGGCGCCGAGTTCCATCCCGCCTGTCGCCAGCGCGACGAGGTGCGACGAGATTCTGTTGAGTTCCATCAGCAGAACGCGAATCACGGTCGCGCGCTCGGGAATCTCGTCGGTGATGTCGAGGAGTTTCTCGACACCCAGACAATATGCAGCCTCGTTGAAGAAAGGGGACAGATAATCCATGCGCGTGACGAACGTGACGCCCTGGGTCCAGTTTCGGAACTCAAGGTTCTTCTCGATCCCGGTGTGCAGATAGCCGATCCCGCATCTGGCCTCGGTCACGGTCTCGGCTTCGATCTCCAGAATCAGACGCAGTACACCGTGCGTCGACGGGTGCTGCGGACCCATGTTGACGACGATCCGCTCCTCCGAGGACGTCGACGTGTCGGCGGCTGCCGCCACGATGTCGTCCCAGTCCTGCCCGGACACGGTGAAGGATTTCTCCGGAGGGGCCGACGTGTCGTGGCCTGCTGTGTCCGTCATCAGTTGTACTCCCGCCGTCGATCGGGTGGGGGAATGCTCGCGCCCTTGTACTCGACGGGAATCCCACCCAATGGATAGTCCTTGCGCTGGGGATGACCCACCCAGTCGTCGGGCATCTGAATGCGTGTCAGCGACGGGTGTCCGTCGAACTCGATGCCGAAGAAGTCGAACGTTTCGCGTTCGTGCCAGTCGTTCGTCGGGTAGATACCGACGAGGCTCGGGATGTGCGGATCCGATTCCGGCACCGACACTTCCAGACGAACACGACGGTTGTGGGTGATGGAGAGCAGGGGATAGCACGCGTGAAGTTCCCGGCCGGTGTTCTGTGGATAGTGAACGCCGTTGACGCCCAGGCACATCTCGAACCGTAGCTCGGGACCGTTTCGAAGCGTGCTCGCCACTGCGCGCAGGTGCTCGCGCCGGACGTGCAGGGTCAATTCACCGCGGAAGACTACGACGGATTCGACGGCGGCGTCGAACTCGACACCGAAGTCGTCTCGGAGTGCGGAGGCGAGTTCGTCTGCGACCGAGTCGAAGAATCCTCCGTACGGCCGCTCGGTGCTGCCCTGAACCAGCGGCGGTATCACGAGCCGCCCGTACCCTGAGGTGTCGCCCGTCCCGCGGACGCCGAACATCCCGCGCTTGTCCACCGTCATCGAAGCAGTCCCTTCAGCTCGATCGTCGGCCTGGAGTTCAATGCTGCTTCCTCGGCGGCACGCGCTACCGTCTCTCGGTCGACGCCCAGCGGCATCTCCTGAATTTTCTCGTGCAGTTTCAGGATCGCGTCGAGCAGCATCTCCGGCCGCGGCGGGCAGCCCGGCAGATAGATGTCGACCGGAACGACATGATCGACGCCCTGGACTATGGCGTAGTTGTTGAACATCCCGCCCGAGGATGCGCACACGCCCATTGCCAGAACCCATTTCGGCTCGGCCATCTGGTCGTAGATCTGCCGAAGAACCGGTGCCATCTTCTGGCTGACCCGTCCGGCGACGATCATCAGGTCGGCCTGCCGAGGGGATGCGCGGAACGCCTCCATGCCGAAACGTGCGATGTCGAACCGCCCCGAACTGGTGGCCATCATCTCGATCGCGCAGCACGCGAGTCCGAACGTCGCGGGCCACAGCGAGCCTTTGCGAACGTAGCCGGCGAGCCCCTCCACCGTGCTCAGCAGAAAGCCGCTCGGGAGCTTCTCTTCGAGACCCATGTCGGACCCTTCTTGTTGTTCGGCGCGCGATCGGCGGACTAATCCCAGCTCAAGCCGCCTCGACGCCATTCGTAGGCGTACGCGACGGCGGCGCTGACGATGAACATGCCCATTGCGAGAAGACCGAAGATGCCGAGCGCGTCGAAGTGAACAGCCCAGGGATAGAGGAAGACGATCTCGATGTCGAAGATGATGAACAGCATGGCCGTCAAGTAGAACTTGACGGGGTATCGGCCAGCTCCCATCGGCTGCGCGGTCGGCTCGATTCCGCATTCGTAGGCATCCAATTTGGCGCGGTTGTAGCGCTTGGGTCCGACAACTGCTGCGATGACGACGGACACGACGGCGAAGGCGACTGCGACAGCGCCCAGGACCAGAATGGGGATGTACTCGTTCAACCTGTGTCGCCTCTCCGTGCCTGCCTTGTGAGCAAATGAGGAGTTCTGTCGACCAAGAGGTCCTTAGCCAACAGAAATTGTGAGCTGGAACACAGCCTACCGGTGCGATGCCCCGACTTGTCTCGGTTTTCGGCCAGTCGGATCGGCGTGTCGGTCGAAAAGTTGATCTTGCGCCGTCACGAGTCGGCGAAGGAAATCAGTTGTGACCGACAGATTTCGACGACGTGCGCAGTAAATCCGTCACTGCCCTCGTCAGAACGAACGGGTCGAGGGGTTGCGACACCGCAGCATCGGCGCCGGACCACTCGGCCAGCCACCTGTCGTCGGGGCGACCGGTGAGAACGACCAGCGGCGGGCAGTGTTCGATCTCGTCCCTCAGCTGTTTGGCGACACCCATCCCGCCGGCCGGCGCTGCCTCTCCGTCGAGGATCGCAAGGTCTATTCCGCCTGCGTCGAGGTGATGCACCACCATGGGCTCGCTCGCGACCTCGAGGTATTCGACATCCGGAAGCGATGGATCGGGGCGTCGTCCGATGGACGAGGTGACGTCGGCGCGCGTGTGCGCATTGCTGCTGTAGACGAGGATGCGCAGCGAGGCGGTCACGTGAGCGATGCTACGTCCGAACCATCGCCGTGGGTACGGTTCGGCAAAATTAGGTAAACCTCTGTCCGACAACGAGTCCGTAGTCGTCTGTCAATCCTCGTGCGGCCTGATCCAGGCCAGGACGACGGGCTCGGACTGCCCGGGCCAGATGCCGGTCAGGGACGGGCCGGCTGCGGTCGATCGAGTGGTGTCGACGGCACGGACGAGGTCGATGCGCGTCGCCCCGGCGGTGATCGTCGTCGAGTCGTCGGAATCGATCGACGACACCGAGCCGAAGGCAGGTACCGGGGTGCCCGGGGTTCCGGTGCCGACGACTCGGGTGGTGACGGCCCGCTTCTCCGGCGGAGCCTCGTAGTCGTACTCCTCGTAGTCGTACACCAGGGCGGCCTCGGTTCCACCGGTCAGGATCGCAGTTACCAGCGCGGTCACGTACACCGGATCGGCCACACCGTCGTACGCCCATCTCGTTCCGAGGACCGAGTGCTCCATCGTCGTCACGAGGGCGTCGTCGGACCGGGGCCACGGTGCGCCGCGGTACGTGAGCGGGACCTGCAGTACTCGGCCGCCGGTCGAGATCAAGAATGTCTCGATCCCGACGGCACCGGCGGGATCGTCGAATCTGTACGCGCCGAGGATGTCGACATCCGTGCTGCTCGTCCAAGGACGTGACGGTAGCCAGGCGCGGAGAGCGTCGCGCTTGCTCGGCGTCAACTCTGCGGCGTGAATGATGGCCATGACGTGCACGCTACCTGCATGCCTGCGTTCCATTCAGTATCGATGTGTAACGGTTCGAGTGGTTGGACTGATTAACCATGCAACTCCGGAGCGCGGTGCCGCAGACCCCCGACTCGGCACCGCACCGGAGCCCTGAACCCCGGACGAGCTGCGAGGAAGCCCATGCACGATCATGTGACAGCCCAGTTTCCGCACGGCGACGGGCCCAGCGAGGACGTGTTGAACGAGTTCGGAGTCAGTCGTCAGGCATTCGTCGGCCGACTGCGCGAAATTCTGCTCCGTGATCCTCCCGCGGCACTCGACGACGTCGACGTCGCACGGGTGCTCGCAGCCTGCTCCTGACGGCACTGGCACACGAGGACCCCTCGCGGGCTTACGGTTGATCACGAGTCATCCGGTCAGCGAGAAGGAGTCCGACGTGCCCACCTCCGGAAACGAAGCACTCGACACAGCGAATCTGCGCCCGTCGTTGTGGATCGACGGACGATGGACGGAGTCGTCCGACGGGGGCACCCGGGAGATCGTCGATCCGTCGAACGGAAGCGTTGTCGTCGTCGTCGACGAAGCGACGCCCGCGGACGCGCGAGACGCTGTCACGGCGGCGCGTCGAACCTTCGACGACGGCGCCTGGCCGGCAACGGCTGTCTCCGAGCGGGCAGCGCTGCTGAGTACGATCGCGGATCTCCTGCAACGGGACAAGGAGCAACTCGCGCACCTGGAAACCGTCGACACCGGTAAAACGTTGGCCGAGAGCCGAATCGACATCGACGACGTGACATCGGTGTTCCGGTACTACGCGGAACTCGCGGCGGTGCACAGCGACCGGCTCGTCGACGTCGGACGGCCCGAAATTCTCAGCCGCGTCGTGCACGAGCCGATCGGTGTGTGCGTCATGATCGCGCCGTGGAACTATCCGCTTCTGCAGATCTCCTGGAAGATCGCACCGGCGCTGGCGGCCGGGTGCACGATGGTGCTCAAGCCCAGCGAAGTGACCCCGCTCAGCACCATCGCGTTCGCCAAACTGGTCGAAGAGGCAGGGGTGCCTGCGGGTGTGGTCAACCTCGTGCAGGGAAGCGGGGCCGTACTCGGTGAGGCGTTGACGACCGATCCGGACGTCGACTTCATCTCGTTCACCGGGGGACTGGCGACGGGCCGAACGATCCTGGCGGCGGCGGCCGCGAACGTGACCAAGGTTGCCGTCGAGCTGGGCGGAAAGAACCCGCACATCGTGTTCGCCGATGCACTCGTCGACGACGACGCGTTCGCGAACTCCGTGGATCATGTGTTGACCGGGGTGTTCCTGCACTCGGGGCAGGTGTGTTCTGCCGGGACCCGGCTGATCATCGAGGAGTCGGTAGCGGACCGATTCGTCGCTGCACTCGCCGAACGCGCGGGCCACATCACGATGGGATCGGGCCTGGACGAGAACTCCGAGACCGGACCGCTCGTGTCGGAGGCGCAGCTGAAGAAGATCGAGGGCTTCGTCGAACTGGGGATTTCCGAAGGTGCCGAGCTCGTCGTCGGCGGCAGACGGCCCGAGGATCCGCGCCTTGCTGCCGGCAGCTTCTTTCTGCCCACGGTGTTCGACAGATGCGATCGCTCGATGAAAATCGTGCAGGACGAGACGTTCGGGCCCATACTCACTGTTGAGCGTTTCACGACCGAGGAGGACGCGTTGCGTCTCGGTAACGACACGAACTACGGTCTCGCGGCGGGTGTCCGAACGTCGGACAGTGCGCGGGGCGAACGTATGGTGCGCGGATTGCGGCACGGAACGGTGTGGCTCAACGACTTCGGCATCTACACTGCTGCGGCCGAATGGGGCGGATTCAAACGATCCGGAAACGGTCGAGAACTGGGCCCGTCCGGATTGTCCGAATATCAAGAAGCCAAGCATATCTGGCACAACACCTCGCCCACGGCGGCCGGGTGGTTCAGCACCCCCTGAGATTCCACGAGTTCTGCCGGACGAAAGGCAGTACGAGTATGACAGTCGATTCCGACAGCGGCATGGACGATTTCGGTTACAAGGAATCGCTCGATCGAAGTCTGGGAAAGTTCGCCAGCTTCGCCGCAGGTGTGAGCTACATATCGATTCTGACCGGCACGTTCCAGCTGTTCTACTTCGGGTTCGGTACGGCCGGGCCCGCCTACCTGTGGTCGTGGCCTGCAGTGTTCGTCGGGCAACTCTGCGTCGCACTGTGTTTCATGGAGCTCGCCGCCAAATATCCGGTCGCGGGATCGGTCTACAACTGGGCCAAGCTTCTGGGGCGGCGCATCGTGGGGTGGTCTGCGGGCTGGTTGATGCTGACGGCGTCGATCGTCACGCTGTCGGCCGTGGTTCTCGCGTTGCAATTGAATCTTCCGCGAATCTGGACCGGTTTCCAGATCATCGGCGACGGCAGCGGAGACAACGATTTCGCGACCAACGCAGTCCTGTTGGGCGCAATCATGATTGCGATCACCACGACCATCAACGCGCTGGGTGTCAAGTTGATGGCAATGATCAACAGTGCCGGTGTGTTCATCGAGTTGATCGCCGCAGTGCTGATCGCCGTCATTCTCGCGGCCAACATCACACGAGGCCCCGAGGTCTTCTTCTCCACCAACGGATACGGAGCAGGTGAGAGCGGCGGCTTCCTTGCCGCGTTCCTCGTCGCATCTCTTGCGTCCGGCTACGTCATGTACGGATTCGACACCGCGTCGTCGCTCGGCGAGGAAACCGTCGAGCCCAGACGGACGGCACCGAAGGCGATTCTGCGCGCCATTCTCGCGTCGTTCGTCATCGGCGGGGCGATTCTCGTGTTCGCGGTGATGGCAGCCCCCGACCTGGAGGATCCCTCGCTCGGCAGCCCCGAGGGAAGTCTTCAGTCGATAGTCGAATCGGTGATGTGGGGTCCCCTCGGCACGGTCTTCCTGATCTGCATCGTCGTCGCCGTCGTCGTCTGCTCACTGGCCGTCCACACCGCAGCGATCCGTCTGACGTTCGCGATGGCGCGCGACAACGCATTGCCGTTCGGCGAGAGCCTGGCCAAGGTCAATCCGAAGACCCAGACTCCGGTCGTGCCTGCCGTGACGATCGGCGTGCTGGCCATCGCGATCCTCGTCGTCAACGTCGGTCAGCCGCAGATCTTCACGGTGCTGACGTCGATCGCGATCATCATGATCTACCTCGCGTATCTGATGGTGACCGGTCCGCTGCTCGTCAAGCGGTTCAAAGGAGAATGGCCACCGAAGGACCTGAAACCCGGCGGCTACTTCACGATGGGCAGAGCCGGCCTGATCGTCAATCTGGTCGCCGTCGTATGGGGAGCAGGCATGGCCTTGAATCTGGCGTGGCCGCGCGTCGCGGTGTACGGCAGTCCCTGGTACAACACGTGGGGTGCGTTCGTCTACATCGGTGTGATTCTGATGCTGGGTCTGGCCTGGTACGGAACGACGGGTCGTCGCCACATCGGTACGTTGAAGTCACATGCATCCACCGGTGAGGAGAGGAGTCCGTCGTGACGGACGCGGCATTCGATTACGTCATCGCAGGAGGCGGTACCGCAGGGTGTGTTCTCGCAGCGAGACTGAGCGAGGATCCGTCCGTGACCGTGTGCCTCGTCGAGGCTGGTCCGTCCGATGTGGGCGACGACAGCATTCTCGACCTGTCGCAGTGGATGCACCTGTTGGATTCCGGTTACGACTGGGACTATCCCGTCGAACCACAGGAGCGGGGCAACAGTTTCATGCGCCATGCCCGGGCGAAAGTGCTCGGAGGGTGTTCGTCGCACAACTCCTGCATCGCATTTCACCCGCCCGCGCAGACGCTGGACGACTGGGAAGCCGCGGGCGCAACGGGGTGGGGAGCGAAGGACGTGCTGCCGTTGGTGGCGCGAGTGGAGAACAACGACACCGGACGCGGTCACGACGGGCCCGTGCGCATCCGCGACATTCCTCCCGTGGATCCCTGCGGGACAGCGGTTCTGGAGTCCGCTGCCGAGGTCGGTCTGCCCACCGTGCAGTTCAACCGCGGTGACACCGTCATCGACGGTGCCGGGTGGTTTCAGATCAACGCAGGCGAGGACGGCACGCGCATGTCCACCTCACACGCGTATCTGCATCCGATTCTGGACTCACGCCCCAATCTCGAGGTTCGGACTCACAGCTGGATCAGCGAGATTCTGATCGACGACGCACTCACCGCAACCGGGATCCGCTGCCAACGACCTGATCTGACGGGGTACGACACGATCACCGCGCGCCGCGAAGTCATTGTCACAGCAGGCGCGATCGACACACCGAAACTGCTCATGTTGTCCGGCATCGGACCCGCGGATCATCTGCGCTCCATGGGAATCGATGTGCGAGTCGACTCGCCCGGTGTCGGTGAAAATCTCGACGACCACGTCGAAGGCCTCGTCTTCTGGGAAGCGTCACGGCCCATGGTGACGACGTCCTCGCAGTGGTGGGAAATCGGTATCTTCGCCGCGACCGAACCGAACCTCGACTACCCCGACGTCATGATGCACTACGGCAGCGTGCCGTTCGACATGAACACCCTCCGCTGGGGATACCCGACGACCGACAACGGATTCTGTCTGACTCCCAACGTAACTCAGGGCCGGTCGCGGGGCACGGTACGCCTACGGAGCCGTGACTTCCGGGACCGCGCGAAAGTGGACCCCCGATACTTCACCGACCCGGACGGACACGACGACGCAGTCATGCTCGCCGGCCTGAAGCTGGCGAGGAAGATCGCCGCGCGAGGGCCGCTGTCGTCCTGGATCGAACGTGAACTCGCTCCAGGACCCGACGCCGTGACCGACGACGACCTGCTCGAGTACGTGCACAAGACACACAACACCGTCTATCACCCGGCGGGCACCGCACGGATGGGGTCCGCCGCAGACGTCACGGCGGTGCTCGACCCGGAATTGAGGGTCAAGGGCGTACGCAACCTGCGTGTGGTGGATGCATCGGCGATGCCCAAGTTGCCCTCGGTCAACCCGAACATCACCGTCATGACCATGGCAGAGAAATGCGCGGACCTGATCCGTGGACGACACAGCTGACTTCCTCGCCCGCTACCCTCCGTTCCGGACCGCGACGCCCGGAGAATTGGGCGCGCTGAGCGCCGAGGCCCGGAGCGTCGAGTACCCCACCGGGGCAATCATTCTCGACGTCGACATGCGCGACGTCGATTCGGTGTGGGTGGTCCGACGCGGTCGGGTCGTCATTCTGCAGCCGGACGACACGGCGCTCACGGCCGTTCCCGTCGACACGGTCGACGTCGGCGGTGTGTTCGGGTTCTCGGCCATGTTGACCGGATCGACGTTCGGCTTCGTCGCTCGTACGACGGAACCGAGCGTCGTCGTCCAGCTGCCCGGGACGCTCATGCGCCCGCTGTTCTCCGAACCCGCGGGCCTGGCGTTCCTTGCCGAGGCGGTGACCACCGCCAATGCGGCTGTGGCTGGTCCGACCGACCGAACCACACGCAGAACCGTCGGCGACCTGGTGTCCGGTCCAGCGATCGTCGTCGATGCGGACACCACGGTTCGCGACGCAGTGCGGGCCATGACCGAACGCGGGGCATCGTGCGTACTGGTGCAGCTGGGCCGTGGCCGCTACGGGATCTTCACCGACCGCGATCTCCGCATCCGAGTCGTCGCCGCCGACATCGGCGTCGACACACCGATCTGCGCCGTCATGACCGCACCTGCCGAGACCGTCACCGCCGACCGATTAGCTGCCACCGTGCTGGTGGACATGCTGGATCGAGGTCTGCGGCACATGCCGGTGCTGTCGGGGCGAGGCGAGATGATCGGCGTCATCGAGGACTCCGAACTGCATGCGGCGTCGACCCGGCGGAGCTTCGTGCTGCGACGATCGGTTGCGCTTGCCACGACCACGGGCGAGCTGATCGACGCTGCTCGGAGAATTCCCGGTCTCGCGATCGACCTGTTCCGTGGTGGGACGGAACCGACTGCGGTGAGCGCCATCCTCTCGGTCGTCCTGGACAGCGTCGTCCGACGCGCGCTCGAGCTCGAGCGGGGAACAGACCCCGAAGTTCCGCGGTCCGACGTCGCATGGTTGACGCTCGGCAGCGTCGCACGTCGGGAAGCGATGCCGTCCTCGGACGTGGACAGCGCCCTGTCCTGGTCCGATCTACTGCCCGATCCGTCGGGCGGAGGGCGAACCCGGGACACCGCGCTGATGGACCTCGCTGCGCGAGTGCATCTGACCCTTGCCGCATGCGGTCTACCGGCCGACTCGAACGGTGCAGTGGCGAGTTCGCCGAGGTTTGCGAGATCGGCGACCCAATGGCAATCCGCGGCGGGACACTGGCTGAGCAACCCCTTCGGTGACCGGGGCAATCCGTCGTCGGATTCGGGCCTGATCATGTCGTCTCTACTCGTCGACGGGCGAGTGGTGTGGGGAAATCCCGAACTGCACACGGTGCCCGACGTGTACCGCACGATGGCCGCGGATCATCCCGACGCGCTTCGACTTCAACTGCGCGACGCACTGGCCGGGCGTGCCCGGCTTCGATCGCTGCGTGACGTACTGGCACGACGAGGCGGCACGTTCGATCTCAAGGCTCACGCGATCACGCCGATCGTCAATCTTGCGCGGTGGGGCGGCCTGTCCGTCGGGCTGGCCTCCGCGTCCACCCCGGCGAGACTGGCGGCGGCGTCGGGAAACGGGTTTTTGGCCGATCGCGACGTCGACATTCTGACCGAGGTGTTCACTCTGTTGCAGCGCCTGCGGCTGGGACATCAGATCGAACAGCTCGAAGCAGGCCTTGCGCCGGGAGACGTACTCGTCATGGGAGAGCTCTCCGCGATCGAACGTAGTGTGCTCGGAGACGGCGTCCGCGAGATCGCAGCGGTTCAGCGACGTGTGGGATATCTCGCGAGCAACGTCGGCGTGCGTCCGTGACGTCGAGATAGCAGACTGGGCGCGTGACCGACGACGCTGACACACCTTCGACCGCCGAACACTCACGCCTTGCCGAATCGCCCGGTGTGTCGGGCCCGTGGCGCCAGTGGGGTCCCTACCTGGCGGGACGACAGTGGGGGACGGTGCGCGAGGACTACTCGGCCGACGGCGATGCGTGGCAGTCGTTCCCCTTCGACCAGGCGCACGCCCGGGCCTACCGCTGGGGCGAGGACGGATTGGGCGGAATCAGCGACCGCTTCGGCTTTCTCAACTTCGCCTTCGCATTGTGGAACCGCAAGGACCCGATTCTCAAGGAGCGGCTGTTCGGGCTGACCAACGGCGAGGGGAACCACGGCGAGGACGCCAAGGAGTACTGGTGGGTCGTCGACGGCACTCCGACCCATAGTTGGATGCAGTGGCTCTACCGTTACCCGCACGCGGAATATCCGTACCGGCAGTTGCGTGAGGAGAACGCGGCGCGCGGGCGAGACGAACGCGAATACGAACTGTCCGACACCGGAATTCTGGACGGCAACCGCTTTTTCGACGTCCAGGTGACCTACGCCAAGGCGTCGCCGGACGACATGTGCATCGTCATCTCGATCACCAATCACGGACCGGACGCGGCGTCGGTCGACTTGCTTCCCCATCTGTGGCTACGCAACACCTGGGCGTGGGGCCGCGACGACAGGGCCGGGATGCTCCGGGCCGTCGAAGCGCCGGAACTGCAGGTCGGTGGGGTGACTGCCGTCGAGGCCGAGCACGGATTCCTCGGCAAGTACTATCTGAGCGCCGAGGGCCACCCCGAAGTCCTGTTCTGCGACAACGAAACCAACGCGGCCGAACTGTGGGGTCAGGAGAACCGCTCCGCGTTCAGCAAGGACGGAATCGGCCGACGTGTCGTCGGTGGTGACGTGGAGGCGGTCAACCCGGAGAAGTCCGGCACGAAGTCGGCGTTCTGGTTCTCGTTCGACGACATCGCATCCGGTGCGACGGTGGAGGTCAAGCTCCGACTCTCGACGAGGATTCCCGACGAGCAGACATTCGGACGCGGATTCGACGCCGTCGTGGCGGACCGACGTGCGGAGGCGGACGAGTTCTACTCCACCGTCATCGGACCCGAACTCGACGAGCAGGATCGGCACGTGGCTAGACGCGCCTACGCGGGCCTGCTGTGGACCAAGCAGCTCTACCGCTACGACGTCGAACAATGGCTCGAAGGCGACCGGGTGGGCGAGCCTGCACCGGAATCGCGTCGGGGTCCCGGTGGTCGCAACACTCATTGGCGTCACCTTGCTCTCGCCGACGTCATCTCGATGCCCGACGAGTGGGAGTATCCGTGGTTCGCCGCGTGGGACCTTGCGTTCCACACGATTCCGCTCGCGCACGTCGACCCGGATTTCGCAAAGGAACAACTCGTGCTCATGTGCCGCGAGTGGTCCATGCATCCCAACGGCCAACTGCCCGCCTACGAATGGGAGTTCGGTGACGTCAACCCGCCGGTACATGCATGGGCAGCGTGGCACGTCTATCGGATCGACGGTTACCGGGACCGTGAGTTCCTGGTTCGCGTGTTCACCAAGTTGCTGCTGAACTTCGCCTGGTGGGTCAACCGCAAGGACTCCGAGGGATCGAACATCTTCGAGGGCGGGTTTCTCGGGATGGACAACATCGGGTTGTTCAATCGATCCGCACCTCTTCCGCCGGGGTTCCGGCTCGAGCAATCCGATGCCACCAGTTGGATGGCGTTCTACTGCCAGCAGATGTTCAAGATCGCGTTGGAGCTCGCGCGGCACGACAGTGCCTGGGACGACGTGGCGACCAAGTTCTTCGCGCACTTCCTGTCGATTGCGAAAGCTGTGAAATCGTTCGGATCGCAGCATATTTCGCTGTGGCACGAGGAAGACGGATTCTTCTACGACGTCCTCGTTCCGCCCGAGGGTGACGCTGTCCCGCTGCGCGTGAGATCGATGGTGGGCCTTTTGCCGATCCTGGGGGCGACGGAGATTCCGTCGTGGGTGGAGGACGAGTGCCCGGACCTGACGGCGCGGCTCCGGTGGGTGCAGCGACGCAGGCCGGAGATGATCAGTCCTCTGCTCGCACGCAAGGACGGAGACGAAGTACGGGTGCTGCTCTCGCTCGTCGAACCGGAGCGTCTCAAGCGTGTGCTGGCCAGAATGTTCGATTCCGAGGAGTTCCTGTCGCGGTTCGGCATACGTTCACTGTCTGCTTCCTACCGCGACGGAGTCACGTACGAGATCGACGGCCGGAGCCTGTCGATCGAGTACGAGCCGGGGGAGTCCCGCACCGGGATGTTCGGCGGCAACTCGAACTGGCGCGGGCCCATCTGGTTCCCGGTCAACGTCCTGCTGGCCGACAAGTTGCGGGCGTACGGACGGCACTACGGCGACTCCTTCACCATCGAGATTCCCACCGGGTCGGGGAACCACTGCACCCTGACCGACGCCGCGGATCTCATCGACAACGGTCTGGCTGCTCTGTTCCGGCCCGTCGACGGGAAACGACCGGCCGACGGGGATCGCATCGAGTCCAGTGACGACCCTCTGTGGAGTGTGCACCCGACGTTCAACGAGTATTTCGACGGCGACACCGGGGAGGGGCTCGGAGCGTCCCACCAGACCGGCTGGACCGGATTGGTCGCGCACCTGCTGCGGCCCCGCCTTCCCCTGTGAGTACTCGAGTAGGGCAGGGCGCGCATTTCCGCTCACCTAGAGTGTGGGAATGAAGATCCGCGGCGCAGTTCTCGAGGAAATCGGACGACCACGGCCATTCGCCGAGTCGAAGCCCATCTCCATCTCCGAGCTGGATCTGGCTCCACCGGGTCCGGGGGAAGTGCTCGTGCGGATCGAAGCAGCCGGGCTCTGCCACTCGGACCTGTCCGTCGTCGACGGCAACCGAGTTCGCCCGGTACCGATGCTGCTCGGCCACGAGGCCGCGGGCCGAGTCGAGACCGTCGGAGACGGTGTCGACGATCTGCCCGTCGGGACCCGAGTGGTCATGACGTTTCTGCCGCGATGCGGAGATTGCGCAGGATGTCTGACCGACGGCCAGATGCCCTGCATCCCGGGCAGTGCCGCCAACAACGCCGGCACCCTGCTGGGCGGTGGAGCCAGGTTGGACCGAGCCGGGTCGGAGGTGAAACACCACCTCGGCGTCTCCGGCTTCGCGACCCACGCCGTCGTCAGTCGCAAGTCCGTCGTCGCTGTCGACGACGACATCCCGGCCGATGTCGCGGCAGTGCTCGGCTGCGCGGTACTCACCGGAGGAGGGGCGGTGCTCAACGCCGGCCGACCGCGGCCGGGGCAATCGGTGATGGTGATCGGGCTCGGCGGCGTCGGAATGGCCTCGATCCTGACCGCCGTGTCGGTGGGGGCAGGTGAGGTGATCGGCGTCGACGGTGTGCCGGACAAACTGGCCGTCGCCCGTGAACTCGGTGCAACACAGACGTTCTCGCCCGCAGAGCGAGAAGAACGCGGCGTCAAGGCCGACATCGTGATCGAGGCGGCCGGCAACGCGCGTGCATTCGAAGCCGCGGTAGCGGCGACGGCTCCCGGCGGTACGACGGTCACCGTCGGGCTACCCGCGCCCGACGCCCGGTCGTCGATCTCCCCGTTGGTTCTCGTCGCCGAAGCACGCACGATCATCGGCAGTTACCTGGGCTCGGCGGTGCCGTCGCGGGACATCCCGCTCTACGCCCAGATGTGGCGTGAGGGACGGCTTCCGGTGGAGAAGCTCATCAGCTCACGGATCGGGCTGGCCGACGTCAATCGCGGAATGGACGAGTTGGCCGACGGCAAAGCCATCCGTCAGGTTATCACGTTCTGAACGGCGGTTGCCACCCACCGGCCGCCTCGACGGTCGATCTCGATGGGGTGATCGAAGCACGCGCTGATGTTGGCCGTGGTGATCACCTCGTCGACGGCCCCGCTCGCCGTGATCCGACCGTCGCGGATGAGGACGGCATGCGTCGTCGACGTCGGGATCTCCTCCAGATGGTGCGTCACCAGAATGCTTGCGAGCGAGGGGTGTTGGCGTCGCAGACTGTCGACCGCGGTCAGAAGCTGTTCGCGTGCAGCGAGGTCGAGTCCGGTGGCGGGTTCGTCGAGCAGTAACAGCGCGGGGTCGGCCAGTAGTGCGCGTGCGATGAGTGCGCGTCCCCGCTCGCCTTGAGAGAGCGTGTACCACGGTGACGAGGATCGGTTCTCGACGCCGAGGGACTCGATCAGGCGTTGTGCGCGCGACACCTCGCCGTCCGACGGCGACCATCGGGGGATCAGATCCGGAGTGTTCGTCAGCCCGGTGAGCACGGCCTGTATCAGTGTCAGTGACGGTTCCATGTTCAGACGCGGGTCGACGTGGCCTATGTGCGTGCGGAGTTCGCGCATGTCCACCCGACCCAGCCGATGCCCGAGGACGTGCACGGTGCCGTTCGTGGGATGAACGAACGCCCCGAGAAGGCTCAACAACGTACTTTTACCTGCGCCGTTCGCGCCGAGCAATACCCAGTGCTCGCCTTCGGCGATGCTGACGGACGCATCGCGCAGCAGGAAGCGACCGTTTCGAACCAGGTCGACGTGATCCGCTCGGAGAACGGCACCGGTTTCGTCACTCACCTTCAGGACGCTAGCGCCGTCGGTCGGACCCGGTGTGATCGGCCCCCGGCGTGTGATGTTTGACTCACCCAAGTCAGTGGAAAGTTGTATTGGTTGCCACCGAACAAGGGATCTCGATGACTCTCGCGATACTCGAACGATCACGCATCGTTGCCACCCCGGAATGGAGCCGATGGCTCATCCCACCCGCAGCACTGTCGATCCATCTGGCGATCGGATCCGCATACGCGTGGAGCGTCTTCAAGAACGCCATCTCCGCACCCACCGCCATGGATCTCAGCGGCACGGTCACGGCCATACCGTTCCAGCTCGCCATTGTCATGCTCGGTCTGTCCGCAGCCGTGTTCGGGACCAGGGTGGAGAAGAACGGGCCCCGCTGGGCGATGACCGTGTCCCTGATCTTCTTCGTGAGCGGACTGTTGCTGTCTGCCTTGGGAATGAGCCTCGACCAGTTCTGGCTGGTGATCTTCGGGTACGGGTTCGTCGGCGGCATCGGACTCGGCATCGGGTACATCTCGCCGGTCTCGACGCTGATCAAATGGTTCCCGGACCGGCCAGGGATGGCGACGGGTATCGCGATCATGGGCTTCGGTGGCGGTGCCCTCATCGCGTCACCGTTGACCACCCAATTGCTTTCGGGCTTCGGTGGTTTCACCGACGCGTCGATCGCACAGACGTTCCTGGTGCTGGCCGTCGGCTACGCCGTGTTCATGGCGCTGGGGGTCGTCCTGATCAGAGTGCCGGCCGACGACTGGAAACCCGCAGGCTGGAACCCCTCGGCGTCGTCTCCGTTGGTCGCGACTCACAACGTATCGGCGGCGAACGCGGTCAAAACGCCTCAGTTCTGGCTGCTGTGGATCGTGCTGTGTTTCAACGTGACCGCGGGAATCGGCATTCTGGAGCGCGCGTCGGGGATCTACCAGGACTTCTTTCCCGACGCCACCTCCCCGGAATCACTCGCGGCTGCTGCAGCCGGTTTCGTGGCCTTCCTGTCGCTGACCAACATGATCGGACGGTTCGTGTGGTCGTCCGTGTCCGACCTGGTCGGCCGCAAGAACATCTACCGCCTCTACCTCGGCGTCGGTGCGCTGCTGTATCTCTACATCGCACTGTTCACCAACTCCAACAAGGTTCTGTTTCTCGTCTCGGCGCTGCTCATTCTGTCCTTCTACGGCGCGGGATTCGCGACGATGCCCGCGTATCTGAAAGACATGTTCGGCACCTACCAGGTCGGCGCCATCCACGGTCGATTGCTGACGGCATGGTCGGTCGCAGGTGTCCTCGGTCCGCTGATCGTCAACGCCATCGCCGACGCCGGAGAGGACGGTCAGGTCGGCCGCTACCTACCGGCGTTCTACGTGATGATCGCCCTGCTCGCCATCGGATTCGTCGCGAACGAACTGATCAAGCCCGTGAACTCGAAGTACCACGAACCGGAGGTCGACGCATGAACTCGACACGTCAGCACACCGTCATGATCTTGGCCTGGCTGTGGGTGACCGTGCCGTTCGTCTACGGGCTCTACGAGCTGATCCTCAAAGCCAAGAATCTCTTCGGCAGCTGAGTGGTCTGTGTTCGCAGGTCGTCAGTAGGCTTCACACGACCAATCGTGTCGGTGAGAAGAGAGTGGAACAGACGTGAGTTCAGAAGCATCTATCCGAGTCGGCGTACTGGGTGCCCGCGGCAAGGTGGGCCAGGCGATCTGCGCCGCTGTCGAGGCTGCGTCGGACCTCGAACTGGTCGCGACCGTCGACGCCGGTGACCCGCTCTCGCTGTTCGTCGACTCGGCCACCCAGGTGGTCGTCGACTTCACTCATCCCGACGTCGTCATGCCCAACCTGCAGTTCCTCGTGGAGAACGGAATCCACGCCGTCGTCGGAACCACCGGGTTCGACGAGGAACGGCTCGCGTCGGTGACGGAGTGGCTGGGGTCCTCGCCTCGGACCGGTGTGCTGATCGCCCCCAACTTCGCCATCGGAGCAGTCCTCACCATGCGCTTCGCGGAGCAGGCCGCACGCTTCTTCGACTCGGTCGAGGTCATCGAGCTGCACCACCCGAACAAGGCCGATGCACCCTCGGGAACCGCCTATCGCACTGCGGAACTCATCGCGAAAGCACGAGCGAAGGCAGGGACCCCGAAGAGCCCCGATGCCACCACGGTGGAGTTCGACGGTGCCCGCGGCGCCGAGGTGGACGGAGTTCGCGTCCACTCGATCAGGCTCGCCGGTCTGGTCGCGCATCAGGAAGTTCTCCTCGGCACCCTCGGCGAGACACTGACGATCCGTCACGACTCGCTCGATCGCACGTCGTTCGCGCCGGGCGTCCTGCTGGGGGTCCGCGAGATCGCCGGACGGCCGGGGCTGACCGTCGGACTCGATTCCTTCCTCGATCTGTAAGACCATGAACAAAGCGACGAAAGTCCTGCTGACCATCGGCGTGATGGTGTTGATTCTCGGGTTCTACTTCTACCTTCTCGGAACCCGCGGAATCTCCCTCGTCCAGACGGGCGGACCGGTCAACATCGGGCTCGGCATCGGAGTGCTCCTCCTCCCGATCATCGGCGTCTGGATCGTCGGGGCCACCCTCAAAGCCGGATTCGACCATCAGCACCTTGCGCAACGCGTCGACGACGAGGGCCTCGAACTGGACGTGACTGACCTGCCGCGCATGCCCTCGGGCAGGATCTCCCGGGAGGCAGCGGACGAGCTGTTCCAGACGATCAAGGCCGAATGGGAGAAGGACCCGGACAACTGGCGTAACTCCTACCGACTGGCGAGGGCGTACGACTACGCGGGGGACCGAGGTCGGGCGCGCGAGACCATGAAGCGAGCCGTCGCGCTCGAGCGCCAGGAATCCTCGTCATGACGGCGACCCCGACCTGATGGCAACCCTCCTCGTCGTGCACCACACGCCGTCGCCGCCGACGCGGGAGCTGCTCGAGGCCGTCCTTGCCGGTGCAGCCGACCCTGCCATCGAGGATGTCACCACCCGGGTCGTGCCCGCGTTGGCAGCTACAGTGCCGGATGTTCTCGCAGCCGACGGATTCCTCTTCGGAACACCGGCGAATCTGGGATACATGTCGGGGGCGCTCAAACACTTCTTCGACACCACCTACTACCCGTGCCTGGGCGCAGTTGCCGGTCGGCCCTACGGGCTGTGGGTCCACGGCAACAACGACACGGCCGGTGCCACTTCCGCTGTCGAGAAGATCGCGACCGGATGGAGTCTGGACAAGGTCACCCAACCGCTCGGGATCACCTCGGTGGACAGAACTGCGCGGGAGAAGTGTTACGAACTCGGCGCAACCGTGGCCGCGACTCTGATGAACTGACTGGGTCTTTCGCCTAGTCTGGCACGCGTGACCGGTGACCGATATGCGAGGTTCCTGCCCGAGAAGTATCGGCCGAACGAACAGCCGGTCTCGACGAGATGGCAGTGGCGCGACTCCGACGTTCACATCGTTCGTGCCGGCGACGCGCACGCGCCGCTGAAGGTACTCGCCGTCCACGGCGCGGGCGGACATTCCGGTGCGCTGTGGCCGTTCGCGGCGCTGGCGGCAACCCGGGGAGCGGAAGTGTTGTTTCCCGACATGCCGTTGTACGGCCGCACCGCAGTCCCGGATCCGGGAAGCGTCACGTACGAGGACTGGATCGACATGATGTGCGATCTCGTCCTGACGGAACGACGACGAGATCCGAGGCCGCTGGTGCTGTTCGGCGCCAGCATGGGCGGCATGCTGGCCTACGAGGTCGCCGCGCGTACCGGCGAGGTCGCCGATGTCGTCGCGACGTGTCTGCTCGACCCGTCCGACCCACAGGCGCGTTCGGCGGCAGCGCGGTTCGGTTTCCTCGGCGGACCGTCACCGGCGCTGCTGAAGCTCGGCGCTCGGCTGTCCCGCCGTACGAGGCTACCGATCCGATGGTTGATCGACATCGACAACATGAGCGCCGATCCGGAGTTGTCGGCGCTGTGCGCATCCGATCCGTTGGGTGGGGGAGTGTCGGTACCCCTCGGCTTTCTGAGCAGCTTCTTCTCGTTCGAGCACACGCAGCCGCAGACGTACCGCGGTCCCCGGGTGACACTGGTCCATCCCGCCGAGGATCGGTGGACTCCGCCGGAGATCAGTGTTCGATTCCTCGAGCGCATCGCCGCCGACACGACTCTGGTGTACCTCGACGGGTGCGGGCACTTTCCGATCGAGGAACCAGGCCTGTCGCAGCTCGTGTCGACGATGGAGGACCTCGCCCGGACGCACGGCTGGCGGAGCTGACCGATCTGTCGGACCTTCGTGGCAAGGTGGGGCCATGCGCGAGATGAGTGCCGCGATGGCGAAGCGTACGGCCCTGGCGGCCCAAGGTCTGGCGTCCCCTCATCGTGTGACGGAGCGGGGCGCGTCGTCGAGGGCAGTGCACACGGTCATCGAACGAAATCGGTTACTGCAGATCGATTCGGTGTCGGTGCTCGTTCGTGCCCACTACGCGCCATTGTTCAGTCGGGTCGGAAAGTACGACCGGTCGGTGCTCGACGCCGCGGCGTGGACCGACACCGCGCGAAGGCCGCGCAGGCTCGTCGAGTACTGGGCGCACGAGGCCGCCCTGGTGCCGGTCGAGGACTGGCCACTGTTTCGCTGGCGCACCGAGCTGTACGCGCACGGGCGTTGGGGTGGTGCACACACCGTTCTGGAGCGTAATCCGTCTCTGTCGCAGGACATCCTGGATGTCTTGAGAGATGCGGGGCCGTCGAGCGCCGGGGACATCGAGCGAGTCCTCGACTCTCCGCGTCCCGGTCGAAAAGGCCCGTGGTGGGACCGCAGTGACGTGAAGGTGGTCGTCGAGCAACTGTTCGCTGCGGGTGTGGTGTCGGTCGCCACCCGCAGCGGATTCGTCCGGCGGTACGATCTGGTCGAGCGTGTCGTACCCGAACATGTTGCAGCGCAGGTGGTGTCGGAACCCGACGCCGTACGGCAGTTGGTCGCACAGTCGGCGTCGGCGCTCGGAATCGGAACGGAGCCCGATCTCCGTGACTACTATCGCTTGTCGCAGAAGCAGACGAAGGCCGCCATTGTCGATCTCGTCGAGGACGGCACACTGGAACCTGTCGCGGTCCGGGGCTGGGGAGCGGCGGCATACCTCCACGCCGATGCCAGAACGCCCAGAGCGGCAACAGGATCCGCGCTTCTGTGCCCGTTCGACCCGATGATCTTCTGTCGTCCCCGCGTCGAGCGGATCTTCGATTTCCACTACCGCATCGAGATCTACACACCCCAGCACAAGCGAGTGCACGGGTATTACGTGTTCCCGTTCCTGATGGACGGGGACCTCGTGGCCAGGGTCGACCTGAAGGGCGACCGTGCGGCGTCGCAACTGCAGGTCCTCGGAGCGTTCGTCGAAGGGGACCGCGATCCCGGACCCATCGCCGATCGCCTCGTTCCGCACTTGCGGGAGATGGCCGAATGGCTCGAACTCGAGTCGGTGGTGGTCGGTGAACGCGGGGACCTCGTGGGTGCACTCTCCCGCGCGCTCTGAGACGAGGGTCAGCGCTTCGGCCTGCGAGACGGGAGTATCGGTGCCACTATCTTCACTGTGACGACGTCGGCCACCGCGCCCAAGAGTGAACTCCCTCCGCAGGTCGTGGTGCTCTTCGGTGCCACCGGTGATCTGTCCAAACGCAAGTTGCTGTCCGGAATGATGCACCTGGCATTGTCCGATCTCGCCCCGCGCATCCGCGTCGTCGGGACCTCGCTGGAGGAGATGTCCAGCGACGAGTTCCGGCAGATGGCGCTCGAAGCGATCGACGAGTTCTCCAGCCGGAAAGTGTCGGACGAGCAGTGGCGGCAATTCGCCGGAAAACTCAGTTACGTATCCCAGAAGGCGGGACCGGCGGCGCTCGCCGAGGCCGTCGCCCGCGCCGAGATGGAACTCGGACCGGGGACTCGGAAGCTGCACTACCTGTCCGTGCCACCGAAGGCCGCGCTGGCCGTCGTCGAGATGCTCGGCGCGGCAGGATTGGTCAAGGGGTCTCGCATCATCATGGAGAAACCCTTCGGTACCGACCTGGCCAGTGCCATCGAATTGAACGCCACCGTGCACGAGACCTTCGACGAGGACCAGATCTTCCGGATCGATCACTTCCTGGGAAAGGAACCGGCACAGAACATTCTGGCGTTCAGATTCGCGAACGGCTTGTTCGAACCTATCTGGAATCGCAATTTCATCGACCACATCCAGATCGACATCCCGGAGAAGCTGGCGCTCGACGGACGCGCGAACTTCTACGAGTCGACGGGCGCCTTCAAGGACATGGTGGTCACACACCTGTTCCAGGTCCTCGCGTTCATGGCGATGGAACCTCCGACGGCCCTCGAACCACGCGCGATCGGTGAAGAGAAGAACAAGGTGTTCCGGTCGATGAAGCTGCTCGATCCCCGCAAGGTGGTTCGCGGACAGTACGCGGGTTACCTGACCGAACCCGGAGTGTCGCCGGATTCCGACACCGACACCTTCGTCGCGCTGCAGTGCGAGATCGACAACTGGCGTTGGGCCGGAGTGCCGTTCTACCTACGGACGGGCAAACGCATGGCGGAAGGCCAGCGCATCATCTCGATCGCGTTCCGCGAGCCACCGAAAAGTATGTTCCCTGCCGGGTCCGGTGTCGGCGCCCACGGCCCCGACCACCTCACGTTCGACCTGGCCGACGCCTCGAAAGTGTCTTTGTCGTTCTACGGCAAACGCCCGGGCCCCGGCATGCGTCTGGACAAGCTGAGCATGCAGTTCGCGATCGGCGAGACCGAGCGCGTCGGCGACGTACTCGAAGCCTACGAGCGGCTGATACTCGACGCCATGCACGGCGATCACACGCTGTTCACCACGGCCGAAGGGATCGAACGACTGTGGGAGGTGTCCGCGCCGCTGCTCGCGGATCCGCCCCCGGTTCGTCAGTACACACCGGGATCGTGGGGGCCCAACGCAATCCACCAGCTGATCGCACCCAACGCCTGGCGGCTGCCCTTCGAACGGGCGTGGCGCGAACGACCGTGAATCAGAAGGGGCGGTCCTTGCGCATCTGATCACGCAGCGCTCCCTGAACTGCCTGCGAAAGCCACGAGTTGAGCGACACGCCGTTCATCGATGCGGCCTCCTCCGCGCGTTCCTTCACCTGCTCGACCACCCGCAGCGTCACCCGGCGCATCTCGCCGGTGACGTCGTCCATCGTCGGATAGTCCTCGGCGGCGGCGCGATCGTCCGGCGTGCCGGTGTCGGGTGCCACGGTGACATCGGCTACCGCCTGCGTACCGGCGATGCGCACATGCACCGTCGGGCCGTTCAGCTGTGCGGTGACCTCGTCGGCGAAGTCGGACAGTGCTTGCAGCAGCATTAGCCTGGCCGACGCCTGCGCCGCGGATCCGAGTGCCTCGGCGGTCTTCCTGGTGTGTTCGTCGCCGAGCGCTGCCGCGGCAAGTAGATCGGCTCGAAGGGACGAGGTGTACGTGTCGAGTTCCATGACGCCATTGTGGCGTCAGAAATGGTGTCATGCAAGGCGTCAGTGTGACGCATCGATAGTGTTCGGGTGTATCGGTGCAGCTCGAGCAAAGGAAAACCGACGTGTCGAAGACGGTGTCACTGAAGGTGCAGTTGGTCGCGAAGACCGATTTCGTGCCACCGGAGGACATTCCGTGGGAGACCGACGCCGACGGCGGCCAAGCGCTTGCCGAGTTCGCGGGCCGGGCGTGCTACCAGAGCTGGTCCAAGCCCAATCCTCGGACCGCGACCAACGCGTCCTACCTCCGGCACCTGCTCGACGTCGGCCACCTCTCCGTTCTCGAGCACGCGTCGGTGAGCTTCTACATCACCGGGATCTCGCGCTCGTGTACCCACGAGCTGATCCGTCACAGGCACTTCTCCTACTCCCAGCTCTCGCAGAGATTCGTACCCGAGCGTGAGGCCAAGGTGATCGTGCCTCCGGCCATCGACGGTGATCCGGAGCTGGAAGCGCTTTTCCTGGAGGCGACGGAACAGAGCCGGGCAGCATACGTCGAGCTTCTCGGCGCACTCGAACAGAAGTTGGACGGCGTGACCGGCGCCGCTCTACGTGGCAAGCAGGCCCGGCAGGCCGCGCGTTCGGTACTTCCCAACGCCACCGAGACCAAGGTCGTCGTCACCGGTAACTACCGAGCCTGGCGTCACTTCGTGGCGATGCGCGCATCCGAGCACGCCGACGTCGAAATTCGCCGTGTCGCCGTGGAATGCCTGCGGCAACTGACCACCGTCGCACCCGACGTGTTCGGTGACTACGAGATCGCGACGCTGCCCGACGGCTCGGAAGTAGCGCACAGTCCGTTCGTCACCGAGGTGTGATGCCACGCCACGGAAGTGAACTCCCGTCCCACCGGCAGGTAGGGCTCCGCGTACCGGGTAGCCTTTCTGACCATGACATACGGTGATGCCGCTCCTCGAGGACTACCGGCGTTCGGCACGGTGCTCACCGCAATGGTGACGCCGTTCACGGCCGACGGAAAGCTCGATGTCGACGCCGGAGTCCGGTTGGCACACCACCTGGTGGAGCAAGGCCACGACGGCTTGGTTCTGGCCGGCACGACCGGAGAGTCGCCGACCACCACCGAGAACGAGAAGCTCGAACTGATGCGGGCCGTCATCGCCGCGGTGGGCCATCGTGCACGGATCATCGCCGGTGCCGGAAGCAACGACACGGCGCACAGCGTCCAACTGGCACGCGACGCCGCGCGCGCAGGTGCGCACGGCCTGCTCGTCGTGACGCCGTACTACTCGCGCCCGCCTCAGGCCGGGTTGTACGCCCATTTCACCGCGGTCGCCGACGCGACCGACCTGCCCGTCATGCTGTACGACATTCCACCCCGGTCGGTCGTACCCATCGAGACGGACACGTTGCGTCGCCTGTCCGAGCACCCGAGAATCATCGCGGTGAAGGACGCCAAGGGCGACCTGAACGCGGGCGCGGAGCTCATCGCGACCACCGGCTTGCAGTTCTACTCGGGCGACGACCCGCTCAACCTGCCGTGGCTGTCCGTCGGTGCCACCGGATTCGTCAGCGTCATCGGACATCTCGTTCCCGCACGCCTGCGGGAACTGCACTCCGCGTTCATGGTCGGCGACGTCGCCCGCGCCCGCGCCATCAACGCAAGCCTCATCCCCGTCATTCGATCGGTAGCGCGCCTCGGCGGCGTCACCGCATCCAAGGCCGGGCTGCGCCTCATCGGACTCGACGTCGGTGATCCCAGACTTCCCCAGGTGCCACCGAGCATCGACCAAATCGAATTGCTCGCAGCAGATCTGCGGGCAGCAGGAGTCCTTGTATGAGTAGACCAGCACGTTCACGAGGCCGCGCAACCCGAAGCGCGGGCCCCCCTGCGGAACGGCCGGCGCAGCCTGCCAAATCCGCAGGAAAACCTGTGGTGCAGAATTCTGCGCGCACACAGCGCCCGGACACCCGCCGTGAGGTCGATCCGACCGACCGCCTCGGGACGCCGCCGAAGGCCCCGTTCAAGGGCCTCCGCATCGTCGCCCTCGGCGGAATCGGTGAGATCGGTCGCAACATGACCGTGTTCGAGCATCAGGGCAAACTCCTGATCATCGACTGCGGCGTCCTGTTCCCCGAGGACCAGCAGCCAGGCGTCGACCTGATCCTGCCCGACTTCCGGCACATCGAGAACCGAATGGCCGACGTCGAAGCCGTCGTCCTCACCCACGGCCACGAAGACCACATCGGCGCGGTCCCGTTCCTGCTCCGGTTGCGGCCCGACCTGCCCGTCATCGGCTCCAAGTTCACGTTGGCCCTGGTCGCAGCCAAATGTCGCGAGCACCGCCTGCGCCCGAACCTCGTCGAGGTCATAGAAGGCCAGAAGACCAAGCACGGGCCCTTCGAATGCGAGTACTTCGCCGTCAACCACTCGATTCCCGACGCGCTCGCCATCGCGATCCGCACCGACGCCGGTCTCGCGCTGCACACCGGCGACATCAAGCTCGACCAGCTGCCGCTCGACGGCCGACTCACCGACCTCGCAGGTTTCTCCAGGCTGGGCGACGAGGGCGTCGATCTGTTCCTCGTGGACTCCACGAACGCCGAGGTGCCTGGATTCGTCACGCCCGAGCGTGAGATCGGTGGCGTACTCGACACCGTCATCGGCAAGGCCAAGCAGCGAGTCATCGTCGCGTCGTTCGCGAGCCACGTGCACCGCATCCAGCAGGTCATCGACGTCGCCGAGCGATACAACCGTCGCGTCGCATTCGTCGGTCGGTCGATGGTGCGGAACATGCAGATCGCCCAGGATCTCGGCTACCTGCGGGTGCCCGACGGCCTGGAGGTGAACATCGACACCGCAGCGACGCTCCCCGACGATCGCCTGGTGCTGATCTCCACCGGTTCACAGGGCGAGCCACTGTCGGCATTGTCGCGCATGGCCCGTGGTGAGCACCGTCAGATCAACGTCAAGGCCAATGATCTGGTGGTTCTCGCGTCGTCGCTGATTCCCGGCAACGAAAACTCCGTCTTCGCGGTCGTCAACGGCCTCGCCAAGCGCGGCGCGACCGTCGTGACCCAGCAGAACGCCAAGGTCCACGTTTCGGGCCACGCATCCGCGGGTGAGCTGCTCTACCTCTACAACGCGGTGCGCCCCACCAACGCGATGCCCGTGCACGGCGAATGGCGACACCTGCGCGCCAACGCTGCACTCGCCAAAGCCACCGGTGTCGCCGAGGACCGTGTCGTTCTGGCCGAGGACGGCGTCGTCGTCGACATGGTCGACGGACTGGCCCGCATCGTCGGTCAGGTGCCCGTCGGTCACGTTTACGTCGACGGCCTGTCCGTCGGAGACGTCGGCGATTCGACCCTGTCCGACCGCCTCGTGCTCGGTGAGGGTGGATTCATCGCCATCACCGTGGCCGTCGATTCGACGACCGGCCGTGCTATCACGACTCCCGAGGTGTCCGGTCGCGGCTTCTCCGACGATCCGGCTGCGCTCAAGGAAGCGGCTCAGCTCGTCGAAGCGGAACTGCAGAGACTGGCGTCCGACGGGGTCACCGACACCCACCGCATCGCGCAGGCAGTTCGCCGCGTGGTCGGTCGGTGGGTTGCCGACAAGTACCGTCGCAAGCCGATGATCGTCCCGACCGTAATGGCGGTCGGCCAGAAGTAGCGTCGTACGACACTTCGTACGATCTGCACCGGCGCTTGCTGGTCTGACGCGTGGACGCGTCAGGCCAGCAACCGCCACAGGCCGATGAGGCCGATCACGACGATGGTGATCCGCAGCGCCCACGGGGACAACTTCCGGCCGTAGCGTGCGCCGACGGATCCGCCCACGAGAGATCCAGCTGCAATCAATCCTGCCGCGGCCCAACTGATGTCGTCGAACGCCACGATGGTGTAGGTGACCGCGGCGACGACGTTCACGATGAGCGACAGCAAGTTCTTGGCGGCATTCATGCGCTGCATCGAGTCCGGTAGAAGGACTCCCATGACGCCGATCAGGAGGATGCCCTGCGCTGCGGTGAAGTAGCCGCCGTAGATTCCCACCACGAACGTCCCGATGGTGAGCAGGGTCAGCTTCGTTCGGCTGACGTGGTCCACCGCGACTCCCGCCGCCTCGGAACGCCGTCTGGCCCACCCCTGGATGCTCGGCTGCGCCACCACCAGGACGAGTGCGCCGATCAGCAGAACCGGAACGACAGCGCTGAACACCGACGGGGGCAGGTGAAGCAGCAGCCACGCGCCACCGAGCGCACCGAAGAACGACGCAGGCATCTGCCATCGCAGCCGCGACCACTGACCCGCGAGCTCCCGTCGATAGCCCCAGGTACCCGATACGCTCCCTGCGACCAGCCCGATTGCGTTCGACATCGTGGCCACGACGGGCGGGTAACCGAAAGCGACCAGAGTCGGAAACGTGATCAGCGTCCCCGATCCCACCACGGCGTTGATGGCACCTGCGCCGAAGCCGGCAACGAGAATGACGAGAATTTCGGAGATCGGCACCGATCCGAGATTACGGTCCGTGACGGCCGCGCAGGGCAGCGGGCACGTACGGTGGATCGATGTGACCCTTGCACAGCACGAACGCGCAGAACTGGTACTGAGTTTGACGGCAGCGGGTGAGTCCGCGCCGACGCTGTGCGGCGACTGGACGACGCGGGATCTCGCGGCCCACCTCGTCGTCCGCGAGCGGAGGTTGGATGCGGCGCCCGGGATACTCCTGCCGCTGTTCGACTCCTACACGCAGAAGGTTCAGAACGAGGTGGCACGCCGGCCGTTCTCCGAACTCGTGGCGGAGATCGCGGCCGGGCCACCGGTGTGGTCGCCGTTCAAGATCCTGGACCCCCTGGTCAACGTCGGTGAGATGTTCGTTCACCACGAGGATGTCCGGCGCGCCCAGTCCGGATGGTCGCCCAGGTTGCTGTCCGCCGATCTCCAGAATCGTCTGTGGAGGCTCGCGACGGTCGTGGGACGCCTCGCGTATCGGCGGTCGCCGGTAGGCGTGGTGCTCGAGACCCTCGACGGACGCTCGGTCACGGTGAAACGAGGCGGGGGAGAACAGGTCGTGCTGGTGGGTCGGCCGTCGGAGCTGCTGCTTCACGCGTTCGGGCGAAGCGAGGTTCACCTCGACAGGACCGGAAACGCGTCGTCCGTCGAGGCCGTCGAAGGCTTGGATCGAAGTTTCTGACGGGCTGTTACTCGTGTTGCGGATGGTTTCGAAGGGGCCCTTGCGACTAACCTAGGGGCCATGGCAGGAAAGACCAGCACACGGAGTTCGAACGCCGGCAGCGCCGGAGGTTCGTCGACATCGCGTGCTTCGGGGGGATCACGCAAGCCGTCCGGAGGGCGAACCGCACGCACGGTGACCACGCCGAAAAAGCCGACAGCGCCCCGCAAGGCGGCGCCGAGAAACGCAGCGCCACGGAATGCGCCGCCGCGCGGATCGGGATCGAGGCGGCCGCCCAAGAAGAAGTCGGCTGGAGTGATGTCCGCCGTCGGGCGCGGTATGTCGTCCGGGTGGTCGATGGCTGCCCGGGGGGTAGGGGCCACCACCCGTACGGTCAGCAAGGCCAAGGACATCGAGCACGGTCATCGCCGTGACGGACTTGCTCTCGGCTTGATCGCCGTCAGCGTCGTCGTTGCCGCGGCAGTCTGGTTCTCGGCCGGCGGCCCGGTAGGCGAGTGGATCGAGATAGCTGTCCGAGCGATCGTCGGTGACGCCGGATACATCGTGCCGGTTCTCGGTGTCGGCGTGGCCGTACTGCTCATGCGGACCGAACCGAATCCGGACATCCGTCCGCGACTGGTCCTGGGCTCGATCCTGCTGGTTCTCCCGATCCTCGGTCTCTGGCACATGGCGGCGGCGTCGCCGACGGACGCCGAGGGTCGCGCGTCGGGGGCAGGATTCGTCGGGTACGTCGCAGGTGGACCGATCGCCGACGGTCTGACCGTGTGGCTGGCCGTGCCATTGCTGCTGTTGGCCGGTCTGTTCGGCGTGCTGCTTCTGACCGGGACAACCGTGCGGGACGTTCCGGATCGCCTCCGGTCGCTGTTCGGGACCGACAGCCGCGGTGACGAGTACGGCGACTACGACCCGGCCGACTACGGTTCGGAGTTCGGCGACAACGACTACGGCGACGGTCGATACGGGGACTACGACGCGGCGGCCTTCGACGCCGACGGCTACCCCGTGGACAACGCTGCCGGGCATCTCGGTGGAGACCCCTACGGCAACTACCCGACCGAGGAGTACATCCCGGTCAAGAAATCCCGCGCCCGCAAGCCCGCCGCAGAGCAACTGCCGACCGAGGTGATCGAACCGGTCGCGTCGGAACCCGAACTGCCGCTCGAGCCACCGACGGCGCCGACGCCACCGCGGCCCCGGCCCAAGCCCGTCGTCAAGGCGGCCGAGCCGAAGCCCGCCGCGGACGAGGACAAGATCGTCGTCGACCGCGTCGTCGACGGCGATTACACGCTGCCGTCGCTGTCACTGCTGATCGACGGCGATCCGCCGAAGACCCGCAGTCAAGCGAACGACGCGATGATCGAGGCCATCTCCGAGGTCCTCGAACAGTTCAAGATCGACGCAGCCGTCACCGGATTCACTCGCGGTCCGACGGTGACGCGCTACGAAGTCGAGCTGGGACCGGGCGTCAAGGTCGAGAAGATCACGGCCCTTCACCGCAACATCGCGTACGCAGTCGCGACGGACAACGTCCGACTGCTCGCCCCGATCCCCGGCAAGTCCGCCGTCGGTATCGAGGTGCCCAACTCCGACCGCGAGATGGTGCGACTCGCCGACGTGCTCACCGCTCCGTCGACCCGCAAGGACCACCATCCTCTGGTGATCGGCCTCGGCAAGGACATCGAAGGCGATTTCGTCAGCGCGAACCTGGCGAAGATGCCGCACCTGTTGGTCGCGGGTTCGACGGGTTCCGGTAAGTCGAGCTTCGTGAACTCGATGCTCGTGTCGTTGCTGGCGCGAGCCACGCCCGACGAGGTTCGGATGATTCTGATCGACCCGAAGATGGTCGAGTTGACGCCGTACGAGGGCATTCCGCACCTCATCACCCCGATCATCACGCAACCCAAGAAGGCCGCGGCAGCCTTGGCGTGGTTGGTCGAGGAAATGGAACAGCGCTACCAGGACATGCAGGTCAACAAGGTGCGCCACGTCGACGACTTCAACAAGAAGGTGCGTTCGGGCGAGATCACCGCACCGCTGGGAAGCGAGCGGGTGTACCGCCCGTACCCGTACATCCTCGCGATCGTCGACGAACTCGCCGACCTGATGATGACGGCGCCCCGCGATGTGGAGGACGCGATCGTCCGCATCACCCAGAAGGCGCGTGCTGCCGGCATCCACCTGGTGCTGGCCACGCAGAGGCCGTCGGTGGATGTCGTGACGGGTCTGATCAAGACCAACGTGCCGTCACGTCTGGCGTTCGCGACGTCGTCGTTGACCGACTCGCGGGTCATCCTCGATCAGGCGGGTGCGGAAAAGCTCATCGGCATGGGCGACGCGTTGTTCCTGCCCATGGGTGCCGGCAAGCCGACCCGGCTGCAGGGAGCGTTCATCACCGACGAGGAGATCTCGGCCGTCGTCGACTTCGCCAAGAACCAGGCGGAGCCCGAGTACAACGAGACGGTCACCGCGGCCAAGGCGTCGGACAAGAAGGACGTCGACCCGGATATCGGCGACGATCTCGACGTGTTGCTGCAGGCAGTCGAGCTGGTGGTCACCAGCCAGTTCGGGTCGACATCGATGCTGCAGCGCAAGCTCCGCGTCGGATTCGCCAAAGCGGGACGGTTGATGGACCTCATGGAGAATCGTGGCGTCGTCGGGCCGAGCGAAGGCTCCAAGGCCCGCGAGGTGTTGATCAAGCCCGACGAGCTCGACGGCTTGCTGTGGTCGATCAGGGGCGGCGACCCGGACGACGCACCGGCAGAGGACTGACGGCGCGTCACCGGGTGCCGAGCACGCGGAGCGTGCGGGTCCTGACGCAGTGTCAGGACAGGGCGCCCATGACCGGCTTCCACTCGACGATCGTGGACGTCTCCACGAGGTTCTCCACGGCGAACGGATCCTGCTCGAACAGCGTGGCCACCGACGCGGTGTCGGTTCCCTCCACGATGATGAGCGCGCCGCTACCGTCGACGTACGGACCGGACGACACCAGCACGTTCTGCTCGAGCAGATCGGCGAGCCACGCACGATGCGTCGCGCGGTGGGTGTCGCGGCCGTCGGTGGTGCTGGGCGAATAGGTGTAGTGGACGGCGAACAGTGCCATGTGAGATTCCTTCGTCTTCGAACTGCGGGACGATGAAATCCTGTCAGAGAGACAGCAGCATCCTGGTGTTGCCCAGTGTGTTGGGCTTCACATAGCTGAGGTCGAGGAACTCCGCGACACCGGTGTCGTAGGACCTGCACATCTCGGCGTACACCTCCGCGGTGACCGGCGTGCCGTCGATCTCGACGAACCCGTGCCGGGCGAAGAAGTCGATCTCGAAGGTCAGGACGAACAGACGCTGCAACGACAGTTCGCGGGCGACCTGCACGAGCTTGTCGACGATCAGGTGGCCCGCACCGTGTCCCTTGGCCGACGGGTCGACCGCGACTGTGCGTACTTCGCCGAGATCGGCCCACAACACGTGCAACGCGCCGCAGCCGATGACCGTGCCCGCGCGTTCCGCGACCCAGAATTCCTGGACCGCCTCGTACAGGGTCACCAGGTTCTTCTCGAGGAGAATCTTGCCCGCGTAGATGTCGATCAGTCGTTTGACCTCCGGGATGTCGGACGTCCGTGCTCGTCGAATCACCAGATCGTCGCCTCCGTGGGAAGACTGTGCGGTGTTCGAGGCTGGGTCCGAGGAGGTGTCGAGATCGTCTCGACTCGCCCGGTTCGGCGCAGAAGTCATGTGGTGAACAGTAGCCAACAGGTGAGCAGATATT
Organism: Rhodococcus sp. 114MFTsu3.1; assembly: GCF_000383555.1. Taxonomy (NCBI): domain Bacteria; kingdom Bacillati; phylum Actinomycetota; class Actinomycetes; order Mycobacteriales; family Nocardiaceae; genus Rhodococcus; species Rhodococcus sp. 114MFTsu3.1. The sequence goes on along the minus strand of NZ_KB911544.1, from coordinate 353,237 downwards.
CTTCTGGTGTGTCCGTCTCCGAACTCGCCGTCGCACTACCGGGACACCTGTGCCGACACGTACTCCGACAGCACGCACTTCGACAGCACGCACTTCGACGGATCGGTACGGCATGACCGAACGCGTACCACCGACGCCGCAGTTGCCGCACGGCAATTCTGCGACCGGCAGTACCGAGGTCGTCCCGATCCTCAACATCGCCAACGTCCTCACTGTTCTCCGCATCGCGCTCGTCCCCGTGTTCCTCGTCGTGCTGTTCGCCGGCGACGGTCACGACACGACGTGGCGAATCGCGGCAACCGTCGTGTTCGCCGTGGCTGCCATCACCGATCGAATCGACGGCCAGCTGGCGCGCAAGTACGGACTGGTGACCGATTTCGGCAAGATGGCTGATCCCATCGCGGACAAGGCCCTCATCGGCGCGGCCCTCGTCGGCCTCTCGATTCTGGGAGACCTGCCCTGGTGGGTGACCATCGTGATCGCGGCCCGCGAAATCGGGATCACGCTCGTCCGGTTCATCGTGATCCGTCACGGCGTGATACCGGCGGGGCGGGGAGGCAAGATCAAGACCCTGGTGCAGAGCTTCGCGATCGGGTTCTATCTGTTCCCTCTCCCGGATGACGTGCGCTTCGTGTCGGTGACACTGATGGGCGCCGCCGTCGTGCTCACCGTGTACACGGGCCTCGATTACATCGTCCAGGCAATCAGGCTCAGGCGAGGCGTCACCTCGTGACCGACCCCCTGAGCCGGGCCGACGAAGCCCTCGCTCGAAATACGGTCCGAAAAGGTGTGTCGTCGGTGCTTCGACGGGTAATCGAGAACACGGCCGTATAGGGTCGGGAACCAATCGAGCACGGTCCTTCGTTGTAGCTGAAGATGAACGCCCCGTACGTACAGATGAACAAAAACCACAGATGACGAAGAACCACAGATGACGAAGAACGAGGAGGAGCGAGATGGCGCTGCTATTGCGTGAAGCACTCGGCGACAGTCTGCGGCGCACTCGCGTTGCGCAAAGCCGGACCCTGCGCGAGGTCTCCAACACCGCACGGGTGAGCCTCGGTTACCTCTCCGAGGTCGAACGCGGCCGCAAGGAAGCGTCGAGTGAACTGCTCAACGCGATCTGCGACGCGTTGGCCGTCCCCCTCGCCGACGTCATGAGCGACGTCAGCGAGTCGCTGTCGGAATCGACGCTTGCAGCCCGTGCCGCCGATGTGGATGCTGCCGTGGGGGTGGATGCGGCAGCAGGCGTGGACGCCGCGTCGCCTCGGATTGCCGACGACACTCGCGTTGTCATTCCTGCGCCCGCGCGTGCTCTTGCCGCTGCCTGATCGGCAGACATGAGTCTTGTTACCGCTAGGGTGGAATCGACACTCACGACAAACCGACCAGACCAGTATTCTCGTGTCACTGGCAGTTCTTCGACGGTCGCTGTACACCTCAGCTGACCCCCTATGCGCGAACCCGGCGCTCGATATGGAGGCAGGATCAACCCATGGCTAATCCTTTCGTCAAGGCCTGGAAGTACATGATGGCCCTCTTCAATTCCAAGATCGACGAGAAGGCCGACCCCAAGGTTCAGATTCAGCAGGCCATCGAGGACGCGCAGCGGCAGCACCAGGCGCTGTCCCAGCAGGCTGCTTCGGTGATCGGCAACCAGCGTCAGCTGGAGATGAAGCTGAGCCGTCAGCTCGACGAGGTCGAGAAGCTGAACGCGAACGCCCGTCAGGCTGTCACGTTGGCAGATCAGGCCGCGGCAGCCGGTGACGTGGACAAGGCAACGCAGTACACCAACGCCGCCGAGGCGTTCGCCGCACAGCTCGTCACGGCCGAGCAGGGCGTCGAGGACCTCAAGGTCCTGCACGATCAGTCGCTGCAGGCAGCGTCGCAGGCCAAGAAGGCCGTCGAGCAGAACGCGATGGCGCTGCAAGCCAAGGTCGCCGAGCGCACCAAGCTTCTCAGCCAGCTCGAACAGGCCAAGATGCAGGAGAAGGTCAGCGAATCGCTGCGCTCCATGGACAGCACGCTGTCGGCGCCGGGCAACACCCCCAGCCTCGATGCGGTCCGCGACAAGATCGAGCGTCGCTACGCAGATGCACTCGGTTCCGCCGAGCTTGCACAGAACTCCGTGTCCGGTCGGATGATGGAGGTCCAGCAGGCGTCGGTGCAGATGGCCGGACACAGCCGTCTGGAGCAGATCCGCGCATCCATGGCGGGGGATTCCCTTCCTTCCGGCAATTCCGCAGCGGCGCCCAAGCCGTCGATCCAGAAGGCTCCGAACGCCACCCCCGAGCCCCCGGCACAGAACCAGTAGCTCGTGACGAACGAACAGCATGGCCGGTCACGAAAGTGGTCGGCCATGCCCGTGTCCGAGTCCGTGTCGATGGTGCGTGCCGCCACCGACACGGCTCGACGGTCCGTCGAGTCCGCCGTCGACGCGGTCGGTCGATGGAACGATCCCCGGCAGAAACATCTCCGACGGATCAAGCGAGCTCGTCGACGGGGCACGTGGTTGGGTAGCGCCTCCGGTGTGTCCGCCGCGTCGACCGCGGGTCTGGCCGTTGCCTCGGCTCCCGAGTGGACATTGCTCGCCGGCGGAGGTGGCGCGGCCGTCCTCGCCGTCCCGGCGGTGTTGGCGTTCGGTCGTTACCGGCGTCTACGCGCGCAGCCCCTTCCAGCAGCGCGTCCTGGCAAAGCGACGCTGCCACCCAAGTCGTCCGCGTCCTACGAACCCGTGCGCAGGCTCGTGGGCGCTCAGAACAGCTTGTACGAGCTGGTGGGGATTCTCACTCGGTCCGAGTTCGTCGACTCGGCAGAGGTATCCGACATCACGGACGTCGCCGACGCCGCCGCCCGTACGCTGCGCGACATGGCTGCGGACATCTCGTCGTTGGAACGTGCGGCGGAGGGAAGCGCCCGAGCTGCCTCGCACCTGTCGCCCACCATTTCGTCGGCCGCAGTCGAGTTGGACAAGGGCGTCGACCAATTCGAGGACCTCGTCGCCGCAGCCGCACGTCTGACGAGCCCGGGCGGCCTGCCCGGCAGTGCGGTGGAACTACGCAAAGCCGAGTTGTTGTCTGCCACCGATCGTCTCGAGGGGTGGGCCAGCGCGCTCGCAGAACTGGCAGCGATCAGAGGCCGGCACTCCTGAGGCTTCCGCGCCCTCGGGTGCGCGTTCCGAGACTTAAGGGTATTCCCCCATCTTTCCCTGAACTCCCTGCTGGAGTGGTGTTTTCGCGTCCACGGCATGCCAGGATCGGAAGCACACCAAGGAAAGGGAATCACATGTTCTGGAAAGTTCTCGGCATCATCGTCCTGGTCTGGCTCGCGTTCGCCGTTCTCGGCACGGTGATCAAGGGCTTGTTCTGGGTGGCGGTGGCAGCGGCAATCGTGTTCGGCATCTACTGGTTGGTCAAGGCGATCACCGCGGGCGATCAGCGCGATCTGACCAAGCTGTAGTTCCCACGAGGGCGGTGACGGCTCCGGGGATCGAGTCGATCTGCACCGGCAACGGAGTGAACCTCTCCCCGTCGGCGTACGCGACCATCCCGGGAGCGCTGAGGCGGACCCGGGCCGCGCGGTGGGTCTCGACATCGGGAAGGTCGACGTGCGTGCCCTTGTACAACGTGGGGGAGAGGCGGACCAACCGACTGCGGCTGGAGGCTCTGACGATGGTCACGTCGAACAGTCCGTCGTCGGCGACGGCGCCGGGACAGATCGCCATACCGCCCCCGTAGGACGGGCCGTTACCGACCGTCACCAGCGTCGCATCGATGTCCGACGAGTGTCCGTCGAGCTCGACCGAGTACCTGATGGTCCGAAACCGGCTCAATTCCAACAGCATTGCGATGTTGTACTTCGACGGGCCGGACGGCCACTTCATCCCGTTGGCGCGTTCGGTGACCAGACTGTCGAATCCGCTCGACAGGACGGTCGCGAACCATCTGTTGCCCACCCGCCCGAGGTCGAGCGATCGGCGTCGATCGTCGATGACGATGTCCGCCGCCGCCACCGGGTCGTCCAGCGGGACTCCGACGAGGCGAGCGAAGTCGTTGCCCGTCCCGGCAGGGGCGACAGCCAGCGGGGTCGTGGTTGTGGCGACTGCTTGCAGAGCGAGGTTGACCAGTCCGTCGCCCCCGACGGCCACGAGACAGTCGGTCCCGGTGCGGACCGCTCTTTTGGCCTGATCGAGTGCTTCGCCCGGAGTTCTGCCCTCGATGGTGACGACGTCGACGCCTCGCTCGCGTAATCGTGCAACGACGGTGGTGGACACGCGGACTCCGCGCCCACGGCCTGCAGTGGGGTTCGTCAGAACCGTGACAGTCACGGAATCAGTTTGCCAGGATTCAGAATTCCCGCGGGATCGACGGCGACCTTCACTGCTCGAAGGACCGCAGACCCGACAGGTCCGATCTCGTCGGGCATCCATGATCGGTGGTCGCGGCCCACGGCGTGATGGTGTGTGACGGTCGCGCCACTGTCGACGATGGCTGCCGTCGCTGCACGCTTCGCCGTCGTCCACTGAGCCGTCGCGTCCGGTGCTGCCGCGCAGACCACCGTGAAGTACAGCGACGCACCGGTGGCGTACACGTGCGACACATGACACATCACGATCGGAGGAGTGCCGAGCCCGGTGAGCGCCTCGACGAGAGCGGTGGTGACCCGGGCGCGAACCGCGCTCAGATTCGACCAGCTCGTCGCTGTCTCGAGAGTCTCGGCCAGAGCGCCCGCGTCGAGCAGCGCGTCACGCAGATAGGGCGAATCGAAACGTTTCGCTTCCCATCGCCTGGCACCCTCGGGGTCCGTCACACGTCCGCCGGCGGCGATCACCGCCACGTCTGCGGCCGCGGCAGCGTCGATCGCGGCGGCTGTGCCGTCGGCGCAGTCGAACGTCGCCACCGCGGTGCACCCGCCCTGCTCTGCGTCCTGCCCGGCCCGTCCCGCCAGCGCGGCGTCGATGGCGGATTCGGCTTCGTCGGACAGCCTCACGACCGTCGGTCTGCCCGGTGCCACCGACAGCTCCCGCAGTGCCTCGAGACCGGAGGCGAAGTCCGGAAAATGCCAGCACCGATACTCGGTGTACCGAGGGATCGGCCGCACTCGTACGGTCACCGACGTCACGATTCCCAGAGTGCCCTCGGAACCGAGGAAGATCTGCCGCAGGTCCGGTCCCGCCGCCGACGCAGGCGCTCGTCCGCAGACGGTCGTGCCGACGGGGGTGACGACGGTCATCGCCTCGACCATGTCGTCGAAACGACCGTATCCCGAGGACGACTGGCCCGACGACCGCGTCGCGGCGAATCCTCCGATGCTCGCGAAGGCGAACGACTGCGGGAAATGACCGAGGGTCAGGCCGTGACGGCCGAGCATCTCCTCGGCTTCCGGGCCGGTGACTCCCGCCAGCAACGTTGCGGTGCGAGACTCGACGTCGAGATGGGTCAGTGCGTCGAGTCGACGTGTGCTGACCGTGACCACGGTGTCGAACCATTCGCGGACCGGGTCGACTCCGCCGACGACGCTGGTGCCACCGCCGAACGGAACGACGGCGATCGCGAAGTCGCTGCAGTACCGGAGGAGGGATTCCACCTGCTGCGTATCCGCGGGGAAGAGGACTGCGTCCGGGGCGTGCTGCACCCCGCCGCGGCGCCGGGCCAGCAGATCGGTCGTGCTCTTGCCGCCGAGATACCGAAGTCGAACATCGTCGTCGGTGGAAATGTATGCGGCACCGACGATGTCCTCGAAACCGCGGCGTCGGTCGTCGGTCAGGCGCGACCGAGTCAGCCGCACCGGAGCAACCTCCCGCTCGGGCCGATCCGGTGCGGGGGAGATGCCCAGCGCGGACTGCAGCAGGTCTCGAACCTCGGACGGCAGAACGCGCTTGTTCTCAGCGGTTCCCCACGCATCCCAGACCATCGTCGAGGGCGACGCGCCGGGCAGCTCCACCGGGGGATGTTCCTGCATGATCTATAGTGTTACACAGCTTGCATATTTGTAACCCGGTCTCGGTTATCAGTTCTCGAGGCCACCGAGCGAGGTGCCGACAGTGAGTGACCAGTCCGTTGCAGGCTCGTCTGCCGTGAAGGATTCGTCCTCCGTCGAAGATCAGGTGCTCGACGCGGCGCGTTCCTGCATCCTCGAACACGGTGTCCGGCGCACCACTCTCGCCGAGATCGCTCGACGTGCCGGGGTCAGCCGGCCGACGGTCTACCGGCGCTGGGCGGACACACGGGCCGTCGTGTCGTCGTTGCTGACGCGTGAGATCGGTTCGGTCATGCCGTCGTTCGATCTCGACGCTCCTGTCCGACCACAGGTGTCCTCCGCCGCACGCGATGTGGCGGACAAGGTGCGTTCACATCCGCTGTTCGTCAAGATCATCGAGTCCGACTCGGACATCCTGTCCACCTACATCCTCCACCGGCTCGGCACCAGTCAGTCGCTGATCATCGACGCGCTCGCACCCGTCGTGGCTGCAGGGCAACGGGACTCGTCGATCCGCCCAGGAAACACGATTCATCTGGCGACCGTCGTTCTTCTCATGGTCCAGTCCGCAGTTCAATCGGCGAACATGGTCGCGCAGCGCATTCCCGGTGACGAGTTGATCGCGGAAGTCTCCTACGCCGTCGACGCGTACCTCAGCCCGGCTGGTCCGTGAGACCCTCCGGCAGTTCGGCCCCTTCCAGCAGTTCGGCGCTGAACGGCGCTCGACGTGAACGCGATCTCGAAAAGCTCTGGGACGGTGACGTTGTCGATGTTCTGGTCGTGGGTGGCGGCGTCACCGGTGCAGGCGTTGCGCTCGACGCGGCGTCGCGCGGGCTGAGCGTTGCTCTCGTCGAGAAGCACGATCTGGCGTTCGGGACGAGCCGGTGGAGTTCCAAACTGGTCCACGGAGGCCTGCGGTATCTAGCGTCGGGCCACGTCGGGATCGCCCACGAGAGTGCGGTGGAGCGCGGGATCCTGATGACCCGTACAGCGCCGCATCTGGTTCGGCGCCTCCCGACGATCATTCCGTTGCACGAGTCGGTCTCTCGGGTCGATGCCGTCGTGATCAGGGCTGGGCAGGCCGCAGGAGATGCACTCAGAGCGGCCGCCGGGACGCCCGCGGCGTTGCTGCCACGCGCAGATCTGATCGGAGCAGGCAGCGTGGTCGACGCCGCGCCCACTGTTCGGCGTCGCGGACTGCGCGGCGGCGCACGATCCTGGGACGGGCAGTTGGTCGACGACGCCCGACTCGTCGTGGCCGTTGCGCGTACAGCCGCGTCGTACGGGGCCTCCGTCCTGACCGGACTCGGCGCATCCGACGTGGACCGAACGTCGGCTCGGATCACCGATACCGAGTCCGGAGAGAGTACTCGCATCAGGGCGCGGATCGTCGTCAACTCCGCAGGGGTGTGGGCTGGTGAGATCGACTCCCGAATCACCCTGCGTCCCAGCCGCGGGACGCACCTGGTCTTCGACGATTCGACGTTCGGCGGGCTGAACTGTTCGCTCACCATCCCGATACCCGGTGAGCGCAACCGCTTCGTGTTCGCACTTCCAGCGCCGCTCGGCCGCGTGTACGTCGGATTGACCGACGAGGCGACCTCGGGCCCGGTACCGGATGTCCCCGTCGCCTCGGACACGGAGGTGGACTTCCTGCTCGCAGTTCTCGGCACCGTCGTCGACCCGGCGCCGACGCGCGCCGACGTCATCGGATCCTTCGCCGGGTTGCGTCCGCTGCTGGCCTCGGGTGACGGCGCTTCGGCCGACCTGTCCCGTCGGCACGCCGTGCTCGACGACGGTGCCGGACCCGTCGGTGTGGTCGGCGGCAAGCTGACGACGTACCGGTTGATGGCCGAGCAGGCCGTCGACGTGGTGGCGACGGCTCTCGGTGAGACGCTCGGACCTTCGCGCACGGCATCGATTCCGCTCGTGGGGGCCGCGACGCAGCAGACCCTCGATGCCATCGACGCCCCGGTGTCCGTGGTCCGGCGGTTCGGTGCCGACGCCATGCTCGTTCGAGCGCTCGCGGACCGGATGCCTGGTGGGTGGGCACCGGTAGCGGAGGGGATCGACATCTGTGAGGCGGAGTTGGCCTTCTCGGTGCAGTACGAGGGTGCTCGGTCCGTGGGCGATCTCCTCGACCGACGCACGAGGATCGGGCTGGTGGACGTCGATCGGGCGCGAGCCGTGGACTCCGCGGAGCGAGCGCTCGAGAAGTTCCTGCACACGCGTCGGTGAACATCTGTGGCACGCTGAACCCGTGCGCGTAGCGGTAGTGGCAGGCCCCGACCCAGGCCATGCTTTTCCTGCGATAGCTCTGTGCCTGAAGTTCGTCGAGGCGGGGGACGAGCCGGTGTTGTTCACCGGTTCCAGGTGGATCGACGGTGCGCGGGCAGCCGGAGTGGACACCCGGTTGCTCGAGGGTCTCGCTCCGCGGCCCGAGGACGACGACATGGACGCGGGCCAGCGAATTCACTCGCGCGCCGCATTCGTCGCGACGGAGTTTCTTCCGGATCTTCGGTCTGTATCGGCCGATCTCGTCGTCTCCGACATACTGACTGCCGGAGGCGGTATGGCGGCCGAGAAACTCGGTGTTCCCTGGGTGGAGCTCTCACCTCACCCGCTGTACTCGCCGTCGAAAGGGTTGCCGCCCATCGGAAGTGGTCTCGCGTGTGGCGTCGGATTCCGCGGTAGGCTTCGCGATCGGATGATGCGCGCCGCGACCGGACGGTCGATCGCACAAGGCCGAGCGCAGCGCAGTGCGGCTCGGGTCGGTATCGGACTTCCCGCGGAGGATCCGGGGCCGAAGGCCAGACTGATCGCCACGATCCCCGCTCTCGAAGTCCCGAGGCCGGATTGGCCGTCGGAGGCGCATGTCGTGGGCCCTTTGCACTGGGAGCCGACCAACGAGGTTCTCGAACCTCCGCCCGGCGACGGTCCGGTCGTGATGGTGGCGCCGTCGACGGCGTTCACCGGAGCGGTGGGAATGCTCGAGATGACGTTGGAAGGAATGCAGGGCAGCGGTACTCGCGTGGTGGCGTCGATACTCGACGACCCTCCGTCGTCGTTGCCGACGTGGGCCGTAGCTGGTCTCGGGCGTCAGGACGCGCTGTTGCGCGCAGCCGACGTCGTGGTGTGCGGTAGTGGGCACGGTCTCCTGTCGAAGGCTCTGATCCACGGTGTTCCGGTGGTCGCGGTCCCGGGCGGCGGGGATCAATGGGAGCTGGCCAACCGCGCCGAGCGTCAGGGAAGCGCCATCGTGGTTCGTCCGCCGACCCCGGAGTCGATCGGATCCGCCGTGCGGGCAGTGTTGGAGGGCCCGTCCTACGCCCGCGCTGCTGCTGACGCTGCGGCAGGCGCGCACGACGTCGACGATGCGGTCGAGGTGTGCCGCGCTGCTCTCGCCTGACACGGTTTCGGTACGGTTGTGCGGTGCGATTGACTGAATTCCGTGAACTGCTCGTCGAGGAGTTCGGCCAGATTCGGGGTGACTCGATCCTGGTCGATCACGTCATCACCGGAATCGACGGGCTCACCGGCGCCGAGGCGATAGAGGCCGGGGTCGATCCGCGTGAGGTCTGGCGCGCTTTGTGCAAGGAGTTCGACGTGCCGCGTAGTCGCTGGTGACAATTCTCGGCCTTTCCGCGTGTCGGATGACGCAATCGAACACGTGTTCGCCTATGCTGGGTGTCATTCGGTTGGGCTCGTCGAGTGCGGCTGGATCGAACGTGTCGGTGGGTGGCTCTACGGTTACCGACAACACGCTGAACTACGAACCACGCTGACAGACCGCACCGATACAGACCACACGGATACAGACCACTCAAGGAGATCACGATGCCTGCATACGATCGCGACAAAGCGCTCGATCTCGCACTAGCGCAGATCGACAAGAACTTCGGCAAGGGATCGGTGATGCGGCTCGGTGACGAGGTTCGTCAGCCGATCGCCGTCATTCCCACCGGGTCGATCGCCCTGGACGTAGCGCTCGGTATCGGTGGACTGCCGCGTGGCCGAGTCGTCGAGATCTACGGCCCGGAGTCCTCGGGTAAGACCACCGTTGCACTGCACGCAGTTGCCAACGCGCAGCGCAACGGCGGTATCGCCGCGTTCATCGACGCCGAGCACGCGCTGGACCCGGACTATGCACAGAAACTGGGCGTCGACACCGACGCACTGTTGGTCTCGCAGCCGGACACCGGTGAGCAGGCGCTCGAAATCGCGGACATGCTGATCCGCTCGGGTGCGCTCGACATTCTGGTCATCGACTCGGTCGCTGCGCTCGTGCCGCGCGCCGAGATCGAAGGCGAAATGGGAGACAGTCACGTCGGTCTCCAGGCTCGCCTCATGAGCCAGGCGCTGCGAAAGATGACCGGTGCGCTCAGCAATTCCGGCACCACGGCCATCTTCATCAACCAGTTGCGCGAGAAGATCGGCGTCATGTTCGGTTCCCCGGAGACAACCACCGGCGGTAAGGCACTCAAGTTCTACTCGTCCGTTCGCCTCGATGTTCGCCGTATCGAGACGTTGAAGGACGGCACCGACGCAGTCGGCAACCGCACACGTGTGAAGATCGTGAAGAACAAGGTTGCGCCTCCGTTCAAGCAGGCAGAGTTCGACATTCTGTACGGCAAGGGCATCAGCCGTGAAGGCTCGCTCATCGACATGGGCGTCGAGCACGGGTTCATTCGCAAGTCGGGCTCCTGGTTCACCTACGACGGCGATCAGCTCGGGCAGGGCAAGGAAAATGCTCGTAAGTTCATGCTCGAGAACCCGGACATCCGCGACGAAATCGAGAAGAAGATCATGGAGAAGCTGCAGATCGGGGCCGACGTCACGGCCACCGACGAAGCCGCGCCCGTCGAGTTCTAAGTCTGGGTAGTTGTCGGTGGATTCAGGCGAAGGTGGTGGCACCGAAGCGCAGGCGCAGGATGTCTGCCTTCGGCTGCTGACCGACCGAGCACGCAGCAGACATGAACTCGAAACGCGTTTGGCGAAGAAGGGATTCACCCCCGCTGTCGCAACGGCAGTGCTGGACAGGCTGACCACAGCAAAATTGGTCGACGATGCAGCGTTCGCGGAGCAGTGGGTGCATTCCCGGCACACGTATTCCGGCAAAGGCAAACACGTCCTGAGTCGGGAACTGCGCACCAAGGGCGTCAGCGACGACCTCGCTCGCATCGCACTCGATCAGATCGATGTCGAAGACGAGCGCGAGCGCGCCAGTGAACTGGTACGGAAGAAGTGTCGGACCATGTCTCTCCCGGAGCCGGGGAGTCCCGATGCGCGGTCCGAGCGAGACAAGGTGGTGCGCAGACTCGTTGGAATGCTTGCGCGTCGCGGCTACTCGCAGGGAATGGCATTTGCGGTCGTGAAGGAACAGCTCGACCGTCTGGGAGCCGAAACCGAAGACTTCGACGGTGATGATCTCGGGTGATCGTCCACCCGTGACCAGCGCGTCCCGTCGAACACACGAGGCCCGCAACACCGATGGTGTTGCGGGCCTCGTCTTGTATCCGATCGACGCGAGGTCAGGCGGCGCCTGCGGGTCCTCCGCCGAAGTCGGCCGCCGGTACGACGGTACCGCCGGTCTTACGCTTCTTCTGTCGCATCCGACCCTCGACCACGGTCGCGAGCTTCGTCAGCAAGGAGTTGATGACGATCATGATGATCGCGACGATGATCAGCGACGGTAGGTAGTTGCCGTAGAACGCACCGACCTGCTGGCCGGCACGGACGACCTCGACGTATCCGATCAGGTAGCCGAGAGCCGAGTCCTTCAATGCCACGACCATCTGGGAGATGATCGCGGGCAGCATCGCGGTGACGGCCTGCGGCAGCAGAATCAAACTCATGACCTGGCCCTTGCGCATGCCGAGGGCGGACGCCGCTTCGGTTTGACCCTTCGGCAGCGAGTTGACGCCTGCACGAACGATTTCCGCGATGACGGATCCGTTGTAGAGGGTCAGGCCCGTGACCACGGCGGCCAGTGCCAGGTACTTGACCTTGAAGACTTCGTACTCGGCGTAGACCGCATACAGAAAGATCATCAGGATCAGCACGGGAACGGCGCGGAACAACTCGACGATGACGCCGCTGATCACGCGTACCGAGCGGTGATCGGAGAGCCGCCCGATGCCGAGAACCGCACCGAGAATCAGCGCCAACACGATCGACAGCGCTGCGGCTACGAGCGTCCCTTGGATGCCCGGTAACAGGTAGGTCGTCCACGTGGTGGATTCGAGGAACGGGTCCCACTTGTCCGCGGTGAGCTGACCTTTGGAATCGAGCGCGAGATAGATCAGGTAGGCGATGCCCAGCGAGACCAGTAGGACGACACCGGACAGAATTCGGTACCGGAGTTTGGCCTTGGGGCCGGGAACATCGTAGAGAACGGCTACGGCGTCACTCATCACTTCACCGCCAATCGCTTGCTGAGGTAGCCGAACAGCAGTCCGGTCGGGAGCGTCAGGACGACGAACCCGAGGGCGAAGATTCCACCGACGACGAAGATGGCGGCCTCGTTCTCGATCATCGTCTTCATCAACAACGACGCCTCTGCGACACCGATGACCGACGCGATGGTGGTGTTCTTGGTCAACGCGATCAACACGCTGCCCAGCGGGCCGATCACCGCACGAAATGCCTGGGGTAGCACGATGATCGTGATGTTCTGGGTGAAGGTCATGCCGAGGGAACGGCCGGCTTCGGCTTGTCCGACCGGGACGGTGTTGATACCGGACCGGAGCGACTCCGCGACGAACGACGCAGTGTAGATGCTCAAACCGAGCACAGCCAGGCGGAAGTTGTTGTCCACGAGAAACGTCGGCGAATCCTGCGGAGCCAGGGCGACGCCCATGGTCTGGTACAGACCGAACGACGTGAACAGGATGATCAGCGTCAAAGGAGTGTTGCGGAAGACCGTGACGTAACCGGTCGCGATGGCACGCGCGATAGGAATCGGAGACACGCGCATCGCGGCGATGATCGTGCCGAGGATCAAGGCGCCGATCGCGGACAGAACCGTCAGTTTGATCGTCATGATGAACGCGTCGACGAGTTGATCGCCGTACTTGCTCAATAGGTTCAAGGCAGGGGTGTCCAATCGGCTGGAGCGGACTCACCTGCGGGTGCACCCGAACGATCGGATGCCCCCGCAGGTAGGTGGTGCGTCAGTAGCGGTCGACGGTGGGCGCGGCCGGAAGCGTGTACCCCGACGCACCGACGGTGTCGTTGAACGCCTGCTCCCATGCGCCGCTCGAGATCATCTCTTCGATGGCGTCGTTGATCTGATTACGGCCTTCGGTGTCGTCCTTGGCCAAGCCGATGCCGTAGTTCTCCGTCGTGAACGGCTCGCCGACGACCTTCAACTCACCCGGGTACTGGGCGGCGTAACCGGCGAGGATGATGTCGTCGGTGGTGACGGCATCGATCGCACCGTTGCGCAGACCCTCGACGCACGCGGAGTAGGTGTCGTAGTTCTGCAGCTGAACGCCGGGGTACTCGTCGGCGATGTTCTGTGCGGGGGTGGATCCGGACACCGAGCACAGACGCTTGCCCTCGAGCGATGCCGGACCGGTGATGTCGGTGTTGGCGTCCGTGACGAGCAGTGACTGTCCTGCAACGAAGTACGGTCCGGCGAAACCGACCTTCTCCTTGCGAGTATCGGTGATCGAATACGTGGCGACGACGTAGTCGACCTCGCCGTTCTGGATCAGCGTCTCGCGCTGAGCGGACGGGGCTTCCTTGAACTCGATGTTCTCCTCGGACACACCGAGCTGACCGGCAACGTACTTGGCGACCTCGACGTCGAAGCCGCTGAAAGTGCCGTCGGGGTTGCGCAGGCCGAGACCCGGCTGGTCGTACTTGATGCCGACGATGAGGTTGCCGTCCTCCGCGCTCGACGACACACTGCGCTCTTCGTTGCCGCCACATGCGGTGGCCACGACAGCGAGCGCTGCGATTCCTGCTGCGACGCGGAGTGTGCGATTGATTTTCACGACTGTGTTCCTCCAGAGGTTGGTACTGCGAAATGTTCCAGCAGAGAGAGCGTTTCGAGTCAAGATGTTTACGAGCGGAGTCGGTGTTTCGAATGAAGTCAGTGGCCGAGGATTTTGCCGAGGAAGTCCTTGGCACGTTCGGATTCGGGGGCGGTGAAGAACGTCTCGGGATCGGTGTCCTCGACGACGGCGCCGTCGGCCATGAAGATGACGCGGTCACCTGCTTTGCGGGCGAAGCCCATCTCGTGCGTGACGACGAGCATCGTCATGCCTTCCTTGGCCAGGGACGTCATCACGTCGAGAACCTCGTTGACCATCTCGGGGTCGAGCGCGGAGGTCGGCTCGTCGAACAGCATCACCTTGGGGTTCATTGCGAGCGACCGTGCAATGGCCACACGCTGCTGCTGTCCGCCCGAGAGTTGAGCGGGATACTTGTCGGCCTGATTGGCAATTCCGACACGCTCGAGAAGCGCCTGAGCGGACTTGCGTACCTCGTCCTTCTTGAGCTTGCGGACCTTCTGCGGGGCGAGCATGACGTTCTCGAGAATCGTCTTGTGCGCGAACAGATTGAAGGACTGGAACACCATTCCCACCTCGGCGCGCAGGGCAGCAAGAGCCTTCCCCTCGGAGGGAAGTACGGACCCGTCGACCTCGATGGTCCCCGAGTCGATGGGCTCTAGGCGGTTGATCGTTCGGCACAGGGTCGACTTTCCGGAACCGGACGGTCCGAGAACGATGACGACCTGTCCGGCGGGAACCTCGAGATCGATGTTCTTGAGAACGTGCAGATCACCGAAATGCTTGTCTACCGATTTCAGAGAGATCATGGGGGGTCGATCGGCAAGAGCACCGGAAGCCGGCGCGTCGGTGGCGTGCGTCATAGAGCAGAACCCTATTCGTAGTTTGCTCGTCTTCACCGGTTTTCACCCGCTGATTCGGATTATGTAATGGAAACTTTACTGATGGTCGGTATCGCCCCAGGTGCCGAGTGACGTGTGACATGGCCCGATGCGCGCCGGCGTCGCAGAGCACGAGGTACGGCGCTGTTAGTCTGGTGTGTGTCGATGTTGAACGAAGAAGCTACACGGTCCGAGGCTCGGAGCTACGAGGTACGAACGCACGGTTGCCAGATGAACGTGCACGACTCGGAGCGACTCGCCGGACTCCTCGAAGAGGCGGGCTACGTGCCGGCCGACTCGGGGACCGACGCAGACCTGGTGGTCTTCAACACGTGCGCAGTTCGCGAGAACGCGGACAACAAGCTCTACGGCAACCTGGGAATGCTTCGGCCCGCCAAGGGGCGCAACCCTCGGATGCAGATCGCCGTCGGCGGATGCCTCGCTCAGAAGGATCGCGACACGGTCGTCAAGAAAGCTCCCTGGGTGGACGTGGTGTTCGGCACCCACAACATCGGATCCCTCCCCGTCCTCCTCGAACGCGCACGACACAACGACGAAGCCCAGGTCGAGATTCTGGAATCGCTCGAGGCGTTCCCGTCGACCCTTCCGGCGAAGCGTGAGTCCCCGTACGCGGGATGGGTCTCGATCTCCGTGGGCTGCAACAACACCTGCACTTTCTGCATCGTGCCCGCGCTGCGTGGCAAGGAAATCGATCGACGGCCGGGGGACATTCTCGCCGAAGTCCAGGCTCTCGTCGACCAGGGCGTCCTCGAAGTCACACTGCTCGGTCAGAACGTCAACGCGTACGGCGCGTCGTTCGCCGATCCGGCTCTGGCCCGTGATCGCGGAGCGTTCGCCGCTCTGCTGAAAGCCTGCGGAGCCATCGACGGGCTGGAGCGTGTCCGGTTCACATCACCTCATCCGGCCGAGTTCACGGACGACGTCATCGAGGCGATGGCGTCGACGTCCAATATCTGCCCCACACTGCACATGCCGCTGCAGTCCGGATCCGACCGGATCCTCAAGTCGATGCGCCGGTCCTACCGCCAGAGCAAGTTCCTGGGAATCATCGACAAGGTGCGTGCAGCGATGCCTCACGCCGCGATCACCACCGACATCATCGTCGGATTTCCGGGCGAGACCGAAGAGGACTTCGAACAGACACTCGAGGTCATGCGCCGGGCGAAGTTCGCCAACGCCTACACCTTCCAGTACTCCAAGAGGCCGGGCACACCGGCCGCGGACATGGACGGGCAGATTCCCAAAGAAGTGGTGCAGGAGCGATACAACCGCCTGATCGCACTGCAGGAGGAGATCGTCCTCGGCGAGAACCGTGCGCTGATCGGCACCGGCGTGGAGATCCTGGTCGCGACCGGTGAAGGCCGCAAGAACGCAGCCACCCACCGCAAGAGCGGCCGGGCACGGGACGGACGGTTGGTGCACTTCAGCGGCGAAGCCGAACAGCTCGCCGCAATCCGCCCGGGCGACGTGGTGACGACCACCATCACCGCAGCCGCGCCCTATCACCTCATCGCCGACGCAGGCGTCGCATCGCACCGCCGGACCGCCGCGGGCGATGCCTACGAACGAGGAACCGTGCCGAAGACGGCACCCATCGGCGTCGGATTGGGGTTGCCGTCCATCGGCGCCCCCGCCCCGCTGCCCGCCACGACAGGATGCGCACTATGACCGACGCCGACAAGAACCCCGAGCACGCAACCGACGACTACCGGGCCCCGGACTACGACCGAGCCGAAAAGCAGATCGACTCGGAGATCGACCCGGGTGTGCGCGCCGTCGTCGTCGCCTCGCTGGTGATGCTTCTGTTGCTGTCGCTGGCCCTGCCCCACACCGGCGCCGTCAACGGATTCGACGTACTGTCCGGAAACGACGCCGCCGTCGCCGACGCCATCGCACTGCCCTCGCGGATCTACGTCTGGCTCGTGCTCGTGTTCGCCGTGGTCATGTCAGTCCTCGCACTCGTCACCCGAATCTGGGCCCTCGCCTGGATCGCACTGGCCGGATCCGGAGTGGCATCGGTCTTCGGCATGCTGTCCATCTGGTCTCGTCAGACCCTGCCCGCCGACTCCGTCGGCAGCGGCCCCGGAATCGGCCTCGTCCTCGGATGGATACTCGTCGTCGCCCTGACGTTCCATTGGCTCAAGGCTGTCTGGAACAAAACCACCGCCCAGCTCGACGCCCAGGAACGCCGCCGCGCCGCATCGGTCGAAGCGGAGGAGAACAACCGCTGGGACGGCCCCATCCTCGGGCGTCCGACCGACTACGAACGCTGACGCCCGTCCCCGTCCCTTCCGACCCCCCCTTTCGCGGGACGCCCTCCTTTTCGAGACCGAATGTGCCGTTCGGTCACTCCAAGTGACCGAACGGCACATTCGCTCCGGGAGGGGGGCGCTCCGGGAGGGGGGCGCTCCAGTAGGGGGTGCGCTTCGCGACGGTGCGTGCTCTCGGGAGACGGCTAGAGCTCGCCGACTGCGCCTTCGGCGGCGTCGGCCCATTCGCGCCACTGCTGAGCCTGTTCGAGGGCGCGCTTGGCGTCCTTGTCCTTGCCCGCGGCGGATGCTTTGGCGGCCTGCTCCTCGAACTGTTCGACGCGTTCGCGGAACTGGGCGGCGCGGGCGAGGGCTTCGGGGTCGGTCCGACGCCACTGCGCGTCGACGGCGTCGCGAACCGATTTCTCGATGGCGCGCAGCTTGCCTTCGAGTTCTTGCATCTTGTCCCTGGGCACTTTGCCCAGTGCGTCCCATTTCTCCTGCAGATCGCGGAGTGATGCGCGGGCTGCGTCGAGGTCGGCGGCGGGGTCGATGCCGGCGTACTTCTGGAGGAGCTCCTCCTTGGCGACTGCGTTCGCCTCGAACTCGGCGTCACGTTCGGACGCTGCCGCGTTGCGTGCGGCGAAGAACACGTCCTGTGCAGCTTTGAAGTTCTTCCACAGTGCGTCGTCGGCGTCGCGAGGTGCACGTCCGGCGGCTTTCCATTCGGTCAGCAGGTCTCGGAACGCTGCCGCGGTGGGTCCCCAGTCGGTGGACGACGACAGTGCCTCTGCCTGCGCTACCAACTCCTCCTTGCGTGTCTTCGCGGCGCCGCGCTCACGGTCGAGATCCGCGAAGTGTGCGCCGCGGCGACGGTTGAAGTTCTCGCGAGCCTTGGAGTAGCGCTTCCACAGGGCATCGTCGACCTTGCGGTCGACTCCGCGGATCGTTTTCCACTCGTCGAGGATCTCGCGTAGGCGATCGCCTGCATGCTTCCACTGGGTGGATTCGGTGCCGATCTGTTCCGCTTCGGCGGCGAGTTCTTCTTTGCGTGCCGTGTGTGCGGCGCGCTCGGCTTCCTTCTCGTGGCGGGCAACGGCGGCGGCAGTCTCGGAGTGTTCGACGACGAGTTGCAGTCGCTCGGCGAGCGCGTCGAGGTCGCCGATGACCGCGGCGGTCGGCAGCGTCTCGGCCAGTGCTTCCGCGGCGGCCTTGGTCTTCTTCGCGTCCCCGGATCCGGCGGTGAGCCTGGCCTCGAGCAGGGCGATCTCGGTGGACAGATCGTCGTACCGGCGACCGAAATGTGCGAGACCCTCGGCCGCGTCACCGGCCTGCCACGACCCGATCTGTCGTTCGCCGTCAGCGGTCTTGACCCACGCGGTGCCGTCGTCGTCGACCCGTCCGAATTTGCTCGGGTCGCTCGGCGCCGCGAGTGCGGGCGTCACGGTCGCGACGTGTGTCGCCACCGGATGAGGCTTGGGGCCGCCACCTGGCTTGGGGCCACCGGGTTTCGGGCCGCCGGGCTTGGGGCCGCCGGGCTTGGGAGCGCCTGGAGTGTTCTCCCCGCTGGTGTGGCCGTCGGTGTCGGTCATCGTTCCTCATCTCTGCCGCGCGTCACGGCTGCCTGTATCGCGCTGTATCGAGTGCTTCACCACCATCGGTCGGTATCGACCGATCGAACCATTCAAACAGGTGCGAGCGAGGTTGGTGTGCTCGTCCGGCGATTACGACGCCGAGTGTCTTCGCATGCGGTCGCTGCCGCGTCGTCCGGGCACCGCGTCACCGACTAGCGTTGGGTCCCGTGTTACGTGCCGTGGCCTTGGTGCCGTCCCCGCCCCTCCTGGTGCCCGAATTGACGGGAAGCGGAGCTGCCGACTCGATCGACGTCCGTGCGGCTGCCTGCGACGCTGCCTCGTACCTGGCCTCGGTCGCCGATACCTGGGTGGCGATCGGTGTGGCCGACGTCGCTCGTCGGATCACGCACCCCGCCGCTGGGTCGTTCACGGGGTACGGCGTCGATGTGCGCGTCGATCTGTCCGACGGTGACTCTGCGTCCGATCCCGACATGCCGTTGCCCGCGCTGATCGCGGGATGGCTCCGTGGGCAGGCGTCGGCGGGGGAGGTGTCGCGCGAGATCACGGTCGATGTGGAGTTGGTCGCGGATCGCGGTGTCGTGGACGATCACCGACGACTCGGGGCGAACCTGAGGGCCGAGTTCGACGGGCGGGGAACCGATTGGGGGTTGTTGGTCGTCGCCGACGGTGCGACCACGCTGACTCCCAAGGCTCCTGGTTCCTTCGACGATCGAGCCGAGTCCGTGCAGCGTGACATCGACGACGCTCTCGCCGCAGCCGATGCAGGAGCATTGACGCGGCTCGACCCCGTGCTCTGCGGCGAGGTCGGGGTCGGCGGATTGGCTGCCTGGCAGACTGCAGCCGGTGTCGTCGGGGACGACGTCGTCGACGTGCGCACGCTCTACCGGGGCGCTCCGTACGGGGTCGGTTACTTCGTCGGCACGTGGACCCTCCCGCGATGACAGGCGAACACACCGAACGCCTGCGTCCGATCGCGGTGATCGGGCCGACGGCAACGGGCAAGTCCGATCTGGGTCTCGATCTTGCGGAAACGCTCGGCGGCGAGGTCGTCAACATCGACGCGATGCAGCAGTACCGCGGCATGGACATCGGCACGGCCAAGCTGGCGCCGGACGATCGTCGCGGGATTCCGCATCACCGGTTGGACGTCCTCGACGTGACCGAGACCGCGACGGTGGCGAACTACCAGAGCGCGGCGGTACGTGACGTCGAGGACATCATCGCGCGCGGCAACGTTCCCGTCATCGTGGGTGGGTCGATGATGTACGTGCAATCTCTGCTCGACGAGTGGTCCTTTCCCGCAACCGATCCCGATGTTCGCGCCAAATGGGAGAAGGTGTTGGCCGACGGAGGTACCGAGGCGGTCCACCGTGAGCTCGCGCTGAAGGATCCGGAGGCCGCGGCGTCGATCCTCGCCACGGACGGTCGACGCATGGTGCGGGCACTCGAGGTCGTCGAGATCACCGGAGCACCGTTCGCGGCCTCGGCACCGACCATCGGCGAGCCCCGGTGGGGAACGCGCTTGCTCGGCGTCGACCGGGAGACCACCGAACTGGACGAGCGAATCGCGCGTCGTACCGATCTGATGTTCTCCGCGGGCCTCGTCGACGAGGTGCGCGCGCTGATCGACGTCGGGTTGAAGGACGGTGTCACCGCCTCGCGCGCGATCGGTTACGCGCAGGTCCTGGCGTTTCTCGACGGCACGAGCGACCTCGACCACGCACGTGAACGGACGTTCATCGGCACCCGCCGATACGTACGTCGACAGCGCTCGTGGTTCCGGCGCGACCCACGGGTCCACTGGCTCGACGGCGCGAACCCGTCCCTGCTGGCGTCCGCGCTCGAGGCTCTGTCGCGCGGATAGACTTCCCGGCATGCACTTCGCGAAAGGTCACGGAACGCAGAACGACTTCGTCGTGCTGCAGGACCCGGATGTCCAGATCGAGCTACTCCGGCCCCGGGTCGCTGCTCTGTGCGACCGTCGTCGCGGTCTCGGTGCCGACGGGGTACTGCGCGTTGCACGGGCCGGGCAGTTGCGCGACGCAGGAGTGCTGGACCGGCTGCCCGCGGGTGTGTCCGCCGAGGACTGGTTCATGGACTACCGCAACGGTGACGGCAGCATCGCCGAGATGTGCGGTAACGGGGTGCGGGTGTTCGCCCACTACCTGCGGGCCACCGGGCTCGCGACCGAGGATCGATTCGTCGTCGGTTCACGAGCGGGAGCCAGGCCGGTCACGGTCCATCGCTTCGACGACACCACCGCCGACGTCACCGTCGAGATGGGCGACGTGCATCTGATGGGGTCGAGTGCTGCCGTACTGGGGGGCCGCCGCTTCGAGGGCATCGGTATCGACGTCGGCAACCCGCACCTCGCGTGCGTGGACCCCGACCTGGACGTCACCGCGCTCGGCGGGATGGACTTCTCGTCGGCACCCGAACTGGACGGTGATTTCTTCACCGCAGGCGCGAACGTCGAGATTCTCACCCGACTGCAGTTCGGCCGGGTGGACATGCGCGTGTTCGAACGTGGTGTGGGGGAGACTCGATCGTGCGGGACCGGCACGGTCGCAGCCGCGGCCGCGGCGCTGTCCTACGAAGGGCTCGACTCCGGCCAGGTCGTGGTCGGTGTGCCCGGCGGCGAGGTCACCGTGTCGATCGACGATTCCGGCGCGACGCTTCGGGGCCCGTCCGTACTGCTGGCGAGCGGCGACGTCGACGACGACTGGTGGCGGCGCATCGCATGAGCCGTTGATTCGGCACGGGCGGGAAACTCGCGTGCACACGCTGGGGATTTCGTGGATCATGGATGACGTTGGACAGAGAAGTTGTTGTGACAACCGGAATCGTTCGATTCCCGGACCTAAGGATTGACGGAAATAACGGACACACAGAATCACGACCACGCCGATGCACAGAACGGGTCGGCCTGGACGCGCGAAGAGAGCGAAGCGTGGTCCAAGCGGATCGCGCGCTCCCCGCTTCCCACGTCGGATCAGGGTGACGGCAGCTCCGACAGCAGACCGTCGACGGGCGACATGCAGCTCGAGGAGCGCACCGCTCTCCGGCGCGTCGCCGGGTTGTCCACGGAACTCGCGGACGTCACCGAGGTCGAGTACCGCCAGCTTCGGCTCGAACGCGTCGTCCTGGTCGGGGTGTGGACGACCGGAACCGCAGCGCAGGTGGAGAGCAGCATGGCCGAGCTCGCCGCACTCGCGGAAACAGCGGGATCCGAAGTGCTGGACGCCTTGGTTCAGCGGCGTGACAAGCCGGACACCGCCACCTACATCGGCTCGGGCAAAGCCCACGAACTGAGGGATGTCGTGCTGTCCACCGGTGCCGACACCGTGATCTGCGACGGTGAGCTCACACCCGCGCAGCTCAACGCGCTCGAGAAAGTGGTGAAGGTCAAGGTCATCGACCGGACCGCACTGATCCTGGACATCTTCGCCCAGCACGCGACATCGCGTGAAGGCAAGGCGCAGGTCGCGTTCGCGCAGATGGAATACATGCTTCCGCGTCTGCGCGGTTGGGGTGAATCGATGTCTCGTCAGGCCGGCGGCCGCGCAGGCAGCAACGGCGGTGTCGGCCTTCGCGGACCCGGTGAGACCAAGATCGAAACCGATCGCCGACGGATTCGCGAGCGCATGGCGAAGCTCCGCAGGGAGATCAAGGGCATGAAACAAGCCCGCGACACCAAACGCGAGAGCAGGCTGAAGAGCACCACCCCCAACATCGCGATCGTCGGATACACCAATGCCGGCAAGTCGTCGCTGCTCAACTCGCTGACGGGCTCGGGTGTCCTGGTTCAGAACGCACTGTTCGCCACCCTGGATCCGACATCGCGAAAGTCCACGTTGGAAGACGGGCGAGCCATCGTCCTCACCGACACGGTCGGCTTCGTCAGGCATCTCCCGACGCAGCTGGTCGAAGCATTCCGTTCGACACTGGAAGAAGTCACCGACGCCGATCTGCTTCTGCACGTCGTCGACGGGTCGGATCCGCTGCCCACGGACCAGATCAAAGCCGTGCGGGAAGTCATCGTCGACGTCGTCAAGGAACGAGACTCGACGATGCCGCCGGAGCTGATCGTCGTGAACAAGATCGATGCCGCAGATCCGGTCCAGCTGACCCAGCTTCGCGGGCTTCTGCCCGGAGCACGGTTCGTGTCGGCTCGTACCGGCGAGGGAATCGACGAACTGCGTGGTCACCTCGGTGAGATTCTGGCGTGGCCCGAAGCCGAGATCGACGTCCTCGTTCCCTACACGCGAGGTGATCTCGTCGCACGCATTCACACCGAGGGACGGATCTCCAAGTCGTCGCACGAGAGCGACGGCACTCGGGTCGAGGCGCGAGTGCCGACGGCACTGGCCTCCGTCCTGGCCGAGTTCGCGTACGAACCGGCTGCTGTCTGACATCGGCCTGCGTCCGGGTGTTCTCGCGGTAGCCGTCGCAGTGGCGGCGCTGACCGTCGGTGCCGGCGCACCGACCGCCCAGGCTCGGCCGGAGGTGCGGCAGGAACCGTCGGACATCTACTGCACTCCGACCGACCCGGCTCTCGAGGAGCTGTCGGGGATGGCGTTCGTCGACGGTGTGCTCTACGCGATCGGCGACAGTGGGACCGATCACCGGGTGGCCGTCCTGGACGACGGTTGCGCCGTGACACGGTGGCTCGACGTTCCGGTCGACCCGTACGACGTGGAGGACATGGCGTCGTACGACGGCGACCTGTGGTTGTCCGATACAGGCGACAATCAGAGCAGGCGTGACACCGTCGCGTTGACTCGGATGGATCCCGTCACCGGGCAAGGCGAGCTACACCGGTTGATCTACCCGGACGGGCCGCACGACGCGGAGGCCCTGCTGATCGAGCCCGGTGGTCGTCCGGTCGTCGTCACGAAGGAGCCGACCGGGGTGAGCGGAATCTACGTCCCCGCGGGTGGCGAATCCGTGGCCGAGCTGGCGTCACCGGGGCCCACCGCTCTCACGAAGGCCGGGGAATCGACGTTCGAGCGGACCGACACGGCCGGGGGTCCGCCGTTCATCATCGGGTCGATTCTCGCGACCGGGGGAGCGGTGAGTGCGGACGGGACTGTCGCTGCCGTGCGCACCTATACCGACGCCTACCTGTTCGCGGTGCCCGACGGCGATGTCGTTCGAGCTCTGTCCGGTGAGCCGGAAGTCATAGCTCTTCCTGCCCAGCCCCAGGGTGAGGCACTCACATTCGATTCGAACGGCAACCTGTTGATCGCCTCCGAAGCCGCGGGTGGGCCGGTTCCCCCCATCGAGGTGCTGAGCAGCGCAACAAGTCTCGTCGACACGCCGACACCGGCGACGGAAGCTCCTCAGCAGCCTGGTGGCCGATGGCCGCTGGGTGCGCTCGCCGTCGCCGGTGTCCTGGCGATCGTGTCGATCTTCTACACCGTCGGGGCAGCCCGACGGCGTTGACGGGTCAGGCGTCGAGGTCGGACGCGACGAGCGCCGCAACCTTGTCCAGAGCCGCCTGGTCCTCGCTCTCGACGGTCACCTCGGTGCCCTTGGCTGCACCGAGGGTCATGATCATCAGCGCGGATCCGGCGTCCACCGGTTCCTCGCCGTCCACGGCGAGAGTGACGTCGACGCCTGCGTCGGCAACGGCCTCGGCGATGATCGCTGCGGGTCGCGCGTGCAGACCGATTGCGGATCCGACGGTGACTGTGGTGCTGGGCATGAAGTGCTCCTTCTTCGTTGGGTGGTCAGGCGGTGATGATCAGGGGGGGTGACGATCAAGCGGTGACGAGGTCGGGGTCGATGGCTGCTTCCGAGGGGGCGTTCTTGCCCTTGGCGAACTGCTTGGCCGCAATCACGAGCACGGCGGCGACGATCGTGCCGACTGCGAGGGCCAGCAGGAACCACAGGATGCCACCGACGGCGAAGAACACGAAGATGCCGCCGTGCGGAGCGCTGAGCGTGACGTCCATCGCCATGATGAGCGCACCGGTCACTGCGCCGCCCGCCATCATCGACGGAATCACGCGAAGTGGGTCGGCGGCCGCGAACGGAATCGCACCTTCGGAGATGAACGCTGCACCGAGGAACCAGGCGGCCTTGCCGTTCTCGCGTTCGGCTTCGGTGAAGATCTTCGGGCGTACGGCCGACGCGAGAGCCAGAGCGAGCGGCGGCACCATGCCGGCGGCCATCACGGCAGCCATGATGCGCAGCGATGCGGTGTCGGTGACCGACAGGCCTGCAGTGGCGAATGCGTACGCGGCCTTGTTGACCGGGCCACCGAGGTCGAAGCACATCATCAGTCCGAGGATGATGCCGAGGATGATGATGGAGCTACCCGACAGGCCGTTGAGCCAGTTGGTCAGTCCGCTGGTGATGGCGGCGAGCGGCTTGCCGAGCACGAGGAACATGATGCCGCCGACGATCAGCGTCGCGAACAGCGGAATGATGACGACCGGCATCAAGCCACGAAGCAGAGCCGGGATTTTCCACCTGCTGATCCACAGCGCGACGAAACCGGCGATCAGACCACCGACGAGGCCACCGATGAAGCCTGCGCCCACCAGGACGGCCACGGCGCCAGCCGTGAACCCTGGTGCAAGACCGGGCCTGTCGGCAATGGCGTACGAGATGTAACCGGCCAATGCGGGAACCAGGAAGCTGAAGGACAGCGCGCCGATCTGGAAGAGAACAGCTCCGAGGTAGATCTTCAGACCACCGTCGGGCAACGCGGTGAGCGAGTTGTTGACGACGATGTCCTCGGCGCTCTCGGAGATGGTGTACCCACCGAGCAGGAAGCCGAGTGCGATGAGCAGACCGCCCGCCGCAACGAACGGAATCATGTAACTGACACCGGTCAGCAGGATCTGCCGAATGCGTGTGCCCCATCCGAGTTCGCCTGCGCCGGAGGACGCGGTGCCCGGATCGGCTGCCGTGCCGGAGACACGGGCCGCGTTCGGATCGTTCGATGCGCGCAGAGCTTCCGTGACCATCACGTCGGGCTCGTTGATGGCGCGTTTGACTCCGGACGAGATCACCGGCTTGCCGGCGAAGCGCTCCTTACCCTTGACCCCGACATCCGTGGCGAAGATGACCGCTTCCGCGCTCGCGATCAGCGCCGGGTCGAGCGGCGTGCTTCCGCTCGAGCCCTGAGTTTCCACGTGCACCGTCACACCGGCACGATCACCGGCAGCGACAAGCGAATCCGCGGCCATGTACGTGTGGGCGATACCCGTCGGGCACGCCGTGACAGCGACGATGTGCTTGGGCGTATCCGCGGCGGCGGCGTCGGGAACCTCGGGAGCGGAGTGCTTGGCAGTACTCACCGTGGCCCCGGCAGCAGGGGCAGCGGCGGCCTTGGGCGCGGGGTTGATGACACCGTCGACGAGAGCGACGACGTCCGCGGCCGTCGGAGCCTCGCGCAGAGACGTCACGAACTCCGGCTTGACCAGCGCCCTGGCCAGGCTGGAGAGCAGCTTCATGTGCGCCGAACCCGCACCGGCCGGCGCCGCGATGAGGAAGACCAGATCGGCCGGGCCGTCGGGCGCACCGAAATCGACCTTCGGGTTCAGACGGGCGAATCCGAGCGACGCCGTCGTCACGGCCTCGGCGCGACAGTGGGGGATGGCGATGCCGCCCGGCAGGCCCGTCGCCGACTGCGCTTCGCGGGCCAGAGCGGCGTCACGCAGCGGTTCGGCGTCGGTGGCGCGCCCGGCGTCGGCGAGCACGTTCGAAAGCCGAGCGATGACAGCGTCTTTCGATTCACCGAGGTCCGCGTCGAGGACTATGAGGTCCTCCGCGATGATCGCGGGATCGTTGGTTGGTGTGGACATGACGTCGCTCCTACGAGGTGAGGGTCTTCGAGCTGGGGGAGGGCTGTGGGTCGAGTGAGTTCGGTGACTGCACTGCTTGGACGGTCACCGAGTCGGGACGAGTCTGTTCGGGGGTGGGAAGGGTGGTGCCGGGTAGAGCCGTCGCCGCGGTGCCGTACGCCACTGCTCGACGGATCAGGTCGGCGGGTGGGCATCGCTCTATATCGGCGAGGATGTAGCCGGCGAGGGACGAATCTCCCGCGCCGACGGTGCTGATCGCGTCGATCTTGGGGGGCGAGGCGAACCACGCGCCCTCCTGGGTCACCAGGACCGCTCCCGCGCTGCCCAAGGTGGCGAGCACCGCACCGACGCCGCGCTCCAACAGGATTCGACTCGCGTCGATCGCCGCGGTCGGATCCCCCGCGGCTGCCGCACGCTCGAGGTTCTCGGCATCCGCTCCGGTGAGCTGCGAGAGCTCCTCGGAGTTGGGCTTGATCAGGTCCGGCGCGGAATGGGGGAACGACGCAGCGAGCGCGAGAAGCGGTGCATCCGAGGTGTCCACGGCAACCTTGCACGCCGTCGTGGACTTCAGTGCTGCTACGAGTTCCCCGTACCAGCCGACAGGTATGCCCGGGGGAAGCGATCCCGACAGTGCCACCCAGGTTGCATCTCGTCCCAGGTCGACGACCGTCTCGAACAGTTCTGTCCTGGCGGCCTCGGACAACTCGGCGCCCGGCTCGTTGATCTTGGTCGTGACGCCACCGGGCTCGCTGACGGTGATGTTGGTCCGAGCGAGCGCGCCCGTCGGGACGGCGCAATAGCGGACGCCCCGGGCGGACAGAGCCTCGAGCAACGGGTCGTGCTCGGATGCGGGAAGCACCGCCATGGCCTGCACGCCGGAAGCGGTGAGCACCCTGGCCACGTTGACGCCTTTGCCTCCCGGATCGCTCACCGACGCGCGCGCTCGATGTACGCCACCGCGCGCGAGCTCGGTATCCAACACCACCGTGCGGTCGATACTGGGGTTGGCGGTCAGTGTGACGATCATGCGATCACCACCTCGATTCCGTTGTCGGTCAAACTCTTACGATCGGATACCTCGATCTGGGCGTCCGTCACCACGACGTCGATGTTCTCGAGCCGGGCGAAGCTGACCAGATGCTCGCGGCCGATCTTGGACGAATCGGCAAGGACGACCACATGATTGGCAGAGCGCACCATCGCACGTTTCACGGCGGCCTCGTCGCTGTCCGGGGTCGACAGGCCGTGCCCGAGACTGAGTGCGTTCGTTCCGATGAACGCCACGTCCACCCGCAGCCACTCCAGCGATGTCAGTGCTTCCTCGCCGACGGCCGCCTGTGTCGCACCTCGAACTCGGCCCCCCAGCATACGAAGGCTGATTCCGGACAGGGGTGCAACTCTCGCTGCGATCGGAACGGAGTTGGTGACCAGGGTGAGCTCACGGTCGGGGCCGATCAACGCGGCCAATCGGCCCGTTGTGGTTCCGGCGTCCATTACGACGCTGCCTCCCGAACCCGGGAGGTACTCGACCGCGGCGGCAGCGATCGCATCCTTCTGTTCGGCTCGCGTGTATTCACGTTCACCGACGCCGGGTTCGGTGACCGTCAGAGCCGACGCGGGCACCGCACCGCCGTGAACGCGCCGAACGACACCGAGGCGATCCAGCATCGCCAGGTCCCGGCGAACGGTCTCCGTGGTGACCCCGAACGAGGTGGACAGATCGGCCACCGAGACACGTCCACGACTGGTGATCAGCTCTGCAATCGATTGTTGACGTTCCTCTGCGTACATCCGTTCCTCCTCTCCGTCGTGCGTACGGGCTGGGCTCTGATCCGATTACGTGTTGGTTTATGTTGTTTTACGCCCGTATCTGTTGACATGTCAAGAGCAAAGAGTAATCTGAGTCACAACAAGTCGATAACAGCGGATACGGACACACGCCCACTTCGCCGCGCGCACTTTTCGTTCAAGGAGGACACATGACGGGATCGCACCTCGCCGAGAACCGGGAGACCGGAGCAGCACTGGCCGGTTCGGCGGTTCTGACCGGCACGCCCGTCGTACCCGGAGTCGGCTACGGCCCGGTGATCAGGCCCGGCGGCCGGCCGGACGTGCCCGTCGACGACACGGTGCTGGACGAGCAGGCGCGCGGGCCCGAACTCGAGAAGTTCCGTGAGGCGACGTCCGTGGTGGCCGGTCGGCTTCGGGGCCGGGCAGAGTTGGCCACCGGAGCGGCATCGGAGGTGCTCTCGGCCAACGCGGCCATGGCTCAGGACCGCGGCTGGCTGAAAGCTGCCGAGAAGCACATCGCTGCGGGATCGTCCGCGACGTCGGCGACCAATGCCGCGACCGAACAATTCGTATCGATGTTCACCAAGCTCGGCGGCCTGATGGCCGAGCGCGTCACCGACCTGCGTGACGTCCGTGATCGGGTCGTCGCGCAGATACTCGGATCGCCGGAACCGGGCGTGCCGGCCCCGACGGTTCCGTCCATCCTTCTCGCCGACGACTTGGCGCCGGCCGACACCGCCGGGCTCGACCCCGACTTCGTCGTCGGGCTCGCGACGTCACTCGGCGGACCGACCAGTCATACCGCGATCATCGCCCGCCAGCTCGGAATCCCGTGTGTCGTAGCCGTGTCCGGTCTCGACGACGTGGCCGAGGGCACGCCCGTGGTGGTCGACGGCATAGCCGGCAGGATCGTGCTCGACCCGGACGCGGCGCTGGCGACACAGGCCGTCGCCGACGCGCGGGCAGAACTGGATCGTGTGTCGCGGTGGGCCGGACCGGGTTCGACATCGGACGGACACCTCGTGGACATCCTCGCCAACGTCCAGGACGGTGCCGGTGCCCGCGCGGCTCGCCGGACCGCGGCCGAAGGCATCGGACTGTTCCGCACCGAACTCTGCTTCCTCGACCGCGACGTGGAGCCGACGGCCGAGGAGCAGGCGGAGATCTACGGTGAGGTGCTCGACGCCTTCGCCGGCCACAAGGTGGTCGTCAGAACCCTCGATGCGGGCTCGGACAAGCCGTTGCGGTTCGCGAACCACGCCGACGAGGCCAACCCTGCCCTCGGAATCCGCGGTATTCGAATCGCCGCGCAGGACAGGGGAATTCTGCTTCGCCAGCTCGACGGAATCGCCGCCGCCGCGACAGCGACGGGGTCGACGCCGTGGGTCATGGCCCCGATGATCGCGACCGCGGCCGAAGCGGCAGCGTTCGCCGACGACGTGCGGGCACGCGGGTTGAAGCCCGGTGTGATGATCGAGATTCCCGCCGCGGCGTTGATGGCCGAGCACATTCTCGAACACGTCGACTTCCTGTCGATCGGTACCAACGACCTCGCGCAGTACACGATGGCTGCGGACCGGATGTCGCCGCAGCTGGCCGACCTCACCGATCCGTGGCAGCCGGCGGTCATCGCGCTCGTCGCCCACACGGCGAAGGCGGGTGCCGCAGCGGGCAAGCCCGTCGGGGTGTGCGGTGAGGCCGCGGCAGACCCACTGCTGGCGTGTGTGTTGGTGGGTCTGGGGGTCACCTCGCTGTCCGCGGCGTCCGCCGCCGTGGCGCACGTCGGGGCGAAATTGTCCTCCGTCACGCTCGACCAGTGCCGTGCCGCTGCCGACGCCGCCCTGAAAACGGACAGCTCGGCCGCGGCTCGTGCGGCGGTCACCGCGCTTCTGGCGTGAATGCCCTCTAGGATTCACTGCTTGTGAGTCGAAACTTCGGATGGACCCTGCACGGCGACGGAAAGACGCCCTCCGCGGGCGCAGTCGTGGCGCCCGACGAGCGGCTGTCATGGCCTCGCACGGTGGGTATCGGCATGCAGCACGTGATCGCGATGTTCGGCGCGACACTGCTGGTGCCGACGGTGACCGGGTTCCCGGTCACGACGACGCTGCTGTTCTCCGGAATCGGCACCGCCTTGTTCCTGATCATCACGCGGGGCCGGATCCCCAGCTACCTCGGTTCGTCGTTCGCGTTCATCGCACCGCTCAGCGCAGCGCAGGCGGATGGTCCGGCAGCTCAGCTCGGCGCCGTCATGTCCGTCGGAATCGTTTTGGCCGCAGTCGGATTCGTCGTGAAATTCGCAGGCGGGCGAGTGATCGAAGCAGTCATGCCGCCCGTCGTGACGGGTGCCGTGGTGGTGCTCATCGGCCTGAACCTCGCCCCCGCGGCGACATCGTCCTTCGAGGCGCAACCACTTGTCGCGGCAGTCACCCTGATCGCCATTCTCGTGGTGACCGTGGCCGGTCCAGGACTCCTCGGCCGCCTGGGCATTCTCGTCGGAGTCGTCATCGGCTGGGTGTTCGCGGCGGTGGTCGGACAGATCGACGCAGCGAAACTCGACGCCATGAAGGCCGCCTCGTGGATCGGAATGCCCGAGTTCCGTGGACCCACGTTCGAGCTGTCCGTCGTTCTGATCGCCCTGCCCGTGGTCATCGTTCTCGTCGCCGAGAACGTAGGCCACGTCAAAGCAGTGTCCGCGATGACGGGGAAGTCGCTCGACGACCTCGCAGGAGACGCACTCATCGCCGACGGGCTGGCCACGACGCTCGCGGGCGCCGCGGGAGGTTCTGGAACGACCACCTACGCCGAGAACATCGGGGTCATGGCCGCCACCCGCGTGTACTCCACAGCCGCGTACTGGGTCGCAGCCGTCACGGCAATCGTGCTCGCGTTCTCCCCGAAGTTCGGCGCACTCGTGTTCACGGTTCCCGACGGCGTCATCGGCGGCGCCACGCTCGTCCTCTACGGACTCATCGGCCTACTGGGAGTCCGGATCTGGTCCGACAACAAGGTCGACTTCACCGACCCGGTCAACCTCACCGTCGTCGCGGCCGCACTGGTCGCGGGAATCGGCGATTTGACCTTGACCATCGGATCGGTCGACCTCGGCGGCATCGCATGGGGCTCGGTGGGCATCCTCGTCGGCTATCCGGCTCTGCGCGCACTCAGCCGGCTCGCTACCCGCTAGTTCGGTCACCGATCCTGCGCGGCTCGGTCATCGACCGAGGTCGGGCGCGGTCGTAGTGTCGAGGGAACGCACGACAAGTGTCACCCTCGAAGGAGTAACCCGTGGACCGCACCCTGTTCGAACCCGAGCACGACCTCTTCCGCGAGTCGTACCGAAAGTTCCTGGACCAGCACGTCGCCCCCAACCATGCGCGCTGGGAAGAGCAGAACATCGTCGACCGTGACGTCTGGGTGGAAGCTGGCAAGCAAGGCTTCCTGGGAACGGCAGCGCCCGAGGAGTTCGGCGGCGGCGGGGTCAAGGACTTCCGGTACAACGCCATCGTCACCGAGGAAACCACCCGCGGCGGATACAGCGGAATCGGGTTCACCCTGCACAACGACGTCGTCGCGCCCTACTTGATCGAGCTCACCAACGACGAGCAGAAACAGCGCTGGCTCCCCGGATTCTGCTCAGGCGAACTCATCACCGCGATCGCCATGACCGAGCCCGGTACCGGCAGTGATCTGCAGGGAATCAAGACCCGCGCAGTTCGCGACGGGGACGAGTGGGTCCTGAACGGATCCAAGACCTTCATCACCAACGGCATCAACGCCGACCTCGTCATCGTCGTCGCGTGTACCGACCCGGAGAAGGGTGCGCAGGGCTTCAGCCTGCTGGTCGTCGAACGCGACATGCCAGGCTTCGAACGCGGACGCAACCTCGACAAGATCGGCATGAAAGCCCAGGACACCGCCGAGCTCAGCTTCACCGACGTTCGAGTCCCCGCAGCCAACCTCCTCGGCGAAGAAGGCATGGGCTTCATCTACCTGATGCAGAACCTGCCGCAGGAGCGCCTGTCGATCGCCGTCGTCGCAGCCGCAGCCATGGAATCCGCGCTGGACATGACCATCCAGTACTGCCGGGACCGCAAAGCGTTCGGCAAGTCCATCGGCAAATTCCAGAACACCCGCTTCGTGCTCGCCGAACTGGCCACGGAAACGACCGCGACACGCATCATGGTCGACAAGTTCATCGAACTCCTCAACGCCGGCACGCTCACCGTGCAGGAAGCCGCCATGGCGAAATGGTGGACAACCGAGAACCAGGTCAAGCTGATCGACAGATGCCTACAGCTGCACGGCGGCTACGGATACATGAAGGAATACCCGATCGCCAAGGCCTACATGGATTCTCGTGTGCAGACCATCTACGGTGGCACCACGGAAATCATGAAGGAGATCATCGGCCGAGGACTGGACCTCTGACCCCGTCGTAACCCCGAGCGCGCGCCGCCGCACCCCCTGAACGGAGCGAACGTGACGTTCGGTCACTTGAAGTGACCGAACGCTACGTTCGCTCCGTGTCGGTACGGGGGTGGTGGAACGAGCGCTGTTCAGAGCTTGCGCATCACGGTGACGACCTTGCCCAGGATCGCTGCGTCGTTGCCGGGGATGGGCTCGAACAAGGGGTTGTGCGGCATCAACCAGACATCACCCTTGGTTCGTTTGAACGTCTTGACGGTTGCTTCGCCCTCGATCATGGCCGCGACGATGTCGCCGTTGTCCGCGACGCTCTGCTGACGCACGACAACCCAGTCTCCGTCGCAGATCGCGGCATCGATCATGGATTCGCCGACGACTTTCAGCAGGAACAGGGACCCCTGGCCCACCAGTTCGCGGGGGAGCGGGAACACGTCTTCGACGGCTTCCTCGGCGAGGATGGGTCCACCCGCGGCGATTCGTCCGAGAACGGGCACGAAAGTCGGCGTGGGCAGCTGGTCCTCGGACGGAGCAGAACCGTCGGCGACTGCAGCCGCGTGATCCGCTTGCACCTCGTCGAGCCCCCGCACATCGACGGCCCGAGGACGATTGGCGTCTCGGCGGAGGAAGCCCTTGCGCTCGAGCGTGCGCAGCTGGTGTGCCACGGACGATGTGGACGTGAGCCCGACGGCATCGCCGATCTCGCGGATGCTCGGTGGATATCCCCGCTCGGTGACCGACGCCCGGATCACCTCGAGCACTTTGCGCTGACGCTCGGTGAGTCCGGCGTTGATATCCGTTCCCTCGCCCTCGAACGCCTTCGCCGTCGGCACGGCAGCAGGCTTGCCCGCCGCAGCCTTGCCGGCCGCACTTTTCGTCGCCGCGGTTTTCGGCGCAGCGGGCTTCCCAGCAGTCTTACCGTTCGACCCCGTGCCATTCGACCCCGTGCCATTCGACCCCGTGCCATTCGACCCCGTGCCATTCGACCCAGTAGAGGTCTCGTCTTTCATTCGTGCGTCCTCCTGCGTGATGCGTGCGTGTGCCGGAACTCGAACGTGCTCGAAGACCAGAACGCGTGGGATGGATGTGACGTGTGGTTTCTGACACGAACTTAGCCCGTAATCGCTGTTGGATCAAACATCTGTTCGATCCGTGTCGCGTTTTCTACTGACTTTGTCGGAGGTGCGTGATAGAACTTTCGAACAAGCGTTCATCGAACGCCTGATCGAATAGCGTTCGAATCCACGTCTCGTTCGACACCGGAGGTTCCGATGAGCATCACCACCGAGCGGCCCGTCCGTACGGAGCAGCACCAGCAGACTCGCCGTGCTGTCAGTACCCGTCAGACTGCGTCGCAGCGTCGTGCGGCGATGCAACGTCGGCGTCGTGTCGGCGCGTCCGCGGTGCGCGGCGGCCAGCACGACCGGCGGGCCGAGGGGTGCGCGGACCAGGCGCATCGTAGCCAGCGCATCACCGTGCTCGGCGCGGTGGCGGGAGTGGTGGGGACCGCACTGGTGCTGTTGGCGCTCGTCGGAATGGCGAACCTGCGCGCATCGTCGCTCGAATCGGTTTCTGCGCCTTCTGTTGCCACGGTCCAGGTCCAGAGCGACACGGTATTGGGCGACACGGTATCGGGCGACACGGTCTCGAACGGCACGGTCGTCAGCAGCACAGTAGGTCCGTAGCGCTGTGTTGTGTCTGCCTCGTCTGTCAGGGGACGGAGCCGGTTCGGTTCCGCTCCGAGTATCCTCGAAGCCTGCGCCTCCTGTGTGCCGTTCGGGGGTGCGTGACGGCTACGACGGAGGCTCAACCATGCATTGCCCGTTCTGCAGGCACCCCGACTCGCGCGTGGTGGATTCGCGGGAAGCAGACGAGGGCCAGGCTATTCGTCGTCGTCGTTCGTGCCCGGAATGTGGACGTCGGTTCACCACGGTGGAGACGGCGGTGCTGGCGGTGGTGAAGCGCAGTGGGGTGACGGAGCCCTTCTCTCGGGAAAAGGTAGTCAAGGGTGTGCGACGCGCATGCCAGGGCCGCGATGTCGACAACGATGCGTTGAATCTTCTGTCGCAGCAGGTCGAGGACGCGGTTCGAGCGTCGGGATCGGCCGAGATCCCCAGCCACGAGGTCGGTCTGGCCATTCTCGGCCCCCTGCGTGACCTCGACGAGGTCGCGTACCTGAGGTTTGCGTCGGTGTACCGCTCGTTCAGCTCAGCCGAGGATTTCGAAAAGGAAATCCTCGATCTTCGTGCGCACCGGCAGGCTGCGGCGGTCGACTGACGCTCGCCGGGTCACGATCGTGCCGCGACCTCCATGGCCCGCACGAGACGCTTCTCCGACACCGGATAGGCCGTGCGGATGCTCTGCGCGAACAGGCCGACTCGCAGTTCTTCGATCATCCAGAACACATCCTGCACCGCTGAAGTGTGGTGTTTGGTCTCCGGTAGCGAGCGGAGCATCCTGTCGTATGCCTCGTACACGCGGTCGAGGACGTCCATCCCTGCATCGTCACGTCCGGCACTGCTCGGCAGAGATTTCAGGCGTGCCGTCGCGGCGTCGAGATAGCGCGGGATATGGACGAGGCGCGTCGATCCGAACTCGAACACGAAACCGTCGAACACCAGTGAGGACAGCTGTTCTCGTACATCGTCGGCCGCGTCGCCCTGTAGAGGATCCAGTACGGAACGCAGTTCCAGTGCTGCGGTGAGAATCGGCCGGACCAGTCCGAGTATCTCGCTGGTTCGTCGAGCGGTGTCGGCACCGACCGCGGCGGCGAGAGCCGCGAACTTCTCGGGAGACCGGACAGGACCTCCGTGCGCGGTCATCGACTCGTCGACAGCAGTTTTCCTGCAGTCGTCGAGCAGGCTTTCGATGCTGCCGTAGGGGTTCTGGCCGAGGGCCAGTCGTTCACGCGTCGGGATGCCGGCAAGCAACGCCTTCGTGCCTCGTGGTGCCGACTCCAGAAGAAGTGCGCGCGTCCCTTCCCGCATCGCGGCGCGCTGAGCAGCTGGGGTGCTGAGAACACGGACGGCCACGCCGCCGTCCTCCCGGATGAGGGCGGGATATCCGGTCACCGTCTGTCCCGCGACCGATGTGGAGACCGTTGCGTCCAAGGTTCCCAGTGTCGACGACGTCCATGCCAGGGTCGCCGGTCGCTCGGCTGCACCCACCGCGCTCGCGACTTCACGATCGACGCGGGGCGCCAGTGCTTTTCGCAGTGCAACCAGGTCCTTGTTCGATCCGAGCGTCTTGCCGTCGGTGTCGACCGCAACGAACGTCATCCTCAGATGTGCGGGCAGAGAACCCAGATCGACATCGTCCGGGTCGATGCGTGTGGACCCCAGCCGCGAGAGTTCACGAGCCAGTGCTGTCACGATCGGCTCCGAGCGCGGTTTCATCGACGCCAGAGCGGCAGAGGCGAAGTCGGGTGCAGGAACGACGGTGCGCCGTTGGGCCTTGGGGAGAAGTTTGATCAAGGCCGTGACCAGTTCTGCGCGCATACCGGGCACGAGCCAGTCGAACCCAACCGGCTGGACCTGTGCGAGAAGTGCGATCGGGATCCTGGCCGTGACACCGTCGGCTTCGGACCCCGGTTCGAACTGATAGGTGAGGGGGAAGAGGATCTCTCCCTGTCGCCACGCATCGGGGTAATCACCGCCGAGAACCGACGCCGCGTCAGCATTCACCACCGTCTCGGTGGTGAAGTCGAGAAGATCGGGTGTACTCCGGCGAGTTTTCTTCCACCAGGTGTCGAAGTGACGAGCGGACACGGCCTCCGCGCCGATCCGTGCGTCGTAGAAGTCGAACAGTGCATCGTCGTCGACGACGATGTCGCGGCGGCGGGCCTTGTTCTCCAACTCGCCTGCGTCGTCCAGCAACTCACGGTTCCTGTGGAAGAACGGGTGCTGAGTCTTCCACTCACCTTGTACGAGTGCGTGCCGGATGAACAGCTCGCGTGACGCCTCCGGGTCGACGGTGTGATAGTTGACGGGCCTGCCCGCGACCAGTGGGATGCCGTAGAGGGTGACGCGCTCGTAGGCCATTGCGGATTGGCGTTTGGTGGACCAGTGCGGTTCCGAGTACGTGCGCTTGACCAGATGCGGTGCGAGCCTCTCGGCCCACTCCGGTTCGATTCGCGCTGCCATTCGGCCCCACAACCGTCCGGTCTCCACGAGTTCGGCCGCCATCACCCAGCGCGGAGGGTTCTTGAACAGTCCACTGCCGGGGAACACCGCGAAGTGAGTGCCGCGCGCACCGAGGAATTCTCGTTTGTCACCCTCGCGAAGGCCGATGTGCGACAGCAGACCCGAGAGAAGAGACTGGTGCAGAGCTGTCGGGGTCGACGGCGAATCGGGGATGCTCCACCCCATCCCTCGGGTGATCTGCCGCAGTTGACCGTGCAGGTCCTGCCATTCCCTGATGCGCAGGTAGTGCAGGAACTCGGCGCGGCACATTCTGCGGAACTGGTTGGAGGACAGATCGGTTCGCCGGTCCCGAAGGTACTTCCACAACTCGACGTACGCCAGGAAGTCCGAATTGGGGACGGCGAAGCGCGCATGCTGTTCGTCGGCGGCCTGCTGGTGTTCGGTGGGACGCTCCCGTACGTCCTGGATGGACAATGCCGACACGACGACGAGAGCATCGGCGAGTGCCCCGGTGTTGTTGGCTTCCACCAACATCCGACCCATTCGAGGATCCACGGGCAGAGCCGCGAGCTCGCGCCCGATGGGCGTGAGCTCCGATTCGCCGGTTCCGCTGGACGGTTTCAGCGCACCGAGCTCCTCGAGCAGGCCGATTCCGTCGCGAATGCTGCGGGGGTCGGGCGCTTCGACGAACGGGAACTCCTGGATCTTCCCCAGACCGAGGGACGTCATCTGCAGGATGACCGACGCCAGGTTGGTCCGCAGGATCTCCGGCTCGGTGAACTGGGGACGGGACTCGAAGTCGTCCTCCGAATAGAGCCGGATGCAGATTCCGTCGGCGACGCGTCCACACCGGCCTGCCCGCTGCCTGGCGGACGCCTGGGAGATGGGCTCGATCGGCAGCCGTTGGACTTTGGTCCGTAGTGAATAGCGGGAGATGCGTGCTGTTCCAGGGTCCACCACGTACCGGATGCCCGGAACCGTCAACGACGTCTCCGCGACGTTGGTGGACAACACGACTCGTCGGCCCGTGTGCTGGGTGAACACTCGATGCTGCTCGGCCGCCGACAGGCGCGCATACAGTGGCACTATCTCGGTTCCGCGGAACTGTCTCTCGCGCAGCGCATCCGCGGTGTCACGAATCTCGCGCTCGCCGGAGAGGAACACCAGGATGTCGCCGTCGCCCTCGCCGATCAGCTCGGCGACGGCGTCGCACGTGGCGTCGACGGGATCGAGATCCACGGTGCTGTCGTCGACATCGATGGACAGCGGACGGTACCGCATCTCCACGGGGAACGTGCGGCCGGACACTTCGACGATGGGCGCCGCAACGCCGTCCCGTGCGAAGTGCTGGGCGAACCGTTCCGGGTCGATGGTGGCGGAGGTGATGATCACCTTCAGATCCGGGCGGCGGGGGAGGAGCTGAGCCAGATAGCCGAGGATGAAGTCGATGTTGAGGCTGCGTTCGTGTGCCTCGTCGATGATGAGCGTGTCGTACTGCCGCAGAAGACGGTCACGTTGGATCTCGGCCAGCAGAATGCCGTCCGTCATGAGCTTCACGAGCGTCGAATCCGACGACTGATCGGTGAACCGGACCTTGTAGCCCACCGACTCACCGATCGATTCGCCGACTTCCTCGGCGATGCGTTCGGCGACGGTCCGTGCTGCGAGACGACGAGGCTGCGTGTGCCCGATCGATCCTCTGATGCCGCGTCCCAGTTCCAAGCAGATCTTGGGTATCTGTGTCGTCTTGCCCGATCCCGTTTCACCGGCAACTATCACGACCTGGTTGTTCGCGATGGCGTCGGCGATGTCGTTCTTGCGGAGACTGACAGGCAGTGACTCGGGATACTCGATACGGGGCAGCGCCGCGCGCCGGTTCGCGACCACCGCTTCCGCCTTCGCGACCTCACGTTCGACGGTGTCGACGGCGTCGGGTGTGCGGGCGCGGTCGAGTCTGCGACGCAGCCGGTGTTCGTCCCGAATCGAGACGTCGGCCAATCTGGTCGACAGTGCGCGACGACGTTCTGCGGTGGATGAGGTAGACATGCTGGCACAAGGATAGTTGCTGCAGCGTCCGCGGTGTCGGCGCGGTACACACCGATGGGTCGTCGGCCTGTGCAAAGATCGGCTATGCCTACCGATTCCACGTCGATAGTAATCAGAATTGCGAGGGTCGGGTTCGCTCTTCTGACAGCCGCAGCCCTGGCGACGATTCTCGCGAAAGGTGTCGGGACCGAAGGTTTCTCGGTCGCGAACTATTTCAGTTACTTCACCGTCCTGAGCAACGTGCTGACCGTCGTGGTGCTGGGTATCGGCGGCATCGTCGATCCTCCAGGCGAGGGATGGCAGTTGTTCCGGGGTGCCGTGACGCTGTACATGGTGATCACCGGGATCATCTATGCCGTTCTTCTGGCGAACATCGACGTCGGTGTCGCGGATCCGTGGACCAACAACGTGGTGCACAGAATCATGCCGGTGGTCCTGCTTCTCGACTGGGTGATCGTTCCCGCACGCAAGCGGATCTCGGAGGCGCGGTCTCTTCTGTGGCTGCTGTTTCCCCTCGTCTACGGGATCTACAGCCTGATTCGAGGCCCGATCGTCGACTGGTACCCCTACCCGTTCCTCGACCCCCGAGGGCAAGGTTATGTCGCGCTCGTCATCGGACTGGTGGTGCTGACCGTGGCATTCGTGTTGATGGCACTCGCCGTGAACGCCGTCGGCCGACTCGGCAGCAGATGGCGACTCGGCAGTGGCGCGGACGACCGCAGTGACTAGGCTTCGGAGCATGTCTTCCGCGACCGAACCGAGTTTCGAATCCAGACACTCCGCGCTGTGGCACGGTTTCGCCGACATGGGCGCAGTCACCGCGTCCGGGCCGTTCGTCGTCGCCCGCGGTGACGGCGCCTACATCTACGACCGCGACGGTAACGAGTACCTCGACGCCACCGCCGGACTCTGGTTCACCAACGTCGGGCACGGTCGTCGCGAGATCGCCGACGCGGTCGCGACCCAACTGTCTTCTCTTGCGCACTACTCCAACTTCGGAGACTTCGTGCCGGAGACCACGTCGGTCCTCGCCGAGCGTCTCGCCGAGATCGCACCGGTCGCAGGCAGCAAGATCTTCTTCACCTCGGGCGGATCCGACTCGATCGATACCGCGGCCAAGCTGGCTCGGCGCTACTGGCACGAGGTGGGCAGGCCCGAGAAGACGCTGATCGTGGGGCGGCAGAAGGCATATCACGGTATGCACGTCGCAGGTACCTCTCTCGCCGGCATTCCGGTCAACCACGAGAACTACGGCACGCTGATGCCCGACGCCAGGACTGTCGCGTGGGACGACGCGAAGAGCCTGTTGGCGCTGATCGAGGAAGTGGGGTCCGACAAGGTCGCTGCCTTCTTCTGCGAACCCATCATCGGCGCCGGTGGCGTCTACCTGCCGCCGGACGGCTACCTGGCGGAGGTCAGGCAGATCTGCCGAGACAACGACGTGCTGTTCGTCGCGGACGAGGTCGTCACCGGGTTCGGCCGGATCGGCGGATCGTGGTTCGCGTCCTCTCGGTTCGATCTCGCACCGGATCTGATGACCACCGCCAAAGGGCTCACCTCGGGATACGTTCCGATGGGCGCAGTGTTCATCGCCCCACAGATCGCCGAGCCGTTCTTCGCAGGCGGAGCCTGGTGGAGGCACGGGTACACCTACGGCGGCCACGCCGGTGCGGCCGCCGCGGCCCTCGCCAACCTCGACATCGTCGAACGCGAGAACCTCCTGCAGGAATCCGCCCGCCTGGAGTCGTCGTTGCACACCTACCTCGCGCCGCTCGCCGATCACCCGCGTGTTCAGGAAGTGCGCAGTGGGCTCGGTGCGGTGGCGGCGATCCAGCTCGCCGATCCAGCCGAAGCATTGCCGTTCGTCAAGACACTCCGCGAGCACGGAGTGTCCGGCCGCGCAGCCGGACAGGGAGCCATGCAGATCTCGCCGGCGTTCGTCATGACCGACGCCCAGGTGCAGGAGCTCGCGACTCGAATTCTCAGCGCGCTCGGCTGAATTTCGCCCGAAGGCGCTGCCCGCGAGTCGGTGTGGGCAGCGGCGGCGGCGGTTCGGTTTCCGCAGCCTCGGCGAACCGACGGTGCAACTGCGCGCGCACCTCGTCCGGTGCGTAGGCGCGGCGAGTGCGCTCCGACTTCACGACGAGTGCTCCGGTTGCCGCAACACCGACGACGCCCGCAAGGCCGAGTACCTTCCACAGCTTCATCGCCTCACCGTACTGGGATCGGGGGCCGGGAGTGGAGCCGGCAGGAACGACCCAGGAAGGCCGGGAGTGGAGCCGGCAGGAACGACCCATGAAGGCCGGGAGTGGAGCCGACAGGAGCGATCCCTTTACGCTGGGTCTCATGACTGTTTCGTCGATTTCGCTCGACACTGCTGTCGATGCCACTCGGACCGGTGACATCTGGATCTTCCGTGGGCATTCGGCGGCCGATCGTGCGATACAGACGTTGACCAACAGTCCGGTGAACCACGTCGGAATGGCCGTGGTCGTCGACGATCTACCCCCGCTGATGTGGCATGCCGAGCTGGGGAAGACGCTGCAGGACATGTGGACGGGCAACTTTCAGCGCGGGGTCCAGTTGCACGACCTACGGGCGGCGGTGCTGCAGTGGTCCGACAAGTACGCGCAGCGATGCTGGCTGCGGCAGTTGAGTGAGCCCGTGACCCGCGAGCAGGAGGATGCGCTGATGCGCACCATCGCGCGGATGGACGGAACAGCGTTCCCGACGACGGCGAAGTTGGCGGGCAGTTGGTTCAAGGGACGGGTACCGACGTTTCGTCGCCGATCCCGCGAGGACGAGGCCGCCGGATCCGCGGCCCTCGAAACCGCGTATTGCGCGGAAGTGGTTGCGATGACGTACGACTCGATGGGGTTGCTGACGGGCAACAAGAAGGCGAACTGGTTCGACCCCGGAAAGTTCTGGAGCGGCGATCGACTCCCTCTCGTGCCCGGCGTCACGCTGGGCGACGAGATCTTCGTCGACGTGTCCGCCGTCACACGCTGATGGTGTTCTCCGAAACGGTGCGGCCGCCCAGCTCGATCCAGTCCCCGTCGCGACCGGTGACGAGAACGGAACCGCGTCCCTGAGCGA
Organism: Rhodococcus sp. 114MFTsu3.1; assembly: GCF_000383555.1. Classification (NCBI taxonomy): domain Bacteria; kingdom Bacillati; phylum Actinomycetota; class Actinomycetes; order Mycobacteriales; family Nocardiaceae; genus Rhodococcus; species Rhodococcus sp. 114MFTsu3.1. The sequence goes on along the minus strand of NZ_KB911544.1, from coordinate 311,177 downwards.
CGACGAGTCCTCGTCCGAGTACTCCGGTGATCCAGACTGCCGCCGAGCCGGTGGCCTCGTCCTCGGCAATTCCCATGCTGGGTGCGAACATTCGTGACCTGATGTGCCCTGCGCCTTCGTCCGTCCAGGCCCAGGCGTAGTGGTGATCGTCGGTGAACGACGCGGCATCGAGTTCGTCGACGTCGGCAGCGGAGTCCAGGTGATGCTCGACGAAGTGGGGCGTCCACTCGGGCTTGGCTCTGACCCAGGACACGTCACCGTCGTAGCGGACCGCGAGATCGGAAGCGGGTACGGTCAACACGTCGATCGGGGTGCCCTGTGCGCGCAGCCACCACGACAGTCCGACCGTGGGATGCCCGGCGAACGGCAGTTCCTGCGCCGGGGCGTAGATGGTCGCCTCGGCGCGAGCCGGATCGCTCGAACTACGGCTGTAGAAGATGGTTTCGCTGAATCCCAATCGATGCGCCAGTGCCTGTCGTTCGTTCTCGGGGACGTCCTGGGCGTCGACGATTCCCAGGGGATTGCCGTGGTTGCCGTCCTGATCGGTGAACACTCGCACTACCGACACGTCGATACCCATGGCGGCAGAGTCTACGCGAGCGCCGACGAGGACTCCGGGCGAAAGGTGTTGCCGATGAGTTGGCCTAGACTGATCGGTATGTCCGATCAGAGTTATCAGCCGACGCTGTCGCAGTTGCGCGCATTCGTGGCGGTGGCCGAGCACCGTCATTTCGGTACCGCGGCCGCACGGCTGAAGGTCAGCCAGCCGACGCTCTCGCAAGCGCTCGCATCGCTGGAGCAGGGACTCGGCGTCCAGCTGGTCGAGCGCAGCACGCGAAAGGTTCTGGTGACCACTGCAGGCAATCAGCTCCTGGGGCGGGCACGCGCCACTCTGGAAGCGGCCGACGGCTTCGTCACCGAAGCGTCCGGCTTGGGCAGCACGTTGGCGGGCCCGCTCAGGTTGGGCCTCATTCCCACCGTCGCGCCGTACGTTCTGCCTGCCCTGCTGCCGGCGATCGCCGCCGAGTATCCGGATGTCGTGCCGTTCATCGTGGAGGACCAGACCGAACGACTGCTCGCCTCGCTGCGGAGCGGTGCGATAGAGGCTGCCGTCGTCGCCTTGCCGACCGAAGAGAACGGTCTGGTCGAAATCCCTGTGTACACCGAGGACTTCGTCCTGGTCGTGCCGCCTGCCCACGACCTTGCGGGCCGAACCGGGCTCGCGCTGAACGTACTCGCGGGGCAGCCCATGTTGCTCCTGGACGACGGGCACTGCCTTCGCGATCAGACACTCGATCTGTGTCGATCCGTCGACAGCGCGCCGATGTCGAGCGACACGAGAGCCACGTCTCTGGCCACCGTCGTGCAGTGCGTCGCAGGCGGTCTCGGCGTGACACTCGTCCCGCGTTCGGCGGTGCACGTGGAAACGGGCAGGGGAGCACTCGGTATCGGAGAGTTCGCGGACCCCAAGCCCGGTCGCACCATGGGACTGGTTCACCGAGCCTCGAGTGCGCGCGGCGACGAGTATCGAGCGATCGCAAACCTCATCTCTCGCATCGGTGCTCGGGTAGCCGGCCCGAATCAGCCCGCCTGAACCACTATCTCGTCGAACACGATCTCACCCGCGGCATTCGATTCCTCGAGGTCGATCGTCCCGACGAGCGACCATCCCTGGTCCCCGTTGGGATCTTCGATGATCTGTCGCACCGTCGTCTCGTCCTTGCCGACGACGAGATCGAACAGGGCCGGGCCCCGCGCCGACGGGCCGGTGCCCATCTCGCCGTACTCCTCGAAGTACGGCTCCAGATCGAATTCCCAGTCGGGGCCGTCGTCGAGCTCGTCGAGAGCATTCCATCGGCGCCCGGCAGCGAGTTCGATGCGCTTGAAGACGGCGTTGCGGACCATGACTCGAAAAGCCCTGGGGTTGGCGGTGATCGGTTTCGGAGAATCCCCGCCGTACGCCTCCGGCCTGGTCTCCGGTTCCTCACCGGGGTCGGTCAGGTTCTCCCATTCGTCGAGCAGGCTGGAGTCGACCTGACGGACCAGCTCGCCCAACCATTCGGTGATGTCCTGCACCTCCTCGGTCCTGGCCTCGGGGGGAACCGTCTGGCGCAGTGCCCGATAGGCATCGGCGAGGTAGCGGAGAACGAGTCCCTCGGAGCGGCTGAGCCCGTAGTGACTGATCAGTTCCGCGAACGTCATGGTCCGTTCGATCATGTCGCGGACGACGGATTTCGGTGACAACGCAACGTCGTTCAACCAGGGGTGGCCTCCCCGGTAGATCTCGAACGCGGGGACGAGGAGCTCGGCCAAGGGCTTGGGCCACGTCACCTCTTCGAGGAGTTCCATCCGCTCGTCGTACTCGATGCCGTCGGCTTTCATCTGCGCTACTGCCTCACCGCGTGCGGCGTGCTGCTGAGCCATCAAGATCTGGCGTGGGTCGTCCAACGTCGATTCGATGATCGACACGACGTCGAGGGCGTGTGTTGCGGATTCCGTGTCGAGCAGTTCGAACGACGCCAGCGCGAACGGAGACAGCGGCTGATTGAGCGCGAAGTCCGGTTGCAAATCCATCGTCAAGCGGGCGTACTTCCCGTCGGCATCCGGCTCGGCCGATTGCTCGACGATCCCGGCGGCAACGAGCCCCCGGTAGAGGGTGATCGCCCGAAGGATGTGTTTGCGTTGGGCGGGGCGAGTCTCGTGACTGTCCTCGAGCAGATGGCGCATCGCGGTGAAGCAATTGCCGGGCCGAGCAATGACATTGAGAAGCATGGAGTTGTTCACCGAGAATCGGGACGTCAGCGGTTCGGGGCTTGCCGCGACGATTCGCTCGAACGTCGGCTCGCCCCAGGACACGAACCCGTCCGGTGCCTTCTTGCGTTGAACGCGCTTGAGCTTCTTGGGGTCGTCACCGGCTTTGGCGACCAAACGTGCGTTCTCGATGTCGTGTTCCGGCGCCTCGACGACGACGGTACCGAGGGTGTCGTATCCCGCGCGGCCCGCGCGGCCTGCGATCTGATGAAACTCGCGGGCGCGGAGTTGGCGGGTGCGAATTCCGTCGTACTTGGTCAGCCCGGTGAACAGCACCGTTCTGATCGGGACGTTGATGCCGACGCCGAGAGTGTCGGTCCCGCAGATGACCTTGAGCAGGCCGTCCTGAGCGAGTTTCTCCACGAGTCGTCGATACTTGGGGAGCATCCCTGCGTGGTGGACCCCGATGCCGTGGCGGACCAGCCGAGACAGCGTCTTGCCGAATCCCGTCGTGAAGCGGAACTGGCCGATCGCATCGGCGATCTGGGCCTTCTCCTGCTTGGACGCGACGTTGACGGACGTCAGAGCCTGAGCGCGTTCGAGAGCAGCTGCTTGTGTGAAGTGGACGACGTACACCGGGGCGAGGTGTGTCTCGACGAGTTCCGCGATGGTCTCGCTGATCGGTGTGGTGACGTACGAGAACATCAGGGGCACCGGTCGTTCCGTCCCGGACACCACCGTGGTGACACGGCCGGTGCGCCTCGTCAGATCGTCCCGGAAGAACGAGACGTCACCGAGGGTGGCGGACATCAGAAGAAACTGTGCGTTCGGGAGTTCGATCAGGGGGACCTGCCAGGCCCAACCGCGATCCGGCTCGGAGTAGTAGTGGAACTCGTCCATGACGACCTGCCCGATGTCCGAGTCCGCGCCCTGGCGCAGCGCCAGGTTCGCGACGATCTCCGCGGTGGCGCAGATGATGGGCGCTCCCGCGTTGACCGAAGCGTCACCTGTCATCATCCCGACGTTCTGAGCTCCGAAGATGTCGCAGAGCGCAAAGAATTTCTCACTGACGAGAGCTTTGATGGGAGCGGTGTAGAACGTTCGCCGCCCCGCTGCCACGGCCGCGAAGTGAGCACCGACGGCGACCATGGACTTGCCCGATCCGGTAGGCGTGGCCAGGATGACGTTGGATCCCGACACCAGCTCGATCAGCGCCTCTTCCTGCGCCGGGTACAGCGTCAGGCCGCGCTCGGCCGTCCACTCCTGAAAGATGTCGAACAGGGTGTCCGGATCCTGCGCCTCGTCGGTGGTGGGATCGGGGACGAGATCGAAGAGGAGCACCCCTACAGGTTATGGGTCGACGGGGACGTCGATGTCACCGGAGTCCTTCGAGCCCGGCCGTCACGTGGCGCTGCGCTCGTCCGAGCCCATCGCGCCGAGCACGGCCAGACGCGTACTCGCACTACCGGAAATCATGTCCTCTCCGACCCCGGTCGCGAGAAGGTGTCGCCACCGCGCCTCGTCGAACTCGAGCGTCGTCGTCTCCTCGAAGAACGCTTCGAGGACGCGGAGAAATCGAATGGGGTCGTCCCGAAACGGGAAGTGACCGGATCTGCGGAACACTTCGAGCTTCGACCCGGGCATCGCTGCGTGAGCGAGGCGCGCGTGGCTGATCGGAATCACCGAATCCTCGTCACCCCAGACCAGGAGGACAGGCAGGTTCTCGGTGAGATAGCAACGATCGAGCATCGTCACCACCTGTCCTCGCCAGTCGACGACAGCGCGAAGGGTGCGTAGATACGCCTCGGACGCAGTCGGATCCGGGAGTCCGCTCAGTACACGGACGAGGTCCGGTGTGTCGTGCAGCAGCCCGCCCGGTCGAAGCGGTGATCCGTTGACTCGGCCCACGACCGACCCCGCGAGCTTCACCAGCGACAACGCACCGGGGATGCGCAACAGCTTCACGGCCTCGCTGACGAGGGGGAGCGACGCGATCCTCAGGATCGGATGCACGTCCTTCGTCACGCCCCCGGACGCCACCAGGACGAGACGGTCGACCATGTGAGGGAACTGGTACGAGAACTGCATAGCGACGCCGCCGCCGAGCGAATGCCCGACCACCGTCACGTGCTCGATGCCGAGCACCGACAGGAGATCCCGCATTCCGTTGGCGTACGCGGCGACCGAATAGTCCGCGCGCGGTTTGTCCGATCGACCGTGCCCGAGCAGATCGGGTGCGATGACGGTGTAACTCTGAGCGAGGTGGGGGATGACGTCGTTCCACGTCTCGGAGTTGTCGCCGATGCCATGAATGAGCAACAGCACCGGGCCCTCGCCCGCGATCCGGTAGGCGCGCCTGTATCCGTGCACGGTGCGGAAGGCGAGCCGCGGTGCAGTGTCCGGCACCGGACGCAGCTTGCGTGTGCGCGGATTGCTCATCTCGCCTCCTTCGTCCGACGAACTCCGTCCTGCCGGGGCAGGGATGTCGCTTAAGACTCTCGCACGAGTTCGCGGCATCGGCGAGATATCGAGCGGATTTACAGTTACAGGTATGTTTCGGCTTGTCGGGGGCTGTTCGTTACACCGAAAAGGGCGGCGTCAGGCGTGAAACATCACACCCGACACCGCCCATGAAGAATCGATCACCGACAACCGGTCAGGGGTTGTCGTGGCCCTCGTCCGAGGAGTCCGCGTCGGTCGGGGAGCCGGACTCGGTGCCGAAACCGGTCTGCTCGGCGAGGAACTTCTCGAATTCCGCACCCAGTTCGTCACCGCTCGGAAGGTCCTGATCCTTCGCCAACAACGTCGACTGCTGCTCCTGGGCTGCGACGTACGTGTCGTACTGACGCTCGAGCGCGTGGACGACCGACTGGACTTCCTCGTTGCCGGTGATGTGCTCGTCGACCTGTTCCTTGACGCGAGCCGCAGCCTGCCCCAGCGCGACGAGGGGGAGGTCGAGCTCGCCGGCGGTGCTGACGTTCTCGAGCAAGGTCTCCGCGGCCGCCGGGTAATCCGTCTGCGCGAGGTAGTGCGGAACGTGAACGGAGAAGCCCATGGACTCGTGACCGTGCTGGGCCATCCGTAGTTCGAGCAGCGAGGAGGCGCTACCGGGAACCTGCAGCTCACCGGACCAGCTCTGATCCTCGGGAACCAAATCCTTGTTGGACGAATGGGCCGTCACACCGAGCGGGCGGGTGTGCGGGATCGCCATCGGGATCGAACCGAGACCGATGGTGCGACGGACCCCGAGTTGCTCGGCAAGAAGGCGTACCGCAGTGGTGAACTTCTCCCACCGCAGATCCGGCTCCATCCCGGACAACAAAAGGAACGGCGTGCCGGTGTTGTCCTTGACGGCGTACAGATTGAGCTCGGGAGCGTCGTAATCCGAGAAGTGATCGGACTTGAAGGACATCGTCGGGCGCCGCGACCGATAATCGATCAGCTCGTCCACATCGAACGACGCGACCAACTCCGTTTCCAGCGTCTCCCGCAGATGCTTCGTCGCCAACTTCACCGCATGACCGGCGTCGGAGAATCCTTCGAGACCGTGGACCAGGATCGGCCCCACTCCGTCGCTGGAAGAGATCTGTGGAGCCGGAAACTCCAGCTCGTACATACTCGACTTCTCGTCCATGCCGGACCCCTTTCGCTAGTTCGTTCGAGGCCCGGTGCGCGAGGAGGACGCCGAAACCGACTTCGAGACAGGATACTCGTGCGGTTCGGGCGGTAGCACCGGAAGTCGCTTTCACGACACCCACTCCCCAATGAACACCTCCCGTCGTGTCGTTCATTCCCTGTGACCGCTGGATGAGACTTCGGTCAGCCCCCGAAACTCTCGAGCGCGCGGATCTTGTTGGTGACGTCCAGGGCCGCGACCTTGTACGCCTCCGACAAGGTGGGGTAGTTGAACACGGCGTCGACCAGGTAATCGACGGAGCCACCGCACCCCATGACTGCTTGGCCGATGTGGATCAGGTCGGTGGCTCCCGAACCGAAGATGTGCACCCCCAGCAGCGACCTGTCCTCCGTCGACACGAGCAGCTTGAGCATGCCGTAGGAGTCGCCGGCTATCTGGCCTCGCGCCAGCTCCCGATAGCGCGAGACACCTACCTCGTACGGGACGGAGTTTTTCGTCAGCTCCACCTCTGTGGCGCCTACGTAGGAAACTTCGGGAATCGAGTAGATTCCGATCGGCTGTAGGTCCATCAGCCCTTTGCTCGGTTCACCGAACGCGTGGTACGCGGCCAGTCGTCCCTGATCCATCGATGTAGCGGCCAATGCAGGAAACCCGATGACGTCCCCGACCGCATAGATGTGATCGACCTTCGTCTGAAAGTTGTCGTCGACGAAGATGCGGCCCCGCGCGTCGGCTTCGAGTCCCGCGTTCTCCAGTGACAGTGCATCGGTCAAACCCTGGCGTCCCGCCGAGTACATAACGGCCTCGGCCGGTATGCGTTTTCCGCTGGCCAGTGTGGTCACCGTGCCGGACGGTCCGACGTCCACTGCCGTGACTGCTTCACCGAAACGGAACGTCACCGCCAGATCACGCAGATGGAACTGCAGCGATTCCACGATCTCGCGGTCGCAGAAGTCCAGCATGGTGTCTCGTTTCTCGACGACGGTCACCTTCGTGCCGAGTGCCGCGAACATCGACGCATATTCGATACCGATGACACCCGCACCGACCACGACCATCGAAGCGGGTATGAACTCGAGGTTCAGAATTCCGTCGGAATCGAGGACTCGGTAGTCGTCGAACTCGATGTCCGCGGGACGCGCCGGGGCGGTGCCCGTGGCGATCACGACATTCTTCGCCTTGACGGTGATCCGCTCGCCACGTTGGTCGTCGTCGATGTCGACGGTGTGGGCGTCCAGGAAGCGACCCGTGCCGGTGATCAGTTCGATTCGGTTCCGCAGCAGCTGCGAGCGGACGACCTCGATCTCCTTGCCGATCACGTGGGCCGTGCGAGCAAGCAGATCCGCCGGAGTGATGTTCGCCTTGACACGGTAGCTGGCACCGTACAGCTCTCTCTGATTCATTCCGGTGAGGTACAGAACGGCCTCGCGCAGAGTTTTCGACGGGATGGTCCCGGTGTTCACACAGACACCGCCGAGCATCTTTCCCTTCTCCACCATGGCAACCCGTTTGCCGAGCTTTGCCGCCGCGATGGCGGCCTTCTGCCCACCGGGTCCCGAGCCGATCACCACGAGGTCGTATTCCATCGATGCAGACATGGATCATGAATACTCCGCGTGCGCGAAGTTCGGATGCCGCTCCGGTCACAAGCACGTGAACACCGACCAGTTCGGCATGTACGAATGTCGCTACTCCTGCATGGGTTGTGGAAGTGTGATGTCAGGACATTTCAACCCGAGTGTGGAGGAAGCAATGCCGCAAACAGTGCGTGCCGTGGTCGCGAAGGCGAAGGGTGAGCCGGTCTCGATCGAGCAGGTCACCATTCCTGATCCCGGGCCCAACGATGTCGTGGTGAGGATCGCCGCGTGCGGGGTGTGTCATACCGATCTGCATTACCGCGAGGGCGGGATCAACGACGAGTTCCCGTTTCTGCTCGGCCACGAGGCTGCAGGCACCGTCGAGACGATCGGGGACGCGGTCACCCACGTGGAGGTCGGGGATTTCGTGGTGTTGAACTGGCGTGCGGTGTGTGGTGAATGCCGGGCCTGCAAGAAGGGCAAGCCCTGGTACTGCTTCGATACGCACAATGCGTCGAAGAAAATGACCCTGGCCGATGGCACGGAGCTTTCGCCGGCGTTGGGTATCGGTGCTTTCGCGGACAAGACGTTGGTGCACGAAGGGCAGTGCACGAAGGTGAATCCGGAGTCCGATCCTGCGGTGGTGGGGTTGCTCGGGTGCGGTGTGATGGCCGGGCTCGGTGCGGCGATGAACACCGGCAACGTCTCGCGTGGTGATTCGGTGGCGGTCATCGGGTGTGGTGGTGTCGGTGATGCGGCGATCGCGGGTGCGAAGTTGGCGGGGGCGACGACGATCATCGCTGTCGATCGGGACAAGGGAAAGCTCGAGTGGGCGAAGGATCTCGGTGCCACGCACACCGTCGATGCGTCGGCGGTCGATGCGACGTCGGCGGTGCAGGAGCTCACCGGTGGGTTCGGTGCGGATGTGGTGATCGATGCGGTGGGTCGTCCGGAGACGTGGAGGCAGGCGTTCTATGCGCGTGATCTGGCGGGGACGGTGGTGTTGGTGGGGGTTCCGACGCCGGAGATGACGCTGGAGATGCCGTTGATCGATTTCTTCTCCCGTGGTGGGTCGCTCAAGTCGTCGTGGTATGGCGATTGTCTGCCGGAGAGGGATTTTCCGTTGTTGGTGGATCTGTACGAGCAGGGTCGGTTGCCGCTGGAGAAGTTCGTGACCGAACGGATCGGGATCGAGGACATCGAGGCTGCGTTCGAGAAGATGCACAAGGGCACCGTCCTGCGATCGGTGGTCGAACTGTGAGCCTGCGTATCGACAAGGTGGTGACCTCGGGAACCTTCGCTCTCGACGGAGGTGAATGGGATGTCGACAACAACATCTGGCTGATCGGCGACGACAGCGAAGTGGTGATCGTCGATGCGGCTCACGACGCTCGCCCGATCATCGAGGCCGTGGCGGGCCGGACGGTGAAGGCGATCGTGTGCACACACGGCCACAACGATCACGTCACCGTGGCGCCGGAGCTCTCCCGCGAGCTCGACGCGCCGATCCTGCTCAACCCGGCCGACGACGTGTTGTGGGAGCAGACCCATCCCGGACTCGCGCACTCCACGCTCGAGGACGGTCAGCGAATCTCCGTGGCAGGTACGGAGATTCTGGCGCTGCACACACCGGGACACTCGCCGGGCTCGACGTGCCTCCATGTGCCCGAGGCACGTCAGTTGTTCTCCGGGGACACCCTGTTCTCCGGCGGGCCCGGCGCCACGGGGCGGTCGTACTCCGATTTCCCGACCATCATCGGCTCGATCCGGGATCGGTTGTTCGCGCTGCCCGCCGACACCCGTGTGAACACCGGACACGGTGACGGAACGAGCATCGGCGACGAGTCCCCGCACCTCGAGGAATGGATCAAACGCGGAAGCTGAGCCCCCGCCGTGTTCGCCCGGGTATCTCGGCGGACACGGGCGTGCCTTACGTCCGGTTCCACCCTCCGAATGAGAGGGTGGAACCGGACGTCTTGCCTGAGGTGAACCGGCGAGATTTCCGGTACTTTCCGTGGCCAAAGTCTGGAGGCTCTTCCCGTGGTGCGTCGTAACGCAGGACATCGACCGACTCTTCTCGGGATCGGCATCTGCGCCGCCGTGACGCTGGCTGCGTGCGGGTCCGACGTGTCCGGTACCCCCGAGCCGGCCGGCACCAGCGGGTCACCGTCGGTATCGGCCGAGGCCACGGACCTGAACGCGCTGTTGGTCGATCCGTCGGTGTTCCCCGCCCCGTACGAGGCCATCGTCCTTCCGCCACAGGCGATTGCGCAGGCATCACCGGACCTGACGGGAATCCCCGTCGGCGCCGAGGTGAGTCCGGCCGGTTGCAAACCGAAGGAAGTCCGACCGGGCGAAGCCGCCCTGATCGTCGGCACCGACAACACCGATCGCGCCACGATCTCGGTGGAACTGACCGCAACCGACGAGCCGTTGTCGGTACGGGAATCGCAACTTGCCGAATGCGCCGAGGTCCAGGCAACGAAATCCGGTGCAACGTCCACCATCCGCTCGACGGTCGTCCCAGCCCCGCCGATCGACGCCGACGACACCCTCGCTGTCCGCCAGACAGTGTCGTCGGGAACGGGTTCGGACACGGTGACACAGTCGATGTTGACGTTGCTCGCCCAGGTCGGAGACGTCAGGATCGCAGCGACCTACATGTCCTTCGAGCAGGGCGCGACCGACGGCGCGACGTTGGACGAGGTCTTCACCGCAGCGGTGCAGAAGGTGAAGGCCGGCTAGCACATCCCACCGACGTCACCCGTGCCGTCCCTTCTCGGATTGGCCGTCGACGCAGGTGGTTGTCCACAGGGTGCCCGTCATCCACAGGCTGTCTTCCGCCCCAGGTCGGAACCGAGACTCGGAGTTCGGCCCGGGCACGCTGTGCAGCATGACAACCGACTCCGGAACCCACCGACACCCGCCGATACCCGAGCGCATCCTCGGGCCGGGTGAACTCATCGCCGCGATCCCGGCCTTCCTTGGATTCACGCCCGAGCGTTCGCTGGTGTTGATGTGCCTCGACGTTCTTGCCGGGTCGACCCTGGAAGTCCAGACCGTGATGCGCCACGACCTGACCCTGCCGGACCGTTCCGAAGGGCAGTCGCTTTTCGAGTCGGGTGTGACCGAGGACATGCAGAGCGTTATCGAGCACTTCGCCGAGATGTGTGCCCAGTATCAGGTCAGGGCCGCACTGGCAGTCATCGTCGACGATCGCGGTGTCACCGTGGACGGACGGTTCAGGGGCCTCGCACATCGATTGTCCGACCAGCTGCGAGTTCGGGGGGTCGAACTCACCGAGGTGTACCTGATCGCAGAGGTGACCCGGGGGAGCCGGTGGAGGTCCGCGATCGGCGTCATGGAATACGGGTACCTCACCGACCCCAGAACATCGCCCGTTGCACTGGCATACATGCTCCAGGGTCGCGGAGTACACGAATCCCGCACCATGCTGGCAAGAACCGTTCGGCCGGTGGACGATCCGCTGTCGCGGACAGTCGCACGGACACTGGCGTCGGGCGCTGTCGTCGACGTCGGCAGCGACCGCGGACGTCTCCACTCGATCGTCGAACAACTGGAGGAATGGTCGGGGTACTCTCCCGACAACCCTGCCGTGGTCACTCTGCCGCCGGAACGGATCGCGGAGTTCGGAGCGGCGGTCCAGCACGTCATGGTGCGCGACAGCGTCCTCGCACTGGCGCTCACCGGTGTCGCCGGGCTGGCCGAACAGTTGTGGACTCTGCTGATGCGCACGTTGCCCGCGCCGGAACGGGCATGCCCGGCAACGCTGTTGGCGTTCAGTGCCTATACGCGGGGCGAAGGCGCGCTGGCGTCCGTTGCGCTCGACATCGCCCACCAGGCGGACGAGAACTACTCGCTCGCTCACCTGCTGAGCCGCTCGCTCGCCGCAGGCGCGCGGCCCTCGATGATCCGGGAGGTGGCGCTCAGCGGATATGCAGTGGCCGAGCTGTGCGGAGTCGCGCTCCCGCCGCCGGTGGACTGACCTGTACCGAAATGCCCCTACCGGATGCTACGGCCGTGCCGAATGCGCTCGATCGCCCAACTTCTGGAGGAAGTTCCACGCATCGGCGACGATGACATCGAGGTCGGTCCTTTGCGGCGACCACCCGAGTTCGGTGGTGGCGCGTTCGCTCGAAGCGATGAGAACCGCCGGATCACCTGCCCGGCGCGGCGCGTTCTCCACCGCAATGGGCAGTCCGGTGACGCGCTCGCAGGCGTCGATGACCTCGCGTACCGAAAAGCCTTGACCGCTGCCCAGATTGAAGATCGTGTGCGATCCCGGCGTTGCCGACTCGAGTGCGAGGATGTGGGCATCGGCAAGATCGAGGACGTGGATGTAGTCACGCACCGCGGTGCCGTCGGCAGTCGGCCAATCCGTTCCGAACACCGAGATCTTGGCCCGCTGACCGAGGGCGGTCTGCAGAACCAGCGGAATCAAATGCGTTTCCACGACTCGGTTCTCGCCGAAACCCGCATACGCGCCCGCGACATTGAAGTACCGCAGGCTGGTCGCGGCCAGGCCGTAGGCGTTCGAGTACGACGTGATGGCGTGGTCGATGGCCAGTTTGGTTGCGCCGTACGGATTGGTGGGCGCGGTAGGCATCGACTCCGTGATCGGAGTTCGCTCCGGCTCACCGTACGTCGCGGCCGTGGACGAGAAGACGAGCTTCGGTGTGCCCGACTCCCGGATCGCCTCGAGCAACGCGAGCGTGGTCACCACATTGCCCGACCAGTACCGATCGGGCGCCACCACGGACTCTCCGACGAGAGACTGCGCAGCGAAGTGCAGAACTCCGTCGAACCGGCCGTCGCCGAGAATCGACGACGCGACATCCTTGATGTCCGCCTCGACGAACTCGGCGCCTGCCGGAACCGCATCCCGATTGCCGGTCGACAAGTTGTCCACCACCACGACCTCGTGGCCGCGTTCGATCAGGACGGCAGCGCACACGCTGCCCACGTACCCGGCTCCACCGGTCACCAACAACTTCACGTCCGTGACTCCGCTCAGACCTGCTTCACCTGGACGGCGTGAGCCATCTCCTCGGAAATATCGATGCCGTCGTGGCCCGGGACCGTGATCGTCACCGTGCCGGGCTTGGCCTCCACCGTCACACGCGCGTCGGGCACGACGCCTGCATCGCGCAGCTGCGCGATGACCTCGGGGTCGGACTGGACGTGCTCCGCGAGGCGACGGACGACCACGGCCGTTGCGTTCCCGTGGGGCAGATCGGTCAACCTGATCAGGTCCTCCGGCGCGGCAGCCGGCTGACCGAGCCCGAGTTCGGCCAAGCCGGGGATCGGATTCCCGTAGGGCGAGGTCGTCGGGTTGTTCAGCACGGCCACGAGCCGACGCTCGACTTCCTCGCTCATGACGTGCTCCCAGCGGCACGCCTCGGCATGGACGTCTTCCCAGCGCAGACCGATCACATCGACGAGCAGCCGCTCGGCGAGCCGATGCTTGCGCATCACTGCGACGGCAAGGCTGCGGCCCTTCTCCGTCAGTTCCAGGTGGCGGTCACCCGCGACCGAAAGCAGCCCGTCTCGCTCCATTCGAGCGACGGTCTGGCTGACGGTGGGACCGCTCTGTTCGAGGCGTTCGGCGATACGTGCCCGCAGCGGTACGACGCCCTCTTCTTCCAAGTCGTAAATCGTCCGGAGGTACATCTCCGTGGTGTCGACCAGATCCTTCACACTCAACCCCTTCGTCGCAACGGATTCTACCGTTGATCGGCGCATAGTGGCGCCGTAGGCCATGTGCCCGCGTGCCGCGAATTCGTACCCGCCGGTAACCGACTACAACACCGAGGGACGCTCGCACAGTCCCGGCGGGACAAGTAGCGTTGCGTTTCATGGCAGATCAGGCGACGGCATCGCCACCACGAACTCCGGTGGCAGGCGACGACATCGTCGTCTGGAGCGCGGATTACCTCTCCTATCGGTGGAGTGCGGATCATCCGATGAACCCCACGCGTCTGGATCTGACGATGCAGCTCGCGCGACAGATCGGTGTTCTGGACGGAATAGAACTCGTCGAACCCACTGCGGCTCCGGACGAGGAGCTGCTCCGAATTCACACACCCGCCTACATCGAGGCGGTCAAACGTGCGCCGGAGAAGGGTACGGCGTTGGTGGACCCGGATCACGTGGAACACGGACTGGGATCGGACGACAACCCGGTGTTCGAGAAGATGCACGAAGCATCCGCGATGCTCACCGGTGGTTCACTGACCGCGGCACGGGAAATCGCGGCCGGACGGGCACGGCGGGCCGTGAGCATCGGCGGCGGCATGCACCACGCCATGGCCGACTGGGCGTCCGGATTCTGCGTCTACAACGACGCTGCGGTCGCCATTTCGTGGTTGCTCGACAACGGTTTCGACCGTATCGCCTACATCGACGTCGACGCCCACCACGGTGACGGTGTGCAACAGGCGTTCCTCGGTGATCCCCGAGTGCTGACGGTGTCTCTTCATCAACATCCCGCGACGCTGTGGCCCAACACCGGATGGTCGAGCGAAGTCGGCTCGGGACCGGCCGAAGGGACCGCGATCAACATTCCGCTGTTGCCTGGAACCGGAGACCGGTTGTGGCTGCGCGCGTTTCATGCGATCGTGCCGGGGGCCATCTCGGCGTTCCGCCCGCAGATCATCGTCAGCCAGTGCGGTGTGGACAGCCACCGGGAGGACCCGTTGGCCGACCTGGCGTTGACCGTCGACGGTCAGAATGCGGCATTCCTCGCCATGCGTGACCTCGCGGACAGGTACTCCGAGGGACGGTGGCTCGCGGTCGGCGGAGGTGGTTACGGTCTCGTGCGCGTCGTGCCCCGTGCATGGACGCATCTGATCGCTGCCGCTCTGGGCCGAAGCATCGACCCCGGCCTCGCTCTGCCCGAGCAGTGGCGTGACCGTGTGCGCGCCATCGCTCCGAGTGTCGATCTACCGCAGGTGATGGGAGACGGTGGCGACATCGACTATCCACCGTGGGACGGCCCGGGCGGCGCCGTGGCGGGGAGCGTCGAGGCCGCCGATCGTGCGCTCGAGCGTGTCGACTCGGCGATCATCGCCACCCGGCGAGCAAGCTTTCCCCTGCTCGGCCTCGACCCGGAGGACCCTCGTGACTGAACCCACCGCCAAAGAGCGCGAACGAGAACGTGCCGAGACATCCTTTCCCAAGCACTGGGTCGCCGACGTGTTGGCATCCGACGGGGGAGTGGTCCACCTGAGGCCGATCGTCCCGTCGGACGCGGATGCTCTCGTCGCCTTCCATGGGCGCCTCTCCGAACGCACGCGCTACCTGCGTTACTTCGGCCCCTACCCGACGATGCCGCAGCGAGACGTTCTCAACTTCACGACGGTCGATCATCACGCCCGAGTCGCGTTCGTGGCGATTCTCGGTGACGACATCATCGCCGTCGGTCGCTACGAGCGTCTGCCCGAAGGTGACGGCAATTCCGCCGAGGTCGCCTTCGTCGTCGCCGATTCCCACCAGGGCCGCGGACTCGGACCGATTCTGTTGGAGCATCTCGCCGGAGCGGCGGCCGAGAACGGAGTGACGATGTTCGTCGCCGAGGTTCTCGCCGAGAATCGAAACATGGTCACGGTGTTCCGTGAGGCCGGGTACCAGGTCTCACGCAGCTTCGAAGGCGGCGTTCTGCGGCTCGAGTTCGCGATCGACCCCAGTGAAGCTCTTCTCTCCGTGCGAAATTCACGCGAGCGAGCAGCCGAAGCGCGCAGTGTGAGAAACGTGCTGAGCCCGACGTCCGTTGCCGTGATCGGCGCGTCGACCGACAGTTCGAAAGTCGGCAACGCGGTGCTCGCGAACCTGCTCGCCGGCGGCTTCACCGGGCCGGTCTACCCGGTCAACGCCGACCACCGATCGGTTCGCGGAGTTCGGGCCTATCCGACGGTCCACGACATTCCGGATTCGGTGGACCTGGCGATCGCTGCGGTGCCTGCGGATTCGATCGACGAGGTGCTCGACGACTGTCTCGACAAGGGCGTGAAGGCGCTCGTGGTCGTATCCGCCGGATTCGGAGAGTCCGGTCCGGAAGGGCAGGAGAACGAACGTCGGCTCGTGCGCTCCGCGCGGGCCCACGGCATGCGGCTGGTCGGACCGAACGCTCTCGGTGTCGCCAACACCGACCCCGAATTCGCGCTGAACGCGACGCTCGCACCGTCCCTTCCCATGCCGGGTCACGTGGGGTTCTTCTGCCAATCGGGCGCACTGGGAATCGCTATTCTGGATCAGGCGACGAAACGCAGTCTGGGGTTTTCCACCTTCGTCTCGGCAGGAAACCGTGCCGACGTCTCCGGTAACGATCTACTCCAGTACTGGGATTCCGATCCAGCGACGGAAGTCGTTCTGCTGTATCTCGAAAGCTTCGGTAATCCACGGAAATTCACCCGAATCGCGCGGCGGGTGGCGCGGTCCAAGCCCATCGTCGCCGTCAAGAGCGGGCGCGGCGCGATCCCCCCGGCACTCGCCACCGGCCCCGACATCGACGATTCGATCGTGAAAGCGCTGTTCGAACAGGCAGGCGTCATCCAGGTCGACACCATTGCGCAGCTGTTCGACTGCGCAATCCTGTTCGGTTTCCAGCCTCTGCCCACCGGGCCACGTGTTGCGGTCGTCGGCAACTCCACCGCGCTCGGTGTCCTCGCCGTCGATGCTGCACGAGCCGAAGGACTGCACGCGGGAGCGCCCATCGATGTCGGACCTCAAGCTGGCCCACAGGAGTTCGCGGCGGCTGTGTCCGGCGCGCTGCAGGCGGGAGACGTCGACTCGGTGATCGTGGTCTTCGTGCCTCCGGTCGCGGTGACCGTCGAGCCCTTCGCCGAAGCGCTGGGCGACGCCGTCCGCGGCGCAGACAAGCCTGTCCTGACGACTTTCCTTGCAACCGAAGGTATTCCCGACGTGCTGGCGGTCCGAGGAGAGCAGGGGCAACCCGTGCGGGGATCGGTTCCGTCGTACTCCAGCCCGGAGCGTGCCGTGACAGCACTCGCGAAGGCGTGGCGCTACAGTGCGTGGAGAAGTAGGCCGGCGTCCACGCCGATCCGACCGAACGGCATCGACTCCGAACGCGCCTCGGCGTTGGTCCGTGGCTGGATGTCCGCCGACAAGGATCGATGGCTGTCGGATTTCGAATCTGCAGAACTGCTGTCCTGCTACGGAATCGAGGTCGTGGATTTCCGATCCGTCACCGACGAGGCCGAGGCGGTCGCCGCAGCAGAAGAACTCGGCTATCCCGTGGCCGTCAAGGCAACCGGGGAACTGTGGAAGCACCGGCCGGACCTCAGCGGAGTTCGTCTCGATCTTGCCGGCGCGGACGCGGTGCGTATCGCGTACCACACCCTCGCGCACGAGACGGGCGAACCACTCCTGCAGGTGCAGCGTATGGCGCCCAAGGGAATCGGCTGCGTGGTGCAGGTTCAGGACGACCCCAGCTTCGGGTCGCTCATCTCCTTCGGGCTGGCCGGCGTCATCTCGGACCTGCTGGGAGACCGTGCGTATCGCGTGCTCCCACTGACCGAGGACGAAGCCGTACAACTGATCGACGCGCCCAAAGCCGCGCCCCTGCTGTCCGGTTACAGAAATGCGGTCCCCGTGAACAAGAGCGCGCTCGTCGACCTCGTTCAGCGGGTCTCGGCAATGGCCGACGACATCCCCGAACTGCGGGAACTCGTCTGCGAGCCGGTCCTGGCGTCGGCGCGCGGGGCGGAGATCATCGACACACGACTGCGCGTCGGACCCGAACCCACCCGAGCAGATCTGGGCCCGCGTCGCCTGCGGTGAACACCGCGAGGTGAACACAAGCAGTAGCCGCCCCGAATGCACGAGCATTCGGAGCGGCCACTGCTTTGGGTGAGTCAGCGGGGCGACTCACCGCTGCACCACCTGACTTGGGGCTGGAGATCAGCTCGCGTAGGAGCGCAGCTTCTCGGCACGGTCTCCTTGACGCAGTTTCACCATGACCTCACGCTCGATCTGGCGAACACGCTCCCGCGAGAGACCGAAAAGCTTACCGATCTGGTCGAGAGTGCGCGGCTGACCGTCGTCGAGGCCGTAGCGAAGCCGAATGACCTGCTGCTCGCGTTCGTCGAGCGTTCCCAGCACAGTCCGCACGTCGGTGTGAAGGAGCCCGGCGATGACAGCGTTCTCGGCCGACGTGGCCTCGGAATCTTCGATGAAGTCGCCGAGTGGCGCCTCCTCGTCGGTACCGACCGGCATGTCCAGGCTGACCGGGTCACGGCTGTGATCGAGAAGGTCTGCGATCTTCTCCGCGGGAATTCCGGACTCGTTCGACAGTTCCTCGTCGGTAGCCTCGCGGCCGAGCTGCTGATGCAGCTCGCGCTTGATCCGGGCCAGCTTGTTCACCTGCTCCACCAGGTGAACAGGAAGCCGGATCGTGCGGCTCTGATCAGCCATGCCGCGCGTGATGGCCTGGCGGATCCACCACGTGGCGTACGTGGAGAACTTGAACCCCTTGGCATAGTCGAACTTCTCCATCGCTCGAATCAGTCCCAGGTTGCCTTCCTGGATGAGGTCGAGCAGAGGCATACCGCGTCCGGTGTATCGCTTGGCGAGCGACACGACCAGGCGGAGATTGGCCTCCAGAAGGTGGCTACGGGCTGCACTTCCGTCGCGCACGATGATGGCGAGATTCCGCTTCTTGGCGGCGGTCAACCGCTTGGTGTTCTCCAGCACGTTCTTCGCGTACAACCCCGCCTCGATCCGCTTGGCGAGATCCACTTCCTCATCCGCGGTCAGCAGAGCTGTGCGGCCGATTCCGTTGAGGTAGACGCGGACCAAATCTGCGGCCGGGCTCTGGGCGTCGAGGTCGGCATCGCTGGGGCGCGGGCGGGTCGTGGTGCTGGGGCTGGTCATGACTTGCCTCCTGATCGGTGGTGTCTCATAGTGCTCAACGTCCGGAAGACTTCGATAAGTTCCCGCGCTCCACCCTCTGATACCCGCCTGACCAGGCTCTATCCATTACTCGTCCTGAGAAGTTGCTGAGAAGCTTCTCTCGGTCGGAACTTGCCCCGACACGGCCCGAAAGCCTCGGGGCCTGATCAGGCCGTGACGAAAGAGATCGACCACCAAAGCCGTGGCTGCAGGCGTCAGGTCCTCCGGTTCCGCGTCGTGCGCGATCGCGAGCAGTTCGACCAACTCGGCCAGCGGCAATCCGCCCGGTGACATTCCAGCGAGCAGGGCAGCGCCCAGGTCGTCGATCTCGTGTTGCCAGTTGGGTCCGTTGCCGCGGTGCACGCGGGTCACCACCGGCGACCACCCCTCGTCTCCGGGCAGCGACACCTTCTCCAGTGCCGTCGCCGGATCCAGCTCGAAGACGGCAGTCTGGACGTCGTTCTCGCGTAGCCACGTCAATCGAGCGAAGTAGTCGATCGCCTCGTCGCCCAGCGGATCGTCGAACGCGTGCCGCAGGTCCTCGGCGAGAACATCGGTGGGAAGGTCGGTTCGGCGTAGATAGACGAACCCGAACCCGATGCCCGTCACGTCGGCCGATTCGAAGTGATCGAGCCACGCCTCGGCCTGGACCGCTCCGGCTCCGTCTCGCGGATCGACGCCGCCGTCCTTCATCCACGTCCCCACGTACAGAGCCGGATCGGCGACGTCACGTTGGAGGATCCACGCGTCGACGCCGTGCTCGGGCAACCAGGACGCCACCCGCCGTCGCCAGTCCTCGCCGTCGACGTGAATCCACGACGCGAGGACGGCAGCCGTGCCTCCGATGACGAGATGCGTCGGGGCCTGCTCGATCATGAGCCGGCTCGCGCCGTCCAGGTCGATCCCCGAGTCCCGATAGCTGTGGCTGACCGTGCCGAGCCCGACGACGAACGGCGGATTGGCGACGATTCGATCGAAGACACGTCCCTTCACCGGTTCGAACCACGACCCGCTAAGAAGCTCGACATCCATGTCGTTGAGAGCGAACGTGGCCGCGGCCAACAACATCGACCTTTCGCTGATATCGGTCCCGGTCACCGAGTCCGCATAGTGTGCCGCGTGGACGGCCTGCACCCCGCAGCCTGTTCCGACATCCAGAACCGACGGGACCGGTGTCGTCGGAGTCCCGCGCAACAGGGACAGAGACGCCTGGCCGACTCCGAGGACGTGGTCGGGTGCAGTCGGGGCGTCTCGCATGCTGCCGTCGAGATCGGACACGACCCAGCGGGTGCCCGATCCGGTGTCGAGCGGCCTGATGTCCACGGCAGCCCGAACCAGACCCGGGCCGCTGCGCCCGACGATCCCCGCCGCGACAGCGTCGTCCAGCGGCAGTGGTGCCAGTGCCGCCGACGCATCCGCCTCGGGAACGTCGTCGACGAGAAGAAACAGACGAATGAGCACGCCCAGATCCCCGAGCGCACGGGACGCCCGCCGAACCGGAACCGGCTCACTGCGACCGAGTGCGGAGTGAGGGTCGACGCCGAGGGCGTCGAGCAGGGCATCAGCGGAGTACCCGACCCGCAGGAACGCGTCGCGCAGCGGTGGGCAGGCCGAGAGCAGCGGTGCAGTCACATCGCTCAGTCTCTCAGGACGGAGCGAGCGTTCAGTCCTCGCCTGCCTCGATCACGTGGTGCGCGCGCGCCTCGATCGCGGGGTCCTCCTGTCGGCGGCCGTCGTAGCGACTCACCTCGTCCTTCGTGCGAGGCGGTCGATCGTTGGCGATCAACACCGCCATCCACGGAAGCGGGATGGACACACCGACGATCGCCATGGCAATCCACGGGTTGGCCCAGATGCTGTAGGAAACGGCGGCGAGCACCAGCGCGGGGATCCGAAACGACATGATGAACATGTACTTCTTCACGCGAGCACGATGCTGTTCTTCCACCGACGTTCGTGCTTCGGTGATCAGTGCGGGGTGACGGGCCGAGCCGCTGTCCGCCGGGTCGGAGAACCCGGATGTTCGCGTCATACCTCCACTGTGTCACTACGTTGCTCGGATTGCACTGAACGGTAGGTGGTCGTGGCTCGCTCCGGTGCGGAATAATCGGGGCATGAGCACTCAGACCAAGGAACGTCCCGATATCGCGCCGGACGAGACCACCGACGACGACCGGCCCAAATTCTTCCACTACGTCAAGAAGAACAAGATCGCCGAGAGCGCGGTCATGGGGACCCACGTGGTCGCGCTGTGCGGCGAGGTGTTTCCCGTCACCAAGTCGGCCAAGCCTGGTTCGCCGGTGTGCCCCGACTGCAAGAAGGTCTACGACGGTTTGAAGAAGGGCGACTGATCCGACCTTTCCGACCCACCGTTCTGCTGTGCAGACGGATGGGTCGGGCCGGTCTCGGGCGAGTCCGCGTGCGGCTCGGGTTCTGCTTGGGAGAACCCGGCCCGCTTGGGTCGTGACCGGTCGCCGGTCAGGCGGATGGGACCGGTGGCGAGACGCCAGGCGACGGCGGACACTGCCCCCGACTCCTCGTAAGCGGCCTGTGCGGCGAGCCACTCCCTCATCTGCTCGATCCTGGTGGCGCGCGCCGGAAAGAACTCCTGGATGGTCGCGTTGAATTCGGCGCCGAGCACCACGGCGAAGCCGAGAAAGAACGTGAAGAGCAGGAATGCGATCGGGGTCGCCAGCGCGCCGTAGGTGTAGCCCGTCCCGGTGACCCAGGTGAGATAGAACCGCAGCACGGCGCTCGCGATCATGAAGAAGACACCGGCCAGCAACGCGCCGCCCAGAAGTCGATGCCAGGGCAGAGACGTGTGCAACGCGACCTTGTACAGCGTGGTCAGCCCGGCGATCAACAGCAGGCCGACTGCCGGGTAGTAGAGGATGTCGATCAGTTCGCTACCGATCTCGAACCACGAATCGGGTAGCAACGCTTGAACGTACGTCGGCCCCAGTGCAACGAGCGGAAGCACGAACACCGCGACGATCAGGAAGGCGACGTACAGCAGGAGCGCGAAGATGCGCTGCCACACCGGATTGCGGGCGTCCTGCTGACCGTGGGCCTCGACGATGGAATCGACGAACGTCGAGATGGCCGACGACCCCGCCCACAGCGACAGAACGAAACCGCCCGAGACGATCTCGCCCCGACCTTGCTGCAGAATGTCCTGCACGGTCGGTTCGATGATGCCGTCGACGACGCTGTCGCTGAACAGCGTGCTGCTGAACGTGATGATCTTGGACTCGATGATGTCGATGGTGTTCGGACCGAACCATCCCGCGACGAATCCGAGACTTCCCAGGACGCCGAGCAGCAGGGGCGGCAGAGACAGGGTCTGCCAGAAGGCCGCGGTCGCGGACTTGCTGAATATCGAGTCGTCCCATGCCTTGCTCAGTGTGCGCAAGGTCACCACCCACACCAGCCGCACGGGGTGGCGAGCCGACAACTGCTCGGTCGGCGAGGGGGAAGCCGTCGATTCGCTCATGGTCACTCCAGCATTCCTGACGCCGGGCACGAGCGCTCGTTCCACCCCGCCCGCAGCCCTTCGGCGTGTCGTACGACTCCCTCTAGCTCGGCGATGAGGAATCGGTCGGTGCCGAGAGTTAGGCTCCACGGCGGACACTGCAAGGCGAGGCGAGAGCGCGAGGACATTCATCGATGCCAGGAATCGGCGGCCAGTGAGCGCTGACATGACCGACACGACAGAC
The DNA here is from genome assembly GCF_000383555.1 of Rhodococcus sp. 114MFTsu3.1. Taxonomy (NCBI): domain Bacteria; kingdom Bacillati; phylum Actinomycetota; class Actinomycetes; order Mycobacteriales; family Nocardiaceae; genus Rhodococcus; species Rhodococcus sp. 114MFTsu3.1. The sequence goes on along the minus strand of NZ_KB911544.1, from coordinate 288,567 downwards.
CCGATCGACGCCTCGACGGCACCCGCAGCAGGTGGTGCGCCGCTGCGCGCGTGGCAGAGGCGTGCTCTGACGAAATATCTGGTGTCCTCTCCGAAGGACTTCTTGGCGGTCGCGACGCCCGGTGCAGGTAAGACGACGTTCGCGCTGCGTGTGGCATCGGAGTTGCTCGCTCACCGGACGGTCGATCAGGTGACCGTCGTCGCACCGACGGAGCATCTGAAACATCAGTGGGCCGAATCCGCGGCACGAGTCGGCATCGCGCTGGACTCGCGGTTCTCCAACTCGACCGGTCAGACGTCGAGCGATTACCACGGTGTCGTCGTCACGTACGCGCAGATCGCGTCGCACCCGTTCAGGCACCGGGTCCGCACGGAGAGTCGTAAGACGCTCGTCATCCTCGACGAGATTCACCACGGCGGCGATGCGAAGAGTTGGGGTGAGGGCATTCGGGAGGCGTTCGGTGACGCCACTCGTCGCCTCGCGCTGACCGGAACTCCGTTCCGCAGCGACGACAGCCCCATCCCGTTCGTGAACTACGAGCCGGATCAGGACGGTCTGATGCGCTCGCGCGCGGACCATGCGTACGGCTACTCGGACGCGCTCGCCGACGGCGTCGTGCGGCCCGTGGTGTTTCTGGCGTACTCGGGCGAGGCGCGGTGGCGCGACAGCGCGGGCGAGGAGTACACAGCCCGTCTGGGCGAGCCTCTGAACGCCGAGCAGACCGCTCGTGCGTGGCGTACCGCGTTGGATCCTCAGGGTGACTGGATGCCTGCGGTCCTGCTGGCGGCCAACACTCGTCTCGGCCAGTTGCGCGCCGGTGGCATGCCCGACGCGGGCGGCCTGGTGATCGCGACGGATCAGACGGTCGCTCGCGCGTACGCGAAGTTGATCGAGGTCATCACCGGCGAAACTCCGTGCATCGTGCTGTCCGACGACCCGACTTCTTCCGCTCGGATCGCGGAATTCGGCAAGAGCGATCAGAAGTGGATGGTTGCGGTGCGGATGGTGTCCGAGGGCGTGGACGTTCCGCGTCTTGCCGTCGGGGTGTACGCCACCAGCGCGTCCACGCCGCTGTACTTCGCACAGGCCATCGGTCGATTCGTGCGATCCAGGCGGCCGGGGGAGACGGCCAGCGTCTTCCTCCCCTCGGTGCCTGTTCTCCTCGATCTGGCGAGCCAGCTCGAGGCGCAACGTGACCACATCCTGGGCAAGCCGCACCGCGAGAAGGACGGTCTCGACGACGACCTCCTGGCGGACGCGAACAAGCAGAAGGACGAGCTCGGCGAGGAAGAGAAGGCCTACACGTCACTCGGCGCCGACGCCGAGCTGGACCAGGTCATCTACGACGGATCCTCGTTCGGGACGGCGACGTTCTCCGGCAGCGACGAGGAAGCCGACTACCTCGGGCTTCCCGGATTGCTCGACGCCAAGCAGATGCGAGATCTGCTGCGGCAGCGGCAGCAGGAACAGATGGAGAAGCCGGCGGCTCCGGTTCCGGCGGTCCCACCGCCGGTCGTGTCGGACCGTGTGTCGACGGCGGGGCAGCTGGCCGCGCTGCGGCGCGAACTCAACTCTCTGGTTGCGGTGTACCACCACCGCACCGGGAAGCCGCACGGCGTCATTCACGGCGATCTACGACGTGTGTGTGGTGGCCCTCCGACGGCCATGGCCACGGCGGATCAGTTGAGCGAGCGGATAGCCCAGTTGCGCAAGATGTGACGGGACCGGTGAACCTGCGACCTGGACAGAGAAGAACGGGTGGCCGCTGATGCGGCCACCCGTTCTCGGTGTCGATGTTGTTGTCGGCAGGTTTACCGGCCCTACACCGTGGAGCCCGATTCGGTCATCACCGTTGCGTTCACTTCACGCAGACGGTCTTCGTGCTCCTTGGCGTGGTGACCGCAGAAGAGAAGCTCTCCTCCGGTCGCGAGCACAACACGTGCGCGAGCCCCTGCACCGCACCGGTCGCACCGGTCGGCAGCTGTCAACTGTGGGCTGGTCAATGTTCCGGGCATGACTCCTCCGTACTGGCGTTCGGTGTCACCCGATTGCCTGGGGCCGGTCCGCCGCGTCGGTATGGCGCGGTCCGTACACTCTTTCAGACGATTGGCAGTCACGTGTTGTTCCCGCGCGCGTTTCTTTGTGTTGTCACTAACACGAAACACGAGGAAACCTGCTGGCCGTGCGTGTGCAGCCTCGGACTGTTCGCTCACAGCTGATTTCGGTACCCCGCAGAACGGCCGCGCCTGGAACAATCGTCGATCGTGAGTGACACCTCGGAAACCTTGCTGCACATCTGCACTCTGGCGGACTGGCTGTCGGTTCGAGAGTCGCCGGGGATCGAGCCGGAGTCGCTGTCGGCCGTCGGTTTCGTGCACCTGTCGACGCCCGCACAGGTGCACTTGCCGGCGAACCGACTGTTCGCCGGCCGAGACGATCTGATTCTGCTCGTTCTCGATCCGGCACGACTGGGGTCACCGGTGCGCTGGGAGCCGGGCGTCCCGGGTGACCCGGACGCCATGGTCTTTCCTCACCTGTACGGGCCGCTGCCCACGTCGGCCGTGACCTCCGTCGTCGAATACCTGCCGGGCGACGACGGCACCTTCACACCGCCGCACCTGTAGATCTACCGGACCAGGGAATCACTGCGCCGTTCACCGTGGCCGTGACCGGGCGAGGATTGCAGCCTGCACGCGCGAGGTGACTCCCAGCTTGGTGAGCACTCTCGACACGTGCGTCTTGACCGTGGTCTCCCCGATGAAGAGCTCACGGGCGATCGCCGCATTGGACATGCCGTCGCCGAGGCACCGCAGCACATCGTGTTCGCGCTCGGTCAGCTCGGTCAACCCAGGAGGTCCGACCTTCGGAACATCGCGGCCGCCCGCTGCGAACGCGTCGATCACCGTCCGAGTGACTTCGGGCGCCAGCACACCGTCGCCGGCGTGAACGGCAGCGATGGCGTCGAGCAACGCGTCGGCGGACACCGATTTCAGAACGAAGCCCGACGCGCCCGCCTCCAGAGCACGGAACACGTAGTCGTCGATGTCGAACGTCGTGAGGACGAGAACACGGGCTAGATCGTTTCCGACGACGGCGGCGGTTGCCTCGATCCCGTCGATGCCCGGCATTCGAATATCCATCAGCACGACATCCGGCGTGTGCGCCCGCGCCTGGTCGATGGCGTCCTGTCCGTCGACTGCTTCGCCGACCACCGTGTATCCGGGCGCGGAGCCCACGATCATCGCCAGGCCCGAGCGAATTGCGGCATGGTCGTCGGCTATCAGTACTCGGATCACGGTGTCGACACCCCGGGCGTGGTCGACAGGGGCAGGACGGCTTCGACGACCCACCTACCGCCGTTCGAGCCGGCACGGAGATCACCGCCGAGAAGTTCGGCCCGCTGTGTCATGTTGGTCAGCCCCGCTCCAGTGTGTCCGGTCGTGTGCGTCGATGCTTCGGCCGTGGACGGTAGCGCGTTGACGACTTCGATTCGGAGTCTGCCGTGGTCGCACCGGAGGTCGAGCTCGGCCGGTTGGCCCGGCGAATGAACCACCGCGTTCGTCAACGCTTCCTGCACGATTCGAAACGCGGCGTGATCGACCGCCGCCGGAACGGACAGTGATGATGGTGCGCCCGGTGCGAAGTCACCGCTGACGGTGACCTCGGTACCACTGGCACCTGCGGAGGCGACGAGCCTCCCCAACTCGGCAATCCGTCCGGGGGAGCGGGTCTCGTCCACGCCTTCACCCCCGTTTCGCAGCAGTCCGATCATCGCTCGCATCTCGGTCAACGCATCGGTGCTGTTGGACCGGATGGACGACACGACGTCCGCAACACTGTGGTCCGCGACACCGTGGCTAGAGCCGGTGGAGACCACGGGCGAGTCGGCACAGCCTCGAGCTGCGACGACGCGCAGGGCTGCCTCGGACTGGATCGCGATAGCCGACAGATGCCCCGCGACGACGTCGTGCAGATCACGGGCCATCCGCGAGCGTTCCGCGTCGATCGCCGCGCGCCTGTCCAACTCCGCGATGACGGTCATGGCCTCGGCTCGCTCGCGTTCACTGTGCGCGATCTCCTTGTGCTGGCGGATGTTCAACGCCCACCCGAGCGGCGTGCCGAGGAACACCGCAGCGCCGCCCAGGGCGATGACGACCTCACGCCAGTCCGTCGTGAGGACGAGAACGACGGTGCACACCACCACGGTCAGAAGCACGGACAAGCGGACGATCCACACCGCCTGGCGTCTGCTGCCGTAGAGCGCGACGCAGTACACGAGGTCGGTCATGATCAGCCAGATCGGCAGCGACGCTCCCACGAGCAGATCCAGCGTGAACGGAAGCGTGGCCGTGCCGAGCGCGAGAACGGGTGCACGCCCCCTCCAGAGCGTGCACACACACAGCAAGGCGAGGATGCCGACCCTGACCCACAGCGGTGGAGGGTTCTCGACCGGAAGGAAGCTGAAGATGTTCGCCCAATACAGGACGATACCCACCGACAGGTACGCCGCCACGACGAGCACGTCTTTGCTCGTCGCCGATAGTTCCGACCAGCGAAGCATCACACCATCACAGCACACTCACCGCGCATCCACGTCCGACGAAGGGATGACCTTCGGTCGCCGGAACAAAGACGAAGCCGCCGTTCCCGAACGGGGAACGGCGGCTTCGTGGAAGGCGAACTGTCAGTCGAGGTAGTCGCGGAGAACCTGCGACCGCGACGGATGACGAAGCTTCGACATCGTCTTCGACTCGATCTGCCGGATACGTTCACGAGTGACGCCGTAGACCTGACCGATTTCGTCGAGCGTGCGGGGCTGTCCGTCCGTCAGGCCGAAACGAAGCCGAACGACACCGGCCTCGCGCTCGGACAGGGTCTCGAGGACGGACTGCAGCTGGTCCTGAAGAAGGGTGAACGACACCGCGTCGACGGCCACAACGGCCTCGGAGTCCTCGATGAAATCACCGAGTTGGCTGTCACCCTCGTCGCCGATCGTCTGATCGAGCGAAATGGGTTCACGCGCGTACTGCTGGATCTCCAGCACCTTCTCCGGCGTGATGTCCATTTCCTTGGCGAGCTCCTCGGGAGTGGGCTCGCGGCCCAGGTCCTGAAGCAGCTCACGCTGGATACGGCCGAGCTTGTTGATGACTTCCACCATGTGCACCGGAATACGGATGGTGCGTGCCTGGTCGGCCATGGCGCGCGTGATGGCCTGACGGATCCACCACGTCGCGTAGGTGGAGAACTTGTAGCCCTTGGTGTAGTCGAACTTCTCGACGGCACGGATCAAGCCCAGGTTTCCCTCCTGGATCAGATCCAGGAACGCCATTCCCCGACCGGTGTAGCGCTTCGCGAGCGATACCACGAGGCGAAGGTTGGCTTCGAGCAAATGGTTCTTGGCGCGGTTACCGTCCCGGCAGATCCACGTGAAATCGCGACGTGCCGCAACGGGGAGCTTCTCGCCCTTCTCGGCGAACTCGCGCATCTTCTCGGTGGCGAACAAGCCTGCCTCGATGCGTTTGGCGAGCTCGACCTCCTCCTCGGCGTTGAGGAGCGCGACCTTACCGATCTGCTTGAGGTAGGCGCGAACGGAGTCGGCCGACGCCGTCAGCTCCGCATCCTTTCGTGCCTGGCGAAGAGCCTCGGACTCCTCCTCGTCCCAGACGAAGTCGCCGGACGCCTTGTCCTCGGCGGTCGGCTCGGAGGTGGCGTCGTCGTCGGCGTCGTCTCCGGCTGCCACGACCTCGACCACATCGTTGGCGGCCGCAGCGATGTCGCCGTCGGAGATGTCGATGTCATCGATGCCGGGAGCGTCGTCGTCCCCGTCGGCGACCGGTGCTGCGTCGCCTGCCTTCTTGGCTGCGGCCTTCTTCGCCGGAGCCTTCTTGGCGGCCGCGCGCTTCGCGGGAGCCTTCTTCGCCGCAGCTTTCTTGGCCGGAGCCTTGGTTGCCGGCGCTGCCGGTGCCGCTTCTGCAGGGGCAGCGGTCGCGGAAGCGACGGCGGCCTCTCTGACGGTGCCGTTCGGTGCCTCCGCAGCAGGTGCAGGGTTCGCAGACTCTGTTGCTGAATCTACGGTCTGACGGATATCGGTGGCTGCCACGTACGCCCTTTCGTGACGGTGTCGTGCGGCGTCACGCCAGAGTGGTTTCCGGCGGAGAGGTCTTGTCGATTGTGCCGGCGTGCAGACCGGCATCAACCATTGTAACGACCCGTCGGGAGTTTGTTACCGAGCCAGTGCCGTATCGGCTGCTGTGTCGGCCGCGAGAGCTGCACCGACGATTCCCGCGGTGTTCAACAAAGTGGCCGCCACCACGGGCGTTCTGTTGGTCAGGTGCGGAATCCACTTCTCGCTCTTGCGGCTGATTCCGCCTCCGGCGATGAACAGATCCGGCCACAGCAGCGCTTCGAACGTCGCGAGAACCTTCGAGACCTCCTTGGCCCACTCCTTGTACGACAGGTCCTTGTTCTCCTTCACGGACGATGCCGCTCGGTGCTCGGCTTCCTTGCCGTCGACCTCGAGGTGACCGAACTCGGTGTTCGGCAGAAGTACCCCGTTGTGCAGAACTGCGGAGCCGATGCCCGTGCCGAACGTCAGCAGAATCACCACGCCGTTCTTGTCCTTGCCTGCGCCGTATCGGTCCTCGGCGACACCCGCGGCATCCGCGTCGTTCAGCACGACCACATTGCTGTGCCCCAACGCCGACGCGAACAGCGACTTCGCGTCGGTATCGATCCACGACTTGTCGATGTTGGCTGCGGAACGTGCAATTCCTCCGGTCACGACGGCAGGCAGCGTGACGCCCACGGGCCCGGTCCACTCGAAGTGACCGGCGATCCGGGCAACCACCTCCGCCACTGCCTCCGGCGTCGACGGTTGCGGCGTTTCGATCTTGTACCGATCGCCGACCAATTCACCGGTGACCAGATCGACGATTCCGCCCTTGATGCCACTGCCGCCGACGTCGACGCCGAAACCCTGCCGCTGCCGCGCGTCCGTCGGCGTGATGACGGATCCGGGTTGGATCACCGGATCGGTCTGTGTGTGCGGGCCTGACTGAGTCATGTGGAGTTCACTCCTGATCATCGGGGCATCTACTCGTGCACGTGCGGTGAAAAGCGTAGCCAAGCTGCGTACATCGACACTAGTGCCGCGACGGTGATTCGGCGGGTGTGACGCAGTCCGCACCGGCGACCGAGTGGTGCGATTCCCGCACACTGTGATCCGATGGAGAGCGTGCCGACTGCATCCGATGACGCCTTCCATCCGACCTCGACGTCCGCTGCGCCCACCCCTCGGGTGCCCGACTCACGCGTATCGGAGGCGGATCTGACTGCACTGTCGACGGTGGCACGTGACGTGGCTCGCGCAGCGGCGGCGCATGTTCGGACTCGGCGACCGCAGGTGTTCGGGCCGGGTGCACCCGCGGAGACGTCCGATTCCGGACACTCCGTCCACACGAAGAGCACTCCCACCGACCCGGTCACCGTCGTCGACACCGAGACGGAACAGCTTCTGCGGTCTCTGCTCGCCGAGTTGCGGCCGGACGACACCATTCTCGGCGAGGAAGGCGGTGGCCAGTCCGAATCGGTCGCTGGAGTTCGATGGGTGCTCGATCCCATCGACGGCACCGTCAACTTCCTCTACGGCCTCCCCGCATACTCGGTGTCGGTCGCCGTCCAGATCGACGGTGTGAGCGTCGTGGGGGTCGTCGTGGACGTCGCCCGTGACGTTCTCTACAGCGCATCACGGGGACACGGCGCCACGGCGGAGTACTCGGACGGCTCGGTGGAACAGCTCACGTGCAACCCCACCTCGGACGTCGCACTGGCGCTCGTCGCAACAGGTTTCGGCTACGGCGCGGCCAGGCGACGGGTGCAGGGCGCGATCATTGCGGAACTACTCCCGCGTGTCCGCGACATTCGCCGCGTCGGTTCGGCTGCACTGGATCTGTGCATGGTTGCCTCCGGCGCCGTGGATGCTCATTTCGAACACGGTCTGAGCCCATGGGACTGGGCCGCAGGATCGCTCATCGCCGAAGAGGCGGGCGCGACGGTGATCGCGCCGAGTCCGACGTCGACATCACTCGACGGCGCAGTGACCGTCGCCGTCGCACCGGGAATCGCACGAGAATTCGTGGCTGCACTCGGCGACGTGGGTGCGTTGGACGCGATCTCCGGCGCCGACGACGCCTGATCTGCGACGGACCGAGCGGCGAAAGACGCTGCGGCAGTCGAGATCCGCTCGGTCGGCGGACGCCGAGCGGATCCGGCTCAGCAGCGCGCGGTGCGCGCTGCTTCGAGCAGGCTGATGTCCAGCGGTGCAGGCGTCGAGCCCGGCGTCACGCCGGCCAGCGACTGCAGGACCGACTCGGCGTCGCCGTTGGGCTGCAGATTCTTGAAGTACGTTCCGAGCGCGAGATCGACGGTGTCGTCGGCGCGTGAATCCTGAATCAGTTCCGCGCAGGGGGCTGCGAGCCACACGGCACTGGCCGCTGCTCTACCGTTCTCGCCGAACCGAATCTGGCCCTGGCACTGCATGTTCTGATCGACGTACACGGGATCGTTGCCGACCTGTACGTCCGGTGCACTCGCGAACCCGTACTCGCTCAAGTCGGCGGCGACGGTCGCGGCCTGTCCGCGCTCGCCGTTCGCGTTGAACACTCGGACCTTGGTGGCGGACAGGGCTGCGGGCTCGGTGTCCAGAAGCGTCTCGCGATCGATTCGCTCGCCCAGTGCCACCGGGACTGTTCCGTCGTCGGCAGGGGCCGTCGACGGTTCGTTGCACTCGACGGTGGTCGCGACGGTCTCACCGGAGGTGAACACGCGGATCCACGTGAACACGCCGAGTAGTGCCAGTACGGCGAGCACCGCGACGATCGGCAGTGCTCGGCGTCGCCGGAAGGGCCGCCCACGATCGTCGAACGATGAGCCCTCGGTGATCAGTGAAACCACGGTGTCGATGCGCCTTTCGTTCGCGAGGATCGAACGCGCGGGCACACGAGGGTTCGGACCCGTGCTTGCGCGCGCCAGCCCACTGTAGTGCTCACCCGAGGAAATGGTCCCTCGCAGGCATGGAATGCCCGGCGTGTCCGAGGTGTTCAAGGGGTTTGTCAGGTGATTGTGGAGGAAGACGGTGAGGCGGTTTCGTCGATGTCGTTCGCTTCGGCTATTGTCTGGCGGCCCCGGTGCTGAGAAATCCGAGCAGTCACCGTGGTGGACGGCAGCGCTGTGTCGATGTCTCGATCGTGTTTCAACCTGGGACGTTCGGGCATTACCCGGGTAGTTTCTCGGGCACCTTGCATCGAGGTCGTCCGTTGTAGAGCAGTACCAGCGGTGTTCGGCCTGCATGTCCGGGCGAGCAGCACCCACAAATGAAGAGAACAGCCGCAGAGAATCAGACACGGTGGAGGCGGCTCGGGAGCAGGCCGAAGGCAACGATCGGCACGTGTCCACCCGCACAACACGCACGAGGACGAGGGGTAACAGAAGACAATGGCAACCGACTACGACGCACCGAGAAGAACAGAATCCGACGATGTGTCGGAGGATTCGCTCGAGGAGCTGAAGGCACGCCGCAACGAGGCGCAGTCCGCGGTGGTCGACGTGGACGAGTCGGACACGGCGGAGTCGTTCGAACTCCCGGGTGCCGACCTGTCCGGCGAAGAGCTGTCGGTCCGGGTGGTTCCGAAGCAGGCCGACGAGTTCACCTGTTCGAGCTGCTTCCTGGTCCACCACCGGAGCAGGCTTGCGAGCGACGCCAACGGCGTTCTCGTCTGCCGTGACTGCGCAGCGTGATTTCGGACGACAGGAATCGAACGACCTAGCTGAACCACGCCGACCGACGAGGTCACATAAATCAGGTGGTGCAGACGATGCGGCCGAGAGCGCTCAGGCGTGATCTCCGGGGGTGGGCCGCGTCAGAGCCGATACCAGCGCGTCGGGGCGTGAGGTACTGACCAACCAATAAGGTGTGGGATCGTCCGGATCATCGAGAACGACGAGAACCATCTGTTTGACCCAAGTGCGGTGTTGAACGAAGGCGAGAGGATCCAACTGCCTTCCCAGTGCCGCACTTTTTGCTGTCGCGGGCACGACAGCCGCGCGTGCGATCACGTCCAGCGGTAGGTGTGCCTTTCCGACGCGGAGCTCGCCGTCTCCTGCTGCGTCCCTCTCGACCTCGACCCGCATGCGGCTGAGCCAGATCAGAGCCCAGATCGGAAACGGTAGGACCAGGACGTACGGGAGCCAGGCCCTGAGACCCGGGGCGCCCATGTGCACCTCGGCAGCCAGCAGGACCCCGACGGCCACGGCAACCGGCCACCACCACAGCGGCACCCACAGTTTCTCGGAGTGCACCACGCGCCGACCGTCTCCGCGGTCGGGCGAAGCGTCGGGATGCAGGTCGCGGCGTGAGTTCTGTGACACGTACTCCAGAGTAGCTGGCGCCCGTACGGCGAGCGGTCGGTGCTCCGCTCGGGAAAGTTCCGCCGGAAGACGTACGAGGCCGAGTTCGGTCCGGGGTCGGCGCGTAGTCTCAGTGCACGTGAGTGACGATTTCAGCAGTGACGGCACGTTCGGTGCCGCGATGTCGGCGGATGCGCCCCTCGGGTCGGTCCGAGTGGTCCGTCTGGACAAAGAGTTACCCCTTCCGGTTCGCGCGCACGCAGGCGATGCGGGGGTCGACCTGCACATCACCGCAGACACCTCGATCGCGCCGGGGGAGCGTGTGGTCGTCGGCACCGGTATCGCGGTCGCACTCCCGTTCGGCACAGTCGGTCTCGTTCATCCCCGTTCGGGTTTGGCTGCGCGGTCGGGGCTGTCCATCGTCAACGCGCCGGGCACCATCGATGCCGGTTATCGAGGCGAGATCAAGGTCTGCCTGGTGAACCTGGATCCGCGCGAGGCGATCGACCTGGTCCGCGGTGATCGCATCGCCCAGTTGTTGGTGCAGCGCGTCGAACTCGTCACCTTCGCCGAGGTCGAGTCTCTCGACGAGACCAGTAGAGGTGACGGAGGCTACGGGTCGAGTGGTGGTCATTCCAGTCTGACGACCTCCGCGCCGACGGCAGACACATCGAGTCGAGAGGGAGTGAGCTGATCATGTTCGGACGTCGCAAGAAGGACGCAGACGCGGCGGGTGCCCCCAACGAGAACACCCGGGCCGACGACGCAGCGAGCGGCGCGGGCGGTCGAGATGCCGACGAGGCACTCGATCCACAGGATCGTGCCGCCGATCAGGGTCCGTTCGACCTCGAGGAACTCGACGAGGACCGCGAGACCCTTGCGGCGACTCGGTTGGACCTCGGTTCGGTTCTGCTGCCACTTCCGGCCGGCGGTCAACTTCAGGTGGAGATGACGCAGGCCGGTGCGCCGCAGGCCGTCCACGTGGTAACCCAGTACGGCCGCATCACCATCGCGGCGTACGCCGCCCCCAAGTCGCCGGGACAATGGCGCGAGGTCGCCGCGGACCTCGCAGGTTCGCTGCGAGGAGATCAGTCGGTGGTCTCCGTCGAGACCGGCCCCTGGGGACGGGAACTACACGGCGTCACCGCGAACGCGGACCTGCGTTTCATCGGCATCGACGGGTACCGGTGGATGGTTCGTTGCGTTCTTGCAGGCCCGTCGGGCGCTGTCGGTGCCGATTCGCCGCTCGTGGCGATCGCTCGCGACGTGCTGTCGCAGACGGTCGTCGACCGAGGCAGCGATCCCCATCCGGTTCGCACACCCCTCCCGGTAGTTCTCCCTCAGGCTCTGCTGGCGCAGTTGGCGGCCGCTCAACAGCAACAACAGGCCGCCGCACAGCAAGCAGGGACACAGCAAGCAGGGGCACAGCAAGCAGGGGCACAGCAAGCAGGGGGCCGAGTGGCGCCGCAGGCCGAGCCGCCGAACCCTGTCGGACCCACGGAAGGTCCCCGGCGTGGTACCTCCGGATCGGCGATGCAGCAGTTGGGTTGACGGAACGGTCGGTGGAGCGGCTCACACGCCGAGGGCCGACAGCCCCTCCACCGCCCGTCGACCGAGAACGGACGGATCCGCACCGATCTCGGTCAGCGTGACCGTCGCCAGCGACGATCGGGCGATGGCGCCGTGCCAGGCGATCGCCACGTCGTGTGGATGAACTGGATCGTCGACGGCCGCCACGATGGACGTTCTGATCGTCGATCGGGCGAGTTCGGACAGGTCCGGCGCCGTGTAGACAGCCGCTTCGTCGAGCGCCGACGGCAGATCCGGCCACTGCGAGGTCCACGACCGGCGCAGTGTCGAAGCGAGCCACGCGGGAGACGTGGCCGCCATGGCGTCGATGACAGCGCCGAGTCCGTCGTTCCGCAGCGCTGTCGCGGTGTACACCGCGCTGAGGGCGGCGGGCGCACCCTGCGCCGAACCGAGCCACGGAGGTAGCGCCGCCAGGATCCCGAAGACGTGCTCGGGATTGCGCAGAGCCCACGACGCCGCCACCGCAGCACCGATCGACACACCGCCGACGATGATGCGGCCGTACTGCAGGGCGGCCTCGTCGAGAGCGGCTTCGTACGACTCGACGACCCGGGTCGGGTCCGGTTCGATGGCGGTGCTGCGCGTCCCGGCGAGGGCGAGCGCGTCTGCGAACGCCTCGGCAGCGAATGCTGCGTCGGAACCGGTGCCGGGCAGGACGACGGCGTGCGCGGGCCAGGTATCCATGAATCGGAATTGTCCACGTCCGTCCGACATTGTCGACTCCCGAGGGGGCCGCGCGAGTCGTGAGCCCGAACGCAGCGCCGCGCGCTTGGACTTAATCGGCGCGCCGGGGTTACAGTGGCCAGGAGCCACGCCGCATGACGTGGCACAACTTCGTAGATGCTTTCAGGAGCGCACCATGGCACCCGCTGCCGCAGGGTATTTCCGCAAACTCACCCGGAAATTGACCGAGGACGTCGACAGCCTCGACGCACAGGAGATGGCGGAGTCGTCGGAAGCGTCCGGCGCTCAGCGCGCGTGTGATTGTTCCCGCGGTGACGAAGTCACCATGCTCGGACGTCTGCGCAGTGTGGAGGCCTGCTCCAAGGCCGCGAACGCCAACATCGAGGCGGAGTTCTTCGACGGAACCGACCCGGTGACGCTCGTATGGATCGGTCGTCGGAAGATCCCGGGCATCGAGCCGGGCAAGACCGTGCTGATCCGCGGCAGGGTAGGGGTTCGCGACGGCCGAAAGATCGTCTACAACCCGTACTACGAACTGCGCGACGACTCCTGACGCCCTTGCCGCCGTGCGCAGCGGACGGTGTGGCACCCTCGACATCGTGACCGAGAGCGACAGGCCAGAAGCCGAGGAACGCAAGCAGACCATCCTGGAACAGATGGGTGGGCTCAGTGGCCTGGTGGCGTCGACGCTGCCCGTCATCGCCTTCGTCCCGGCCAACAGCTTCTTCGATCTGACGGTGGCCATCTGGACCGCGCTGGGCGTTGCGCTCGCCGTCATGGTGTGGCGACTGGCCACCAAGGCGCCGGTTCAACCCGCGATCTCCGGATTCTTCGGGGTCGGTATCTGCGCGTTCATCGCGTACCGAACCGGAGATGCCAAGGGCTACTTCCTGTTCGGCATCTACACTTCACTTGCCTACGCCGGTGCATTCGTGCTGTCGATGATCGTCCGGTGGCCGCTCGTCGGCGTCGTCTGGGGGTATCTGAACGGCAAGGGCACCGCGTGGCGTCGCAGCAGTCGCGCCGTGGTCTCCTACGACATCGCGACGTTCGCCTGGGCGGTGGTGTTCGGCGCGCGGTACCTCGTGCAGTCGCAGCTCTACGACGCCGACCAGACGGGGTGGCTCGCAGCCGCCCGTATCGGCATGGGCTGGCCGCTGACAGGCGTCGCGCTGTTGGTGACGTTCTGGGCCGTGCGCCGGGCCGACAGGGCGCTCGACGACGAGTCCGCCGAGCACCGAGAGATCAAGTAGCTCAGCGGTAGTGGCGCGTCATCCCAACTTGGACAGGCCCACGGCGACACGCAACTCGTCCTCGACTTCCTTGGACGCGACGAACAACAATTCGTCGCCTCCCTCCAGCGGGTCGTCCTGCTGCGGAACGATGACTCGGCCTCCGCGCAGAATGGTCACCAGTGCGGCGTCGCGGGGCAGCGAGAGCTTGCGCACCGGCTTACCGGCGAGCGCCGTGTTCTCCGGAAGCGTGACCTCCACCAGGTTCGCCTGACCTTTTCGGAACGTCATCAGGTGAACAAGATCGCCCACCGACACCGCTTCCTCGACCAGCGACGCCAGCATTCGCGGGGTGGACACCGCGACGTCCACGCCCCACGATGCGTCGAACAGCCATTCGTTACGAGGATCGTTGACCCGCGCGACAACACGGTTGACGCCGAACTCCGTCTTCGCCAGCAGGCTCAGGACGAGGTTTGCCTTGTCGTCGCCCGTGGCCGCGATGACGACGTCGTACTGCTCGAGACGTGAGGCCTCGAGCAGCGCCAGTTCGCAGGCGTCGGCGAGAACCCATTCCGCCTCGGGAATCGCGTCGCGGTCGAGGTGATCGAGTTTGCGTTCGAGGAGCATGACGCTGTGCTCACCGCGAATGAGTTCGCGAGCAATGGATCTGCCGACAGCTCCGGCGCCGGCGATGGCAACTCTCATGGTGTCCTCAGTATCGGTGTCGTGTCGAGGGCGAATGTGGGGTGAGGCGTCAGTCGTCGGACGGTGGGGGATTGGACGCGAGCGCAATGGCTTCGGCGACCGTTCCGGACACCGCGGCCACGTAGATCTCGTCGTCGGACTGGATGACGGTCTTCTTGTCCGGTAGCAGTCCGGTGCCGAACCGAATGATGAACGCAGCCCGCGACCTCGTCGACTCCTCGAGGACGGATACTTTTCTCCCGATCCACCCCTCGTGGAAATCGAGCAGCACGACGGCGACGTTGCCCGACGGGTCACGCCATTTCGTCGTCGGATCGTCCCGCAGGAGGTTGTGCAGGAAACGGTCGGTCGCCCACGGGACGGTGGCCACCGTCGGAATCCCGAGCCGCTCGTACACCGCGGCGCGTTTGGCGTCGTAGATCCGTGCGACGACCCGCTCGACACCGAATGTCTCACGGGCCACGCGCGCGGAGATGATGTTCGAGTTGTCGCCGGACGACACTGCGGCGAACGCCTCGGCCCTCTCGATGCCTGCCTTCGTCAGAACGTCGCGGTCGAAGCCCATTCCGATGACTCGATGGCCGTCGAACGCGGGATCGAGTCTGAGAAACGCCGTCTCGTCACGGTCGATGACGGCCACCTCGTGGCCGATTCTCTGCAGAGCACCGGCCAGCGACGCGCCCACCCGCCCGCATCCCATCACCACTACGTACACAGATCCAACTCCATTCGGATTCTTCTTCTCGGCGCTCGCTCTGCACCAACGTAACGGTCGGGGACGCACGGATCGAGCGTCGGGATGCATCGGCCGTCGCCGAGTTGGACAAATCGGGTTGCGTGTCGAGCAATTCGGCGAGTTCGGGTGCACCGATGTCGTGATTCGATTCGGACGGCTTACGCTTTCACGGTGTCCAAGCTCTCGACCGCCGCGAAGCGGCTCGTGCTCGGTAGACCGTTCCGAAGCGACAAGCTCGGTCACACCTTGCTCCCCAAGAGGATCGCGCTGCCGGTGTTCGCCTCCGACGCCATGTCGTCGGTGGCGTACGCACCGGAGGAGATCTTCCTCGTGCTGTCGGTCGCCGGCATCTCCGCGTACGCCTTCACTCCGTGGATCGGGCTCGCGGTGTGCGTCGTCATGGCCGTCGTCGTCGCGAGCTACCGACAGAACGTGCATGCCTATCCGTCGGGCGGTGGCGACTACGAGGTCGCGACGGTCAATCTCGGGCCGACCGCCGGACTCACGGTGGGAAGCGCGCTGCTCGTCGACTACGTGCTGACCGTCGCGGTATCGGTGTCGGCGGCAGCGTCGAACATCGGCTCGGCCATCCCGTTCGTGGCCCAGCACAAAGTACTGTTCGCGGTTCTGGCGATCGTGCTGATCACGTCGATCAATCTGCGCGGCATCCGCGAGTCCGGAGCCGCGTTCGCTGTGCCGGTCTACGCGTTCATGATCGGAATGTTCGTGATGCTCGGATGGGGCCTGTTCCGCGTCTACGTGCTCGGGGACGAACTGCACGCCGAATCCTCGGGCTTCGAGCTGAAAGCCGAGGATTCCCACCTCTACGGCATCGCGTTCGCGTTTCTGATCGCCCGAGCCTTCTCGTCGGGTTGCGCGGCGCTCACCGGAGTCGAAGCGATCAGCAACGGTGTGCCTGCCTTCCGCAAGCCGAAGTCACGCAATGCGGCGACGACGTTGCTCATGCTCGGCGGGATCGGCATAGCGCTGTTGATGGGAATCATCCTTCTGGCCGAGAAGATCGGCATCAAGTACGCGCTCGAGCCGAGCGAACAGCTCGTCGGAGCGCCGGACGGCTACCAGCAGAAGACCCTGATCGCACAGCTCGCCGAAGCGGTCTTCCACGGGTTCCCGATCGGGTTCTTCTTCATCACGGTCGTGACCGCACTCATTCTCGTTCTGGCCGCCAACACCGCGTTCAACGGATTTCCGGTGCTCGGTTCGGTTCTCGCCCAGGATCGGTATCTTCCGCGCCAGTTCCACACCCGGGGTGACCGGCTGGCGTTCAGCAACGGAATTCTCTTCCTGTCCGCTGCCGCGATCGCGTTCGTCGTCGTGTTCGACGCCGAAGTGACCAAGCTCATCCAGCTCTACATCGTGGGTGTCTTCGTGTCCTTCACCCTGAGCCAGACCGGCATGATCCGGCACTGGACGCGGTTGCTGCGTGTGGAACAGGATCCCGAACAGCGTCGCCGGATGTTCCGTTCGCGCATCGTCAACAGTGTCGGCCTCGGGCTCACCGCCACGGTCCTCGTCATCGTGCTCATCACCAAGTTCGCGGCCGGAGCGTGGATCGCCATCGTCGCCATGTTCGCGGCGTTCGGACTGATGAGCCTGATCCGCAAGCACTACGACACGGTCGCCCGTGAACTCGAGGACGAGGAATGGGACGGTGTGCTGCCCAGCCGCACGCATTCGATCGTGCTGGTGTCCAAGCTGCACATGCCGACCCTTCGTGCGTTGGCGTACGCCCGCGCGACCCGCCCGGACACCCTGGAAGCGATCACCGTCAACGTCGACGAGCCGGACACCCGTCAACTGGTCAAGGAGTGGGAGGCCAGCGATGTCACCGTGCCACTCAAGGTGGTCGAATCCCCGTACCGGGAAATCACCAAGCCGGTCCTCGACTACGTCAAACGCGTACGACGCGACTCGCCGCGCGACGTGGTGACGGTGTTCATACCCGAATACGTCGTCGGTCACTGGTGGGAGCAAATTCTGCACAACCAGAGTGCACTGCGCCTCAAGAGCCGGCTGCTGTTCCAACCGGGAGTGATGGTGACGAGCGTGCCCTGGCAGCTGCAGTCGTCGGCGAAAGCGAAGCGCGAGAGCATCGAGAACGCGCCCGGCGCGTCGCGCCGCGGATACGAACCCCCGAGCGGACACGGCCGATGACCGACAGCTGGTTCGGCTCGACTGTCGAGGTCACTCTCGGTGCACCCGGGCACGGAGGATTCTGTGTGGCCAGGCACGACGGACGCGTGATGTTCGTCCGACACGGCCTGCCCGGGGAGATCGTGCGGGCGAAGGTCACCGAGGATCGGGGTGGGTCCTACTGCCGCGCCGACGCCGTCGAGATACTTGCCCCGTCGGCCGATCGCATCACTCCGCTGTGTCCCATCTCCGGTCCCGGCGGCTCGGGATGCTGCGACTGCTCCCACATCGACCAGTCCGCGTCGCGGGCCATGAAATCGGCCGTGGTGGAGGAACAACTGCGTCGGATCGGCGGTATCGACCGTGCAGTGACCGTCGAGGAACTGCCGTACACCGGCGACGGCACCGGCTGGCGGAGTCGTGTCCGACTGGCCGTCGACGCGGGCGGCCGCCCCGGCTTCCATCGATACCGCAGCGCCACCGTCGTCCCTGCCCTGAGCTGTCCGCAGGTCGTCGCAGGCGCATTCGACGGTCTCACCGACTCGACATGGCGTCCGGGCTCGGAGCTCGTGGTTGCCGTCGGCAGCTCGGGAGAGCGGCACGTCGTCGAGATATCACCTGCATCCGTGTCGCGCACGGGTCGACGATCCCCCGGCCGACGTGGCGCATCTGCCCGGCGGGCTGCATCATCGGCCCCACGTCCGGAGCGGGCCGTGGTCGGTAGCGGACGAGTACACGAATCTGTGTCCGGTCGTGACTGGGAACTGGACGCAACCGGATTCTGGCAGGCGCACCGAGGCGCCGCGCAGGTCTACTCCGACGTGGTGACCGAGTGGGCCGACGCCAGGCCCGGTGAGGTCGCGTGGGATCTGTACGGGGGAGTCGGAGTCTTCGCGTCGAGCCTGGCGACAGGAGTCGGCGCCACCGGCCAGGTCGTCAGTGTCGAGTTCTCGCGTAAGGCCTCGGCGGACGGAGCCCGTGCGCTCGCCGATCTCGAGCAGGTGCGATTCGTGCCCGGACGAGTCGAACGCACCGTCCGTGCGCTTCCCGCGCCGAACGTCGTCGTGCTCGACCCACCTCGATCGGGAGCGGGCAAAGAGGTCGTGGCAGCAGTCGCGGCATCGGCACCCGGCCGCGTGGTGCACATCGGCTGCGACCCTGCATCCTTCGCCCGCGATGCCCGGCTGTTCGTCGACGCCGGATATCGACTCGAACAGGTGCGTGCGTTCGACGCATTTCCTCTCAGCCATCACGTGGAGTGCATCGGCTTGCTCGTGCGAGAAGGTGGCACACCGTAGAGGTCGTGGGCTCGGTAGATTGAGCCGCGTGAAAAAGCGCCTCTCTCGTTTCCGTTGTGCCCGTACCGTGTCGATCATCGCCGCCGCGGCCGTTGTGGGTCTTGCCGTGTCCTGCTCGTCGACAGCAGACGACGCGGCGACCACCCCTGCGGCAGCGGGCGCTGACGAGGCGTTTCCGGTGTCGATCGACACCAAGTTCGGTGACGTCACCGTGCCCGAGCGTCCGCAGCGTGTCGTTGCCTTGGGATGGGCCGACGCGGAAACCGCGCTTGCACTCGGCGTGCAGCCGGTGGGCGCGAGCGATTGGCTGGCGTTCGGAGGCGACGGTGTAGGCCCGTGGGCCGACGGGCTGTACGACAGTTCCCCCGAGATCATCGGCACCCAGGAGCCGTCCTACGAGGCGGTCGCGGCTCTCGAACCGGACCTGATCCTGGACACCAAGAGCTCCGGCGATCAGGATCGGTACGACAAGTTGACCCGGATCGCGCCGACGGTGGCTCTTCCCGACGGCGCGGACAACTACCTGACCACCGTCGAGCAGCAGGTGACCATGGTGTCGGCGGCGCTGGGTGAATCGGAGAAGGGCGCCCAGCTGTTGGCCGACCTGGACGGTCGGTTCCAGACCGCAGCGGCGGAGCATCCGGAATTCCAGGGCAAGACCATCACGGTCGGAGCCTTCAGCGGAACCGGATACGGGGCGTACATCTCCGACAGCACGAGAGTCGTGTTCATGAAGAAGCTCGGTTTCGTGTCGAACCCCACGGTCGACGCGTTGACGGCGACGAGGACCGGCTCGACCGGATTCTCGGTGCCCGTATCGGACGAGGAACTGAACACGCTCGACGCCGACGTCGTGGTGATCTTCCCGGTACAGCGATCGGCCGACGACGTGACTAGTAATCCTCTCTTCCAGCAGATCCCTGCCGTTCGGGACGGACGCTCGCTGGTGTTCGACGATCCCGACGTGGCCAAGTCCTACTCGACCAATTCCATTCTGTCGGCGACGTACGCCCTCGACACTGTTGTTCCGTTGATCGCGGAGCGGGCCGAACGCTGACCGGACGGAGCTCCGGTCACCGAGCTTCGACGACGGCGACGGACGTGGCTGCGGCGGGTTTCGGGGCGCGGATGCGCTGGGAGCCGCAGGTGCACCGCTGGTAGGTGACGGTGCCTTCGCTGGTGTTGTGGCTGCTCTCGGTGGTCCAGGTGTGGGTGTGTGCGCTCATACCGTCAACTGTGCTGTAATGGTCTTGTGCATATCAACCCTTACGGAACGTATGCGGTGCAACTGGGAGTCGACCTGCTCAATTCGCCGCCGACGTCGGCGGACGAGCTCGGGCATCGGTGCATCGAGGGTGGACTCGTCCTCGACGCACCGGCAACCGATGCGGACGTCACCGCCACCGTTGCGTTTCTCCGCGAGTGGGAGGCGGTGATCGACGCCGATACCGAACAAGCACGGGCGGGCATCCTCAACGGACTGCTCGCGCAGGCGTCGGCGTACCCGCGCTTGACCAACCATGCGGGCGACGGATGGCACATGCACTACCGCGACCCGGACATCGATCTCGGGTCGGTGGTGCGGGCGTTGGTCAGCGTCGGGACGGCACTGCATCTGACCGGTCGCGGAATGAACAGGCTGGGCAGGTGCGCGGCGGAGGACTGCGTACGAGTGTTCGCCGACGTGTCGCGGACCGGCAGGCAACGGTACTGCGGCACTGTGTGTTCCAACCGAGACGCCGTACGTCGACACCGAGCTAAGACCGCCCCCGCATGACGAGCAGATCAGGTCTTGCGGTTGTACAGACGCATCGTGATCGGCCCGAACACGAGTAGGAAGCCGCCGCACATCGCGGCAGTGACCGCGAGCTTGGTGGCGTCCGGTTCCCCCGACATCAACGACCGGATGGACGTGACGAGGAAGCTCACCGGATTGACCTCGACGAACGCGCGGAGCCACCCCGGCATGGTCTGGGGGTCGACGAAGATGTTGCTGGCGAACGTCAACGGAAACAGGATGAACATCGACACGCCCATGACCGCGGCCTCGGTGCGCACGATCATCGCGATCATCGTCCACACCCAGGAGAGACAGAACGAGAAGATCAACAGCAGTGCGATCGAGGCGACGACGCCGAGGAGACCGCCGTCGGGCCGAAACCCGATCACGAGACCGAGGATCAGCACGATGACCGACGCCAGTGAGTAGCGGACGACGTCACCGAGGAGCGCGCCCACCAACGGTGACGGGCGCCAGATGGGTAGCGATCGGAACCGATCGAACACGCCCTTCTCGATGTCCTTGTTCAACGTCACGCCCGTATACATCGTGATCATCACGACGGTCTGCACCAGAATTCCCGGCAACAGGAACTGGATGTAGGCGGTGGTGGATCCGGCGAGAGCGCCTCCGAACAGATACGTGAACAGCAACGTGAACATGATCGGGAACATCGTCACGTCGAACAGTTGCTCGGGGACGTGCTTGATCTTGAGGAGCGCTCGCCACCCGAAGGACAGTGAGCTGGCGACGGCGTTCGGCCGCGGGGGTCGTGTTGCGCCGCTTCGTAGTACGTCCGCGACCGCGGCCTGCTCGGACGCGTCCTTCGACAGCGTTGTCATGATGATGTCTCTGTTCTCTCGGTGGCGTTCGTGCGGGCGGACTCGTCGTCCGCGGGGTGGCCGGTCAGCGCGAGAAACACTTCGTCGAGGCTGGGTTGGCCGATGGCGAACGAGGCCACCGCGATTCCCGCGTCCTCGAACGCGGGCAGAGCGGCAGCCACCGACGACGTCCGGTCCAGCCGAGCCGACAGCGCGACCGGATCTGCTTCCTCGGTCACCGACTCGGACAGAATCGTGCGAAGAATCGCTGCGGCCTCGGAGCGTCGAGCGGGATCCAGCACTCGCACGTGCAGCGAGCCCGCGCCGACCGACGCCTTCAGTTCGCCGGTGGTGCCTTCCGCGATGACCTTGCCGCGGTCGATGACCGCGATCCGTCCGGCCAGTTGATCGGCTTCGTCGAGGTACTGAGTGGTGAGCAGAACCGTCGTGCCGCCACCGACGAGAGCGCGGACGATGTCCCACACCTGATTGCGGCTGCGAGGGTCCAGGCCGGTCGTCGGCTCGTCGAGGAAGATCAGCTCGGGAGTGACGATGATGCTCGCAGCGATGTCGATCCGACGCCGCATACCGCCCGAGTACGTCTTCACCTGGCGAGACCCGGCGTCGGCGATCCCGAACGCGGTGAGCAGCTCGTCCGCTCGCGACCGCGCCGCCGGACGCGAGTATCCGTAGAGCCGGGCCAGCAGGATCAAATTCTCGGTACCGGTCAGATCCTCGTCCAGCGAGGCGAACTGGCCGGTCAGCGAGACTTTGCCGCGAATGGCGTCCGCCTCGGAGGCGACGTCGTGGCCGAGGACGCGCGCCGACCCGCCGTCGATCGGAAGGAGGGTCGCGAGCATTCGGATCGTGGTCGTCTTGCCTGCTCCGTTGGGGCCGAGGACACCGTATACACCTCCACTCGGAACCGACAGGTCTATTCCGTCCACCGCAGTGTTGTCGCCGAAGCGTTTGATCAGGCCCGATGTCTCGATCGCAGGCATGTGTCCCATTCCTCCAAGATTGTCCGAATCGACCTCGAAGTGCAATCGATTATCCCGCGCAGCCATCCGCGGCGCAGGGTGTACCGAATATGTTGTGCGGCGGGAAAACGCGGAGGTTTCGGTGTGAGAGCAACATGAGCACTACTCTCTTGATCAATGAACGCGATCAGAGTCGAATTCGTTGGGACATCGTCACGGTGAGCACGGACCCCACGCCGGGCTCGCAGTACCAGGGGCCACCGGATTCAGAAGACGACCCGTCGGCAGAACAAGGTGCGGCCTGTGCTGTGCCCAGTGCGCAGTTGCGCAACCTGCGAGCAGACGAGATGGAGCGGCTCCGCCGGCTGATGGCCGCGGTCGCCGGTGGTGACCAACGCGCCTTCGGCGAGTTGTACGACGCCACCAGCGCACGTGTCTACGGCATGGTGCTGCGTGTCCTTCGCGACCCGGGGTACAGCGAGGAGACGACGCAGGAGGTGTTCCTCCAGATCTGGAAGTCGGCACCCAACTACGACCCCAACCAGGGAAGCCCCCTGGCGTGGATCATGACGTTGGCGCACCGGCGCGCGGTGGACCGCGTGCGGTCCGAGCAGTCCGGGACCGACCGTGAAGCTGCGTACGGGGCGATCAGCCACACCCCGGAACACGACGAGGTGCTCGAGGCCGTCACCCAGCGACTGGAATCCGACGCCGTGGTTGCGTGCCTCGACACACTGACCGATACGCAACGCGAGTCGGTACGAATGGCTTATTACAGCGGTTGGACATACCGCGAAGTGGCGGAGCGGCTCGGGGTCGCGGTTCCGACGATCAAATCGCGAATACGGGACGGACTGATCAAGTTGAAGACATGTCTGGGGGTGACACCCTCATGAGCGAAGCAACGCGACAGCGGCTGCTCGACGCCGCCGAGGTGTACGCCCTCCATGCGGTGAGCGCCGCCGAGGAAGCCGACATCGAACGTGACCGTGCGGCGGTGGACGACACCGCCCGTGTGCAGTTCAACATCCTTGTCGGCGAGATACAGGAAACTCTTGCGCTGGTGTCCGTCCTGGATGCCGCGGAACCCCCGGCTCAGCTGAGAGATCGCGTGCTGCAAGAAATTCCGCGCATCACGCAGGACGTCGCCGAACCCGCACCCGCGACGGTGACCACTCTGCGCGGACACCGAGATCGCCGCGCCAAGCAGGAGCGGAGGGGGCGGAACGGCCCAGGGGCAAGTCGGTGGCGTACCACGATGCTCGCCGCAGCGGCAGCAGTCGTCGTGGCCGTCGGCGGCGGAGTGGTCGCCACCCAGGTACTGGGCAACGACCCGGCACCGACCCAGGCGGAACAGATCGTGGCAGCGCCGGACGCACGTGAGACCACCGCCGAGTTCCCCGGTGGCGGCACGGCGAACATCTCCTACTCCCGTGAGTCGGGTTCGCTCGTCGTCACGCTCGACGGCGTTTCCGCACCCGCGGCAGGCCAGGACTACCAGATGTGGTTCGTCGACGGCACGCCTCGGTCGGTCGGTCTGGTGACGACCGAACAGTTGGCCGACGGCGACGGCACTGTAATCGACGGCATGGGCGCGGCAACGAACTTCGCGTTCTCGCTCGAGCCCGCAGGCGGATCTCCGCAGCCGACAGAGGTTCTGACGATGGTGACACTCGACGCGTGACGCGTCGACGCCGGTCGAGTTCGATGTGGGGCCTCAGCGCCCCACATCGAACTGCCCGAGAGATTTGATCGCGGTGTTCATCTGCATGTACGCACCGGTCGCGAGGGTGGTGAGAAGCTCGAGCTTCACCGACGGTGCCGACTCGGACAACGCTTCGAAGTCTCGAACCGACATCACGGCGACCGACAACGGGGTGTCCGCCCGGAAATCGAGCAGGAACTCCGTTCGGGCCAGAAGGGGCATCTCGCCGAAACTCATCCCAGGCGACAGCGTCGAGATGCGGTGATGTCGGCCTCCCGGTGAGGTGAACGACGACGACACCTGCCCGGCCAGTACGAGAAACAACCCGGCGGCCGGTTGTCCGCTGGTCACGACGGTGTCGCCCCTTGCGTAGGTGTGCACGGTGAAGGCGGGTTCGACAGCGGCGTATTCGGCCGGGGTCAAGCCGTCGAGCACCGGGTGGTCCCGCAAGGCGATACGGTCGGGTTGGCGAGGTCCGACGCAGTACTTGTCGAGCAGAATCTCCTCGGCCCATTGAATGGCGGAACCCAGGTCGGCGAAGACGCGGCCGGATGCGCCGCCCGGATCGATGCTCGAACTGGTGCGACCCAGAACACCCGCAGGGTCGACGAGCGAGGCCCTGCAACCATGCTCGGACAGGTGACCGAGCACGCTGTCGAACATTCCGCGCGCCACGTCACTGACCTCGTCGACGCCGCGGACGTCGATGACCAACGCATCGAGCTGTTCGTCGAGGTTTCCGATCTCGCGAACCGCGGTCTCCGCCCCGGAGAACAACAGATCGCCGTGCAGCTCGTACACCCGAGCGCGGCTGCCGAACCGAGCGAGAGCGGCCTGCTCGACGTCGCTTCGTCGGCGACGCGACGGGGCCTCACCGACGGTGTACTTGCCGCGGATCGCGGACCGGGCCGCGCGCGTGACGTGCAGGAAGTGAAGTTCGAGCTTGCGTGACAGTTCTCGGCACGCCGCGACGCCGCGCACGCTGTTTCCGTGCGGGTCGAGCCGGGGGGAGTAGACCGCGATTCCCATCTGACCGGGCAGGACGGCCAGAATGCCGCCGCCCACCCCGCTCTTCGCCGGCATCCCCACTCGCGCGACCCAGTCGCCCGCACCGTCGTACATCCCGCACGTCGTCATCACACTGAGGACGCGCTCCACCAACGCCGGTGCGAGTGCACGTTCCTTCGTGCGCGGGTTTGAGCCGTTGTTCGCCATGGTGGCAGCCATCATGGCGAGGTCGACCGCGGTGACGTCGATGGAGCACTGGCGGAAGTACAGATCCACTGCGGCGTCGGGATCGTCGGTGATGATGTCGAACGAGCGCAGCATGTATCCGATCGCACGGTTCCGGTTGCCGGTGCGGGCCTCGGAGCGGTACACCGATTCGTTGAACGTCAGCGAGCGACCCGCGTACCGGGAGTAGGCCTGACGGATTCGTTCGAACCGATCCGCGGCCGACTTCCCGGCGATCAGCGACGCCGAGGTGATGGCTCCCGCATTGATCATCGGATTGCGTGGGCGTTCGGTGATCGGATCGAGACTGATCTCGTTGAACGGTTCACCCGACGGCTCGATGTCGATCTTCTGCGCGACGGCGTCCTCACCCCGGTCGGCGAGGGCCAGTCCGTAGGTGAAGGGCTTCGAGATCGACTGGATCGTGAACAGCGTCGACGTGTCGCCCACCTCGTACACGTACCCGTCGCTCGTCGCCAGGGCGATCCCGAAACCGTCGGGCGCGACCGCGGCGAGTTCGGGGATGTAATCGGCGACGCTGCCCGAGGTGTCGTCTCGGCACGCGTCGAAGACGTGTTGGAGTATTCGATCCACGACGCTCGACATGAGGCAACCCTATGCTCCGACCTCGGGGTTCGGTGTGATCATCGACGCGTGGGCGTGATGGTCGTGTTGCCCGGAGGTCACAGTATTGTCGGAGTCGGTACATGATTCTGCGGTGGTCGCGGTACGGCATCGGCGGTGTCGGTACGGCGTCTACGTTTCGCTACGTAGACTGTTCTGATCGAAGAAGTGTCGAGCCATCGACATCGAAGTACCGCACGTGTTGCCGAAGTTTCCGGCCGGAGGGAGCGATCTCGTTGGGTGTTCTAGCGCGCGTTCAGTCGCCTGAGGACCTGCGCCGTCTTTCGCCGGCGGAGGTGGTGGATCTGGCCGAGGAGATCCGTGAATTCCTCGTCGAGACGGTGTCGGCCACCGGAGGTCATCTGGGTCCCAACCTGGGTGTCGTCGAGCTGACGTTGGCCGTCCACCGCACGTTCGATTCTCCGCGTGACCCGATCATCTGGGACACCGGCCATCAGGCGTACGTGCACAAGATGGTCACCGGCCGCACCGCCGAGTTCGCGTCGCTCCGCAAGCAGGGCGGACTGTCCGGCTACCCCTCGCGCGCCGAGAGCGAACACGACTGGGTCGAGTCCTCGCATGCGTCGGCGTCCTTGTCCTACGCGGACGGGCTGGCCAAGGCTTTTCAGCTGACCGGGCAGAGCGACCGCCACGTCGTCGCCGTCGTCGGTGACGGTGCGCTGACGGGCGGGATGTGTTGGGAAGCACTCAACAACATCGCGGCGGGCAAGGATCGTTCCCTCGTGATCGTCGTCAACGACAACGGTCGCTCCTACGCTCCCACCATCGGCGGATTGGCCGAACATCTTGCCGCCCTACGCCTGCAGCCGGGCTACGAGCGCATTCTCGACAACGGACGCCGCATCGTCCGCAAGATTCCGTTGTTCGGCAAGACGGCGTACGCGATGCTGCACGGCATGAAAGCGGGCGTCAAGGACGCCATCAGCCCTCAGGTCCTGTTCACCGACCTCGGCATCAAATACCTGGGACCGGTCGACGGTCACGACGAGCAGGCCATGGAGTCCGCCTTGCGCCGAGCCAAGGCATACGGCGGCCCGGTGATCGTGCACGCAGTCACTCGCAAGGGTATGGGGTACGCCCACGCCGAGAACAACGTCGCCGACCAGATGCACGCCACCGGCGTCATCGATCCCCTGACCGGGCTCGCCCGCAAGCAATCGGCTCCCGATTGGACGTCCGTGTTCTCGGCCGAATTGATCGACCGTGCGGCCGAGCGTGAGGACATCGTCGCGATCACCGCGGCCATGGCGGGTCCCACCGGCCTCGCGGCGTTCGGGGAGAAGTACCCCACCCGTATGTTCGACGTCGGGATCGCCGAACAGCATGCAATGACGTCGGCGGCAGGCCTTGCGCTCGGTGGCCTGCACCCCGTCGTCGCCGTGTACTCGACGTTCCTCAATCGCGCCTTCGACCAACTACTGATGGACGTTGCGCTGCTGAATCTGCCGGTCACTCTCGTTCTGGACCGCGCCGGTGTCACCGGTGCCGACGGTGCCAGCCACAACGGCATGTGGGACATGTCGTTGCTCGGGATCGTTCCCGGCATGCGGGTTGCCGCACCACGCGACTGCGCCTCTCTCCGTGAGGAACTCGGCGAGGCACTCGCGGTGAGTGACGGGCCCACTGCCCTCAGGTTCCCGAAGGGCGCTGTCACGGAGGACATCCCGGCGCTCCGACGTCTCGACGGTGTCATCGACGTGTTGGCCGAGCCTGATTCCGCGGGCCGAGACGTGCTCATCGTGGCCGTCGGCGCCTTCGCAGGACTGGCGCTCGAGACGGCTGCCGCTCTGGCCGAGCACGGTGTGTCGGTGACCGTAGTCGATCCACGATGGGTGCTTCCGGTCCCGGAGGCCCTGCTGAAATTGGCCGAGGAGTACAAACTCGTCGTGACCCTCGAGGATTCGGGGGTGCACGGAGGCGTCGGATCGACGGTGTCCGCGGCGGTCCGGGCAGTCGGTGTGGACACCGCGTGCCGCGACATCGGAGTTCCGCAGCGATTCCTGGATCACGCGTCACGCGAGCAGATCCACCGTGAACTGGGGCTCACGCCGGAAGACCTGACGCGCCGCATCGCCGGGTGGCTCGGGTCGAACTGAGGCGTCAGTCGGCGTGTTCACCGATGGTGGGCGCCCACTGACTGATCCGCACGTCGGCCACCAAGCCGGCACGGTTGAACGGATCGTGTGCGAACAACCGGGCGACGGCGTCGCGGTCGGGGCATTCGACGATGAACATTGCGCCACTGTGGTCGGCCAGCGGCCCGGACGACCTGATGGTTTTTCGGCGAGCCATCTCGTGGATCCACGCTCGGTGGTCGGTTCGGTGGTCGTCTCGGCCGCCCGACGTTTCCGGCGTGTACGTGTATTCGACGACGAACATCGGCATGACGCGCCTCCTGACCGGAGTTACAGAACCATGTCCTCGAGCTCCATGCCCTTCGTTTCGCGGATCTTGAACTTGACGAAGAAGAAGGACACCAGCGCGAAGAACGCGAAGAACGAGTAGATGAAACCGAGGCCGATCGACTGAGTGAGCGGCGGGAACGCCAACGTGATCGCGAAGTTCGCTACCCAGTTGGCTGCAGTGCTGATACCGAGAGCAACCGCACGCATGTTGTTGGGGAACATCTCTCCCAACATCACCCACATGATCGGACCCCAGGTGGCGGCGAAGAAGATGACGAACAGGTTGGCGCCGATCAGCGCGATCGTTCCCCACGGCGTCGGGAGTGTCAGGTCGTCTCCGGTGCCGACGGCCTGAGTGAACGACACCGCAGCGAGCACCAGTCCCACGAACATTCCGACGGAACCGATCTGAAGCAAGTTCTTACGGCCGAATCGGTCGACGAACAGGATCGCCACGAACGTCATGGTGACGTTGATGACGGATGTGATCACCGAGGTGACGAACGACTGATTCTCGCTGAAGCCCACGGACTTCCACAGTGTCGTCGAATAGTAGAAGATCGCGTTGATGCCCACGAACTGTTGCAGGACCGCCATCGTGATGCCGACCCAGACGATCGGCTGCAGACCGAACTTCGGTCCGCGAATGTCGCCAAACGACGACTTCGCTTCGCGCCGCAGCGTCAGCCGGATTTCCTTCACGCGCTCGTTCGGGTTCACCTCGCCGGAGATCTCCCCGAGAATTCGGGCTGCTTCCTCGTCGAGGTGCTTGCCGACCAGATAACGAGGGGACTCGGGGATGAGCGTGGCCAGAAAACCGTAGACGAGCGCGGGTACGACGCCGACGAGGAACATCCATCGCCACGCCTCCATACCGAACCACAGATCGTTCGACGGCCCACCCGCGGCGTTCTGCAGCACCGCGTCGGACAGCAACGCGGCGAAGATGCCGACGGTGATGGCCAACTGCTGCAGCGACGCGAGACCACCGCGATAGCGTGCGGGCGCGATCTCGGAGATGTAGGCAGGCGCGATGACCGATGCGATTCCGATTCCGAGTCCGCCGAGCACTCGCCACAACATCAGGTCGGGGATGGAGAAAGCGAAACCGGAACCCACCGACGAGATGGTGAACAACGCCGAGCCCAACAGCATGACGCGTTTGCGTCCCCAACTGTCGGCGAGCCGTCCGGCGAACCACGCACCGACTGCGCATCCGAGCAGCGCGATCGCGACGGCGAATCCGGTGACGAACGAACTGAGGCCGAAGTTCTCCTGGATCGAGTCGACCGCGCCGTTGACGACCGACGAATCGAAACCGAAGAGGAAGCCACCGACCGCTGCCGCGACGGTGACTCCGATGACTTTCGCGGTATGGCGTTCTGCAGGTTGCGTCATGACGAACCCAGCTTTCTGACGAGCCAGCGTCGGTGGTGGTCATCGACATCATGGACCTGCTCCAGCCGGTCGGTGGCTGAAATCAGCGGATTTCATCCGAAGGGTTACCCCAGCGCGGAGGGTCGGGTTCCTTCAGCCGAGTCGATCCGCGAAGGTGGTCGACGCGTGGTCGGCATCGGCTCCCGGCACGAGGGTGCCGTCGCGCATGGCTCTCCCGTAGGCGCCTGGCACGGGGACCTCGACAACCCAGTGTCTGCCGTGGAGTGTGGCCACGTTGGTGCGGACCATGTCCACCATGCGTTCCTCTCGTGGTCCGCCGAGGTCCGGGACTTTGCCTGCGGGTGTGCCTTCGGCCAGTTCGACGAGTGTCCGCGCAACGTCTCGTGCCGCGACGGGCATGCACCGCATACGTGGTACGACGACGAGCGGACCGAGCGTGGTTCGCTCGACGAGTTGCTCGGCGAATTCGTGAAACTGCGTTGCGCGCAGGATGGTCCAGGGAATGTCGCCGTCTCGAATCGCTTGTTCCTGCGCGACTTTTCCCGCGTAGTACGAGTACGGCGCCTCGTCGACGCCGACGATGGAGAGCGCCACGTGATGCCGCACGCCCGCATTGTGCTCCGCCCGAAGGAGATGTGCGGTAACGCTCGTGAAGAACCGGACGGATTCCTTGGCAGACATTGTTCGCGTCGAGGCAACGTCTACGACGACGTCGACCCCGGCGAGAGCGTCGTCGAGGCCGGTTCCGTCGACGAGGTCCACGCCGTTGGAGCGGGTGAGCACGAGAACGTCGTGACCGCGTCCTCGTGCGAGGTCGACCACGTGCTTGCCGACGACGCCGGTTCCACCTGCAACTGCGATCTTCAGTGTGTTCATGTCCCTCTCGACGGCACAGCCCGCCGAAATGTATCGCGACGTGACGGCAATCTCAGTGCTCGGCTACGGCGACGCCTGCCGCGACCCGAAGAAAGTCGAGCTTGTCTGCATCTGCCGTGCCCGTCGCAGCGGTGTAGACGACAAGCCGGAGGTCGGTGCCGGGTGCGGTGAGAACGTCGCAGTCGAGGGTGATGTCCCCGACGGTTGCATGGTGGATCGTCTTGCGATCGGTGGCATGCTCGGCGGCGGTCCCCGAGCGCCACAGTGCATCGAAATACGAGTTCTGCGTACGTAATTCGGTGATCAACGCAAGCAGCGGTGCGTCGCGTGGGAACCGGACGGCTGCGATTCTGAGGTCGGCGACGAGTGCCGTCGCGAGATGCTCCAGGTCTGCCGTCGACGACGCGGGTGGATAGGCGGCTCGGCCGCGATCGTCGCTCCCGAACATCACCCGGACCAGGTTTCGGTGCGTCACGTCGATCGCCGTCGGATTGCCTTGCAGTGCGCTCCACATCGGGTTCCACGTCAGAAGGTCCCAATCCGCCGCGAACACGGCCACAGGCGTGTCCGCCAGGCGGCCGACGAGGCGCGCAATGCCGGGACCGACGTGTCGATCGATGCTTCCCGGGCCCGGTGGCAACAGGCCAGCGCAGCGGTACAGGTGATCTCGCTCGGCGCCGTTCAACTGCAAGGCTCGTGCCAAAGACGCGGTGACCTGCGCGGACGGCGTCGTGGCGCGGCCTTGTTCGAGTCGGACGAGGTAGTCGACGGACACTCCGGCCAGCTGTGCCAACTCTTCACGGCGTAGACCCTCGGTCCGCCGCCTCGGGCCCGTCGGCAGGCCTGCATCGACAGGTGAGAGTCTGTCCCTCCATCCGCGCAGGACTTCACCGAGGTCGGATGCCGTGTCGCTCATCGGTCCATCATCTCTCGCTTCGGCGGATGCATCCTGGTACTGCTGATCCCACCGTCTCACCGGGTGCTGGTTGTACTCCTGTGCCGGTGACAGCGTGGGTGCCATGACCCACAGTTCCGCACACACCATTGTCATGACCGGAGTCAGCCAGGGGATCGGCGCCGTAGCAGCCTCGAGGTTGCTTGTTGACGACCCTCATGCACACCTCGTCGTGGTCGGTCGAGGACCTGGCCCGACCTCTCCTCGGGTCACGTTCGTGGACGCCGACCTCGCTGACGTCGAGGCGACGAGAACGGCGGGCCGTCACATCGGCGCGCTGGTGCAGAACGGTTCGATCCCGAAACTCGACAGGTTCGTCGGAAACGCGGGCATCCAGTACACCGATGCCGTCACGACGACGGTCGACGGTCTCGAAGCGACCTTCGCGGTCAACGTAGTTGCCAACCACGTACTTCTGACCCAGCTCCGGTCCCACCTGACGGATTCCTCGCGCATCGTGATCACCGTCAGCGACACGCACTTCGGGGATCTCCGGCACAATCTCGCGCTGGTTCCGGCGCCCGTGTGGTCGGCTCCGGACGTCCTCGCGCGTCCCGGTGCCTTCGCCGAACCGGAGTCGGCCGCAGCCGGGAGAACCGCGTACTCGACCAGCAAACTTGCGGCGGTCCACCTCGTTCATGCATGGGCTGACGCCCTCGAACCGGGCGTCGACATCATCTCGTTCAACCCCGGTCTGGTCCCGGGGACCGGCCTGGCCAGACATGCAGGCAGGGGAGCGCAGCTGATGATGCGAGCGCTGGGTCCAGTGCTTAGTCTGACGCCACTGGCCACCACGTCCACGCAGGCAGGTGCGGCACTCGCTGACCTGGTGTCCGGCCGAACGCTCGCTCGCAGCGGCGACTACGTCGACCGCAACCGCGTTGTGTCGTCTTCCGCGGAGTCCTACGACCCCGCACGCGAATCTGAGCTCATGGCTTTTCTGGGCACGCTGTAACGCCGGCGAGATCGAAGTTGTGTACATGGTTCACGGTGACGACGTACACAACTTCGATCTCGGACTTCCGTCAGACGTTCGCGACGCCGTCGGCGAGGAATCGCCTGCCGGTCACCGCTTCCGAGGTGCCGGTTCGATCGAGGTACGGAGTGATTCCGCCGTTCCAGAATCCGAAGCCGCCGCCGAGGAGCAGGCAGAGGTCGATGTCCTCCGCCGCGGCTACGACGCCTTCCTCCAACATGATGTTGATCTCGTCGGCGAACGCTCGGCGGGTTCGATCCAGAACCTGCTCCGCCGTCGACGGTGAATCACCCTGCGGCCACAGCGCTGCCACCTCGGGGTCGACGATCTGGCCTTCGGGTCCGTAGGTCCAGACACCGGGCTTCTTGGCGTCGACGAGTGCGCGGAATCCGGCGGAGTCCTTGAACCGCTCGGGGTACGCCTCGGCGAGGGTCTCCGCGGTGTGCAGGGCGACGGCCGGTCCGACCAATGCCAGCAGGGTGAGCGGGCTCATCGGCATGCCGAGCTCGGCGACCGCCCCGTCGGCGACGTCGAAGGGCGTGCCCTCGTCGATCGCGGCGATGATCTCTCCGGAGGCGCGGGTGACGAGCCTGTTGAAGACGAATCCGGGCAGGTCGGCAGAGAGCACGGCCGACTTCTTAAGAGTCTTGGCCGTGGCGAATGCCGTTGCCAGCGTGGCATCGTCGGTCTTCTCGCCCTTGACGACCTCTAGTAGCGGGAGGACGGCGACGGGGTTGAAGAAGTGGAAGCCCACCACGCGCTCGGGGTGCTTCAGATCGGCTGCCATTTTCGTGATCGACAGCGACGAGGTGTTGGTGGCGAGAATCGTGTCGGGAGAGACGAATTCCTCGACCTCGGCGAACACCTTCTTCTTCACGTCGAGATTCTCGAACACGGCCTCGATGACGAAGTCTGCCTGTGCGAACGCCGCCTTGTCGATGGAGCCGGAGACCAGTGCTTTCAATCGGTTGGCGGCATCCGGGGACAGACGCTTCTTGCCGAGCAGCTTGTCGATCTCACCGTGAACGTAGCCGACGCCCTTGTCGATGCGCTCCTGGTCGATGTCGGTGAGGATCACCGGAACCTTCAGCTGCCGGACGAAGAGCAGAGCGAGCTGGCTGGCCATGAGACCTGCCCCGACGATACCGACGCCGGAAATCTTGCGCGCCAACGACTTGTCCGGTGCACCTGCGGGTCGCTTGGCCCGCTTCTGTACGAGATCGAATGCATAGAGGCCTGCACGCAGTTCGTCTTTCACGAGCAGAGTGGACAGTGCCTCGTCCTCGGCAGCGAATGCGGCGTCCAGCGAAGCCGAGTCGTTGATGTCGGTGTTCTTGGCGAGCTCGATCAGCTCGACAGCAGCGACCGGACCGGGAGCGAAGTTACCGGTCTTGCCCGCGACGATGCCCTTGGCGCGGGCAACGGCGTCATCCCAGGCCTGGCCACGGTCGATCTCGGGACGGGCGGGAGTGATGTCGCCCTTGATGACCTGGGCTGCCCATGCCAGCGACTGCTCGATGAAGTCGGCGCCGCCGAACACGGCGTCGGCGATACCGAGATCGAGCGCCTGCTGCGGCTTGAGGGTTCGGTTCTGGTTGAGCGAATTCTCGATGATCACCGTCACGGCGTTCGATGCGCCGATGATGTTGGGCAGCAACTGAGTTCCGCCCCATCCCGGAACGAGTCCGAGGAACGCCTCGGGCAATCCCAGTGCTGCCGCGTTGTCGGCGACGGTGCGGTAGTGCGAGTGCAGGCCGACTTCGAGGCCGCCGCCGAGAGCAGCACCGTTGATGAATGCGAACGTCGGGATCTCGGATTCACGCAGGCGCCGGAACACCTTGTGGCCGAGCTGACCGATCTGGAGCGCCTCGTCCTTGGTCTTGATGTTCGGTACACCATTGAGGTCGGCACCGACCGCGAAGATGAACGGCTTGCCGGTCACTGCGATCGCGACCGGGTTCGCGGCGAATGCCTCGTCGAGTGCGGCGTCGAACTGCGTGAGGCCGCCGGGGCCGAACGTCGACGGCTTGGTGTGGTCGTAGCCGTTGTCCAGCGTCACGAGGGCGATCGAGCCTTCGAGGCCGGGGACGGAGACGATCTTGGTGAATGCGTTCGTGACTACCTCGTCGGTGAACGCAGTGGTGATGTCGCTCATTTGGCTGCTCCTGCCGTCTGGGTCGTTCCTGCAGGCTTCACTCCCGCGTAGTCGGAGTGGTTCGGGTTCTCCCAGATGACGGTGCCGCCCATACCGAGGCCGATGCACATGGTCGTCAAGCCGTAGCGGACGTCGGGACGCTGCGCGAACTGACGCGACAGCTGTGTCATGAGGCGCACGCCGGAGGATGCGAGCGGGTGGCCACACGCGATGGCGCCGCCCCACTGGTTGACGCGGGGGTCGTCATCGGCGATGCCGTAGTGCTCGAGGAACGCGAGGACCTGGATGGCGAAGGCTTCGTTGATCTCGAACAGGCCGATGTCGGAGATGCTCAATCCGGTTCGGCCGAGCAGCTTTTCGGTCGCCGGGACCGGTCCGATGCCCATGACGGCGGGGTCGACGCCTGCGAACGAGAAGCCGACCATCCGCATGCCGATGTTCAGTCCGAGCTCGTGCGCAGTGTCTTCACCTGCGAGAATCGCGGCGGTGGCACCGTCGTTGAGACCTGCTGCGTTTCCGGCGGTCACGCGGCCGGCCGGACGGAACGGAGTCTTGAGCTTCGCCAGGTCTTCGACGGTGGTGCCCGGACGAGGTGGTTCGTCCTCGGTGGCCAGACCCCATCCGGCGGCAGATTTGGTGGCGACCGGGACGAGGGTGTCGGCGATGTAGCCGGCCTTCTTGGCGGCGTCGTACTTCTCCTGGCTCGCCACGGCGTAGGCGTCGGTGCGGTCCTTGGTGATCGACGGGAAGCGGTCGTGGAGGTTCTCGGCGGTGTTGCCCATGACGAGAGCACTCGGGTCGACGAGCTTGTCCGCGAGGAACCGCGGGTTCGGATCGACGCCCTCGCCCATAGGGTGACGACCCATGTGCTCGACGCCGCCTGCGATCACGACGTCGTACTGGCCGAAGCCGATGCCTGATCCGGTGGTGGTCACCGACGTCATGGCGCCCGCACACATGCGATCGATGGCGAAGCCGGGCACGCTGCGGGGAAGACCTGCCAGCAGGGCGGACGTGCGGCCGATGGTCAGGCCCTGATCGCCGGTCTGTGTGGTCGCGGCTATGGCGACCTCGTCGATCCGCTCGGGAGGAAGGTTGGGGTTCTTGCGGAGCAGTTCGCGGATGGCTTTGACGACGAGGTCGTCGGCGCGAGTGTCGGCGTAGATGCCCTTGGGGCCTGCCTTGCCGAACGGTGTGCGGATGCCGTCGACGAACACGACATTCCGCTGTGAGCTGGTGGACGCGGGTACAGACACGCTTCGATCCTCCCGACAGATGCGGACATGGACCCGACCGACGCCGGGTTGACGCCCACTGTAGCGGGTATTACCCGTCGGTAACTTGAGGAGGGGTCAATGCGGCCGTGAGCACTGGGACGACGAGCTCACGCTGCCAGGGACGGGCCCCGCCGTCGGCCAGCTCGTGCTCGATCGCACCCGCGGCGTCGGTCGACGTCAGCGGCTTCCAGTCCCACACGAGCCGGCGCAACAGATCGGGAAGCAGCAGATTCTCGACGGGAACCGACACGCGCTCGCTGAGTTCCGTCATTGCCGCTCGCGTCGCGGCGAGCCGATCGGCGGCATCCTGGTCGCGGCGAGCCCACCGATTCACCGGGGGAGGACCGTCGAACGGTGCTGCCTTGGGCGGCAGGTCGGAGGCGGGCAGTGCGCGTGCCCGGCTGAGCGCGCCCAGCCATACTTTCGCGGACCGGCGCTGGCGGGGGCCGCCGAAGACAGGTAACGCCTTCAACTCGTTCTCGTTCTTCGGATCAGAGGTGGCGGCGGCGACGATGGCCGAGTCCGGCAGAACCCGTCCCGCGGCGATGTCGCGGCGGCGAGCGATCTCGTCGCGCGCCTGCCACAGTTCACGCACCGCCGCGAGGACACGCTGAGATTTCACCGCATGGATACCCGATGTCCGGCGCCAACGGTCGGTCTTCGGCTTCGGGGGACCGAGGGTCAGAATGTGTGCGAACTCCTGCGCCGCCCACTCCGTCTTGCCTTGGCTCTCGAGTTCGGCGGCCATCGCGTCACGCAGCTCCAGCAGTACTTCCACATCCAGTGCGGCGTAGTTCAACCACGTGTCCGGGAGTGGCCGCGTCGACCAATCGGCGGCGCCGTGTCCTTTCTGCAACGAGAGGCCGAGCGTTCTCTCGACGATCGCGCCGAGTCCGACGCGCTCGAAGCCCGCCAGACGGCCGGCAAGTTCGGTGTCGTACAGCGTCGTCGGGACGAGGCCCAGTTCTTCGAGGCCGGGAAGATCCTGGTCGGCCGAGTGCAACACCCACTCCAACGGGTTGATCACCTCGGCCAAGGCGGTGAGCTGCCCGGTGACCGGTATCGGATCCAGCAGGACCGTTCCCGCACCGCGGCGGCGAAATTGCAGCAGGTACGCACGCTGGGAGTAGCGAAAACCCGACGCCCGTTCGGCGTCCACGGCGAGCGGACCGTGACCGCCCGCCAGTGCAGCCGCGGCCTCGGCGACGCCGGCGACGGTGTCGACGACCGGGGGGACACCGTCGGCGGGCGCGAGCAGAGGAACGGCAGGCGGAGGACCGTCCGTTACATCCGACGGTTCACTGGAACTTGTCGCTGACATGAGAGGTGACTCTAAGCCCAAACGAGCGGACCGCGTGCGAACTCACGATCCAGTTCGGGTCGCGTCACCGTTTCTCGGCTGTGCTCCGTAACTCGGTGATCCCGGCCGGAGGCAATCCGGCGGCGTAGGCCAGGACCTCGCAGAACGCCTCCACGTGTGACGCGAGCTCCACCGATCCCGCCGTCCACGACGCGCGGAGCTCGAGTTGATGCGCCTTCGGGGGCCCGGCGATGTCCCCGTACCTGACGGAACTGGTCGATGTGACAGTCCCACCCAGCGCGGTCACCGGCTCGGCACGACTACCGAGAGCATCGACCAGCCAGCTCCACCCGACCTCGGGAAGCAGTGGGTCCGACGCGAGGGTCTCGTCGACGTCGGCCTGGATGTAGGCGACGAGGCGCATGGTGCCGTTCCATGCCTCGTCACCGTCCGGGTCGTACAACAAGATCAGTCGGCCGAATGCGTCACCGTCGGACTGCTCGCCGACGTCCTCACCGACAGGATGCTTGACCTCGGCGCCCACCGCATAGCTGTACGGCGCGAGACGCTGCGGCGGTCTGATCGGGCCGACTTCGATCGAGGGGTGCACGACTGCCCGGTGCATCGCCTCGACAGCCGATCGAAACGGCGCAGGCTCGGCAGCGGATCCGGGTGTGGTCACGTCACCGGACGTTAGACTTCTCACGTTCCCGTTCGTCGGAGGCGCGCCGAAGTACCAGCACGGACCTGCGTACAGGCGTCGACCGTGAGGCGTGGCAGCATGGACTGCAATGAACACCGTCACGCCCAGCACCGACACGCCGTCCTCGCGTCGCCACCTTCCCGACGCGCCCCTGTTGGCCGCCGCCGCGGGCCGCGTCCCGACGCGCCGACCCGTGTGGTTCATGCGTCAGGCCGGGCGTTCTCTACCCGAGTACCGCACGATCCGGGCCGGGATCGGAATGCTGGAATCCTGCTTCGACGCAGAGCTGGTCACCGAGATCACGATGCAACCGGTCAGGAGACACGGCGTCGACGCCGCAATTCTCTTCTCGGACATCGTCGTGCCGCTCAAGGCCGCGGGCATCGACCTCGACATCGTCGCCGGTACGGGCCCGGTGGTGGCGAATCCGGTGCGATCGCGTGCCGATGTCGATGCACTACCGCAGCTGAGTGCCGAGCAGGTACAGCCGGTTGCGGACGCCGTTGCTCTGCTGACGAAGGAGCTGGGCGAGACAGCGCTGATCGGCTTCGCCGGCGCCCCGTTCACGCTCGCCTCGTATCTGGTCGAGGGCGGGCCCAGCCGAAACCACGAGAAGACGAAGGCGTTGATGCGGTCCGACCCGCAGACCTGGCACACGTTGCTGGACACACTTGCGGACACCACCATCACGTTCCTGACGGCACAACTCGCGGCCGGAATCGATGCACTCCAGCTGTTCGACTCCTGGGCGGGGGCACTCTCACTCGCCGATTACCGTGAATTCGTCCTTCCGCACTCGACCAAGGTGTTCGACGCGGTGAGCTCGGCCGGTGTCCCGAAAATTCACTTCGGAGTCGGTACGGGGGAACTGCTCGGCGCAATGGGCGACGCGGGTGCCGACGTGGTCGGCGTCGACTGGCGGATCCCACTCGACGACGCGGTCACCCGCGTCGGGGCAGGAAAAGCTCTGCAGGGCAACCTCGACCCGGCTGTGCTGTTCGCGGGTTGGGACGCCGTCGAGACCGAGGTGAGGCGAATCGTTGCGGAGGCGGATCGTGCGCTCGCGGCGGGGGCCACCGGGCACGTGTTCAACCTCGGCCACGGAGTCCTGCCGGACACCGACCCCACGATCCTCACCCGTGTCGTGGAGCTGGTGCATTCGCTGTGACGGTGTCGGCGCCTCGCGCCGCGGTGGTCGGCGGCGGAATCACCGGACTGGTCGCTGCTTACCGACTGCGCTGCAGCCTGGGCCCGGACGCGGAGATCACCGTCGTCGAGGCATCCGAGCGGCTCGGCGGAACGTTGCGGACGGCACGCATCGCCGGTGGTTCACTCGACGTGGGTGCGGAGGCCTTCATCGGGCGACGGCCCGAGGTTCCCGCTCTGCTGGACGAGCTCGGCCTGTCCGAGCAGTTGGTGCATCCGGCGGGTAGGCGACCACTGTTCTACGCGGGCGGTGCGTTGCATCCGATGCCACCGGACACCTTGATGGGAATCCCGTCCGACGCTGTCGCGCTACGCGGAATGGTCGACGACGAGACCGTGCGGAGGATCTCCGCCGAATCCGACTCGCCGATGACCTGGAACGTGGGCGAAGACGTCAGCGTCGCCGAGTTGGTGGGTGGTCGGTTCGGCGATCAGGTGCTTCGTCGATCCGTCGATCCCTTGCTCGGCGGGGTGTACTCCGGACTGTCGGACTCGATCGGCGTACGGGCCGCGCTGCCGACGTTGGCCGCAGCACTCGACGCAGGAGCGAGCAGCTTGACGGCTGCCGTGAAGCGGGCACTGCCCCCGCCCAGCTCCGGACCGGTGTTCGGTGCACTCCGCGACGGGTACGGAGTACTGGTCGACGCGCTGGTATCGGCGACGAACGCTCGAACTGTCATGGGTACCGAAGTCGTGTCGATCCGGGGAGAGCGGCGTGGCTGGCGCGTCGACCCCATCGGTCACGTGGACGTCGTGGTTCTCGCCGTACCTGCCCCGGCTCTCGCACGCATCCTCGCGGACACAGTTCCTGACGCCGCGGACGCCGCCGCGGACATCGAACTCGCGTCGTCCGTCGTGGTGGCCATGTCTCTACCACCGGGGACCGCACTGCCGGACAACTCGGGTGTCCTCGTCGCCACCGACGCAGGACTCTCGGTGAAAGCGTTCACTCTCTCGAGCCGGAAATGGACGCACCTGGGGGAGCGGGAAACACCGCTGCTGCGTGCGTCTCTCGGCCGTTTCGGCGACACTGCAGCGCTGGAGATGACCGACAGGGAACTCGTCGACATCGCCACGCAGGATCTGCGTACGGTCACCGGCCTGGACGTCGCACCGGTCGAGACCGTGGTGCAGCGCTGGCGAGGCGGGCTACCGCAGTACGCGCCGGGGCACGTCGAGCGAGTCGCCGAGATCGACGCCGCCGTCCGTGACGTCCCCGGGCTCGCCGTCGCCGGTGCCTGGAGCCACGGCGTCGGAGTCCCCGCTTGTGTCGCATCCGCCACCAGAGCGGCCGCCGCCGTCTCCGAGGTGGCACGATAGGGCGCATGGCACGCCTCGACTACTCAGCGCTCAACTCCACACTTCGCTACCTGATGTTCTCGGTGTACAAGGTCACCCCAGGAGTCCTGGGCGACGACCGCGCCGCCGCATCGAAGGAAGCCCGGGTGTTCTTCGAGAGCCAGGAAGAGAAAGGCGTCGCAGTACGCGGCGTCTACGACATCGCCGGGATGCGCGCCGATGCCGACTTCATGGTCTGGACGCACGCCGAGCGCATCGAGGACCTGCAGGCCACGTACTCCGACTTCCGTCGGACCACCGCGCTGGGGAAGGCAAGCACCCCGGTGTGGAGCAACTCCGCACTGCATCGCCCGGCCGAGTTCAACAAGAGTCACGTACCGGCGTTCATCGCCGGTGAGGACCCGGGCGCCTACATCTGCGTCTATCCGTTCGTCCGCTCCATCGACTGGTACCTGCTGCCCGACGAGGAGCGTCGTACGATGCTCGCCGATCACGGCATGGCCGCCCGCGGCTACAAGGACGTCCGCGCCAACACCGTGCCGTCCTTCGCCCTCGGGGACTACGAATGGATTCTCGCCTTCGAGGCACCGGAACTCGACCGCATCGTCGATCTCATGCGCGACCTGCGTGCCACCGAAGCACGGCGCCACGTACGCGAGGAGACACCGTTCTTCACCGGACCACGCGTCGACGTCGAGGCACTCGTGGCATCCCTGCCATGATCGAGGCGGTCATCTTCGACTTCTCCGGCACCCTCTTTCGGCTGGACGAGGACGACTCGTGGTTCGACGGTGTCACCCACTCGGACGGCGCTCCGGTGGACGGGCATCACGCGGCGGAGTTGATGCGCCGTATGACCGCACCGGTCGGGGAGGTCGTGCAGTTCGACGACATCACCCGCCACGCGTGGCGGAACCGCGACCTGGACCCGGCACTGCACCGGCAGGCATATCTTCACGTTCTGAAGGAATCCGGAATAGACCGACCGGAGCAGGCGGAATCCGTGTACGGCCGCGTCGTCGACGCAGCCAGCTGGACGCCGTATCCCGACACGGCCGAGGTGGTGAAAGCCCTTGCCGCGAGGTCTATCTCGGTCGGTGTCCTGAGCAACATCCCCTTCGACATCAGGCCGGCGTTCGCGCAGCTCGGCATCGAAAAGTACGTCGACAGGTTCACGCTGTCCTTCGAGGTCGGAGTCGTCAAACCGCAACCGGAGATCTTCCGCATCGCCGTCGACGGTCTCGGGGTCGACCCGACACGAACCCTGATGGTCGGGGACAGTGAAGAAGCCGACGGCGCTGCACGCGCCATCGGATGTTCGTTCGCGCTCGTCGACCCCGTTCCGACGACCGAGCGACCCACTGCATTGCTGGATGCTGTGAGAAGCCGCGGCATCGACCTGTGAGTGCACAGCACATGGCCCACTGGGGCATGTTCCGGGCCGACGCGGCGCACGGTGAGATAACCGGGATCACGCCCGACGCAGGCGATTCGAGCCCGTCGCCCGTTCTGGGGAATCTTCCCGGATCGGTACGTCACCGCTCGCGCGTCACCGGACCGGCCGTGCGACGAGGGTGGCTCGAAGACGGGCCGGGTCCGAGCGAGCATCGCGGAAGCGATCAGTTCGTCTCCGTCACCTGGGACGAGCTCACCGACCTCCTCGCCGACGAACTCCGGCGGGTCATCGACCGGTACGGAAACACTGCGATCTACGGTGGGTCCTACGGGTGGGCCAGTGCCGGGCGCTTCCATCACGCCCAGTCCCAGGTTCATCGCTTCCTGAACTGCCTCGGTGGTTACACCCGGTCCGTGAACAGTTACTCCACCGGCGCCACGTCCGTGGTCATGCCGCACGTCGTCGGAGCGCACTGGAAGTTGTTCTCACGGTCGACATCCTGGAAAGTCATCGCGCGCGAGACCGACCTTCTGGTCGCGTTCGGCGGAGTGCCGGTGAAGAACACGTCCGTCAATCACGGCGGTACATCGACTCACCCCACCGAATCCGCACTCGCGGAACTCCGGGCTCGCGGCGGAAAAATCGTCACCGTCAGTCCGCTACGAGACGACATGTCGGGCGCTGCAACGTGGCTCGCGCCGCGTCCAGGCTCGGATGTTGCAGTGATGCTCGGGCTGGCTCACGTACTGGCGACCGAGAACCTGCTCGACCGAGAATTCCTGGACGAGTACACCACGGGATACGACGCGTTCGAGCACTACCTCCTCGGTGACACCGACGGCACACCGAAATCCCCCGCATGGGCGTCCGAGAAATCCGGGCTGGCCCCCGAGGTGATCACCGAACTCGCCAGGTCGATGGCGTCGCAACGCACCTTGCTGACGGTCACCTGGTCCCTGCAGCGAGTGCGAAGCGGTGAGCAAGCCCCGTGGATGGGATTGACGCTGGCATCGATGCTCGGCCAGATCGGCATCCCGGGTGGGGGATTCGGCCACGGCTACGGCTCGATGAACGAGCCGGGTCTCGCACCGGTGCCGTACCCGTTGCCGACCCTTCCGCAGGGGCTGAATCCGGTCACGTCCTTCATTCCGGTGGCCGCGGTCTCGGACATGCTGCTCCGGCCCGGTGCCGAGTTCGACTACGACGGCAGGCGACTGACGTACCCCGACATCAAGCTCGTGCACTGGGCGGGGGGCAACCCGTTCCATCACCACCAGGACCTGGGACGACTGCGGCGCGCACTGGCACGTCCGGACACCATCGTCGTGCATGATCCTTACTGGACGCCGATGGCCAAACACGCGGACATCGTCGTTCCGTCGACCACGTCGCTCGAACGTGAGGATCTGAGTTGCACCCGCAACGATCCGCTGCTCGTGGCCATGCACCGCGCCGTACCTCGATACGCCGATTCGCGTGACGACTACGACACTTTCGCGGCGTTGTCCGAGAAGCTGGGCGTGGCAGAGACATTCACCGAAGGTCGGTCGTCCCGGCAGTGGGTCGAGCATCTCTACGACCAGTGGCGCGGTTACCTACGCGCAGCCGGCGTCGACACCCCGGAGTTCGACGACTTCTGGCACACCGGTTCGTTCCGGATGACCACCGAGGACGACCTCACCCTGCTCGCCGACTATCGGGCGGACCCTCGACGGAACGCCCTGCGTACACCGAGCGGGAAGATCGAGATCTTCTCCGAGACGATCGCGGGCTTCGATTACGCCGACTGCATCGGACACCCGGCCTGGTTCGAACCGGACGAATGGTTGGGCGGCGCACGAGCTGCGACGTATCCTCTGCATTTGATCGCCAATCAGCCCCGCGCTCGATTGCACAGCCAACTGGATCACGGTGCTACCAGCCAGGCGTCGAAAATCGCAGGGCGAGAGCCGATTCGGATCCATCCCGCCGCGGCTGCCGCGCGAGGGATCGCCGCGGGCGACGTGGTGAAGGTGTTCAACGACCGCGGAGCCTGCCTGGCCGGTGTGATCATCGACGACGCCATGATGGACAGCGTCGTACAACTGTCCACCGGTGCGTGGTACGACCCGCTCGACCCTGCCGATCCCGTCACGCTGTGCAAACACGGCAACCCGAACGTGCTGACGCCCGACGTCGGCACATCCTCGCTCGCACGAGGATCGACGGGTCAGCACGTTCTGGTGCAGATCGAACTCTACGACGGTGACCTGCCGCCGATCACCGCGTTCGATCCTCCCGAACTACTCGACAGAGCAGCAGTCAGAACACGATCCGACTGATCGTCTCCGCCACGAGCGCAGGCTTCGCCTCACCCTCGATCTCCAGCGTGCTGGTGGCGACGACCTGCAGAGCCCCACCGGACACTTCGTCCACCGATGTCAGCGTCGTCTGCAAGCGGACGTGCGAACCCACCTTCACCGGATTGACGAACCGAACCTTGTTGGAGCCGTAGTTGATTCCGAGTTTCGTGTTCTCGATGGTGTAGATCTGCCAGTTGAGCAGCGGAACGAGAGACAAACTCAAGTAACCGTGGGCGACCGGCGCACCGAACGGGCTTTCCTTCTTCGCGCGTTCGACATCGACATGGATCCACTGATGATCACCCGTGGCATCGGCGAACGTGTTCACCCGTTCCTGCGTGATCTGCAGCCAGTCACTGCTACCGAGGTCCTCGCCGACCGCTGCCTTCAATTGCTCAGGTGAAGTAAAAGTGCGCATGGTCACAGTATGCACGCGAGGGGACGTACTCCGCGTGTCACCTCGGTACGTAGCTGTCGGAAGCCGATCGCCGCCGCACTTCGTTTGTGTCAGGTCATCGTACGTCGACTGCGGCGTATGGAAATGCAGCGACGAGATTGTCCTGAATCTCT
Organism: Rhodococcus sp. 114MFTsu3.1; assembly: GCF_000383555.1. Taxonomy (NCBI): domain Bacteria; kingdom Bacillati; phylum Actinomycetota; class Actinomycetes; order Mycobacteriales; family Nocardiaceae; genus Rhodococcus; species Rhodococcus sp. 114MFTsu3.1. Next base: position 243,739 of record NZ_KB911544.1, on the reverse strand, counting down.
GCGAGATTGGGAATCGGACGATACTCGGTGCGAAGGGCCTCGATGTGCTCCGCATCCCATGCGAGGTCGGACGAATGCTGAACCGCTTTTCCATCGAATGCGGAGTAGTAGTCCTCGAACTTGTAGCCCTTGCCGCCTATCTCCTGCGTCAGCTCGATCCACGCATTCGGGATACCGTACGAGTCCGCGACGATGAGTCCGTGCAGGCTCGTGGACATCACGAACTCACAGGACGTGATGTCCGCGACGACCTTGGACGGCTTCCTCGACGGATCGATCAGCATGATGTTTCCCTCACGTGCGAGGGTCTGAACGACTGTGTCGCTCTTGTGCATCCAGTGATAGACGAGGCCGACTCGACCGGGCACCTGTTGCGAGGGCGGGTAGACCCTGCTTGCCAGAAGGCCCGGATCTCCGACTGCGATATCGCGGTCCTGGTCGACACGCCCCAGGGTGAGTTGCCCCCGTACGGCGTAGATATCGTACCCAGGATTGCTGAAGTTTCTCTCGGTGGTTCCCTCGCGCACTCCGAAACCGGAACCCCATATCTTCAACGTCTTCGGCGCGTTCATGAGCTGGACCATCTCCAGCGTCGAACCGGCGCCGGTGAACTCGCTGCCCTTCGGCCGTCTCCACGCACATTTCCGACCGAACAGAGACTTCACCAGCCCCGGAGTCAACTCGTCCCCGAAGTTCGGTCGAAGGCCGGTGAGTTTGAGCTGACGCCACCAGAATGTCTTGATCGCCGCAGTCATAGCGAAAAGATACCGCAGAGTTTTCAAGGCCGTGCGGTACTCGATCCGGCTGTAGTCGGCTTCGCGGCGTGAGCCGAACTCGGGCACGAATCCCGCGCGCCTACCGTGCGTCGGCTGCTGGGCTGAAGGTCAGCGAGATGGAATTGATGCAGTAACGCTGATCGGTGGGCGTCGGGTAACCCTCGCCCTCGAAGACGTGTCCGAGGTGACTGTGGCAGTTCTTGCAGATCACCTCGATGCGACGCATTCCGAGCGAGTTGTCCTCGTTCAGAATCACGGCGTCGCTGTCGGCCGGGTCGAAGAAGGACGGCCAGCCGCAGTGGGACTCGAACTTCTCGGTACTGCGGAACAGTTCCGCGCCGCATGCGCGGCATTCGTAGATACCTTCGGTGGTCGTGTCGGTGTATTCGCCGACGAAGGGGCGCTCGGTCCCGGCTTGCCGCAGAACCGCGTACTCCTCGGGGGAGAGTTTCTCTCGCCACTGCGCGTCGGTGAGCTGTACTGCTGGGGCAGGATTCTTGTCCGTCGCTGAACTCATGCCTTCACGCTAATACTATCCGCCGGACTTCGTCGTCTCCGCAGGTCGCGGGTCGTCCAGTGGATACTCTGGTTCGATTCCCCGGTCGAGTCGGCCGTCCTGCCTTGCGGCGTAGTAGCGCCCGACGAGCACGCCGAAGATGACGATGATCAGGAGGCTCCATCCGAAGGTGGTGCGCATGTAGTCGAATGCTCGTCCCGTGGTGTAGAACCGGCCGGACAGCCAGCGGTCGTAGCAGGTGAAGCCGTAGATCGCGAGCCAGGCAGGCCAGTTCCGGAGCACCGAGTTCTTCAGGACGACCGTCATCAGAAGCGGGAACAGCATCATCGAGTAGTACATCTGGCCCAGCGAACCCAGAAGCCAGTGTGCGGTGAGGACAAGGCCGGACGTGGTGGCGACGAAGAACAACCGGTCCTCGCGGCAGTACTTGTAGAGAATCCACAACGAGGCCAGAACCATCAGTCCGAGAACGCCGCGGATTCCGAAGATCAGTACCTCGGGCAGACCGTAGTAGCGACCGTTTCCGACGACGGCGCTGTTGAAGTAGTCCCTGGACTCGAGCAAGTACGGGACGGTGCGGTTCACGAAGTCCATGGGGTCGACGGACAGCGGCCACGCGATCGCGGTGAAGACGAGAGGGATGGCGATTGCGGTGACGAACACCTTCCACTGTCTGGTCATCAGCGGAATGATCAGCAGGGGAACGAGAATGGGCTTGACCACGATCGTGAGACCGATCGCGACGCCTGCCCACAGGTCTTTCCGCTTCAACAGGAAACCGATGAACGCGACTTCACCGAGCAACACGAAACCGTTGAAGTTGGTGAACACCAGAGTGTTCGTCACTGTTTCGCTGGCGAATGCGGCGAAGAGCAGGACCGGCGCGACGACGGAGTTCAGGCCGTAGCCGAAGATGCGCAGCAGAATGTACAGAGCAATCAGGATTGCGATGGTGCTGGCGAAGATGAACAGCCACCGCGAGCGTTCCGGGTCGATCACAGCGACGGGGGAGAGCAGCATCGTGGCCCCGGGCGGGTACAGGTAGTGCGGATCCACCGAATCGAAGTTCGCCGTGTAGACCGGCTGCCGGTTGAGAAACGCCAGTGCCGCGCGATACACCGGGGTGAAGTCGTCGGTGATGTCGCCGTTGATCGCTCGAACCAGGACCCGGTTGAGCACCGTCATGACGGCCAACGGCCACAACGCAAACTTGACTACTTCTGCGGTGGACCGGCCGGTTCGTGGCTCGAGGAAGCTAAGTGACACCTACGGAACGGTACATTGACCGCCCTGTCGGACCGACGTCAGACACCCCGGCCGTGACAACCCCCTCGGGCCTTGTTCCCGCCCTCGACCGCCCACGGCGTCTCATGCAGGGCACACGCTGCCGTCCGGCGGCAGGGCCGCGTCGGCGACGTAACCGGCGACCGCGGACTGAGCGCACGCCGAACCACCTACCGTGGGGTGACCCGCGCCCTGCCATGTCATCGACGCCGCCTGCGTACCCGTCGTCGCGATCATTCCGGAGACTGCAGCGAAACCTCCGTTGCCGACGACGGGATCCGCCGCGCCGCTGAGCAACAGCACCGGAATCGGTAGTTCCGAGGGCAGCGGCGCTGCGGGAGCCGTCGGCCAGGACGCACAGGCGAGTGCGGCCAGAGCCGCGTCGGTGCCGAAGACGGGATACAACTCCGACCATGATCCGGTGGCGTCGCGCACCGCCTGGGGCGACGGCCACTGCTGTCCGTCGGTGCAGCGGGCGACGAACTGCCCGTCCGTGCCGTAGGCGTCGGCAGCTCGGTCGGCCAACTGGGTCAGGGCTGCGGTGTCACCGGAACGTGCAGAGGAGAGTGTGGTGGACAGTGCGAGTGCGCGCTGCGTCGGATCGCCCGCCGACGATGCGAGGGCATAGGCGATTCCGTCGAGCAGCGCGTGGGTGGACAGCGGCCTCAGGGCCCCCGATCGTGCGCGCTGCACCAGCTCGGCAACGGCCGCACGGGGATCCGGGCCGAGCGAACAGTCGAGCGCGACGCATCGCCCGGCGAAGGCGGTGAAGGCAGCTTCGCGTCCCTGGGTCTTCTGTTCGGCAACGGTCATCTGATCCGCGCCGAGTCCGGTGGGCGAGTCGAGTACGAGTCGGGAGAGGCGGTCCGGGTACTGCGCGGCGAATGCCAATGCGGTGGACGCACCGTTTCCGGTGCCGATGAGTCCGATGCTGTCCACGCCCCACGTGAGTCGCAGCCGTTCCAGGTCGTCCGCTGCATACGACGTCGCGAAGGCCAGTTCCTGTGGTTGCAGAAGGTCGGTGCATTCGATGGTCGCGTCCCGGCCTGCGGTGACGGCTCGATCGACGGTGTCACCGCCTGCTCCGGCGAACTGTCCCAGATCCGCCAGGGCTGCGCGGGCGTCGAACTTGGTGCAGTCCACCGCAGTGGATCGGCCGATGCCGCGTCGGTCCACCGCGACCACAGGATTGGTTGCCAGAAGGGTCGCGCCCTGCCCTGCTGCCATGTCGGCAAGCGTCTCGATCGACGCGCGGTCCGCCCCTGACGTCAGCACCATCGGGGGAGCGTCGGCAGGCGTCCGATCCAGGCGCGCACGCAGCGCACCGACGGAGAAGGACCCGAACATCTCACCGGACGCGTCGACGGGCGCCTCGAAATCCGCGCATTCGAGGATCAGGCCGGGGGTACGAGGTGCGTAGCCGTATCGACCGAGGGTGTCCGACGTGCAGTCCTGCCAGGACAGATCCGTCACCGGAACCTGCAGTGCAGGAGGCTCCGGCGCGGGGTCCTCCGATTCGGTGTCGGCGGGCTGGCCCGGTGAGTTCTGCTCGACCGCCACGTCGGGTCGACCGGACGGCCCGGCCCCGCACCCGGCCGCGAACAAAGACAGACACACGACGAACACCAGCAACGATCGATTCTGCGTCACGCTGCGAGGCTATCTAGTTCCCGCACCGCGCGGTCGGCGACCCATCCGACCAGGCGGTCGGCGACACATCCGACCAGGCCGGTCAGTGTTCGGTTCGGTGCTTGACCCACCTGGTCAGCAGTGTGCCGTCGTCGTCGGCGACGACGTGCGCCCTCGTCATGCGCCGGACCGCGCCGGATGCGGAGTGCGAGATCCTGCCGGCAGACCCCGCCACGAGGAGAGGCGACACCGTGAGGCAGACGTCGTCCACGGCGTCGTCGGCGATCAGCTGGCCGAACAGTCCCGGGCCACCCTCGCACAGGACGCGGTGAAGACCGAGACCGTCCAGCGCGCCGAGTAGGTCGCCGGTCGTCACGGTCGTCTCACCTGCCTCGACGATCCGGGCTCCGGCGTCGGACAGTGCCTTCTTCTTGTCGGCGGACGCGGCTGCAGTGGTCACGACGATCGGAGTGACGGTGGTGTCGGTGAACACTCGCGCGTCGGGGTCGAGTTCGGCGGAGGCCGTCACGACCACGACTGGGGGGAGTTCGTCCAACCCGCGGTCGACGCGGGCCCGGCGGGTGTCGTCGGGCAGGGAGACGCCTCCGTAATTTTCGGCGCGCACGGTTCCGGCGCCGACGAGGACCGCGTCGGTCAAGGACCGTAGGACCCCGAAGACTGCCTGGTCGGCGGGCGACCCGAGGCCGGCGGACACGCCGTCGGCCGTCACTGCTCCGTCGATGCTGGCCACGAAGTTCGCCCGAATCCACGGGCGCCGGGGTCGAGGGGGATAGGCGTACAGGCGCGACAGGTCGGCCTCGTCCAGCCGGCCCTTCGCGACGCGTGACACATCGCTCTCGGATGTGAAGTAGGTCGCAATATCCAGTAGCTGCATAAGGTAGATAACACCACGTCGCTACGCTCGTTCAATGCCTGCACGTCTTGTCGATCGAAACCCCGTCGTTCCATCCGATCAGTTGATCGCTCAAATGGTTCCGCCGGCCATGTTCGACGACGTCAGCTTCTCGTCGTACATTCCCGATCCGAACGAGCCGAGCCAGGCCGAGGCGGTCGCGAAAGCCGAGGCGTTCGCGCAGAAGGTCACCAAGATCCGCGGAAAGGGTGGCAAGCGCGGCCTCTTCGGCAAGAAGACCCCGGCAACCGGCGCGGGCCTGTACCTCGACGGCGGGTTCGGCGTCGGCAAGACCCACCTTTTGGCGTCGATCTTCCACAGCGTGCCCGAGCCCAAGGCATTCGGAACGTTCGTGGAGCTGACACATGTGGTCGGGGCGCTCGGCTTCAACCAGGCACTCGATCAGCTGTCGAACCACAGTGTCCTGTGCATCGACGAGTTCGAACTCGACGACCCGGGTGACACCATGCTGGTGTCCCGTCTGCTGTCCGAGCTCTCCGCACGTGGAGTGTCCATCGTCGCGACGTCGAACACTCTCCCCGGACAGCTGGGCGAGGGCAGGTTCGCTGCCGAGGACTTCATGCGCGAGATCAAGAAGCTCGGGTCGATCTTCGAGTCGATTCGTGTCGACGGCCCCGACTACCGACACCGCGACCTTCCGCCTGCTCCCGATCCCACCTCCGAGTCCGAACTGGTCGAGCGCGCGAACCACGTCGAGGGCGCAACGCTCGACGATTTCGACGAGTTGCTCGCACACCTGAGTACGTTGCACCCGTCGCGGTACGGCAAGCTGCTCGACGGCGTCGAGGCGGTCTTCTGGAAGAACGTGCACCCCGCTGCCGACCAGGCGGTCGCACTCCGACTTGTCGTGTTGGCCGACCGCCTGTACGACGCGAGCATCCCGGTGACGGCGTCCGGCGGAAAGCTCGACGAAATCTTCACCGAGGAGATGTTGGCAGGCGGGTATCGCAAGAAGTACCTGCGTGCCACCTCGCGCCTGCTCGCATTGTCTCGTTTCGCAGCCGTCGGCTGACGTCAGAGGACTCGTTCGAACACGAAATCGTCGTGTACCTCGGCACCGACGGTGAACGTCTTGGTGCCCACACGGTGGAACCCGTGCTTGGCGTAGTAGCGCTGAGCTCGCGCGTTCTGCTGGTTGACGCCCAACCAGATTCCAGCGCAGCCGAAGTCGACCGCCAACGCCACGGTCGCCGCCATCAGTGCCGCCGACACTTCGCTGCCGTGATGACCCGGTAGGACGTACATCTTGGACAGTTCCATCGTCGGCGATGTCGACAGGACGGCGCTGATCGAGGGGTCGGCCGGCTCGCCGCGAATCAGCATGGCGTACCCGACGATCGAGTCGTCTTCACGCGCGGCGAGAATCGTCCGATCCGGATCGTCCAGGTAGTCGGCGAACCGTTCGTGGGAGAGCACCTCGCCGATGAAGGCTTCGATCGACTCCTGGGTCGACCCGGGTGGACAGGCCAGCGGAAACGTCACGGCGGCGACGTCGGCGAGTTGTTCGGCTTCCCAGATTCCGGCTCGGCCCACGATCACGGTCACAGTCGGTCCACCGCCTCTTTGGCTTCGCGCAGCGGCAACCCGGTGCGGGACCGCAGGAGTTTGATCGCTGCGAGCGAGTTTCCCTCGTGTTTGAGCGTGCGAAGCGTCGGTTCGATGTCGGCCCACAGGACCCCTGTCGATGCGAGCGGCGCCGGGGGTTTCGTCGAATCCGTGCGCTTGCCCGGACGTTTACGAGCCAGCAGCCACGCAGCGAGAACCGCTGCGTCGATCAGAACGAGTGCAACGACGAACCATCCCCAGGTGGGCATGAGACAAGTAGAACATTCGAGCAGTTTCCTACCGCACGGGGACTCGCCGACGCGATTACCGGGCTGTGCCGAACAAGGGTGACGCGTGCTCGAACGATCGCTCGGCGACGCGGTGCTTGGCTGCGGACAGGTCGTGTCCTGCACCGTCGATCTCGAGCAACTCCGTCGGGCCGGGGATCGATGCGATTGCCAGCCTCAGCTCGTCGGGTGTGCCGAATGGATCCTTCGTGCCCGAGACGAACAGGGTGGGGATATCTATTCCGGGTAGGTGCGCGGTACGTGCCTTGTCGGGTTTGCCCGGCGGATGCAACGGATAGGACAACAGCAGCGCACCGACGGCGGAGAGCCCCTCCGACACCGTCATCGATGCCTGGCGGCCTCCATAGGAGTGTCCTCCCACCACGAGAGGCGCTGCGGTGAGGCTGCCGAGATATTCGACCGCGAGCACCACACTGTTTCGATCGGCCGCGGACTTCGACGGATGCGGTGGGCCGGACGGCTTCGCCTGCCGGAACGCCAGATCGAACCGCAGAACCGTCACCCCGTGCGCGGACCATGTGGTGGCGACGTCGACGAGGAACTTGGCCGAGCAGTCACCGCCGGCCCCGTGCGTCAGTGCGAGTGCGGCCACCTCCGGCCCGTCGGACCGATGAAGATACCCACGAACTCCGTCGACACCGTGCACTTCGTGGGTGTCGGTGGGCGCCTCAGGCATCCGGCGTCGAGTCCTCCTTCAGGCCGCCGTTGTCGTCGACCATGTCTGCGAATGCCGTCCCGGACACCATGCCGTCCGTTCCGGGCAGCGTGACTGTCGGCCGTGCGCCGGGTTCGTACTGGGCATCGATCTCCGCCGCGTCGGACTTCGCCCTCTCCTCGGTGCTCGGATCCGTGGTCGGTGTGACACCTTCGGCGCCACTGTCTGCCTCGTTCGTACGGTCGGCCATCGGTGGGGTTCCTTCCGGTCGGGGATGTCCCTCCAGAGTGCACGTGTATGACCTGAATCACCACCCCTGCACGGGTCCAGACCACAAATGCCCTCCAGCACGGGGCTGAAGGGCATTCTCGGATGGTGCGCGATACTGGGATTGAACCAGTGACCTCTTCCGTGTCAGGGAAGCGCTCTCCCGCTGAGCTAATCGCGCAGGCGAACATCGAACGAGCGGATGACGGGATTCGAACCCGCGACCCTCACCTTGGCAAGGTGATGCGCTACCACTGCGCCACATCCGCATGTGCATCGAACGCTGCATCCGAGGACGGATCCAGCGGGCGATGCGGTGAAACCACCGACATTCAGTCGGACGAAAAGAACCCCGGCACAAGACCGGGGTTCTTCGCGTGGTGCGCGATACTGGGATTGAACCAGTGACCTCTTCCGTGTCAGGGAAGCGCTCTCCCGCTGAGCTAATCGCGCAGGTACTTGCATCGAAGACGGCTGCCTCCGACACACTGCGAGGTGGAGACGGGAATCGAACCCGTGTGCACGGCTTTGCAGGCCGTTGCCTCACCACTCGGCCACTCCACCATGGGCCAGGCGTTCTCTCGATTGCCCTTGATCCGAATCGGCACAAGCTCTCGCTGATTCGGCCCTGAGATTGTTCCAGCCTCGAGCGGATGACGGGATTCGAACCCGCGACCCTCACCTTGGCAAGGTGATGCGCTACCACTGCGCCACATCCGCGTGCCCCGCGGAACCGTTACCGTCTCCGTGGTGCGGTGAAAACACTAGACCAACTTCTGGCGAACTCACAAATCGCCTTGTCAGTGCCGCTGTCGGTTGCTCGAGTGGCGTCACTGTCGGGTCGGGGGCGAGCGCCGACACGGGGAAGAGTCTGTACGGAACGCTCGACGAACAGGGCGATTCGAGTATCCCGCGGTACGCATGTTAATGTTCTGCCTCGTTCGAGAGGCGTACATCGCTGTCGGACGATGACGGTCCCGTGGCTCAGTGGAAGAGCGTCCGCTTCACACGCGGAAGGTCGCTGGTTCGATCCCAGCCGGGACCACTGGAAGCAAACAACGAGCCCCCGCGCCAAGCCCCACGCACCGAGCGTGGGGCTTGTGTTGTCTCACGCGCCGGTAACCTGATGCGGTGACTGCAGACGATCGCGCCGAAACCGCGCACGACGACGGCGTATTCGACCGGGTGTCGGAACGACGACGCCAGTTCCGTGCCAAGATCAGAGCCAATCCCACTCTCGATCTCGCGTACCGAATCACGGTCGGCGTGGTCGGGCTGATCGTGCTGGGGCTCGGAATCCTGGCGATTCCGTATCCGGGTCCCGGGTGGCTGATCGTCTTCGCGGGCCTCGGCATTCTCGCGTCGGAATTCACGTGGGCGCATCGGCTCCTGAAGTTCGCGCGCAAGCACTACGACCGATTCATGGAGTGGTTCTCGCACCAGTCCGTGTTCGTCAAAGGGCTCGGTGTACTGCTGACCACGGCCGTCGTGCTGGTGACGTTGTGGTTGCTCGGTACGTTCTCGCTCATCGGCGGGTGGTTCGGTCTCGACTGGAGTTGGCTGTCCAGTCCACTGTGACGACGCGTCCGCGATGTGACGGCGAACGTGCACCCGAGAGCCGATAGGCTGTCCTCGGTCTCACCGACCGCCGCTATCCACTTACACCGGGATCTTCCCTGCGAGGATCGACCAAGGAGTACATCGCCGTGACCATGCCCGTAACCGCCGTCTCGCCCGCCCGCATCATGGTGCCGGCCGGAACGACTGCCGGAACGGCACTTCGGGACACGGGCTTGCCCAACAAGGGACCTGACGCGATCGTCGTCGTGCGTGACGCCGACGGCAAGCTTCGCGATCTGTCCTGGGCTCCCGACGGTGATGCCGAGGTCGAGCCGGTGGCCGCGAACACCGAGGACGGCCGCAGTGTCATCAGGCATTCCGCCGCGCACGTCCTGGCGCAGGCGGTCCAGGACCTGTTTCCCGGTGCGAAGTTGGGCATCGGCCCGTTCATCAAGGACGGCTTCTACTACGACTTCGACGTCGAGCAGCCGTTCACTCCCGAGGACCTGACCGCGCTCGAGAAGAAGATGAAGCAGATCGTGAAGGCCGGCCAGCGATTCTCGCGTCGCGTCTACGACTCGATCGATCAGGCCCGAGAGGAACTGGCGAACGAGCCGTACAAGCTGGAACTGGTCAACGACAAGTCCGGCATCGACGATCCCGAGATCATGGAGGTCGGCGGCGGCGAGCTGACCGCGTACGACAATCTGAATCCGCGGACGGGGGACCGAATCTGGGGCGACCTGTGCCGCGGCCCCCATATACCGACCACCAAGTACATCCCTGCGTTCAAGTTGACCCGCAGTTCCGCCGCCTACTGGCGCGGCAACCAGGACAACGCCGGTTTGCAGCGCATCTACGGAACCGCGTGGGAATCTTCCGAGGCTCTCGATCGCCACCTGGAGCTGCTGGCCGAGGCGGAGCGCCGCGACCACCGCAAGCTCGGGTCGGAGCTCGACCTCTTCAGCTTCCCGGACGAGCTGGGATCCGGGCTCCCGGTGTTCCACCCCAAGGGCGGCATCATCAGAAACGAGCTGGAGAACTATTCCCGGCAGAGGCACATCGAAGAGGGATACGACTTCGTCAACACCCCGCACATCACCAAGGGGCACCTGTACGAGGTGTCCGGCCACCTGGACTGGTATCGCGACGGGATGTTCCCGGCCATGCATCTCGACGCCGAGCTCGACGAGAGCGGTGCTGTGCGCAAACCCGGCCAGGATTACTACCTCAAGCCGATGAACTGCCCGATGCACAACCTGATCTTCCGCTCGCGGGGGCGCTCGTATCGTGAACTGCCCTTGCGGTTGTTCGAGTTCGGAACCGTGTACCGCTACGAGAAGTCCGGAGTCATCCACGGACTCACCCGCGTTCGAGGTCTGACCCAGGACGATGCCCACATCTTCTGCACTCGTGCGCAGATGCGCGACGAATTGACCACGACGCTCGAATTCGTTCTCGGTCTGCTCAAGGACTACGGGCTCGACGACTTCTATCTGGAGTTGTCCACTCGCAACCCGGACAAGTCGGTCGGCAGCGACGAAGTGTGGGAGGAAGCGACCAACACGCTCGCCGAGGTGGCAGCCGCGTCCGGTCTCGATCTGGTTCCCGATCCGGGTGGCGCGGCGTTCTACGGCCCGAAGATCTCGGTTCAGGCGAAGGACGCACTGGGTAGGACATGGCAGATGTCCACCATCCAGCTCGACTTCAACCTGCCCGAGCGCTTCGAGCTCGAGTACACCGCTACCGGGGGAAGCAAAGAACGCCCGGTGATGATTCACCGAGCACTGTTCGGCTCGATCGAGCGGTTCTTCGGTGTACTCACCGAGCACTACGCGGGTGCGTTCCCGGCGTGGCTGTCCCCAGTGCAGGTCGTCGGTATCCCGGTGGCAGAGGTGCATCAGGATCATCTGTTCGCTGTGGTGGCCGAACTGAAGAAGCGCGGAATTCGGGCAGAGGTCGATGCGTCGGACGACCGCATGCAGAAGAAGATCTTCAACCAGACCGCGCAGAAGGTGCCGTTCATGCTCCTCGCCGGCGAACGTGACGTGGAAGCCGGAGCGGTCAGCTTCCGGTTCCGCGACGGCACTCAGGTCAACGGAGTCGCGACCGACCGAGCTGTCGAGCTGATCGCGGACTGGATCAGCTCGCGCAACAACGCATCTCCCACCGCAACCCTCGTCGCCGAGACCTCAGGAGTGAGCTGACCATGCCCGACAAGGACGCGGCGATCGTCGACACCGGTTTCGGTGACCCCGATCGACTCCAACGTCTGTGGACGCCGCACCGCATGTCCTACATCACCGAAGCTCCCGGTGAGAACAGCAAGTCCAGCGAACCGTTCTCGGACATTCCGAAGATGAGCGACGAGGACGGGCTCGTGGTCGCGCGAGGCGAGCAGGTGTACGCGGTGCTCAACCTCTACCCGTACAACCCCGGGCACACGATGGTCGTCCCGTACCGGCGCGTCGCTGCGTTGGAGGATCTGACGCCCGCCGAGAGCGCCGAGCTCATGTCGTTCACTCAGCACGCCATCAGGACCATCAAGCGCGTGTCCAACCCGCACGGTTTCAACGTCGGACTGAACCTGGGTGCGGCAGCCGGAGGATCGTTGGCCGAGCATCTGCATCAGCACATCGTTCCCAGGTGGGGCGGCGACGCGAATTTCATCACCGTCGTCGGTGGAGCGAAGGTCATGCCGCAGCTGCTGCGTGACACGCGGGCTCTGCTGGCGTCGGCCTGGGCCGAATGAACATACGTCGAAAGGGGGGTTCGCGGTGCTGAGCATTCTCGGTAGGACTCCGATGTCCAAGGTGACGGCACCGCTCGGTCGAGCGCTCAACGCCACCGGACTGACTCCCAATTCGGTCACGCTGATCGGCACCGTCGTGACGGTGGCTGCCGCCGTGACGATGTTCCCGGCCGGGTACCTCTTCTGGGGCACGATGGTGATCACGCTGTTCGTGCTGTTCGACATGCTCGACGGTGCGATGGCGCGCGCACGCGGTGGCGGAACGAAGTACGGAGCGGTACTCGACGCGACCTGTGACCGCGTCGCGGACGGCGCGATCTTCGCCGGCCTCGCCTGGTGGGCGGTGTACAGCGAGCAGGACAAGCTGCTGCTGATCGCAACTCTGGTGTGCCTCGTGACGTCGCAGGTCATCTCCTACGCGAAGGCGCGCGCGGAAGCCAGCGGTCTGTCGGCGGACGGTGGATGGATCGAACGGCCCGACCGCCTGGTCATCGTTCTGGTCGGTGCAGGACTGACCGGAATCGGTCGGCACTACGACGTTCCCTGGCTCGACAGCCTCATCTACCCGGCAATGTGGGTTCTCGCCGTGCTCAGCGTGGTCACGGTGTTCCAACGAGTGCTTGCCGTGCGCCGCTCCGAGGGCGCCAGGGACATCATCAGCAAGGAACCTGCGGCCACGACCGACGGCGACGCGAAGACCGATACGCCGTGACTCTCGGCGAGCGCGTCGGCGACGCGGGGTACGCCGCGGGCTGGCGCCTGGTGAGATCGCTTCCGGCCGGGCTGGCGACCCGACTGTTCGACGCCGGAGCGGACGTCGCGGCCCGTCGGGGCGGCGGCCCGGCTCAACTCCGTCGAAACCTCTCACGCGTGCTGGGCACCACAGCGGACCAGGTGCCCGACGAGCTAATCCGTGCGTCGTTGCGCTCCTACGCCCGATACTGGCGAGAGGCATTCCGCCTTCCATCGATGGACCTCGATGAGTTGGCGGCGTCGCTCGATTCGAGCATCCACGGCCAGGAACACCTGAACGCTGCGCTCGCCGACGGTCGCGGCGCGGTGCTCGCGCTGCCGCACAGCGGAAACTGGGACATGGCCGGTGTGTGGCTGGCACGGACTCACGGCACCTTCGCGACCGTCGCGGAACGGTTGAAACCCGAATCGCTCTACCAGCGGTTCGTGGCCTACCGAGAAAGCCTCGGTTTCGAGATCTTCCCGCTCAGCGGAGGGGAGGTGCCGCCGTTCGCGGCGCTGTCGGAACGTCTGCGGGAGAACAAAGTCGTCTGCCTGCTGAGCGAACGCGATCTGGCCAGGCACGGTGTGCCCGTCACGTTCTTCGGGGAGCCGACACGAATGGCGGCGGGCCCGGCTCGCCTCGCGATCGACACAGGCGCGCACTTGCTGCCCGTGCACTGCTACTTCGACGGCGATGCCTGGGGCTTCTCCATCTCACCGCGCATCGACGTGGGCGAGGGAGTCGAGACCGCCACGCAGCAGCTCGCCGACCGCTTCGCCGACAACATCGCGACCTATCCCGCCGACTGGCACATGCTCCAACCTCTGTGGATGGACGACCTGTCCGATTCGCGGCGAGCACGGATCGAGGGCACGTGAAGATCGGGATGGTCTGTCCGTACTCCTTCGACGTGCCGGGTGGAGTTCAGGCACACGTGCAGCAGCTCGCCGAGGTGTTCATCGAACGGGGTCACCGAGTGAGCGTCCTCGCACCGGCGTCCGACGACACCGAACTACCCGACTTCGTCGTCTCCGCGGGTGAGGCCCTGGCCATTCCGTACAACGGCTCGGTGGCGAGGCTCCGGTTCGGGCCGGTCACGTACTCGCGCATTCGGAAGTGGATCGCCGAGAACGACTTCGACGTCCTGCACATTCACGAACCGAATGCCCCGAGCCTGTCGATGCTGGCACTCAAGGCCGCCGACGGCCCGATAGTGGCGACCTTTCACACTTCCACCACGAAGTCGTTGGTACTCAGTACGTTTCAGGGTGTTCTCCGTCCCTACCACGAAAAGATCAGCGGACGGATCGCGGTATCCGAACTCGCCCGCCGGTGGCAGGTCGAGGCACTCGGCAGCGATGCCGTCGAAATCCCCAACGGTGTCGACGTACCGGCCTTCCGACGCGCAACGCTGCTTCCCGGGTATCCCCGAGCCGGCGGCACCGTACTGTTCCTCGGCCGCTTCGACGAACCACGCAAAGGCATGGCGGTGCTGCTGCGCGCGCTTCCGACACTCGTCGAGCGACACCCCGACGTCGAGATACTCGTCGTCGGACGCGGTGACGAGGACAAACTACGAAAGGAAGCGGGCGCGGCAGCGTCGCATCTGCGGTTCCTCGGGCAGGTCGACGACGAGGAGAAGGCGTCGGCGATGCGGAGTGCCGACGTGTACTGCGCCCCCAACCTCGGCGGCGAGAGCTTCGGGATCGTGCTCGTGGAGGCGATGGCGTCGGGTACCGCTGTGGTGGCCAGTGAGCTCGACGCGTTCCGGCGGGTCCTTCGCGACGGCACCGCCGGCCTGTTGGTGCCGATCGACGACGACGTCGCCCTCGCCGATGCCGTCGACGCGGTGCTGTCCTCGGACGATGTCAGGGACCGTGTGGTGCAGGCGGCGACCCGGGCTGTGGCGGAATACGATTGGCCGGTCGTCGCCGAGCAGATCATGCGGGTCTACGAGACCGTGACCGTCGGGGGACAGAAAGTGCGGGCGGCGAGCTGATGACACTGTCCGCGTTGACGATTCTGATCGTCGGTCTCGTCGCGGTACTGGTCCTGGTGATCGGGCTGTGGGCCTACGCGACGGCCAACCGCCTCGATCGGCTGCACGTCCGCTCGGACCTGTCGTGGCAGTCGCTCGACTCCGCACTGGCGCGCCGCGCCGTGGTGGCCAGAGCCGTGGCGTCGGCGACCAGGGCCCAGCTGGAGGACAGTCGGCGATTGGCGGCGCTGGCCGACGCCGCCGAACGCGCCGACCGCGCACATCGTGAGGCGGCCGAGAACGCGGTGTCGGTGGCGCTGGCGGCGCTCGATCCTGCCGATCTGCCCCCGCAACTGGTAGCCGAGCTCGCCGACGCCGAAGCCCGGGTGCTGATCGCGCGCAGGTTCCACAACGATGCGGTGCGAGACACGTTGGCGCTGCGCACGACCGCGGCGGTTCGTGCACTGCACCTGGGCGGAACTGCGCCCCTGCCGACGTACTTCGAGATTGCCGAGCGGTCGGCGTCCGACACCTTCGGGTCCGAGGGGCGAGCGGTGCAGCGCACCTCGGCGAGAGTCGTTCTCGTCGACGAACGAGGCCGGGTGCTTCTTCTGCGCGGCCACGATCCGACGGTTCCCGACGTGTATTTCTGGTTCACCATCGGTGGCGCCGTCGAGTCCGGCGAGAACCTCCGCGAGGCCGCTGTCCGTGAGGTCCGGGAGGAAACGGGTCTGGGCGTGGCGTCGACCGAGTTGAAGGGGCCGATGTGGCGGCGGGTGGCCACGTTCCCGTTCAACGGAGTGCTCCTGCGGTCCGAGGAGCTGTTCTTCGCGTCGAGGACTCAGGAGTTCGAGCCCGAACATTCGGGATTCACCGACTTCGAGCGTCGAACGGTGACGGGCCACAAGTGGTGCACCGAGGACGACATCAGGTCACTCGCGGCGATCGGCGAGACGGTGTATCCGCAGGATCTCGCCGAACTGCTCGACGAGGTCAACATCGTGCTTGCGCGTAGAACCGAACCGGACGTACGCGCTATCCGCTGAGGCCGACGGACACGGCGGAACGGAGCGCTCGGTCAGGGGTCCAGCAATTCTCGACTGGCTATGGGAACGAATGCCAGTTCGGTCTACTCTCGGGCACGCCTCGCTCCGAGGTAGTCCCGTGTTCCCTCAGCTGCAGGAGAGTCCTTTGAGTACGCCCATCGTTCCCGCATCAGACGTCGAAGACAACGGCCGGGGGACAGCACGCGTCAAGCGCGGCATGGCCGAAATGCTCAAGGGCGGCGTGATCATGGACGTGGTCACCGCCGATCAGGCCAAGATCGCCGAGGATGCAGGGGCCGTGGCGGTCATGGCGCTCGAACGTGTTCCGGCGGACATCCGCGCGCAGGGTGGTGTGTCGCGGATGAGCGATCCGGACATGATCGACAGCATCATCGCCGCGGTGTCCATCCCCGTCATGGCGAAGGCGAGGATCGGCCACTTCGTCGAAGCGCAGATACTCCAGAGTCTCGGCGTCGACTACGTCGACGAATCCGAGGTGCTGACCCCGGCGGACTACGCCAACCACATCGACAAATGGAACTTCACCGTCCCGTTCGTGTGCGGCGCAACCAATCTCGGCGAAGCGCTGCGTCGGATCACCGAAGGCGCAGCGATGATCAGGTCCAAGGGCGAGGCGGGTACCGGCGACGTGTCCAACGCGACCACGCACATGCGCAAGATCCGCGACGAGATTCGCCGACTCACGTCGCTGCCCGAAGACGAGCTGTACGTCGCGGCAAAGGAACTTCAGGCTCCCCACGACCTGGTCGTGGAGGTCGCACGTGCGGGCAAGCTGCCCGTGACCCTGTTCACGGCCGGCGGCATCGCTACGCCGGCTGACGCTGCGATGATGATGCAACTCGGTGCGGAGGGCGTCTTCGTCGGATCCGGAATCTTCAAGTCCGGCAACCCGAAGGAGCGTGCCGAGGCGATCGTCAAGGCGACGACCTTCCACGACGACCCCGACGTCCTCGCCAAGGTCTCGCGTGGCCTGGGTGAGGCCATGGTGGGCATCAACGTCGACGATCTTCCGGTTGCTCACCGTTTGGCCGAACGCGGCTGGTGACGTCTCAGGCCTGGAGTATCGCGGGCCGGTCCGGGTGATCCCAGCGGACCACGACGTCCGCAGTCGGTGCCTCGTCGTAGAACTCGAGCAGCGGTGCAACCGTCCATGCGTCGGCCTCGGGGGTCCGGCGCCGCATGGTGGCTTCGCTGATCTTCAGGTGCACCGTCACCGCTGCATCGGGAATGCGTCCGAGGGCCGTCGGACCGGCGATCAGCAGAACATGGTCGGGAGCCGCGTCGACGAGGCTCGCCCTCGCGGACCGATCGGCCACCTCGTCCCAGAGCCGGGGTAGGAACGTTCCTCGGCCTCCGGGACGCATCGGGGCAACGACCTCACGCTCCACCGCGGCGAAGTCGAACCAGGCTGTCCGATAGGTCAACTCGTCGGTCCGAGAGTACTCGAATCGCAGTGAGGCGGGCCGCACGTAATCGTGGAGATCGATCACGTCACAACGCCGTCCGGACGCGCCCACGAGGTCACGGACCGTCCCGGCGAAATCGACCGGACCAGCAGCGTCGACGCCGTCGATCACACCGATTGCGCGGCGGCCGTGGGGAATTCGATCGGCCACTGCCCGGGCGAGTAGTTCCGGGAAAATCGGCACAGGCGTCGGCAGGTCTCGGTTCGGCACCGGTTCATCTTGCCTGTTTCCGCGCTTGTTAGCCTTCACCAGCAGCGACGAGAGGTGAACAATGGCCAGTATCGAGGACATTCTCGAATTGGAACGTATCGAGAACGACATCTTCCGTGGTCGAACCTTCCCGAGCATGTTGCAGCGGACGTTCGGCGGGCAGGTCGCCGGGCAGGCTCTGGTGTCGGCCGTCAACACAGTCGCCGACGACTACCGCGTGCACTCGTTGCACGGTTACTTCATCCGGCCGGGCAACCCCACGGAGCCGACCGTCTACATGGTCGAGCGCATCCGTGACGGCAGGTCCTTCTGTACGCGCCGTGTCACCGGAATTCAGGACGGCAAGGCGATCTTCACCATGTCCGCGTCGTTCCACGTCGACGACGACGGCATCTCGCACCAGGACACGATGCCCCGCGTCGTCGATCCGGAGACCTTGCCGGACCCGCGCACCCTTCCGGAGTTCGACAATTCGTTCTACGAGGAGTGGAAGGAATGGGACATACGCAAGGTCCCCGATGAGCAGACCGAGAAATACCCGAGCCTCGCCGCCCAGCAGCGAGTGTGGTTTCGTTACCGCGATCGGTTGCCGGACAATCAGGTGTTCCACGTCTGCGCGCTCGCGTACATGTCCGACATGACCCTGATCGGCTCGGCGAAGGTCCCACACCCGGGCGTGGCGACTCAGACGGCGTCACTCGATCACGCGTTGTGGTTCCTGCGCCCGTTCCGCGCCGACGAATGGCTGCTGTACGACCAGACGTCGCCGTCCGCGGACTTCGGGCGTGCGCTGGCACAGGGCCGAATTTTCGACCGGCAGGGTCGCATGGTCGCCGCCGTAGTGCAGGAAGGTCTGATGCGCTTCGAGCGGGATCGAACGAAATCGGCCACCGATCCGTTCAAGCCCAGGTGACCGGGCCTCGCATCGGTGTACTCGCGTTGCAGGGCGACGTCCGAGAACACCTCGCTGCGCTGAGCTCGAGCGGCGCCGAGGCAGTCGCGGTACGCCGGCCCGCGGAGTTGGACGGCGTCGACGGACTCGTCGTTCCCGGCGGCGAATCGACGACGATGAGCAGGCTTCTGACGGTCTTCGAACTGCTCGAACCGCTGCGTGCCCGGCTGCGTGACGGACTACCCGCTTACGGATCGTGTGCGGGAATGATCATGTTGGCGAGTGAAGTTCTCGATACCAGAGAGGACGCCCAGCATCTCGACGCCCTCGACATCACCGTGCGGCGCAATGCCTTCGGTCGTCAGGTCGACTCCTTCGAAACCGATCTCGAGTTCGCTGGAATCGACGGCGACCCCCTGCGCGCGGTGTTCATCCGAGCGCCGTGGGTGGAACGCGTCGGCGACGGCGTGGAGGTCCTCGCCACCGTTCCCGACGGTCCCGCCGCGGGTCGCGTCGTCGCGGTGCGCCAGGGGCCCGTCATGGCCACCAGCTTTCATCCCGAGGTCACCGGTGACCGTCGCGTACACGGACTCTTCGTCGACCTCGTGCGTGGGGTCTGAGCGGCGACGTTCGCACGTTTGCGGACGTGTATGGAGTCGGTGCCGGTCGAGCACGCGTAAACTACGAACACTTGTTGTAAGTACGAAAGGGGCTCCATCGCATGAGCGGCCACTCCAAATGGGCCACCACCAAGCACAAGAAGGCGGTGATCGACGCCAAGCGTGGCAAGTCGTTCGCCAAACTCATCAAGAACATCGAGGTGGCGGCCCGCACCGGTGGTGGCGATCCCACAGGTAATCCGACGCTGTTCGACGCCATCCAGAAGGCGAAGAAGACGTCGGTTCCCAACGACAACATCGAGCGTGCGCGCAAGCGCGGCGCGGGCGAGGAAGCCGGCGGCGCCGACTGGCAGACCATCATGTACGAGGGCTACGGACCCAACGGTGTGGCGGTGCTCATCGAGTGCCTCACCGACAACCGCAACCGCGCCGCGGGCGAGGTTCGGGTGGCGATGACCCGCAACGGCGGCAACATGGCGGACCCGGGATCGGTGTCGTACCTGTTCTCGCGCAAGGGTCTGGTGACGTTGGAGAAGAACGGTCAGTCCGAGGACGACGTCCTGATGGCGGTTCTCGACGCCGGTGCCGAGGAAGTCACCGACAACGGCGACACCTTCGAGATCGTCAGTGAGCCAACCGATCTCGTTGCAGTCCGAACGGCGCTGCAGGAGGCCGGGATCGACTACGATTCGGCCGAGGCCAGCTTCCAGGCGTCGGTGAGCGTTCCCGTCGACGTCGACGGTGCACGCAAGGTGTTCAAGTTGATCGACGCGCTCGAGGACAGTGACGACGTTCAGAACGTCTACTCCAACGTCGAACTGTCGGACGAGGTTCTCGCGCAACTCGACGAGGACTGACCCGTCGGCGGCCGGTCGGGTGTCGCACACGCCCGCTCGGCCTGCCCTCCGCTACGCTATCGAACAACAGTTCGTAAGCGGAAGGTGAACACGTGCGAGTGATGGGCGTCGACCCAGGCTTGACCCGGTGCGGGTTGAGTTTGATCGAGGGCGGTTCGGGGCGCAGTGTCATCGCATTGGACGTCGATGTCGTGCGCACTCCGGCGGACATGGATCTGGCTCAGCGTTTGCTCCGAATCTCCGAGGCCGCGGAGTATTGGCTCGATACTCATAAGCCTGACGTCGTCGCCGTCGAGCGCGTGTTCGCGCAACACAACGTGCGCACCGCGATGGGCACGGCGCAAGCCGGGGGAGTGATCGCGCTCGCCGCAGCCCGCCGAGGCATCGACGTCTGCTTTCACACTCCCAGCGAGGTGAAAGCCGCGGTCACGGGCAACGGTAGTGCGGACAAAGCGCAGGTCACAGCCATGGTCATGCGGATTCTCGGACTGCAGACCGCACCGACTCCCGCCGACGCGGCCGATGCTCTCGCTCTGGGTATCTGTCACTGCTGGCGCGCGCCGATGATCGCGAGGATGGCGAAGGCCGAGGCGATGGCCAAAGAACAGCGGCGCAAGTACGAGGTACGGCTGGCCGAGGAGCGTAAAGCACGGACAGCCGCGGCGAAGAAGAGCGCCCGAGCCGTAGCGGCTCGGGCTGTCGGAGAGGCGGGCGTCGGATGATCGCATCCATCCGCGGGGAAGTACTGGACATCGCGCTCGACCACGCAGTCCTCGAAGCGTCCGGGGTCGGATATCGAGTCAACGCGACACCCTCGACACTCGCGTCGTTGACTCGGGGATCCGAGTCCAGACTGCTGACGACCATGATCGTCCGCGAGGACTCGATGACCCTCTACGGGTTCTCGGACACCGAGTCACGGGACCTGTTCGTACTGTTGCTGACGGTGTCCGGTGTCGGGCCTCGTATCGCGATGGCCACCCTCGCCGTGCTCGATCCGGCGGCGTTGCGGACCGCCTTGGCGGACGGCAACGTCACTGCGTTGACGCGTGTACCCGGGATCGGAAAACGCGGTGCCGAACGGATGGTCGTCGAACTGCGGGACAAGGTCGACGCCATCGTCGGCGGAGGGGGAGCGTCCGCGACGCCGACCGCAGGCGCGAGCGGCGGCGCGGTGCACGATCAGATCGTCGAAGCCCTCACCGGACTCGGATTCGCGGTCAAACAAGCCGAGGACGCGACAGCATCCGTACTGGCCGCTCAGCCCGACGCGTCGACGTCGGCTGCGCTACGCTCCGCGCTCGCGTACCTGGGTAAGACGAGATGACCGACGACGCCGACCTCGAGGACTCACAGGTGACCGCGGAGGTCACCGCGGACGACGTCGACGTCGAGACCAGTCTGCGCCCGAAATCGCTGACGGACTTCATCGGTCAGCCGCGAGTGCGTGAGCAACTCCAACTCGTCCTGACCGGTGCGAAGCTTCGTGGCGGCACACCCGATCACATCCTGATGTCGGGCCCACCCGGGCTCGGCAAGACGTCGATGGCGATGATCATCGCCCAGGAACTGGGTACGTCGTTGCGACTGACGTCGGGGCCCGCGCTCGAACGGGCAGGTGATCTCGCCGCCATGCTCAGCAACCTCGTCGAGGGCGACGTGCTGTTCATCGACGAGATCCACCGAATCGCGCGCCCGGCCGAGGAGATGCTGTACCTCGCCATGGAGGACTTCCGTGTCGACGTGGTGGTGGGCAAGGGGCCGGGCGCCACCTCCATCCCTCTCGAAGTCGCGCCGTTCACTTTGGTCGGAGCCACCACCCGATCGGGCGCCCTCACCGGACCGCTGAGGGATCGCTTCGGCTTCGTCGCGCACATGGACTTCTACGAACCCGAGGAACTGCAGCGGATACTCGTGCGCTCGGCAGGCATCCTCGGCGTGCCGATCGACGCGGCAGGATGCGCCGAGATCGCCGGACGCTCGCGCGGTACCCCACGTATCGCGAACCGCCTGCTTCGCCGAGTGCGCGACTACGCCGAGGTGCGTGGGGACGGCACCGTGACCAAACAGACGGCGCAGGAAGCGCTCGTCGTCTACGACGTCGACCAGTTGGGTCTGGACAGGCTGGACCGAGCGGTTCTCAGCGCGTTGATCCGGAGCTTCGGAGGCGGGCCCGTCGGCGTGTCGACACTCGCGGTCGCCGTCGGAGAGGAACCGTCGACGGTGGAAGAAGTGTGTGAGCCGTTTCTGGTACGCGCGGGCATGGTTGCACGGACTCCCCGTGGACGGGTGGCGACGGCAGCAGCGTGGCAGCATCTCGGTCTCGTGCCCCCACCGGACCTCGCCATCGGCGGTATTTCCGTGCGAACGAACGAAGCTCAGCAGGGATTATTCGAGTAATTGCCCGGCAAAGCTCAGGAGCCGGACAAGTCGGCAGTGAGGTAATGGCACACTGGACCCGACGCACGGCACTCCGAATGCGCGCGACGCGCTCGCTATCGGACGCCGACACGACAAGAACAACGACACCTCTTAGGACTGACGTAGAAGATGGAACTGCTATTTCCGCTGCTGATCGTGGCGCTGCTCGTACCGATGTTCCTCAACGTGCGCAAGCAGAAGAAGGTCCTCGCCGACACCCAGGCATTGCAGGACTCGCTGAAGGTCGGTGACGAGGTCGTGACGACCGCAGGCCTCTACGCCCGCGTCGCGCTGGTGGAAGAGGACACCGTCGACCTCGAGATCGCCGACGGCATCATCACCACCTGGTCCCGGGCAGTCGTCCGTGAGGTTCTCCCACCGGAGACCGACGACGAGTTCGACGATCGTTCAGGCGACGCGATCACCGCACCCGACGACCTGTCCGGTGTGGAAGGTGCAGGACCGTCGCTCGACAAGACCGTGTCGTCGCAGCCCTCCGCCGACGACACCGTCGAACAGAGCACGCGTCGCCTCGACAAGGAGTGACTTCGCGATGATCTCAGCCGCTGTCGGACACGGTCCGGCAGCGGTTTCGCGTGCAAGGGTCCAGGCGCCCGGTATGCCCTGAACCTCCCGCGAGTCACCTCTCGTCACCTCACCCTCAAACGCCAAGAGGAGAATCACACACCGTGGCACCTTCAAGCGGATCGGTGCATCCATCCCGCTATCTCGCCGTGTTCGGCGTCCTGATGGCCGTTGTGTACGCCTTGGTCTTCTTCACCGGAGACAAGTCCCCCGAGCCCAAGCTCGGTATCGACCTCGAAGGCGGTACCCGTGTCACGTTGACGGCGCGGACGCCGGACGGCAGCGCGCCGAGCCGTGAGAGCCTGATCCAGGCACAGCAGATCATCACCACTCGCGTAGACGGTCTCGGTGTCGCGGGCTCGGAGGTGCTCATCGACGGCGAGAACCTCGTCATCACCGTTCCCGGTGACGACAGCTCGCAGGCACGCACTCTCGGCCAGACCGCGCGGCTGTTCATCCGCCCGGTGATTCAAGCTGCACAGCCCGCGGCAGGCGCCCCCGCGGGAGGAACCGAGCAGGCCCCGGCAGGTGGAACACCCGC
The DNA here is from genome assembly GCF_000383555.1 of Rhodococcus sp. 114MFTsu3.1. Classification (NCBI taxonomy): domain Bacteria; kingdom Bacillati; phylum Actinomycetota; class Actinomycetes; order Mycobacteriales; family Nocardiaceae; genus Rhodococcus; species Rhodococcus sp. 114MFTsu3.1. The sequence continues at coordinate 220,139 of NZ_KB911544.1, read as the reverse complement.
CGAGACGCCCGCTGCCGACACTCCTGCGCCGTCCGGAGATGCGGTGCCTCAGGGTCGCCCGTTCCCGGCACAGGATCCCAGCGCGGTCGATCCGACACCCGCGCCCACACCCGCCGACCCCGCCGAGGATCCTGCTGCGGAGGACCCGGCTGCGGACGAGCCCGCGGGCACCGAGGCCGAGCAGGCCGCCGACCAGATCGCCGAGGCGAAGGCGCTTCGTCAGAGCGAGGACCCTCAGGTCCAGCAGGCTGCCCTCGCGACGATCGACTGCAACGCTCCCGACCCGTTGCAGGGCAACGACGACCCGGCCTTGCCGTTGGTCGCATGCTCCACCGACGGTGCCGCCGTGTACGTCCTCGGGCCGAGCATCATCGACGGTCAGCAGATCTCCGATGCGACCTCCGGATTCAACTCCCAGCAGTCGCGTCACGAGGTCAGCCTGAGCTTCGATTCCGAAGGCAGCAACACGTGGGCGCAGTTCACCGGAGCCAACATCGGCAGCCAGGCTGCGTTCACGCTCGACTCCAAGGTCGTCAGCGCGCCGGTGATCCAGGGCGCGACGCCGGCCGGTAGCGCAACGTCCATCACCGGACAGTTCACCGCCCAAGGTGCATCGGACCTCGCGAACACCTTGAAGTACGGATCGCTTCCGCTGTCCTTCGCGTCGTCGGAAGCCGAGACCGTGTCCGCGACGCTGGGGCTGGCTTCGCTCGAAGCGGGTCTGCTCGCCGGAGCGATCGGCCTCGCGCTCGTGTTGGTCTACTGCCTCGTGTACTACCGTGCGCTCGGATTTCTCACCGCACTGTCGCTGGTGCTCGCGGGTGCGATGGTGTACGGAATTCTCGTTCTGCTCGGCAGATGGATCAACTTCACCCTCGACCTTGCCGGCATCGCCGGTCTGATCATCGGCATCGGCATGACGGCCGACTCGTTCGTCGTGTTCTTCGAGCGCATCAAGGACGAGATCAGGGAAGGCAGAAGCTTCCGATCCGCCGTTCCGCGAGGCTGGACGCGTGCACGCAAGACGATTCTGTCCGGTAACGCCGTGAGCTTCATCGCCGCCGCGGTGCTCTACGCCCTGGCCGTCGGTCAGGTGCAGGGCTTCGCGTTCACGCTCGGCCTCACCACGATCCTCGACGTCATGGTGGTCGTCCTGGTCACCTGGCCGCTGGTCTACCTCGCGTCGAAGTCCAAGTTCTGGTCCAAGCCCGGCGTGAACGGGCTCGGCGCCGTCGCGCAGATCGCGCAGGAACGCAAGCGCGCCGCCGCACGTGCCATGGCAAGCAAATCCGCATCCGATGCTGCGACGAAGGGGGCCTGAGATGTCCGATTCATCCGAGAACACCGAGGGCACCGGGTCGGTCCTGCTGCAGGACTCCGGCGTCGATCAGAGCGCGCAACCCGCGCGTGGTTGGCTGTCGAGGCTGTACACGGGAACGGGCGCGTTCGAGGTCGTCGGTAGGCGCCGGTTCTACTACATCCTCACCGCGGCGATCGTCCTGGTGTGCCTGCTCAGCATGGTCTTCCGGGGGTTCACCCTCGGAATCGACTTCGAAGGCGGAACCAAGATTCAGGTTCCCGCCGACGGCGGTGTCACCTCCGAGCAGGTGGAGACGGTGTTCACCGACGCTCTCGGGTTCGGCCCCGAAGCAGTGCAGACCGTCGGCTCCGGCGCGGCTGCCACGGTGCAGGTGCGTTCCGAGGCACTCGACGCAGGACAGGTCGACCAGGTGCGTCTTGCACTGTTCGACGCCTTCCAGCCGGTGGACAGCACTGGAACGGCGAGCCCCAACGCCATCAGCTTCTCCGACGTCAGCGAGACATGGGGTGGGCAGATCACGCAGAAGGCACTGATCGCGCTCGTCGTGTTCCTTGTCATCGTCAGTATCTACATCGCGATCCGATACGAGAGGGACATGGCGATAGCAGCACTCGCCGCACTGTTCTTCGACCTGCTGGTCACCGCCGGTGTGTATTCGCTCGTCGGGTTCGAGGTCACGCCCGCGACGGTCATCGGCCTCCTCACCATCCTCGGGTTCTCGCTGTACGACTCCGTCGTGGTCTTCGACAAGGTCGAGGAGAACACGCGCGGAATCCTTCACCTGGGCCGGAAGACCTACGCCGAGCAGGCCAACCTGGCCGTCAACCAGACCCTGATGCGGTCGATCAACACCACCGTCATCGGCGTTCTGCCGGTGTTGGCGCTGATGGTCGTCGCCGTCTGGCTGCTCGGTGTCGGCACACTCAAGGACCTCGCGCTCGTCCAGCTCGTCGGCATGATCGTCGGCGCGTACTCGTCGATCTTCTTCGCGACGCCGTTGCTGGTGTCCATCAAGGAGAAGTGGGGTCCCGTCGCGGCCCACACCAAGAAGGTGTTGGGCAAGCGTGCCGAGGCCGCGAAGCGCGTAGGGTCGGACACTCCGGTCGTAGCAGGGTCGGGCACAGTCCCCGACGCGCCGGTGACCCCTCGGGTGGGCTCGCGGCCTACCGGAAAGCGTGCCAAGAAGAGGCGTTGATGAACGTGCGAGTCCAGAGGTCGCGGACGACGGCAGCGGTGGCGGTCGTCGCCGTCACAGCAGGCGCTCTCGCAGGGTGCTCGACGGCAGAGGACCAGGTCCCGTCCATCGGATACGCCGTCGACACGGTATTGACCACGTACAACGCCAATACGGTCGACGGCGCCGCATCGGCGGCCCGGCAGGCGTTCCCTCGGGTCCAGACCGGCTTCGGCTACGTCGGACCCGAAGGCGAAGCGCTCTCGGACAACGACGTGGGCGGGGTGTCGGTCGTACCGGCCGACGTCCTCACGGTGTCGTACACGATCGCGCCGCAGGCGACGTACTCCGACGGCGTCCCGATGACGTGCGACGACCTGGTGCTGACATGGGCAGCGAACAGTGGGCGCTTCGTGGCGGGGGAGAACGACCTGCCCCTGTTCGACGCTGCGTCGAGCGCGGGATACCGAGACATCGAACGAGTCGACTGCATCCCGGGAAGCAAGGACGCCACGGTCGTCTACCGTCCGGGTCGGAACTACGACGGCTGGCGGTCCTTGTTCGGCGCAACCGATCTTCTGCCCTCCCATGTGGCAGCTCGCGTCGCCGGGGTCCCCAATGTCGTCGACCCGATCCTGTCCGGCGACCTCGCGGCCGTCGGGAGGATCGCCGAGTTCTGGAACACGGGCTGGAATCTCGTTCCAGGACAGATCGACACGTCCCTGCTGCCGTCCAACGGGCCCTACCGCGTCGACTCCTACACCCAGGAGGACGGCCTCGTACTCGTCGCCAACGAGTCGTGGTGGGGGGTTCCGCCCGAGACCGACCGCATCGTCGTATGGCCGAAGGGAACCGACGTCGCCGCACGCGCAACCGAGGGCGACCTCGAGGTCGTCGATCACGGTGCAGGCGGCGACATCCCATCGGACGGCTTCGAGCGCACCGACTTTCCGTCCCACGGCGTGGAGCAATTGACGTTCGCGACGAGCGGTTCGCTCGCGGCGTCCGCTGCGCGCCGCGCAATCGCAGCGTGTGTGCCGCGGGAGCAACTGTTCGACGGCGTCGGCCACCCCGGATACGACGAGTCCGCAGGCATCGGCTCGGCCGTCGTCGATTCCCGACTCGTCCGTCCGAGCGCGCTGCTCTACGGACCGGTGGCCGCCACCGCGGACGGCCGTTACCGGCAAGCGGACGTCGCGGCGTCGACGACCGAGCGAAACAACGCCGATCTGGACAGCCTCACCGTTCGAGTCGGCTACCTCGCACCCGATCCACGGCGCGCACGGATCGTCGCCGACATCGCGTCCGCATGCGCGCCCGCCGGGATAACCGTCACCGACGCAGGGTCTCCGGACTTCTCGCCGAGTGCACTACGCACGGGGGCGGTCGACGCCGTTCTCGGAGCCACTGCGTCGGCCTCGGGACCGTCGGGAGCGGTGTCCGAGGAAGCGGCGCGCTACAGCGTGCACAGCGGGAACGGCAGCAACGTCGGTGGATTCACCAACGGCAGAATCGATGCGATCGTCAACGAGCTGGCGACGGCGCCGTCGGATGGGACCGTGCTGTCTCTCGCGACCGAAGGGGAACGGATCCTCTGGAACGAGATGCCCTCGCTTCCACTGTTCAACCAGCCTCGAACGTTGGCCGTGGCGGACGGTATGACCAACGTCGTCGTGAATCCGACGGTGGCGGGTGCAGGGTGGAACATGGATCGTTGGATACTGCTCAGGTGAACAGAGTTTCCGAAGAGAGAGCGTCGATCGCGTCGGACCACATCGACCGACTCACCCGATGGGCCGACGATTTCCCGGTCGACGGGGTGCGGTTCGCCGATCTGACGCCGGTGTTCGCAGATCCAGACGGTCTGAAGTCCGTGGTAGCGGCACTGGCCGAGGCCGGTTCGGGAGCCGACCTCGTTGCGGGAATCGATGCGCGCGGCTTCTTGCTGGGCGCGGGTGTCGCGTTGGAACTCGGCACCGGCATTCTCGCGGTCCGCAAGGCAGGCAAGCTCCCGCCACCCGTGGTGGCGCAGAGCTACGAACTGGAATACGGGTCGGCGGAACTCGAGATCCCGGCCGACGTCGACATCTCGGGCCGGAAGGTCCTGATCGTCGACGACGTCCTCGCCACCGGTGGCACCATCGCGGCCACCGCAGAGTTGTTGCGGGCCTGCGGCGCCGAGGTCGTCGGTGCTGCGGTCGCGCTCGAGATCGCGGTCCTCGAGGGTCGAGGCAAGTGCGAGGGCTACCCGCTTGTCTGCCTTCGGCAGGTCTGAGGACTAAAGTTGGTGAACACTGCTGTTGTCGAAGATCCGTAACCGAGGTCGGTGTCGGTCGACCGAGGGGCCATGAGCCAAGCGAACGAGAGCAGACCACGCGGCAGGAGGCGAACATTGTGACCCGTTACCTCGACCAACCCTTGCCGGATCGACCTGCGTCCGAATCGGAATCGGGAAAGGCGGCTACTGCGGACACTCCGCAGGCGACACCGGACTCCGCTCCGCTGGTCGTCGGAAAGGGCTCGGCACCCGCCGTCCCGACGTCCGCGTCCCGACGCGTCCGCGCCCGCTTGGCCAGGCGCATCACGGCCGGCCGCAACGCCGCGGTCAAGCCTGTCCTCGAACCGCTGGTGAGTCTGCACCGTGAGCTTTATCCCAAAGCGGATCTCGCGTTGCTTCAACGGGCATACGACGTCGCGGACGAGCGCCACGCCACCCAGATGCGCAAGTCCGGGGACCCGTACATCACGCACCCGTTGGCGGTGGCGAACATTCTCGCCGAACTGGGCATGGACACCACGACGCTGGTCGCGGCTCTCCTGCACGACACCGTCGAGGACACCGGCTACTCGCTGAAACAACTCACCGACGAGTTCGGTGAGGAAGTAGCGCACCTCGTCGACGGGGTGACCAAGCTCGACAAGGTGGTTCTCGGCACCGCGGCCGAGGGCGAGACCATCCGCAAGATGATCATCGCAATGGCCCGCGATCCTCGCGTTCTGGTCATCAAGGTGGCCGACCGCCTGCACAACATGCGCACCATGCGCTTCCTGCCGCCCGAGAAACAAGCACGAAAGGCGAAAGAAACCCTCGAGGTCATCGCGCCACTCGCACACCGTCTCGGCATGGCGACGGTCAAGTGGGAACTCGAAGATCTCGCATTCGCGATTCTGCACCCCAAGAAGTACGACGAGATCGTTCGACTCGTCGCCGATCGTGCACCGTCCCGCGACACGTACCTCGAAAAAGTGCGCGCCGAGATCAACGCGTCGCTGTCGGCCTCCCGCATCAGTGCGGCCGTCGAAGGACGACCCAAGCACTACTGGTCGATCTATCAGAAGATGATCGTCAAGGGTCGCGACTTCGACGACATCCACGATCTGGTGGGCGTACGCATTCTGTGCGACGAGATCCGCGACTGTTACGCCGCCGTGGGCGTCGTGCACTCGCTGTGGCAGCCGATGGCCGGCCGGTTCAAGGACTACATCGCGCAGCCTCGCTACGGCGTCTACCAGTCGCTGCACACCACGGTCGTCGGCCCCGAAGGCAAGCCGCTCGAGGTGCAGATCCGCACGAGGGACATGCATCGCACGGCCGAGTTCGGCATCGCCGCGCACTGGCGGTACAAGGAGACGCGCGGCAAACACGGCAACGACAACGCCGAGGTCGACGACATGGCGTGGATGCGCCAATTGCTCGACTGGCAGCGTGAGGCAGCGGATCCGGGCGAATTCCTGGAATCGTTGCGCTACGACCTGGCCGTCAAGGAGATCTTCGTCTTCACACCGAAAGGTGACGTCGTCACGCTGCCCGCGGGGTCGTGTCCCGTCGACTTCGCGTACGCCGTGCACACCGAGGTGGGCCACCGCTGTATCGGAGCCCGCGTCAACGGTCGGCTGGTGGCGCTCGAACGCACGCTCGAGAACGGCGAGGTCGTCGAGGTGTTCACCTCGAAGGCCGTCACCGCCGGGCCGAGCCGCGATTGGCAAGGCTTCGTCGTCTCGCCCCGCGCGAAGACGAAGATCCGCCAGTGGTTCGCCAAGGAGCGCCGCGAGGAAGCACTCGAAGCGGGCAAGGACGCCATCGCGAAAGAAGTGCGCCGCGGCGGACTACCGCTGCAACGGTTGATGAACGCCGAGTCGATGTCCACGATCGCGCACGAACTGCGCTACGTCGACGTCTCGGCGCTGTACACCGCGGTCGGCGAGAGTCACGTGTCCGCGCAGCACGTGGTGCAGCGGTTGGTTGCTCACCTGGGCGGCGTCGGAGACGTGGAAGAGGAACTGGCGGAGCGGTCCACACCGTCCACCATCCCGACTCGTCCGCGTCAGGTCGGTGACGCCGGTGTGCTGGTGTCCGGCACCGAAGGGATCGTCGCGAAGCTGGCCAAGTGCTGCACCCCGGTGCCGGGCGACGAAATCCTCGGGTTCGTCACCCGCGGCGGGTCGGTCAGTGTCCACCGAACCGACTGCACCAACGCGAAATCGCTGGGCGAGCAGTCGGAACGGTTCATCGACGTCGAATGGGCCCCGTCGGCATCCTCGGTGTTCCTCGTCGCGATTCAGATCGAGGCGCTGGATCGGCATCGCCTGCTCTCGGACGTCACCAAGGCACTCGCGGACGAGAAGGTCAACATTCTGTCCGCGTCCGTGGCCACATCGGGGGACCGGGTGGCGATCAGCAAGTTCACCTTCGAGATGGGTGACCCGAAGCACCTGGGCCACGTCCTGAACGTCGTGCGCAACGTCGAAGGGGTGTACGACGTCTATCGCCTGACGTCGGCTGCCTGACCCCCACGTGAGTGGAAATGTAGGTCAGGACCTACATTTCCACTCACGGTCACTGAGCGGCGACGACCGACTCGACGGTGACCGCCGCGTTGGGTGGTCCGTCGTTGCCCGGTGTGGAGACTCCGGCCGCTGCCACCGCGTCCAGCGTCGCCAGTCCGGCGTCGTCGATGGTTCCGAAGACGGTGTACTGCGGAGGAAGGACGGAATCCTCGTAGACCAGGAAGAACTGGCTGCCGTTGGTATCGGGTCCTGCGTTCGCCATGGCGACGGTGCCGCGGGGGTAGACGACCGGGCTGGACAGCGCCGCGTCGCCGGCCGGGAACGCCGTCGTCGGGTACTCGTTGGCGAACTCGTAACCGGGGCCACGGTTTCCCTGTCCGGACGGATCCCCGCACTGCAGGACCTGTAGCCCTTCGGTGGTGGTCAGCCGGTGACAGACGGTGTCGTCGAAGTACCCCTGCGTGGCAAGTGACGTGAAACTGTTGACGGTGCAGGGCGCTTCGGCGCGGTCGAGCGACAGGCCGATGGGGCCCTGGCTCGTCGTCACCGCAACGTCGACCAGCCCGACGGTGGACACTCCGTACTGCTGCGGCGCGGTGTTCTCGCGAATCGCGGGCGTCGCCTCCGGGTACTCGCAGGTGGTGCTCGACACCTCCTGCGCAGGAACCGGGGGGAGGACTCCGAACAGGCTCAGATCCAGCGGCGGCTGAGTGGTCGGGGCCGCGGCACTGGTCGTGGCCGACGCGGACTCGGTCGTCGCTGCGGTACCGGAGTTGTCGGACGAGCAACCTGCCACGAGGAGGACGGACGCGCCCGACGCGGCGAGCACCGCTAACGTGCGCTTCACAGGTCGCTCACGACACTGGTGATGTCCACCGGAAGTGCAGGCTTGCCGTCCGCGGCTCCACCTTCGACGCCCGCCGCAGCGACCTTGTCCAGTGTCTGCAGACCGGTCTCGTCGATGGTGCCGAACACCGTGTAGGCGGGCGGCAGCGTGGAGTCGCCGTAGACGAGGAAGAACTGGCTGCCGTTCGTGCCGGGTCCCGCGTTGGCCATCGCGATCGTTCCGCGTGGGTAACTGATCGGCTCGTCGGCGGCCGGGTCGCCTTCGGCGTACTGATCGGCCGGGAACTCGTCGGCGAACTGGTAGCCCGGTCCGCCCATGCCGGTGCCTGCGGGATCGCCACATTGCAGAACCTGCAAACCAGCGCCTGTGGTGAGTCGGTGGCACTGCGTGCCGTCGAAGTAGCCCTGGTTGGCGAGAGAGACGAAACTGTTCACCGTGCACGGTGACTGCGGATTGTTCAGCGTCAGGCCGATGTTGCCCTGCGTCGTCTCCATGCTGTAGCTGAGTGCTTCGTCACTCGTCGGCACGCCGTCGGTGCGCGGAGGAGTGTTCTCCTTCGCGGCGGGCTGTGCGGCCGCGGGGTAGCTGCAGTCGACGGTCTCGGGGAGCGGCTCGGCGCGGCCGTCGGCGATCAGTGTGTCGCCGTTGGGCGTCGACGACGCCGTCGTCTCGGGCCCGTCTCCGCCGCGAGTGAGGGCGAACACGACGGCAACCGCACCGACCACGACCACCACACCCAGCACCGATCCGGCGATGGTCAGCTGTTTACGCTTCTTCGCTCGTTCGGCTCGGCGTTCGAGTTGTCGCTCGAGCTTTCTCTTCGCTGCCTCGCGCCGCTGCTCGTTGCTGGGCAATTGCGTGTCCTCCCGCTTGTGTCGTCCGCCGGCTCGGCCTACGTCTCTTCCCGCCGGTCGGCGAGCCGAAACCGACCGTGAGTGAGTGTGCCATTACATCCTGAGAAGTTTCCGACTGGCATGGCGGCGTCGTTCCGGGGGCGGACTGCGCACACGCAGGTGGACACGGTCCAACTAGGGTGGAACGGACCTTGGCGTACGAAAACTAGGAGCGGCAGCTGTGCTCGTCACCGGATTCCCGGCGGGAATGTTTCAGACGAACTGTTACGTGCTCGCCCAGGAGGGCTCGTCGGACTGCGTCGTGGTGGATCCCGGGCAGGATGCGACGGAACCGCTCCTGCGGTTTCTGGGCGAATCCGGGCTCACTCCCGAAGCGGTGTTGCTCACCCACGGTCACCTCGACCACACCTGGTCCGTGGAACCGGTGTGCGAGAAGTTCGGTATTCCTGCCTACATCCACGACGAGGACAGGTTCATGCTGTCCGATCCACTGCGTGGCACCGGCCCGACCCTCGCCGCTCTGCTCGGCGACGCGGAGTTCCACGAGCCCGAACGTGTGGTCGACCTGAACGGTGGGACCTCTCTCGAACTGGCAGGCATCGAGTTCGGTGTGCTTCACACGCCCGGCCACACGCAGGGGTCGGTCGTGTTCACCATCGACGTCGAGACACCGGACGGCACACTAGCGATCGCGTTGACCGGCGACACGCTGTTCGCGGGGTCCATCGGGAGAACCGATCTTCCCGGAGGTGACCACGAACAGTTGCTTCGCTCGATCGCGACGACGCTGCTGCCGCTCGACGACGCCACCGTGGTGCTGCCGGGACACGGCGGGCAGAGCACCATCGGCCAGGAACGCGCCTCCAATCCCTTTCTCGTTGGACTCGCAGGCCCCGAACAAGGAAAACTGTGACCGTGAGCAAGCCGAGTACCTTTTCTGCGCCCAAGGGCATTCCCGACTACGTCCCCCCGAATTCCTCGGAGTTCGTCGCCGTCCGTGAGGGGTTGCTGACCGCGGCTCGCAACGCCGGGTACGGGCACATCGAACTGCCCATTTTCGAGGACACCGGGCTGTTCGCACGCGGTGTCGGCGAGTCGACGGACGTCGTGAGCAAGGAGATGTACACCTTCGCCGATCGGGGCGACAGATCCGTCACCCTGCGTCCGGAGGGAACTGCAGGCGTCATGCGCGCCGTCATCGAGCACGGCCTCGACCGGGGAGCTCTCCCGGTGAAACTTGCCTACGCAGGGCCGTTCTTCCGCTACGAACGCCCGCAGGCGGGACGCTATCGACAGTTGCAGCAAGTCGGGGTCGAAGCCATCGGAATGGATGATCCTGCGCTGGACGCCGAGGTCGTCGCCGTGGCGGACAACGGTTTTCGGTCGCTCGGTCTGACGGACTTCAGGTTGGAGATCACGTCGCTGGGGGACGACACCTGCCGCCCGCAGTATCGAGAATTGTTGCAGGAGTTCCTCTTCGGCCTTCCGCTCGACGAGGCCACCCGCACGCGCGCTCGGATCAACCCGCTTCGAGTCCTCGACGACAAACGTCCGGAAGTGCGCGAGATGACGTCGGACGCCCCGCTGATGCTCGACCACCTGTCCGACACTGCGCGGGCGCACTTCGACGAGGTGCTCGCACACCTCGACGCGTTGAAGGTTCCGTACGTCGTGAACCCGCGGATGGTCCGCGGACTCGACTACTACACGAAGACGACGTTCGAGTTCGTCCACGACGGACTGGGCGCGCAATCCGGAATCGGCGGCGGTGGCCGATACGACGGGTTGATGGCGCAACTGGGTGGCCAGGAACTGTCCGGCATCGGATTCGGGCTCGGCGTCGACCGAACCATGCTTGCCCTCGCAGCCGAGGGGAAGTCGGCCGGATCTCCCGCGCGCTGCGCCGTGTTCGGCGTTCCGCTGGGATCGGACGCGAAAGCGCGCATCGTGGCGATCGCAGGCGAACTGCGCGGCAAGGGAATCAGCGTCGATCTCGCCTACGGCAATCGTGGTGTCAAGGGCGCCATGAAAGCCGCCGATCGTTCCGGCGCACAGTTCGCCTTGGTTCTCGGCGACAAAGAGCTGGCCGACGGTAACGTCGTGGTCAAGGAATTGTCGACCGGGGAGCAGCACGACGTGGCACTGTCCGAGATCGTGTCGCACCTGGAGGCTCGACTTGGCCGGTGACGAGCGCGTCGACCTGGATCTGATACCTACCGAGCTGATCGTTCCCCGGCTCAGGAAGGTCGCGATCGGTGCGCTGGTGTTCGGTGTCCTCGTCGCCGTGATCACCTCGTTCTTTCTGCCTACCACCGTTGCGGTCGTCCTCGGCGTCGTCGTCGGAATACCGGCTGCGGCGTCGGCGTGGGTGGGCATCCGACGTCGAACATGGCTCGACGGCAACATCGTTCACGCTCGCGGCGGGGTGCGTACTCGCGCTCTGTCGGTGCCGAACTTGGTGTCGGCGGAGCTGCAGGTCAGAACGGCGCGGATAGATCAGATCTCGCTGCGCCTGTACGACGGCAACGTGAAACTGACTCTCGCGTTGGCGCTCTACACGAACGGCGGGGGCCGTGAGCTCCCCATTCTGTCGCTCCGCAAGCTCGCCGACGCATTGTGGACGAGTGAACTGGTGCCGGCTGCAGCGATCGCCTCGCTTCTCGTCGACCAGTTGAAAGCGGAAGCCCGCGACGCCGGGCTGGGGGAGCGGCCGCTCTATCGAGCGGCGGAGCTCGTCAAGGCGGCGGGCAGAACCCCTCTCGCCACCCTGACCGACCGTGAGGTCGCCGAGCTGGGCAACTAGCGGCTACGTGACCAGGAACGCATCGAGGACGACAGATTCTGCGGAGCGGGTGCCCGACGTGACGACCAGGGCGCGGTTCAGGTAGGTGAATTGCGGTACCGCCGTGGAGATTTCGAGAGTGCCACGGAAGTAGTAGGTCGCGGGGTCGACTTCTTCGGTTCCGGCGAGCGACTCGATGACCTCGGCCGGGCCGAACTGAAGACCGCGGAACGACAACGCGAGGTGACCGCCCTCGGCGAGCTCGAGAGTGATGTCTGCGGCGAACTCGGTGCGGCCGTCGACGCGCGTCACCCCGGCAAGGGACGTCGAAACAGCAACCGTCCCTTCGATGTCCGGTCCTGGAGCGGCGCCGCCGAGGATGGGCGTCACCACTCGTTCGCCGTCGGGTACCGAGCCGACGGCGATGGGGCTTCCCAGGCTGAGTCCGAGGCGGAGGATGGGTTCGAGTGTGGGAACGATCGGTGCGGTCACGCCTCCACCGTAGCGGCAGCCCCGATGCTGCCGTCCGCGTGACGCTCGTTCTCGGCGGCGCCGACCCGCTTGACACCGATGTAGAACACATGTTCGACTGTGTGCATGCGATGGGCGGGACAGACACTCGGCGCCGCGGACGACGGCGCACTGCCCGGTCTCGAGCGTGCCGGCCTGGTTCGCAGCGTGCAGACGCCCGAATTCGAGGGCATCACGTTCCACGAGGTGCTGTGCAGGAGTGCGCTCAACAAGATCGACGGTGATTCGCTTCCGTTCTCGTGGACGGTCAATCCTGCGCGCGGGTGTTCCCACGCGTGCACGTACTGCTTCGCCAGGCCCACCCACGAGTACCTCGACCTCGACGCCGGCAGCGATTTCGATTCGCAGATCGTCGTGAAGACGAACATTGCCGCGGTGCTTCGCAGAGAACTCGCGCGTAAATCGTGGAAGAGGGAGCCGGTTGCATTGGGCACCAACACCGATCCCTACCAGCGCGCCGAGGGGCGATATCGGCTGATGCCCGGCATCATCGGCGCACTCGTGGAATCCGGCACGCCGTTCTCGATCCTGACGAAGGGAACGCTGCTGCGGCGGGATCTGCCCTTGCTCGCCCTTGCCTCTCGCCAGGTCGACGTGCACATCAACATCAGTCTGGCCATTTTCGACGCCGGCCTGCAGAAGCAGATCGAGCCGGGCACGCCGAGCCCCAAGGCTCGTCTCGAGCTGATCAGAGCAGTCCGCGACGCAGGGTTGCCGTGTGGTGTCCTGGTGGCACCGGTGATTCCGTTCCTCACCGACGGGGCACGGCAGCTCGAGTCCCTCGTCGAAGCGCTCGCCGACGCAGGAGCGACCTCGGTGTCCGCGACGCCGATGCACCTGAGGTCGTCGACGAAGGACTGGTTCATGTCGTGGTTGGCGGAACATCACCCAGCGTTGGTTCGTCGCTACCGTCAGCTGTACGGGCACGGCGCATACGTGACACCCGAGTACAAGGCGTGGCTGCGAGGACGTATCGATCCTATGTTGGAGCGCCACGGATTCGATGTCGGCGACGCACGTTCCATGCCCAAGAACGTTCCCGTCGAACCGGATTCGCCTGCGTCGGAGGCGCGCGACCCGGCGCTCACCCTGTTCTGAGAACGCTCGTGTCTCGGGCTGTCACCGTGTGAGGGCGGCCGGACTGTTCAGGTCGCGGGCGGAGAACGTGTCGCAGGCACCGACCTGCCCGGTCCTGTACCCCGCCACGAACCACGCCTGACGCTGCTCCGAGGACCCATGGGTCCAGCCCTCCGGGTTCACCCGACCGCTCGACGCCTGCTGGATCCGGTCGTCACCGACCGACGACGCTGCCGACAGCGCATCGCGAACATCGGTGTCGGTGAGAGGTTCCAGGAAGGGTTGGCCGGTGTTCGGGTCAGGGATCAGCGCGGCGTGATGTGCCCAGACACCGGCGTAGCAGTCGGCCTGCAGCTCCACCCGAACCGCACCGGATTCGGCGCCCTGCGGATCGGCCTGTGCTCGTCCGATGTCGCCCAACTGATTCTGAATGTGATGGCCGACCTCGTGGGCGACGACGTATTCCTGCGCCAGCGGGCCACCGCTGGATCCGAACCGGTCGACGAGGACCTGGAAGAAGCTGGTGTCGAAGTACGCCGTCGAGTCGGCGGGGCAGTAGAACGGTCCGACCGCACTGGTCGCATTGCCGCAGCCGGTGTTGATCGAGCCGCTGAACAGTCGTACTGCGGGCTCGACGTAGTCCACTCCGGTCTGGGTGCCGAGCTCGGACTGCCAGACATCGTCGAGGCTCCCGATCGTCCCGACGATGCGGCAATCGACGTCACTGTTGGCGTCGGCCCCTGTCTGGCACTTGTCGAGCGAACCGTCGGTCCCGGCGGATTGCGACGAACTGTCCGTTCCGTCGGTCAGCTGCCCCAGGATCGATCCCGGGTCTCCGCCGAACAGCAGCGCCAGCACCAGAATCACCAGACCGCCCGCACCTCCTCCGAGCGCGATCTTGCCGCCTCGGCCACCGCCACCGGAGGACACACGCTTCGAGTCGAGTCGAGCGCCTTCTCTGAACGTCATGCCTCGTCATCCTTCCAGGAAGAACGTCCCCCCGGGCGAGTTGCACGGCCCGATCCGACGTTTGTCGAACTGCAGCTTCCCATGCCTGAAGCGGTATCGCGTTTCCTGTCCGGACGTCGCCTCCGTAGGATTGGTGACCGACGAACACGCTTTGTTCCATTTTTGTGAAAGGACACCAGTGCTGCGCACCCACCTCGCCGGCTCACTTCGATCCGAGCACGTCGACCGAACTGTCACCCTGACGGGGTGGGTTGCGCGTCGCCGCGATCATGGCGGTGTCATCTTCATCGACCTTCGTGACGCATCGGGCGTCGCCCAGGTCGTGTTTCGCGAGGGCGATGTGGCCGAGAAGGCACACCGCCTGCGCGCCGAGTACGTCGTGAAGGTCACCGGCAAGGTCGAGGGTCGCCCCGAAGGCAACCAGAACTACGAAATCCCCACCGGTGCGGTCGAGGTCGATGCCACCGACATCGAGGTTCTGTCGGAAAGCGCGCCGCTTCCTTTCCAGCTCGACGATCAGCCGGGTGAGGAAGCGAGGCTGAAGTACCGCTACCTGGACCTGCGTCGAGAAGGACCCGGCCACGCAATCCGGCTGCGATCGCAGGTCAATGCTGCGGCGCGTGGTGTCCTGGCGCATCACGAGTTCGTCGAAGTGGAGACACCGACGCTGACGCGGTCGACGCCCGAAGGCGCCCGCGACTTCCTGGTCCCTGCACGCCTTCAGCCCGGTAGTTTCTACGCGTTGCCGCAGAGCCCGCAGCTGTTCAAGCAGCTGCTGATGGTCGGCGGTATCGAGCGGTACTACCAGATCGCCCGCTGCTACCGCGACGAGGACTTCCGCGCCGACCGCCAGCCGGAGTTCACTCAGCTCGACGTCGAGATGAGCTTCGTCACCCAGGACGACGTCATTCTGCTCGCCGAGGAGATCCTCGCCGCGCTGTGGAAGCTCGTCGGACACGACATCACGTCGCCCATTGCGCGCATCACGTATGCCGACGCGATGCGTCGCTACGGTTCGGACAAGCCCGACCTGCGGTTCGACATCGAACTGGTCGAATGCGCGGACTTCTTCTCCGCCACGGAGTTCCGCGTGTTCCAGGCGCCGTACGTCGGCGCCGTCGTCATGCCGGGCGGGGCGTCGCAGCCGCGCAAGCAGTTGGACAAGTGGCAGGAGTTCGCGAAGCAGCGCGGGCACAAGGGTCTGGCCTACGTTCTGGTCGGCGAGGACGGGACTCTGGGCGGACCGGTCGCGAAGAACCTCACGGACGAAGAACGGGACGGAATTGCCGCCCATGTAGGCGCGAAGCCCGGTGACGCGATCTTCTTCTCCGCCGGCGCCGTCAAGTCCTCGCGAGCTCTCCTCGGCGCTGTCCGAGGCGAAATCGCGCGCAAGCTCGACCTCATCGATCCGAAGGCATGGGCGTTCGTGTGGGTCGTCGACGCACCGCTCTTCGAGCCGACGTCCGACGCCACCGCGAGCGGCGACGTCGCGGTCGGCTCGGGTGCCTGGACCGCGGTTCACCATGCATTCACATCGCCGAAGCCGGAATCCATCGATACCTTCGACACCGATCCGGGCTCGGCCCTGGCGTACGCGTACGACATCGTGTGCAACGGAAACGAGATCGGCGGCGGAAGTATTCGTATCCACCGCAAGGACATTCAGGAACGAGTGTTCGCGATCATGGGCATCGGCCACGAGGAAGCGCAGGAGAAGTTCGGCTTCCTGCTCGACGCGTTCAGCTACGGCGCGCCTCCGCACGGCGGAATCGCGTTCGGGTGGGACCGCATCACCGCGCTCCTGGCAGGCGTCGACTCCATTCGCGAGGTCATCGCCTTCCCGAAGTCCGGCGGTGGCGTGGACCCGTTGACGGATGCCCCGGCACCGATTACCCCGTTGCAGCGCAAGGAATCCGGCATCGATGCCAAGCCGGAGAAGATTGCACAGGAGAAGAAGGACGACACTACGGACGCGCCCTCCGCGGAATAGAAGCCCACCGCAGCAGAAACCCCCGCAGCCGCCGGAGCTGCGGGGGTTTTTCTGTTCGAAGGCCTACGCCGGCGAGACAGCTCCCGCGGACAGGACGCGGTACGCGTAGGTCACCGCGATCACGCTCGTGGGAACGGTGAACAGAAGCCCCAGCCCACAGGGCACTGCTCCGACGATGTTGATTCCGGCCACCGCAAGGTACAGCAGGACGAGCTTCCCCGGGCTGACACCGAGCAACCTGATGTTGGCGGTCAACGCGATCACCACCGATGCACCACGGTCGATGATGAAATGCGGACCGAACCAGATCAAGATCCCGAGAAGCAGACTGATCGACAGGGATGCCAGGGTGGGCAGCGACGGGGCCACGGCACTGATCAACGAGACGACGACTCCGAACAGGGTCAGCTGCACCAGGTTGGGCAGACGCCAGAACTCGCCGAAGCCGGGCCTCGCACCGTCCAATTCCAGCAACGCGCCCCGGATGAGCAGGGCCCCGGCGAAGAATCCGATGACGCCGGCCACGAATGTGATCACGAGCAGGCCGACCGAGAATCCTCCGTCGGGGGTCGGAGCGAACATCGTGTTCTCGTACTCGGTCGAGCTCGAGATACTGGCGATGATGATGGCGAACAACACGACGTAGCCCAGGACGGTCACCGCCGCGAAGACCCCCATGAAGCCGAGCCACACGCCGATGTTGGCACCGAACTTCTTCCAGCCGTAGCTCAGAGCCGCGCCGACACCCAGCGACGTCGGTGGCGTGTAGTGCGGGTGCGAGAAGGGCAGCGATGCGTAGGGCCCTTGCGCGTACGGCGGTGGAAATTGGGACCCACCCCAGGGTTGTGTCGACGGGTACGTGGGATAGCCACCGCCGGACGGTCCGTAGTCAGGCTGTTGGCCGTACGCGGGCGGCGGCCCGTAACCCGGTTGCGACTGGTTGTATTGAGGCTGGCCTGGATACGTGGGCTGGCCCTGATACGGGGGCTCCCCTGGGTACTGGGGCTGCCCTGGATACGGGGTCTGTCCTGGGTACTGGGGCTGCCCTGGATACGGGGGCGGTGTCGGATTTCCGGGCTGCTGAGGGTAGCCGCCGAGGCCCTGCTGCCGAGGGTCGTACGGTTGCTGGGTGTACCCCTCTTGCGGGTTCTGATCCTGCGGTGCGCCCTGCTCTGGATCCGGGGCGCCGCCCCCGGTGTTGCTCGTACCGCCGCCGTCGTGGTCGTTCAACATCTCCCTCTCGCCGGAATCTTCCTGTCTGTCGTCGCCTGGACCGGCCCGTGTTCGGACGGTGGACCCAGGCGACGACAGAACAATACGGCGAGTGACCGACGATTTCGATACCGAGCAGTCTGATGCTCGAAATCGCGCCGGGATCTAGACCGCAGCCGTGCGGGACACGATGCGATACGCGTAGGTCGACGCGATGGCGGAGATCGGGATGGTCACGAGCAACCCGAGGAAGCACGGGATGGCTCCGAGGATGTTGATCCCGATGATGGCGAGGGCCAAGAGGAACAGTTGTCCTGCGTTCGAGGAGATCGCTCGGAAACTGGACTTGATGGCGGCGACGGCGTCCTCGTTGCGGTCGATGACGAATTGCAGTGTCCACCACGACAGGAAGGTCAGAACGAGACCCGGGATGACGAGCAGGACGAACCCGACCAGAACCATGATGGCGACGAGAACACTGGCGATGATGATCGAGGCGACGTTGGCGAACTGGAAGAAGGACCCGATGGCGGGCTTGTTGCCGTCGACCTCGTGCAGAGCGCCACGGATGAACGCGGCATTGATGATGTACCCCACGATCGCCGAGACGACGGTGCCGATGATCGACCAGATGCCGAACAACGCGGACACGTCACCCGAATTCCCCGAGCGACCGAAAACGAGGTTCAAGATCACCTGAACGACTGCGGCGATGACGACGATGCCGATCCAGACGCCTGCATTGTCCTTGAACTTGTTCCAGCCGAACGAGAGCGCATCACCGACGTTCAGCGTGGGCGGCAGGCCGACGCCGTGTCCGCCGTAACCCTGTCCGCCGTAACCCTGTCCGCCGTAACCCTGTCCGCCGTAACCCTGGCCGCCGTAACCCGGGGATGGCGGATAGTTGCCGGGCGGTGGTGGGTAGTTGCCGGGCGGCGGGGGATAGCTGCCCGGAGGTGGCGGGTAGTTTCCGGGCGGTGGTGGGTAGGCGCCGGACGGTGGCGGATAGTTTCCGGGCGGCGGGGGATAACTACCCGGAGGCGGTGGGTAATTGCCCGGAGGCGGTGGGTAATTGCCCGGAGGCGTGTTACTGCCCGGGTGACCGGACTGCTCGGGATCGTTGTCCTTGCCGTCCTGGGGTCCGTTCGGTGGGTTCTCGCTCACGATGTCTCCTCATCAGTGGTCGATCGATTGTGCCGCACCGATCCGCGTCTGCGGACCGAACCGGCAGGTGAATCGAAGGGTGAAACGCAGCGAGCGGGCCCGCCGATGTGGAGGCGGGCCCGCTCGCTGATCGTTCAGCGGGTCACTTCGTGGTGATGACCTGGGTTCCGCCGGCGATCTCGTCGTGCTTGCCCTGCTTGGTCGGGCTGGAATTGATGGTCACCGCGATGACGATGTATGCAATGAACACCAGGAGTCCGCCGAGAAGGGGGACGACATTGAGAAGCATGAAGGCGTTGCGTTTCGCAGCCTCTGCCTGAGTTGGGTTGCCTCCGGCGACTCCCACCGTGCGCAGTCCCAGCAACTGCTTGCCGAAGGTTTGTCCGCGGGACGATTCGAGGAAGACGAAATACGAGAATCCGAGGACTGCGGAGATGATTCCGAAGAGGAGGCTGCCGACGAACCCGGATGGAAGAATCACGTAGAAGACCGCGAGCACGATTCCGACGATGATGCCGTCGATGAGACGTGCGCCGAAACGTAGTCCGAGGCTCCCTGGTTGCCCGCCTCCGGGCAACTGTGAACCGGACCCGTATGCGGCGTTACCGCCGACCGGCGGCGGCGGGTAGTTGCCCGGAGGTGGTGGGTAGTTGCCGGGGGGAGGGTAGCTACCGGGAGGCGGATATCCACCGGCGTTTCCGGGAGGCGGGTACCCGCCGGCTGGGTTCTGGGGATACTGAGGCTGATTCGGATCCGAACCGTACTGAGGTCCGTTGGGCGGGTTCTCGCTCACTGATGTTCCCCTCGACTGACGTGATGTTGAGTCGTTGACAAATGTCTGGATTTCGACGCTGAGCGAACCGCACCCGGGGGTGCGTGTCAAGCACTACGCGCCCACCGCCCGTTTGGTTTCGTCGTCGATTCTTCACCGAGCGGGCACAGCTGAGGACCTCTAAGGTTGGTGGTTCTTACCGATTCGAAATTTGTGAGGGGCTCGCCGTGGGCATCAAGGTCGCTCTGGAACATCGAACAAGTTACTCGTTCGACCGCACGGTCCAAGTGTTTCCGCACGAGATCCGACTGCGGCCTGCGCCGCATTCTCGGACACCGATCGAAGCGTATTCGCTGAAGATCGAACCTGCCGAGCATTTCGTGAATTGGCAGCAGGACGTGTTCGGAAACTTTCTGGCACGCGTCGTTTTTCCGGAACGAACCGATCACATGTCGATCACTGTCGGGCTCGTCGCCGACATGGCCGTCATCAACCCGCTCGACTTCTTCGTCGAGGACTGGGCGGAGCATTTCGGTTTTCAGTACGACAAGGCGGACCTGCCGGATCTGGAGCCGTATCTGCGGCCCGTCGACGAGGACGAAGAAGGAAGTGGCCCAGGGCCGGTCGTGTCCACGTGGGTGGAGAAGTTGGAGGCGGCGGCACGCGAACGCGGTGACACGCTGCGCACCATCGATTTTCTGGTGATGGCGAACCAAGCCGTCCTCGGCGACGTCGGCTACTCGGTGCGGATGGAACCGGGTGTGCAGAGCCCGGACCACACGCTGACCACAGCTGTCGGTTCGTGTCGAGACTCGGCGTGGTTGCTGGTGTCCGTTCTGCGCCAGATGGGATTGGCCGCGCGGTTCGTGTCCGGGTACCTCGTGCAGCTCGCGTCCGACGTGAAGTCTCTCGACGGTCCGTCCGGGCCTGCAGCCGACTTCACGGACCTCCACGCGTGGACGGAGGTCTACCTCCCGGGTGCGGGGTGGGTCGGGATGGACCCGACCTCCGGATTGTTCGCGGGCGAAGGCCACATCCCTCTGTCGGCGACGCCGCACCCGTCCACGGCTGCAGCCATTTCCGGCGCCACGAGCAAATGCACTGCAGAGCTGGACTTCTCCAACACCGTGGTTCGGGTACACGAGGACCCGCGCACGACACTGCCGTACACCCAGGAACAGTGGGACGCCATCCGGCGGACTGCATCGACGCTCGATGCCCGCATGAGTGCGCAGGACATTCGATTGACGGTGGGAGGTGAGCCGACGTTCGTCGCCATCGAGAATCAGGACGCGCCCGAATGGAACACCACCGCCGACGGTCCGCACAAGCGAATCCTGGCCAGCGCACTCGCCGAGCGTCTGCGCACCATCTACGCACCCGACGGGTTGGTCCAACGCAGCCAGGGCAAGTGGTACCCCGGTGAGCCGTTGCCGCGGTGGCAGGTCGGTCTGTATTGGCGGACCGACGGTGAATCGTTGTGGAGCGACTCCGATCTGATCGCCGATCCGTGGCTTCCTGCCGACGAGCGGCCCGCCGACGTCGACAACTCCGCGTCCCGGGCTCTGGTGGAAAAACTGGTGGAAGGCCTGGGATTACCGGCAGAGCAGGCACGACCGGCGTTCGAGGATCCGTTGGTGCGGCTACTCGACTACGTCCGGCAGCCGTACGGCGATCCGCCCGTCGACGCCGACATCGAACCCGGCACCGACACCCCGGACGCCCGTGCGGCGTTGCTGGCGAAGCTCGAGTCCAGTACCGACGAACCAGCGGCGTTCGTTCTGCCCATCGGCAGAACTCCCGACGGCACGGGGTGGCGCAGCGCGGATTGGACTCTCCGCCGTGGTCGCATCGTGCTTCTCGAGGGCGACTCGCCTGCAGGCTTGCGGCTTCCGCTCAGTGCCATCTCGTGGACCGGTGGTCCGCCGGAGAATCCGTCGGACCCGACCGACCGCAAGGATCCGTTGCCTGCGCGTCAGATGACGCAGCGTCCACCTCGGCCCGTCGACCCGGCCGAGGCGCGATACGCGCGACTCGCACTGGCGAACGAGTCGAATCGGGGCGTCGTCGGCGGCAACGGCGTGACGGCGCTCGTCGCCGAAGTGCGGGAGGGCGTCCTGCATGTGTTCATGCCTCCCGTGGACCGGTTGGAGGACTTCGTCGATCTGGTCGCTCGGGTGGAGGACGCCGCGTCGGCGATCGAGACGCCCGTCGTCATCGAGGGCTACGGACCTCCGTCGGATCCACGCGTGCAGACATTGACAGTCACCCCCGATCCCGGCGTCATCGAGGTGAACGTTCAACCGTCGTCGTCCTGGGCGGAACAGAACGAGCTGATGGAGACGCTGTACCGCGAAGCACGCCGATCACGGCTGAGCACGGAAGGATTCGACAACGACGGCACGACGCGGGGGACCGGCGGCGGCAACCACATCACTCTGGGTGGCGTCACGCCGTCGGATTCGCCGATTCTGCGCCGACCGGACCTGCTGGTGTCGCTCCTGACTCACTGGCAGCGACATCCGTCGTTGTCGTATCTGTTCTCGGGTCGCTTCATCGGAACGACGTCGCAGGCGCCGCGCGCCGACGAGGGCCGCGAAGAGGCGCTGTACGAACTGGAGGTCGCGTTCAGTGAAATCCAGAGGTTGACGGGGTCGGACCGGACGGCGTCGCCATGGGTGGTGGATCGCGCGCTTCGCCATCTGCTGACCGACATCACCGGCAACACACACCGTGCGGAGTTCTGCATCGACAAGCTCTACAGCCCGGACAGCACACGCGGCCGATTGGGTCTCCTGGAACTGCGCGGATTCGAGATGCCGCCGCACCACCAGATGGCGATGGTGCAGTCGCTGCTCGTGCGGTCGATGGTGTCGAGGTTCTGGGACACACCGCTCGACGCGCCGCTGATTCGGCACGGGTCGAACCTGCACGGCCGATACATGTTGCCGCACTTCGTGATCAGCGACATCGGCCGAGTCGCGGAGGACCTGAGAGAGCACGATATCGAATTCGACACCAGCTGGCTGGACCCCTTCACCGAATTCCGGTTTCCGCGGTTGGGGACCACCGTGATCGGTGATGCGGAATTGGAACTGCGCGGCGCGATCGAACCGTGGAACACACTGGGTGAGGAGTCGACGTCGTCCGGCACCGCCCGGTACGTCGACTCGTCCGTCGAGCGGCTTCAGGTGAAGATCGCCGGTGCGGACGACGGCAGATACATGGTCACGTGCAACGGGGTTCCGGTGCCGATGCTGCGGACCGAACGGCAGGACGTTCAGGTCGCCGGCGTCCGCTACCGGGCGTGGCAGCCGCCGAGTGCACTGCACCCGACCATCGAGGTACAGAGTCCGCTTCGGTTCGACCTCGTGGAAAAGCAAACGGGACGAGCAGTCGGAGGCTGCACCTACCACGTGGTTCATCCAGGTGGGCGGTCCTACGACGGGCCGCCGGTGAACTCGGTCGAGGCCGAGGCGCGCCGCAACGGTCGATTCGAGGAGGGCGGGTTCACCTCCGGCAAGGTGGACGTAGCAAGATTGCTCGAGTTGCAGGCGCGCCAATCGATCGACGTGACGGCGCCTGGCATGTTGGATCTCCGGCGTACGGGTGTCTACGCCGGCTAGTGGCCCGCGCGGCCACCCGCGACGCCCGACGGAAGGAATGACGACTCGATGGTGCCCGTGGATGCGACACCGAGCAGCGTGGCCCCTGTCGGCGCGTCGCCCGAGTCGGTGACGTCGTCGGGTGCGCCCGGTTCGGCGGTCGGATTCGCGTCGACGGAAGCGGTCGAGGCGTATCGCAGCCGTCGGCGCGGGTTGCCGGGCTCGGACGACCGGTACGACGAACTGCTGAGTGACGGCGCCGGCGAGAGAGACGGGAAAGTCTCGGGCCTCCGTCGGCAGTGGTCGGAACTGATCGTCGGGCTCGATCGGGCCGGTCGCGGAGGCGAACGCGCCCTGCAGAATCGAGTTCGCAGCCTCGTCGACGAGCACGGGATCACGTACAACCCCGTGTCGGTGGGGGCGTCCGAGGCGCTCACGACTCCGGTGAGGTGGGGCCTCGACGGCATCCCGCTGGTGCTGGCCGCCGAGGACTGGGATGTTCTCGAGGCCGGACTGATCCAGCGCGCGCGTCTGCTCGATGCAGTTCTCACCGATCTCTACGGCGACATGCGCACGGTCACCGACGGTGTGATTCCTCCGCAACTGGTGTTCGGCGACCCCGGGTACGTCCGTGAGGCGCACGGGATCACCGTGCCAGGTCCACGGCAACTGTTCTTCCACGCCGCCGACGTGGGCCGGGCATCCGACGGTCGGTTCCGAGTGGTCGCCGATCGAACACAGGCGCCGTCGGGAATCGGGTACGCGCTCGCGGACCGCCGTGTGATGTCGCGGGCGACGCCCGAGTTGTTCCAGGACACGAATCCGCGCCCGTTGTCGACGTTCGCTCGCGCCGTCCGGTCTGCGCTCATCGACGCCGCCCCCGCGGCTGCCGAGGACCCCGTCGTCGTGGTCCTCAGTCCCGGATCGCACTCGGAGACGGCTTTCGACCAGGCGTACCTCGCTACTGTGCTCGGGTTCCCGCTGGTGGAGAACGCCGATCTGGTGGTGCGCGACGGATGCCTGTGGATGCGTTCGCTCGGCAAACTTCGCCGGGTGGACGTGGTCCTGCGGCGCGTCGACGCCGAGTTCACCGACCCGTTGGATCTGCGTCCCGATTCGCGGTTGGGTGTCGTGGGGCTGGTCGAGGTTCTACGTCGCGGTGCAGTCACCGTGGTCAACACCCTCGGCAGTGGTGTGCTCGAGAATCCGGCACTTCCTTCTCTTCTGCCCGCGCTGAGTCGCGCGTTGCTCGACGAGGACCTGCTGCTCGAGTCGACGCCGTCGATCTGGGGCGGGGAGCGGCACGGGGTCTCGCGTCTGACGGCAGGCGTTCGCTCGTTGATCTTCCGATCCGTGACGACTCGTGACACCGTCGTCGGCCACGACCTGACCGATGCCGCGGCAGGCGAATTCGTCGATCGTCTGCGTGCCGAGCCGTGGACGTGGGTCGGTCAGGAAGTCCCCGAGTTCTCCAGTGCACCCGCCGGGTCGGGTTTCGGCGGCACGATCGGTGCCGCCGAAGTGGGGATGAGGCTGTTCAGCGTCGCCCAGCGAACGGGATACACGCCGATGACGGGCGGCCTGGGGCAGGTCCTGGTCACCTCGCCCGTGGCGGACCCGCTGATCACGGTGGCGTCGAAGGACGTGTGGGTGCGTTCCGCCGAGCGGGTGACCACGGCCGATTCGGCTGCCCACACGCCGCCCGCCTCGGTCGAGGAGTTGCCGCAGTACGCGGCGACCGAGAACGTCGACGTCGTCAGCTCGCCTCGCGTGCTCGGCGATCTGTTCTGGTTCGGGCGCTACAGCGAACGCGCCGAGGACATGACACGTCTGTTGATCGCGGCGCGCGAACGACACCAGGATTACCGCTCGATGCCGTGGCTGGACGGCAGCGACAGCCTGCCCATCCTGCTGCAGGCCGTGACGAAGGTGTCTCGTACCGGCCCCGGCTTCTTCGACGAGGACGTCTGCGCCGACGCGGTCGCCGAGCTTCGGTCGCTGATGCTCGACGTGGACCGACTCGGCTCGGTCGCACAGTCGGTGGATCGTCTGCAGCAAGCCGCGCGAGGTGTCAGGGATCAGCTGTCGAACGACACCTGGGCTGTTCTGAGCCGGATCGAGGCAGCGCTGGGCGAGCTAACCGACACCGACACCGCCGACGGCGCACAACTGGCGGCGTCGCAGTCTTCGGTGCTGCGCGGTCTGCTGTCACTGTCCGGTCTGGCGTCCGAGTCGATGGTGCGTGACGCGGGCTGGTACCTGATGGACTGCGGCCGCCGGATCGAGCGCGGGCTTCAGCTGACGGCACTGCTGTCCGCCACGCTGAGCCATGCGTTGACACCGTCGACCGAGCAGGCGGTCATCGATTCCGTGCTCAGCGCGGCGGAATCGTCGGTGATCTATCGTCGTCGCAACCGGGGCCGTGCACGCCCCGCCGCCGTCGCGCAGCTGCTGTTGTTCGACGAATACAACCCACGATCGTTGGTCTATCAGTTGGATCGAGTCAAGGACGATCTCGGAGCGCTTCCCGACGCGTCGGGCACGTCGCGGGCGGAACAACTCGTCGAACAGATCGCGGTGCGGCTGCGACGCGTGGATCCGGGCGACCTCGAAAGCGTCGACGCCTCGGGTAGGCGGGTGGACCTCGTCGAATTGGTGGACGGCATTCACGATCAGCTCGAGGAACTCTCTCGTGTGGTGCTGGCGACGCACATGGTGCTTCCCGGCGGGACTCAGCCGCTGTGGGGGACGGTCGGCGGTAACCTCTCGCAACGTCAGACGACGGGAAGTGGTGATTTCCGATGAGCAGGCGGTACAGAATCCGGCACATCACCACCTACACGTATTCGGATCGCGTGACCTCGTCGTACGGACGCGGGTTTCTCGCTCCGCGGGAGTTCGAGGGTCAACGTTGCCTCGAGAAGTCGGTCGAGGTGCTGCCGGCGCCGACGGATCAGTCCTACGGCGTCGATGTCTTCGGAAACGAGGACGTGTACTTCCACGTGACGAGCGACCACGACAGACTGGTCGTGACCGCCGATTCGCTCGTGGAGGTCGACGAGCCGTCCACTCGGGACCTGGAGTCGGGTGCGACGGAACCGTGGGAGACGGCCAGGCCGCAGGCACCGGGGGAGTACACCGCGTCCGGTGCACGTGCCACGGCCGTGGAGTTCGTTCTCGACCTCGTCACGCCGGAGATCACCGACGGCGTCGTGGAGTACGCGGAGGCGAGCTTTCCGGCAGGTCGGCCACTCCGAGAGGCGATCGTCGATCTGACGCACCGCATCTTCACCGATTTCACCTACCAGTCCGGCTCCACGACGGTGTCGACGAAGGTCGCGGACGTGCTCGAGGCGCGATCGGGCGTGTGCCAGGATTTCGCCAGGCTCGCGATCGCGTGCCTGCGGGCGAAAGGTCTTGCTGCTCGATACGTGTCCGGCTACCTGGCTACCGAACCCCCACCGGGCAAGGAACGGATGATCGGGGTGGACGCCACCCACGCCTGGGCTGCCGTGTGGACCGGCGCGGCTGGATGGCTCGCCTTCGACCCGACCAACGACCAACTCGTCGACGAGCGGTACACGACGGTGGCGTGGGGCCGTGACTACGCCGACGTTCCGCCACTACGAGGCGTCATCTACACCGAGGCGGAGGAAAGCAGCATCTCGGTGTCCGTGGACGTCGCTCCGGTCGGTTTTCCTGCGTCGTGACGAAATCGGTACGTAGGTTCCTCCAGTAGGTGCCGTCAGGCGCCACAGTCTGTCGGAACTACCGGGTATCTTGGTAGCCGATGACCGCGACATTGGCAGACCCTGTATCCGAGGTGGTGGCCGCCGCTCAGCACCTGCTGACGAGGCGCACCGGCGCACCTGTCAGGCTGGTGGACCCAGTCGATCTCGGAGGCAGTGGTCAAGCAACCGTCCTCCGAGTTCGGGTGGCGGAAAACCCCTTTCAGCTGCCACGCACTCTCGTGATCAAGCAGGTCAGGGAAGCGTCTGCCGATCTCGGTCCCGAGGTCGACTCGGCGGCCGACACCGAGTCCGGTGGCCCCTCCGCGTTTCTTCGGGAAGCCGCGTCGTACCAATTCGCCACGGCACTCGCCACCGACAGCAGGCCAGGTCCGGATCTGCTCGCCTACGATCTGGGTGCACGTCTGCTGATTCTCAGCGATCTCGGCGACGCGAGCCCCATCACGGCGCTACTGAAGCACTCCGATGCAGCGTCGGTCACCAACTCGCTGATGGCCATGGCGCAGGCGCTCGGGCGTATGCACGCTGCGACGGTGGGCCGAGAAGACGATTTCGCGGCACTGCTCCGTCGGGCCGGTGTACCGACCAGTGCCGACGGTATCTCGGCGCAGATCCCCGACGCGCTCGTCGCCGTCCCCCGGATGCTCGAGGAGGACCTCGGCATCACCGACACTCCGGACGCTGTGCGTGAACGTGTCGAGCGCAGCGGCCGCCTGTTCGCCCACGGTGCGTTTCGTGCTTTCAGTCCGTCCGACCTCTGCCCGGACAACATCCTCGTCAACGAGGAAGGTGTCCGCTTCCTGGACTACGAGTGGGGTGGCTTCCGCGACGCCACACTGGACATCACGTACGCGCTGGCGTCGTTCCCCGGCTGCCTGTGCCACTTCGAGCTGTCCGCCGACCGAGCGCAGGCCATGATCGACGCGTGGCGCGCCGAGGTCGTCGGCATCTGGCCGCATCTGGCCGACGACGGTGTTCTGGCGTCGAAGATCCTGGATGCGCAGCTCATCTGGGTCTGGTTGACGACGTACTGGTTCCTCCCGAACGACCACACCCGTATCGCTGCTGCGCGCGCGCATCATCTGTCGGTGCCGCGTTCGGATGCGCTCATCTCTCGATGGAACGTCCTCGTCGACCAAGCAACTCGGACGGGTGACACCGATGTCGCCGCGTTCGCCCTCCGCGTCGTCACGGCGCTGGAGAGCAAGTGGGATCGCTGATCGGGGAATGAACGCGAGTTTCGGCTCCGGTCTGGACGACAACGACGACCACGGTCTGTTCGACGCGCCGACCGACGAGCCATCCACCCCGGGTGAGCTGGATTCGGTCCCCGAACAGTCGTTTCAGGCGCGTCCGTACACGCCACCCGAGGCGCCGTTGGCGGTGCGGATGCGCCCCGTCACGCTGGACGAGGTCGTCGGCCAGAGCCATCTGCTGAAGCCGGGAGCACCTCTGCGGCGGCTCGTCGACGGTTCCGGCGCGTCGTCGGTCATGCTCTACGGACCTCCGGGGACGGGCAAGACCACGCTCGCCTCGCTCATCTCGGGCGCAACCGGACGCAAGTTCGAGGCCCTGTCCGCGTTGTCGGCCGGTGTGAAGGAAGTCCGCGGGGTCATCGATCTCGCGCGACGTCGACTGACGGCGGGTGAACAGACCGTCCTCTTCATCGACGAGGTGCACCGGTTCTCCAAGACACAGCAGGACGCGTTGCTCGCCGCGGTGGAGAACCGCATCGTGCTTCTGGTCGCTGCGACGACGGAGAATCCCTCGTTCTCGGTGGTGTCACCGTTGCTGTCGAGGTCGCTCGTGCTGCAGTTGCAGCCTCTGGCGTCGTCGGACATCGAGATGTTGCTGACCCGCGCTGCGAACGATCCACGCGGACTCGACGGTGCCGTGTCCATCGACGAGGACGCGATGGAACATCTCGTCAGGCTCGCTGCAGGTGATGCCCGACGCGCACTGACCGCGCTGGAGGCAGCGGCGGGTGCGGCTACCGGGCCGGTGCTGGATCTGGCGACCGTCGAAGCGAGCGTGGACAAGGCGGCGGTCAGGTACGACCGCGACGGAGACCAGCACTACGACGTCATCAGCGCGTTCATCAAATCGATTCGTGGGTCGGATGTCGATGCGGCACTGCATTATCTGGCACGGATGATCACGGCAGGGGAGGACCCTCGGTTCATCGCCAGGCGACTCGTCGTTCATGCGAGCGAGGACGTCGGTATGGCAGACCCCACTGCGCTTCAGACCGCGACGGCCGCCGCGACGGCGGTGCAGATGATCGGTATGCCGGAGGCGCGGCTGGCGCTGGCCCAGGCCACCATCCATCTGGCGACGGCACCCAAATCGGGTGCTGTGATCGCTGCACTCGGTGCGGCCATGGCCGACGTCGCGGCAGGCAAGTCCGGCACCGTCCCTCCTCATCTTCGTGACGGCCACTACAAGGGCGCCGAGGCGCTCGGCAACGCGGTCGGATACAAGTACCCGCACAACGATCCCGGTGGGGTTCTTCGTCAGCAGTACCCGCCCGACGAGCTGGTCGGGGTGAACTACTACGAACCCACCGATCACGGAGTCGAACGGGAGATCGGCACACGCGTCGGCAAGCTCCGCAGGATCGTGCGCGGTGGATGACGCGCAGGTCGCGGCGCATGCGCGGGCGCTGTGGTTCTCCGGTTAACCTGTACCAGTGCAAACCCATGACATTCGCAGGCGTTTCCTCGACCACTTCGTGAAGGCGGGGCACACCGAAGTGCCCAGTGCCTCGCTCGTGCTCGACGACCCCAACCTGCTGTTCGTCAATGCGGGCATGGTGCAGTTCGTTCCGTACTTCCTGGGTCAGCAGACTCCGCCGTACGCAACGGCCACCAGCGTCCAGAAGTGCGTCCGCACACTGGATATCGAGAACGTCGGGATCACGACGCGCCACAACACCTTCTTCCAGATGGCCGGCAACTTCTCGTTCGGCGATTACTTCAAGCGTGACGCCATCAAGTTCGCGTGGTCGCTGCTGACAGGAAGCGTCGAGGACGGTGGCTACGGGTTCGATCCCGAGCGCATCTGGGTGACGGCGTACCTCGACGACGACGAGGCCATCGCGCTCTGGAAGGAACTCGCCGGGATTCCGGACGAGCGGATCCAGCGTCGCGGCATGGCGGACAACTACTGGTCGATGGGCATCCCCGGGCCGTGCGGTCCGTGCTCCGAGATCTACTACGACCGTGGCCCCGAGTACGGAGTCGACGGTGGTCCCGAGGCCGACGAGGATCGCTACATCGAGATCTGGAACCTCGTCTTCATGCAGAACGAGCGCGGCCAGGGGATCAGCAAGGACGACTTCGAGATCCTCGGTCCGCTGCCGAAGCAGAACATCGACACCGGCATGGGCGTCGAGCGTGTCGCGTTCCTGCTGCAGGGCGTCGACAACGTGTACGAGACCGACTTGGTACGTCCGGTCATCGCCAAGGCCGAGGAACTCAGCGGACGCACGTACGGCGTCGATCACACCGACGATGTTCGTTTTCGTGTCATCGCGGACCACGCCCGCACGGCAGCACTGCTGATCTCCGACGGAGTCAACCCCGGCAACGACGGACGCGGTTACGTACTGCGGCGTCTGCTGCGCAGAATCGTGCGGTCCGCACGTCTGCTCGGTGCACCAGATCGGACGATGGCTCAGCTGATCACCGTCGTCCGAGACACGATGGCCGAGTCGTACCCCGAGTTGGTCACCGGGTTCGACCGCATCCTCAACGTCTCGGTCGGCGAGGAGACGGCGTTCCTGAAGACCCTGACTTCGGGGTCCAAGCTGTTCGACACGGCCGCGGAGACGGTCAAGTCCTCGGGCAGGAAGACGATCGGCGGTGCCGAAGCGTTCGCGCTGCACGACACCTACGGATTCCCGATCGACCTGACGCTCGAGATGGCGTCGGAGGCGGGGCTGACCGTCGACGAGGACGGGTTCCGGTCGCTCATGGCCGAGCAACGTCAACGCGCCAAGGACGACGCCCGGGCCCGCAAGCATGCGCACACCGACCTGTCGGTGTACAAGGATTTCGTCGATCGTGGGCCGACCGAGTTCACCGGGTTCGACGAGTTGTCCTCGGAGGCGAACGTTCTCGCCCTGATCTCCGGCGGCGTCCGTGTCCCGACGGCCACTGCCGGGGAATCTGTCGAGGTGATCCTCGACCGGAGTCCGCTGTATGCGGAGTCCGGTGGTCAGATCGCGGACATCGGCACCATCACGGCGCCTGGACTGTCGGTCGAGGTCGACGATGTGCAGAAGATCGCCAAGAAGGTGTGGACGCACAAGGTGACGGTGCAGACAGGGCAGATCACCGAAGGCGACGTGGTACGTGTGTCCGTCGATCCGGCGTGGCGCAAGGGCGCGACGCAGGGCCACTCGGGTACGCACATGGTGCACGCCGCACTCCGACAGATTCTGGGCCCCAACGCAACTCAGGCCGGTTCGCTGAACAAGCCCGGCTATCTGCGGTTCGACTTCTCGTGGCAGGGTGCGCTGACGGAATCGCAGCGAAGCGACATCGAAGCCGTCGCGAACGATGCGATCGGCGCCGACTTCGCGGTCAACACGTCCGTGACTGATCTCGCGAGTGCCAAGGCGATGGGCGCGATGGCGCTGTTCGGTGAGAACTACGGCGACGAGGTGCGTGTCGTGGAGATCGGTGGGCCGTTCTCGATGGAGCTGTGCGGCGGCACGCACGTCGAGCATTCCTCGCAGATCGGGCCCGTCACATTGCTGGGAGAGTCGTCGGTCGGGTCGGGTGTGCGCCGCGTGGAGGCATTCGTCGGACTCGATTCGTACCGGTACCTGGCGAAGGAACGTGCGCTTCTCGCGGGAGTCGCGTCGTCCCTGAAGGTTCCGAGCGAGGAAGTGCCGGCCCGAATCGAGACGCTGGTGGAGAAGCTCCGCGTGGCGGAGAAGGAGCTCGAGGCCGTCAAGGCTGCTGCGGTTCTGTCCTCGGCCGGGGATCTGGCCGCCGGCGCGGAGCGGATCGGCAGCGTTCGGGCGGTCATCTCTCGGGCACCGGACGGTGTGGGCGGAAACGACCTGCGGACCCTCGCGACCGACGTACGAGGCAGGCTCGGCAGTGACCCGACGGTCGTCGTGCTGTTCGGCTCGGTGGACGGCAAGGTGCCGTTCGTCGTCGTCACCAACAAGGCCGCTCAGGACGCAGGCGTGAAGGCAGGCGAACTCGTCGGCAGTTTCGGTCCGGCGATCGGCGGACGTGGCGGCGGTAAAGCCGATTCCGCGCAGGGTTCCGGATCCGATCCGGACGGCATCGCCCAGGCCCTCGTGGCCGTCCGTGCTCGTATCTCCGAAGCAGTCGACGCCTGATCGTGAGTGAATCCACAGCCCGATCCGGCGCCGGTCGGACGCCGGATCGGCCAGGGTTCGACGACCCGGGACCAGGGAGACGGCTCGGGATCGACGTCGGCAGTGTCCGTATCGGTGTCGCATCGAGCGACCCGGGATGCGTACTGGCCACACCGGTCGAGACCGTGGCCAGAGCCAAGGCGAAAGGCGCGGACGCATCCGATGTCGCTCGTGTCGTCGAGCTCGCCCGCGAATACGAGGTCGTCGAGATCGTCGTCGGGTTGCCGCGGACGTTGCGCGGCGAGAGCGGCTCCGCCGTCAAAGCAGCCCAGGGTTTCGCTCGCGTACTCGCACGGCACATACCGGACGTTCCGATCCGTATGGCCGACGAACGACTCACCACGGTGACGGCGTCGCGTGCGCTGCGCGACAGCGGCGTTCGCGCGAAAGCCCAACGCGGCGTGATCGATCAGGCCGCGGCCGTCGCAATCCTTCAGGGATGGCTGGACGAACGTTCGGCGCATCTCGCTCGGCAAGAACACCCAGTTTCCACCCCGTCGGAAGAGCAGAGTCGCATCCCGGAGGTCGGCGAGTGAACTACAGGCAGCACGAGGACGAGGCCCACACCGATCCGATCGGCTACCCGACCGGGGAGGGCAGCGAGTTCCACCGTGCCGTACACGAGGGCGCTGCCCCCAGAGGCCTGCCGCAGGAGGTCGGCCGGAGCAGGGCGCAGACAAGGCACGCACGCAAAGCCGGTAGCCGGCGCAAGCGCGGCCGCATCATCGGGGCCACACTCGGCCTCGTCCTGATTCTCGTGCTCGCGGGCGGAGGCTACTTCGTGTACGACCGGTTCTCCGGTGGCGCTGTCGTCGCGGAGGATTACCCGGCCGGTGCCCGCGGAGACTCCGTCGTCGTCCGGGTCCATCCCGGTGACACGGCGCAGCAGATCGGCGGCGAGGCCGTCGCCAAGGGAGTCGTCGCCAGCGAGGGGGCGTTCATGGGCGCCGCAGTCCAGAACTCCGCGATGGCGTCGGTGCAGCCGGGTTACTACCTGCTGCCCAGCAATGTGCCGGCATCCGAAGCCGTCGCCACTCTGGTGGACCCGGCGTCGCGCGTCGGAAGTGTGGTGATCTCCGAGGGACGCCAGCTGCACGACTCGCGTGACGTCAACACCGACGCGGTCAAGAAGGGCATCTACACGCTGTTGTCCGAGGCCAGTTGCGTCGACGCGACGGGAAGCGGAACCCCCACCTGCATCTCGTACGAGGACTTCAACGCCGCGGGTGGCGTCGACGACCCGACTGCGTTGGGGGTCCCGGCATGGGCAACCGATCAGGTACGTGGGGTCCCCGATCGTGATCGTCAACTCGAAGGACTCATCGCGGCAGGCAGCTGGGACATCGATCCCACCGCCACGCCGGGCGAGATCCTGAGTCAGCTCGTGTCCGAGAGCGCCACGACGTACGAGAGCACCGGAATCCTGACCGCCGGAACCAATTCCGGCCTCGATCCGTATCAGACTCTGGTCGCCGCATCCCTCGTCGAACGTGAGTCGTTGCCTGCGGACTTCAGCAAGGTCGCGCGGGTGATCATCAACCGCCTGGCCGAGCCTCAGAAGCTGGAGTTCGACTCGACGGTCAACTACGCGCTCGACACCACCGAGGTCGCGACGACCGACCTCGACCGAGCGACCGTGACTCCGTGGAACACCTATGCGATGGAAGGACTCCCGGCCACTCCGATCGCCGCGCCGAGCGTCGCGGCGGTGGAAGCGGTCGAAGCGCCGGCCGACGGTGACTGGCTGTACTTCGTCACCATCAACGCGGCGGGCGACACGCTGTTCACCCGCAGCTACGACGAGCACCTCGCGAACATCGGACTGGTCGAGGACGGCTTCCTCGAGAGCGGCCGCTGATCGGTGCATGCTGCTGTTCTGGGGAGCCCCATCGGGCACTCGAAGTCTCCGCTTCTCCACCGTGCTGCGTACGCCGCCCTCGGGTTGACCGACTGGACGTACGAGAGAATCGAATGCACGGGGGAGCAGCTTCCCGGGCTCGTCGACGGGCTCGCCTCCGACTGGATCGGTCTGTCGGTGACGATGCCGGGCAAGGTCGCGGCCCTCACCTACGCCGACGAACGCACCGAACGTGCTGTGCTCGCTGGATCGGCCAACACGCTCGTTCGCGTCGACGGGCACTGGCGAGCTGACTGCACCGACGTCGACGGTGTGCTCGGGGCGTTGAGGGAAGCCGGGACCGACGATCTGACGGGAACGGCCGTCACCGTCGTCGGAGCCGGTGGCACGTCACGGCCGGCGATCGTCGCCCTGGCCGAATTGGGCGCGACATCGGTCACCGTCGTCGCACGCTCGCGTGAGAGAGCACAGGACACCCTCGACTGCGCGGCGGCGTCGGGAGTGCGCGCAGCTTTTCTGGCCGTCGACGATCCCGAACTGGCCGACACTGCGGCTGCGTCGTCGGTGTTGGTCAGTACCGTTCCGGCGAACGGCGCCGCACCGTACGCACACGCGATGGCGCAGGCTCCCGTCGTCCTCGACGCGATCTACGACCCGTGGCCGACTCCGTTGGCCGACGCAGTCCGCGGCGCAGGCGGCACCGTCGTCTCCGGTCTGGCCATGCTGCTGAACCAGGCGTACGGGCAGGTCGAGCAGTTCACGGGTCGGCCCGCACCCAAGGACGAGATGCGCGCCGCCCTCGCCGCGCCGTAGCGCCGTCCGGTGAACAGCCTGCGCGTTGTCCACAGGTCGGCGGTTGTGCACAGGGCAATGTCCGAGCTGGGACGTCGCGTCGGCTCCCTCGGGTGCTCGGTCCAGAGTGATTCCCGTGACGTGGTGCGCTCTGTTCGTCCTGTGGTGCGTGGTGTCCAGCGCGGTCGACCTCGCGACTCGCAGGCTCCCGAACCTCCTCACCGGCGTCGGGGCGGCCGGACTGATCGGATGGGCTGTCACCGGTGACGAGTACGGTGCGACGTTCGCGGGCGCCGGTGCATTGTTCGGGTGTTATCTGGTGGTGCACCTGGCGGTGCCACGCGCGTTCGGTGCCGGTGACGTCAAGTTGGCGTTCACCGTCGGAGGCGTCGCGGGACAGTTCGGTGTGGACGCGTGGGCCATGGCGGCCGTGACTGCGCCGCTGCTCACCGGGGCGGCCGGGATGGCCTGTGTCCTCGCCGGGCGACGCCACGTCGCAGTGCCCCACGGCCCGGCGATGTGCGCGGCGACCCTGCTGGCGATCACCGTGGCCCCGACGTGAAAAGATGGTCGCTGTGCTGCGCTGGATAACTGCCGGAGAATCCCACGGTCCCGCTCTCGTATCCATTCTCGAAGGAATGGTGGCGGGCGTCGAGGTGAACTCCGAGGACATTGCCACTCAACTCGCTCGTCGCCGTCTTGGGTACGGCCGAGGTGCGCGGATGAAGTTCGAGGCGGACAAGGTCACCATCACCGGCGGTGTGCGGCACGGTCGTACCCTCGGTGGCCCCATCGCCATCGAGGTGGGTAACACCGAGTGGCCGAAGTGGGAGCAGGTCATGTCGGCCGATCCCATCGATCAGAGCGTCCTGTCGGATCTCGCACGCAACACACCGCTGACACGCCCACGGCCGGGCCACGCCGACTACTCGGGCATGCTCAAGTACGGATTCGACGACGCCCGCCCGGTTCTCGAGCGCGCGAGTGCGCGTGAGACCGCGGCTCGTGTCGCGATCGGCACCGTCGCCCGTCGATTCCTGAAGCAGGCATTCGGTGTCGACGTCGTCTCGCACGTCATCTCCATCGGTGCCTCCGACCCTTACGTCGGCCCGCCGCCGCACGGTGACGACCTCGACGCCATCGACGCAAGTCCGGTGCGGGCGTTCGACAAGGCGGCCGAGGAATCGATGATCGCCGAGATCGAAGCAGCCAAGCGAGACGGCGACACCCTCGGCGGAATCGTCGAGGTCGTCGTGCACGGGTTGCCCGTGGGTCTCGGGTCCTTCGTCAGCGGCGAGAGGCGGCTCGACGCACGGCTCGCTGCCGCACTCATGGGGATCCAGGCCATCAAGGGTGTCGAGGTCGGCGACGGCTTCGAGACTGCCCGTCGACGCGGCAGCGCCGCGCACGACGAGATGACACCCGGGCCCGACGGCATTCTCCGTTCCACCAACCGCGCCGGTGGGCTCGAGGGCGGAATGACCAACGGTGAAGCCATCCGCGTCCGCGCGGCCATGAAGCCCATCTCCACGGTGCCTCGTGCTCTCGCGACGGTCGACATGAGTACCGGCGACGAAGCCGTCGCCATTCACCAGCGTTCCGACGTGTGCGCCGTGCCCGCCGCGGGGGTCGTCGCCGAGACCATGGTGGCTCTCGTCGTCGCGCAGGCAGCGTTGGAGAAGTTCGGTGGAGATTCGTTGGCGGAGACGGTCAGCAACGTCGATCACTACGTGAAGGGCACAGCTGCCCGACCTCCGCGATGACTCCGTACGCGGTGCTGGTCGGCCCGCCCGGCGCCGGCAAGTCCACGATCGGTCGACGGGTCGCCGCGGCGCTGGAGCTCGAGCTTCTGGACACCGACGTGGCCATCGAACGGACCACGGGGCGCACGATCGCGGACATTTTCTCGCAAGATGGGGAACCGGCCTTCCGAAGCATCGAGGAGACCGTCGTCGCAGAGGCGTTGGCGACGCACTCCGGCGTCGTCTCCCTCGGAGGTGGTTCGGTGTTGTCCGAACGGACCCGAGCACTTCTGGCGCCGTTGCCCGTCGTGTACCTCGAGATCAGTGTCGCCGAGGGCCTGCGGCGCACCGGCGCGAACACCGCCCGGCCACTGTTGGCCGGGCCCGATCCACGCGCGAAGTACCAACATCTGATGCGAACACGTCGACCTCTCTACCGCGGAGTCGCGTCCATTCGAGTACGTACCGACGGTCGAAGTCCGGCGCGGGTCGTCGGGCAGGTCGTCTCGAAACTGACCCAGTACCACGAGCAGAAAAGTGTGAGGTGACCGATATGACCGAGCCTGTGCGCGTCATGGTCGAAACGGCTGCTCCCTACCCGGTGATCATCGGACGGGGATTGTTGAACGATCTGGTCGACGAACTCGCCGGTGTGGCGACCGTTGCCATCTTCCATCAACCTCCGCTGTCCGAGACCGCCGAAGTGGTACGAGAATCGTTGGCGGCGAAGGGAATCGATGCTCACCGCATCGAGATCCCCGATGCCGAGGACGGCAAGGAACTTGCCGTGGCCGGCTTCTGCTGGGAGGTTCTCGGACGAATCGGACTGACGAGATCCGACGCTGTGGTGAGCCTCGGCGGCGGTGCCGCCACAGATCTGGCGGGTTTCGTCGCTGCGACGTGGATGCGCGGCGTGAAGATCGTCCATGTCCCGACGACGCTGCTTGCGATGGTCGACGCTGCCGTCGGCGGCAAGACGGGCATCAACACCGAGGCCGGCAAGAACCTCGTCGGGTCGTTCCACGAGCCGTCGGCGGTCCTGGTCGACCTGGCCACACTGGAAACGGTCCCGCGCAACGAGATCGTCGCGGGTCTCGCCGAGGTCATCAAGACGGGCTTCATCGCCGACCCGGTGATCCTCGACCTGATCGAGGCCGACCCGGAGGCTGCGCTCGACCCGTCGGGCACCGTGCTGCCCGAGCTGATTCGGCGTTCCGTCGAGGTGAAGGCACGCGTGGTGGCCGCGGACCTCAAGGAGTCAAACCTCCGAGAGATCCTGAACTACGGGCACACCCTCGGCCACGCGATCGAGCGACGTGAACGGTACCGCTGGCGCCACGGCGCAGCAGTCGCGGTGGGCCTGGTGTTCGCAGCCGAACTGGGCCGGCTCGCGGGCCGCCTGGACGACGCGACCGCGGACCGTCATCGCAGTGTGCTCGAAGCAGTGGGACTTCCCGTGGGCTACGACGGCGACGCCTTCGGCGACCTGCTCAAGGGAATGCAGTCCGACAAGAAGAACCGTGCGGGGCTGCTGCGCTTCGTTGTGCTCGACGGGCTGGCCAAGCCGGGTCGTCTCGAAGGACCGGACCCGTCCCTGCTGGTGGCGGCCTACTCGGCCATCGCGAAGGACAACTCGGGTTCGTCGTCCACCGGCATCCTGCTCTGACCGACCTGCTCTGACCCGTCCGCTCTGACCAGTGAGGGCATGTGTGCACGTGCACACATGCCCTCACCGGTCAGTTCAGGGGACTACCTGTCTTTCTCGACCGCCGGGAAGACCTCGGTGTCGGAGTTGTCTCCCGACCATTGCGATTGCTCTCGGCCCGCCTGATCGCGACCGGACTGATGCCGTCCGGACTGCTGAGGAGCACCTGCGGTGCTGTCCACCGGATGGCGGTCGTGCCGTTCCTTGGCGTGCTCCTCGTCCGCGGCCGCAAGTTTCTTGTTGGCTTCTCGCCCCGCCAGGAGCCGACCCAGGAAGACCGCGATGGTGGCAGGAATGAAGATGACCAACACCGTGAACGCGGCCCCGGAGGTCAGTTCGAAGAAGAGGGTGTTCTGACCGACGCTGAAGTCGACGATGAGCTGGACCAGCCAGGTCACCAGACCGGCAGCCAGGCCGCCCAATGCCGCAGCCTTGAGCCAGACCATGGTCAAGTCCTCGCCGTAGTCCGGATCGGGATTCTTCCGCCGGTCCCGAATGCCGTCCAGCCCCGCCCAGACGACGACGGCGATCAACACCACCGCGATGCCCAGCCACCGGAGTTGCGATCCGTGCAGAGGCCACTGAGTCACAGTGACGCCGAGAAGAATTCGCACCCCCACGTTGATCAAGCACATGCCGATTCCGCGTACCACCCACCCTGTCATGGGGGACAGCCTAGCCCTACGCGCCGGTAGGTGTGTCCGACCCCACAGAACTGTCCGGCGGTAGTTTGTAGGAATGCCTGTAGATCACAGCGGCAGACGCGCCGCTCTTCGGCGAAGCATGGAAGCGAACGATCTCGAATCCCTGCTCGTCACCGACCTTCTGAACATTCGCTACCTCACCGGATTCACCGGGTCCAACGCCGCGTTGATCGTGTCGATTCACGATTCGCCGGGCCGCGAGGACAACACGGTCGTCTGCACGGACGGGCGTTACGTGACCCAGGTCGCCGATCAGGTGCCGGACCTGCGAGCCGTGATCGACCGCGCGTCGGCGTCGTACCTCCTGGGCGGCGAACTCGCGCCCAGGAACGCATCGATCGGCTTCGAATCCCACGTCGTCACGGTCGACCAGCACCGGGCGTGGACGAGCCTCGACTCCGCCCTGAATCTCGTTCGTAGTCCCGGTCTGGTGGAGGACCTGCGGATGGTCAAGGACGAGCACGAGGTAGCCCTGCTGCGCGATGCATGCCGGGCAGCGGACGACGCGTTCGCGGTGCTGGTGGAGCGTGGATCCATCGCTGCTGGACGTACCGAACTCGAGGTCGCCCGAGAACTGGAATCGCTGATGATCGAGCACGGAGCC
Source organism: Rhodococcus sp. 114MFTsu3.1 (assembly GCF_000383555.1). Taxonomy (NCBI): domain Bacteria; kingdom Bacillati; phylum Actinomycetota; class Actinomycetes; order Mycobacteriales; family Nocardiaceae; genus Rhodococcus; species Rhodococcus sp. 114MFTsu3.1. Next base: position 180,501 of record NZ_KB911544.1, on the reverse strand, counting down.
GACGGAATCTCGTTCGAGACCATCGTGGCAGCCGGGCCCAACTCGGCCGTTCCGCATCACCGCCCGACATCCGCGGTCCTGGCGACCGGTGACTTCGTGAAGTTCGATTTCGGAGCGCTGGTCGGGGGCTATCACTCGGACATGACGCGCACACTCGTCATCGGCGCTCCGCAGGACTGGCAGAAGGATCTGTACGCGTTGGTGTTGCAGTCGCAGACGGCAGGCAGGGACGCCCTTGCACCTGGTGTGAGCACGGCGTCCGTCGACGCAGCGTCGCGCTCGGTGATCGAGGAGGCCGGTTACGGCGAGTTCTTCCTCCACGGGCTCGGCCACGGCGTCGGACTGGAAATCCACGAAGCGCCGGGAATTGCCCGCACCAGCACCGGTACACTGCTGAGCGGTGCAGCTGTGACCGTCGAGCCGGGAGTGTATTTCTCGGGACGCGGTGGCGTCCGGATCGAAGACACACTCATCGTCCGTGACGGCGGTCCCGAGCTGCTGACCATGACCAGCAAGGAACTTACTCTCGTGTGACGCACGGCAGTTCCTGAACACGAGAAACACGAGGAGACGTAAGAGCCAGTGGCTTCCACAAGCGATTTCAAGAACGGTCTTGTCCTCAGCATCGAGAACCAGCTGTGGTCGATCATCGAATTCCAGCACGTCAAGCCGGGCAAGGGCCCCGCGTTCGTGCGCACCAAGCTGAAGAACGTCCTGTCGGGCAAGGTCGTCGACAAGACCTTCAACGCGGGCGTCAAGGTGGACACCGCAACCGTCGACCGCCGCGACATGACGTACCTGTACCACGACGGTTCGGACTTCGTGTTCATGGACGGCGACACGTTCGACCAGATCTCCATCAGCGAGGCCACCGTCGGCGAGAGCTCACGATTCCTCCTGGAGAACATGAAGGTCCAGGTCGCGACGCACGAGGGTGCACCGCTGTACGTCGAGCTGCCCGTCACGGTCGAGCTCGAGGTCAAGCACACCGATCCCGGCCTCCAGGGAGATCGCTCCACCGGCGGCACCAAGCCCGCCACCCTCGAGACCGGCGCCGAGGTGTCGGTTCCGCTGTTCGTCAACACGGGCGACAAGCTGAAGATCGATTCGCGTGACGGCAACTACCTCGGGCGTGTGAATTCCTGACGTGTCGTCGAAGAAGAACCATTCGGCCGGCAAAGGTGAGCCGGTGAAGAAGCTCGGTGCACGCCACAAGGCCCGCAAGCGGGCCGTGGACTTCCTGTTCGAAGCCGAGGCTCGGGACACCGATCCTGTGAACCTGGCGAAGGAACGCATCGAGCTCGCTCGCGGCGACGATTCGATCGCGCCGGTCAGCGAGTACACCGAAACTCTCGTCGGCGGGGTAGCGGAGAACCTGGACCGGCTGGACAGTGTGATTTCCGATCACCTGACCGACTGGACCCTGAACAGGCTTCCCGCGGTGGATCGGGCGATCCTTCGTGTCGCGGTGTGGGAACTGTTCCACGCCACCGACGTGCCTCCCGTCGTCGCTGTCGACGAAGCGGTCGAACTGGCCAAGCAGCTGTCCACCGACGATTCACCGTCGTTCGTCAACGGTGTTCTCGGCCAGATCGTTCTCGTCGCCCCACAGGTCCGCGCAGCTGCTGCTGCGGTGTCCTCTCGGGACGACGCGAACAGCAGCACCGACAGCGAGTAATACCGCTCACGCGACGCTCCCCGAATTACGCCGTCGGGGAGCGTCGTTGCTAGGCTGTTACACCGTCAGACATCCTTTAACGATCCGTCCAGAGAGGCGGAGAAGGAGGTCGTAGTTTGCCTGCGTCCGTTGTGCCCCCCGATCCCTCGACGCCTGATCCCTCGTCACCCGGCTCGTCGCGTGAGCTTCTCTCCGCCGCCGACGTTGGTCGGACCGTGTCTCGAATGGCACACCAGATCATCGAGAAGACGGCACTCGACTCCGCGGATGCGCCCCGCGTCGTCCTCCTCGGTATCCCGACTCGCGGGACCACGTTGGCCGAGCGCCTCGCCGAGCGGATCGGAACGTTCACCGGCGTCCGCCCGCCCGTCGGTTCGCTGGACATCACCCTCTACCGCGACGATCTTCGCGGCAAGCCGCATCGCCCCCTCGAACGTACGTCCGTCCCCTCGGGCGGCGTCGACGACGCCCTCGTGGTCCTCGTCGACGATGTCCTCTTCTCCGGCCGCACGGTCCGCTCGGCCCTGGATGCACTGCGCGACCTCGGTCGACCGCGTGCCGTTCAACTGGCGGTCCTCGTCGACCGCGGTCACCGCGAACTACCCCTCCGGGCGGACTACGTCGGCAAGAACGTACCGACCGCGCGTACCGAGGACGTGTCGGTGCAGTTGGTCGAGCACGACGGCCACGATCGCGTCAGCATTTCGGACGGGAGCGGAGCCCGCAGGAGTGACCCGGAAGTGGACGGGAGCGGAGCCCGCAGGAGTGACCCGGAAGTGGACGGGAGCGGAGCCCGCAGGAGTGACCCAGAGGAAGACGGGAAGGACGCTCGGTGAAGCATTTGTTGTCGGTTGCGGATCTGAGCCGTGAGAGCGCGACCGAACTGCTCGACGACGCGGACCGGTTCGAGCAGGCGTTGCTGGGCCGGGAGGTGAAGAAGCTTCCGACGTTGCGGGGACGCACGGTGATGACGGTGTTCTTCGAGAACTCGACCCGGACGAGGGTGTCGTTCGAGGTGGCGGGCAAGTGGATGAGTGCCGATGTCATCAATGTCAGTGCCAGCAGCTCGTCGGTGTCCAAGGGTGAGTCTCTTCGTGACACGGCGATGACGTTGCGGGCGGCGGGCGCGGATGCGTTGATCGTTCGTCACCCAGCGTCGGGTGCTGCGCACCAGATCGCGAAGTGGACGGCTGGGCTGGGAACCGGTGGGTCCTTCGACGCTTCCGCATCCGGCGGCCCGTCGGTCATCAATGCAGGCGACGGTACTCACGAACACCCGACGCAGGCGCTTCTGGATGCGTTGACGTTGCGGCAGCGGCTCGGCGACATCGAAGGCAAGCGCATCGGAATCGTCGGGGACATTCTGCACAGTCGTGTGGCGCGGTCGAATGCGATTCTGCTGTCGACGCTGGGGGCCGAGGTCGTGCTCATCGCGCCGCCCACGTTGCTTCCGGTCGGAGCGTCGACGTGGCCGGTTCGGGTGTCTCACAGCATCGACGCCGAGTTGCCCGCGCTCGATGCGGTGCTGATGTTGCGGGTGCAGGCGGAGCGTATGAACGGTGGGTTCTTCCCGTCGCCGAAGGAGTACTCGATCACCTACGGGTTGTCGCAGAAGCGGCTCGATCTTCTGCCCGAGCACGCTGTCGTTCTGCATCCCGGTCCGATGCTGCGCGGAATGGAAATTGCGTCGTCGGTGGCGGATTCACCGCGGACTGCTGTATTGCAACAGGTTACGAACGGAGTTCATGTGCGCATGGCGGTGCTGTTCCGATTGCTCGTCGGCTCGGACGGAGGTGCGCTGTGAGCGTTCTGCTCCGCAACGTCCTCGTCTACGGGGAACAACCGGCCACCGACGTTCTAGTGTCCGACGGCCAGATCGCCGCGATCGGAACCGATCTCGACGCCGGCGATGCCGAGGTCGTCGAGGGGAGCGGGCAGATACTGCTTCCCGGATTCGTGGATCTGCACACACATCTGCGTGAGCCGGGTCGTGAGGACACCGAGACCATCGACAGTGGATCTGCTGCCGCGGCACTGGGCGGATACACCGCAGTGTTCGCGATGGCCAACACCGCGCCTGTCGCCGATTCCGTCGTCATCACCGACCACGTGTGGCGTCGCGGGCAGGAAGTCGGCTTGGTCGACGTGCATCCCGTCGGAGCGGTGACCGTCGGGCTCGGTGGTACTCAGCTCGCCGAGATGGCGACCATGGCCGGTGGTGTCGGCAAGGTGAAGATGTTCTCCGACGACGGCAAGTGCGTCGACGACCCGTTGATCATGCGCCGGGCACTCGAGTACTCGAGCTCTCTGGGTGTTCTCGTCGCGCAGCATGCCGAAGAGCCTCGGTTGACCGTCGGAGCCGTGGCGCACGAGGGCCCGACTGCGGCTCGGCTCGGGTTGACCGGGTGGCCACGCGCCGCTGAGGAGTCCATCGTCGCCCGGGACGCGTTGTTGGCGCGCGATGCGGGTGCGAAGGTGCACATCTGCCATGCGTCCACTGCCGGAACGGTCGAGATCCTGAAGTGGGCGCGGGGGCAGGGGATTTCGATCTCCGCCGAGGTGACGCCTCACCACCTTCTGCTCGACGATTCGCGGCTCGAGACGTACGACGCGATCAACAAGGTCAACCCACCGCTCCGGGAAGCATCGGATGTCGACGCTCTCCGGCGAGGACTGGCCGACGGCACGGTCGACTGCGTCGCGACCGACCATGCACCGCATGCGGAGCAGGAGAAGTGCTGCGAATTCTCCCAGGCACGTCCAGGAATGCTGGGCCTCGAGACCGCGCTTGCGATCGTTGCGCAGACGATGGTGGACACCGACCTGCTGGACTGGCGCGGTGTTGCCAGGGTGATGAGCGAGCGTCCGGCCGAGATCGTCGGCCTCCCGGATCAAGGACGACCCGTGGAAGTGGGGGAGGTCGCCAACCTCGTCCTCGTCGATCCCGCTTCGCCGTGGACGGTGCGAGGCAAGGGCTTGGCCAGCCTGTCGCACAACACACCGTTCGAGGAGATGACCTTCTCCGCCAAGGTCACCACCACGCTGCTGCGCGGTCGAATCACCGCTCGCGACGGTGTGGTTCGACGCCCCGACCGTCTCGGACTCGGCAGTGTCGATGACCGGAAGGTGAGCGAGTAATGGACAGAGTTCTCATCGTCATCGCGTTCATCGTGTTCTGGATCGCGATGATCGGCCTCATCTTCTGGGGTTGGCGAGGCAGGCAGAAGCGTCAAGCCGACTCGATCGGCTCGTTCCCACCGGTCCCGGACGACCTCGGCGCGACACTGATCGAACCCTCCACCGGGCTGTACGTGGGCAGCACCATCGCCCCCAGCTGGCAGGACCGCATCGCCGTCGGCGACATCGGCCACCGCGCGACCGGTGAGCTGTCCCGACACGAGCGAGGAATCCTGCTCGAGCGTTCCGGGGAGTCCACAATCTGGATTCCGCAGGAGTCCATCTCGGTGATCCGAACCGAACGCGGGCTCGCGGGCAAGGTCATGAGCAAGGACGGACTGCTCGTCATCCGCTGGACGCTTCCCACCGGCACCGAGATCGACACAGGCTTCCGCGCCGACGACAAACTCGTCTACCCCATCTGGGTGGACACCGATACCGATCGACACGATTCGAAGGAGACAACGGCGTGAGCAGCGCAGTTCTTGTTCTGGAGGACGGCCGGACCTTCCGCGGCACCACCTTCGGTGCACAGGGCCGGACGCTCGGAGAGGCCGTGTTCTGCACCGGCATGACCGGCTACCAGGAGACACTGACCGATCCCAGCTACCACCGCCAGATCGTCGTCGCCACGGCGCCGCAGATCGGCAACACAGGCTGGAACCAGGAGGACGGCGAAGCGGCCAGCGCTCAGGATCCCAACAAGATCTGGGTTGCCGGCTACGTCGTTCGAGACCCGGCTCGGCGCACGTCGAGTTGGCGCGCGACCGGTTCGTTGCAGGATCAGCTCGAAGCACAGAGCGTCGTTGGCATCGCGGGGATCGACACCAGAGCACTGGTGCGTCACCTGCGTACACGCGGATCCATGCGTGCGGGCGTCTTTTCCGGGGACGCTCTGGGCACCCAGGACGAGATGCTGCAGCAGGTCCTGGATCAGCCCTCCATGCTCGGCGCCGACCTGGCGGGTGAAGTCACCACGAAGTCCGGTTACGTCATCGAGCCGACGGGCGGCGACGCCCGCTACACCGTCGTCGCAGTGGACCTGGGAATCAAGACCAACACCCCACGGATGTTCGCCGAGCGCGGTATCCGCGTGCACGTCGTCCCGTCGGCCACGTCGATCGAGCAGATTCTGGAACTGAAACCGGACGGGGTGTTCCTGTCCAACGGACCGGGCGACCCGGCAACGGCCGACGCCAACGTTGCGCTCACTCGCGAGGTGCTGGAGAGGAAGCTGCCGCTCTTCGGCATCTGTTTCGGTAACCAGATCCTCGGACGCGCGCTCGGGCGTAGCACGTACAAGATGAAGTTCGGCCACCGCGGCATGAACATCCCGGTCGTCGAACACACCACCGGACGTATCGCCATCACCGCCCAGAACCACGGGTTCGCTCTCGAAGGCGAAGCGGGCGAGGAATTCGACACCGACTTCGGTCGGGCTCGTATCAGCCACACCTGCGCCAACGACGGGACGGTCGAGGGCGTGGAGCTGCTGAGCGGCACCGCGTTCTCGGTCCAGTACCACCCGGAGGCAGCGGCAGGCCCGCACGACGCCGCCTACCTGTTCGATCGGTTCACATCCACCCTCGAGGGAGCTGACAAGTAATGCCACGCCGCTCAGATCTGGGACACGTCCTGGTCATCGGATCGGGACCGATCGTCATCGGACAGGCCTGTGAGTTCGACTACTCCGGAACCCAGGCTTGTCGGGTGCTCCGCGAGGAAGGACTGCGCGTCAGCCTCGTCAACTCCAATCCGGCCACCATCATGACCGACCCCGAGTTCGCCGACGCCACCTACGTCGAGCCGATCACGGCCGACTTCATCGAGAAGATCTTCGCTCGCGAAGCTCTGCAGGGGAACCCGATCGACGCCGTGCTGGCGACGCTCGGCGGCCAGACGGCGCTCAACGCCGCGGTGGCACTGCACGAGCAGGGAATTCTCGAGAAGTACGACGTCGAGCTCATCGGTGCCGATTTCGACGCCATTCAGCGCGGTGAGGATCGGCAGAAGTTCAAGGACATCGTCGCCAAGGTCGGGGGAGAGTCGGCTCGTTCGGCTGTCTGCTACACGATGGACGAGGTTCGGGCGACGGTCGCCGATCTCGGATTCCCCGTCGTCGTCCGCCCGTCCTTCACGATGGGTGGCCTCGGCTCGGGTATGGCCTACAACGACGAGGACCTTGCACGCATCGCCGGCGGCGGACTCGCCGCGTCGCCGACGGCCAACGTGCTCATCGAGGAATCCATCCTCGGATGGAAGGAATACGAGCTCGAACTGATGCGCGACGGCCGCGACAACGTGGTCATCGTCTGCTCCATCGAGAACGTCGACCCGGTCGGTGTGCACACCGGGGACTCGGTCACGGTTGCTCCCGCCATGACGCTGACCGACCGCGAGTACCAGAAGATGCGTGACCTCTCGATCGACATCCTTCGTGAGGTCGGCGTGGACACCGGCGGCTGCAACATCCAGTTCGCCATGGACCCGACCGACGGACGGCTCGTCGTCATCGAGATGAACCCCCGCGTGTCGCGGTCGTCGGCTCTTGCATCGAAGGCGACGGGATACCCGATCGCGAAGATGGCAGCCAAGCTCGCCATCGGCTACACGCTCGACGAGATCGTCAACGACATCACCAAGGAAACACCCGCCTGCTTCGAGCCGACGCTCGACTACGTCGTGGTCAAGGCACCTCGGTTCGCGTTCGAGAAGTTCCCCGGCGCCGACGGCACCCTGACGACGACGATGAAGTCCGTCGGCGAGGCGATGTCGATCGGGCGCAACTTCACCGAAGCCTTCGGCAAGGTCATGCGTTCGCTCGAGACCAAGCGCGCGGGCTACTGGACCGGCCCCGAGGTCGAAGCCGAGAGCCTCGAGGCTTTGCTGGAGGACATCTCGGTCCCGAAGGACGGCCGGATGTACGGCATCGAGAAGGCCTTCGCGCTCGGTGCGACTCTCGAGCAGTTGTTCGACGCCACGAAGATCGACCCGTGGTTCCTCGATCAGATCCAGCAGATCCACGAGCTGGGCAACGAACTGCGTGCCGCCGAGAAGTTCGACGAGACGCTGTTGCGACAGGCCAAGTACCACGGGCTGTCGGACCGCCAGATCGCTGCGCTGCGTCCGGAACTCGTGGACGAGGACGGTGTTCGCGCGCTGCGCGACGAGCTCGGCGTCCATCCTGTCTACAAGACGGTCGACACCTGTGCGGCGGAGTTCGAGGCGAAGACCCCGTACCACTACGGAACCTACGAACTCGACCCCGAGGCGGAGTCCGAGGTAGCCGAGCAGCGTGAACGTGACAAGGTGCTCATTCTCGGCTCGGGCCCGAACCGAATCGGACAGGGCATCGAGTTCGACTACTCGTGTGTCCATGCGGCACAGACGTTGTCGGAAGCCGGGTACGAGACCGTCATGGTCAACTGCAACCCCGAGACCGTCTCCACCGATTACGACACCGCCGATCGGCTCTACTTCGAACCGTTGACGTTCGAGGACGTACTCGAGGTCTACCGCGCCGAGGCTGCGTCGGGAACCGTGCGCGGCGTCATCGTGCAGCTCGGCGGTCAGACGCCCCTGGGCCTTGCCAAGCGACTGAAGGCCGCCGGTGTGCCGATCGTCGGTACCAGTCCCGAGGCCATCGATCTCGCCGAGGACCGCGGTGAGTTCGGACGCGTCCTCACCGAAGCAGGGTTGCCTGCACCGAAGTTCGGCACCGCGACCACGTTCGACGGTGCCCGCGACATCGCCGGCGGAATCGGATACCCCGTGCTGGTGCGTCCGTCGTACGTCCTCGGCGGACGCGGCATGGAGATCGTGTACGACGAGGCATCCCTCGCCGACTACATCTCGCGCGCCACCGAGATCTCGCACGACCGCCCGGTTCTCGTCGACCGCTTCCTCGAGGATGCCGTCGAAATCGATGTCGACGCATTGTGCGATGGCAGCGAGGTCTACCTCGGCGGCGTCATGGAACACATCGAGGAAGCCGGAATCCACTCCGGTGACTCCGCGTGTGCGCTGCCGCCGATCACGTTGGGCCGAGCGGACATCGAGAACGTGCGCCGCTCGACGGAGTTGCTCGCCAAGGGCATCGGCGTCAAGGGTTTGCTCAACGTTCAGTACGCCCTCAAGGACGACATCCTGTACGTCCTGGAGGCGAACCCCCGCGCGAGCCGCACGGTGCCGTTCGTGTCCAAGGCGACGGCAGTGCAGTTGGCGAAGGCGTGCGCCCGCGTCATGCTCGGTGAGTCGATCGCGGACCTGCGCGCCAGCGGCATGCTTCCTGCGGAAGGCGATGGGGGAACGACGCCGCTCGACGCACCGATCGCGGTCAAGGAAGCCGTGCTTCCGTTCAACCGCTTCCGTCGTGCCGACGGAACGGGCGTGGACACGCTCCTGAGTCCCGAGATGAAGTCCACCGGTGAGGTCATGGGCATCGACGCGGACTTCGGTACCGCGTTCGCCAAGAGCCAGACGGCGGCGTACGGCTCACTCCCGGCCTCGGGCGCCGTGTTCGTTTCCGTGGCCAACAAGGACAAGCGTTCGTTGATCTTCCCGGTCAAACGGCTCACGGACCTGGGCTTCACGATTCTCGCGACCGAAGGCACTGCAGAGGTGCTGCGACGCAACGGGATTGCGTGCGAACAGGTCTACAAGCAATCGGGCGAGGACGTCCCTGCGGGCGAATCGACCATCGTCGATCGCATTCTCGCCGGCGACGTGGCCATGGTGATCAACACCCCGTACGGCAATTCGGGCCCTCGCGTGGACGGTTACGAGATCCGAAGCGCGGCCGTTGCGCAGAACATTCCGTGCATCACCACTGTGCAGGGCGCGTCCGCCGCGGTGCTGGGGATCGAGGCAGGTATCGCGGGCGGTATCGGCGTGCGTTCGCTGCAGGATCTGCACGCGGCGCTCGCAGGCGGTGCCGGGGCGTCATGAGCCACCACGGGTGGCTCGGACGGCTCCGCCGTGCGATCGAGCACCGCGGACGACTGTGCGTGGGGATAGATCCTCACCCTGCACTGCTCGAGCAGTGGGGACTGTCGGTGGACGCCGAGGGGCTCGAGGTGTTCGCGGAGAAGTGCGTGGAGGCGTTCGTCGGCGAGGTCGCTGTCGTGAAACCTCAGGTCGCATTCTTCGAGGCCTACGGGAGTGCGGGATACGCGGTTCTGGAGCGCACCATCTCGGTACTGCGGGATGCCGGGACTCTCGTGATCGCCGACGCGAAACGGGGCGACATCGGCACGACGATGAGCGCGTACGCGCAGACGTGGCTCGGGGAGGGGACCGACCTGTCGTCGGACGCGGTGACCGTCTCGCCGTACCTGGGTTTCGAGTCCCTGCAGGACACGATCTCGCTGGCTCGACGAGGTGGCAGGGGAGTGTTCGTTCTGGCGCGCACCTCGAACCCCGAAGGCGCAGCCCTGCAGAACGCCGCGGCGGGTTCCTCGACGGTCGCGCAGTCGATCGTCGACGGTGCAGCGGCAGCGAACGGCGACGGCTCGGCGACGGTCGGCCTCGTCGTCGGCGCCACCCGTGATCACGGACTGGATCTGTCGTCCTTCGACGGCCCGATTCTCGCGCCCGGGCTCGGCGCGCAGGGTGCGACAGTGGCCGATCTGGCGCAGATCTTCGACGCCTCGACAGCGCTGCTGCTTCCCAGCTCCTCGCGTGGTGTTCTCGCTGCCGGGCCGTCGGTCGCTGCTCTCCGAAGCGCTGCGGCGACGCTCCGCGACGAAGTCGAGGCGGGTCTTTCATAGCCGATAGGACCGACCTCGTCGGCCACGGGGTGAGTTAGCGGCGCGGCCCGCACGTCGGTACCGTCGCTGTCGTTGCTGGTTACCGCTGGTCTGTCAGCAGCGACGTGCACCGGGAGACCACAGGTGCACGGTTCATCGACGAACGAGTTACGGAGGAATCGTGGCGCTTCCCCAATTGACGCCGGAGCAGCGTGCCGCCGCGCTAGAGAAGGCGGCTGCAGCCCGAAAAGTACGTGCCGAGCTCAAGGAGCGGCTCAAGCGAGGCGGGACCGATCTGAAGCAGGTTCTCGCGGATGCGGAGACCGACGAGATCCTCGGCAAGATGAAGGTCTCGGCCCTGCTGGAGGCGTTGCCGAAGGTGGGTAAGGTCAAGGCTCAAGAATTGATGACCGAGTTGGAGATCGCACCGTCGAGGCGCATCCGGGGCCTCGGTGATCGTCAGCGTAAGGCTTTGTTGACCAAATTCGATTTCGAAGCGTGATCTACGGAGGTACGGCACGTGTCCGACAGTGACGCGTCACCGCACGGGAGGGGCCGGCTGATCGTTCTGGCCGGTCCCTCCGGTGTCGGCAAATCCAGCGTCGTTCGCGTGTTGCGACGTGAACTTCCGGAACTGTGGTTCAGCGTGTCGGTGACGACGCGGGATCCGCGGCCCGGCGAGATCGACGGCGAGGACTACCACTTCGTCACAGCGGCCGAGTTCGACCGGATGATCGAGGCAGGCGAGTTGCTCGAGTGGGCGAGTGTGCACAGTGGTCTGCATCGTTCCGGTACGCCTGCCGCGCCGGTGGAGGCGGCGTTGGAGGACGGCAAGCCCGTTCTGCTCGAGCTCGATCTGGCTGGGGCACGCGCGGTACGTGTGTCGAAGCCGGAGGCAACTCTGGTGTTCATGGCCCCGCCCACGTGGGACGATCTGGTCCAGCGCCTGACCTCGCGTGCGACGGAGGATCCGGCGGTCACCGCACGTAGACTCGAGACGGCGAAGGTCGAATTGGCTGCGCAGGAGGAGTTCGACACGGTGGTTGTCAATACCGATGTCGACCATTCTTGTGCTCAGTTGGTATCCTTGTTGGTCGGTAGGTCGTCGGTCGGTTGACCCCGGCCTGCAATCGACGAAAGCGCTCCGCAGCACACACGATGTACAACTCAGGAGATTCATAGTGAGCAGTAGTTCTCTGGCCGGTTCCGACTTCGACGCGCGTAGCGCACTTCCGGCTTACGACACGCCGCTCGGAATCACCAACCCTCCCATCGACGAGCTCCTCGCTCGCACGTCGTCCAAGTACGCACTGGTCATCTACGCGGCCAAGCGTGCACGCCAGATCAACGACTACTACAACCAGCTCGGTGACGGAATCCTCGAGTACGTGGGCCCGCTCGTCGAGCCGGGTCTGCAGGAGAAGCCGCTGTCGATCGCGCTCCGCGAGATCCACGAAGATCTGCTCGAGCACACCGAAGGCGAATGACAATCGAATAGGACCGGGTCCGTTGCGCGTAGTCGTCGGGGTAGGCGGGGGAATCGCCGCCTACAAGAGCTGTTCCATCATTCGTAGCTTCACCGAGGCAGGTCATCACGTTCGTGTGGTGCCCACGGAATCGGCGTTGGAATTCGTCGGTCGCGCAACGTTCGAGGCTCTGTCCGGCAGCCCGGTTCACACCGGCGTCTTCGCCGACGTGCCCGAGGTGCCGCACGTCCGGCTCGGCAAGGAAGCCGATCTTGTCGTCGTCGCGCCCGCAACGGCGGATCTGATGGCTCGACTCGCCGGCGGCCGTGCAGACGATCTCCTGACTGCAACTCTGCTCACCGCTCGGTGTCCCGTGCTGCTCGCTCCAGCGATGCACACCGAGATGTGGGAGCACCCGGCAACCGTCGCCAACGTCGACACGCTGCGCAGTCGGGGCGTCACCGTCCTCGAACCCGCATCCGGTCGGCTGACCGGACGCGACACGGGGGCAGGCAGACTCCCCGACCCAGACGAAATCTACGGTCTCGCGCTTCTGCTCGCCGAGCGCGCGGACGCGCTTCCTCGTGACTTGACCGGTCGCACGCTCGTCGTCACGGCGGGCGGTACGCGCGAACCTCTCGATCCTGTTCGGTTCCTCGGGAACAGGAGTTCCGGCAAGCAGGGGTACGCGCTCGCGCGAGTCGCCGCTCAGCGTGGGGCGGATGTGACCTTGATCTCGGGCTACACCGCAAATCTGGCGGACCCCGCCGCTGTCGATGTCGTCGAAGTCAAGACGGCGCAGCAGATGCAGGCCGCGGTTCGCAAGTTCGCTCCCGACGCGGACGCGATCGTCATGGCTGCCGCCGTAGCGGACTTCCGTCCGGCCAGCGTGGCCGGCAGCAAGATCAAGAAGGGCGCGAACGAGCCCGATTCGATACCTCTGGTCAAGAACGACGACATACTCGCCGGCCTCGTCGACGCCCGTCGAGCAGGCGAAATCCCCGCCTCCACCGTCATCGTCGGGTTCGCGGCGGAGACCGGTGACGAGAACGGCGACGTTCTGACCTACGCGAGGGCCAAGTTGGCCCGCAAGGGATGCGACCTACTGGTGGTCAACGCCGTGGGCGAAGGCAAGGCGTTCGAGGTCGACCACAACGACGGATGGTTGCTCGGCGCCGACGGATCCGAGTCCGCACTGGGTGAGGGATCCAAGTCCTTGCTCGCAGGCCGCGTCCTCGACGCGGTCGGCACGATACTGTCCGCAGGTTCGACACAGCGCACGGAATCGACACATCGCAAGGGTTCGAATCAGCCGTGATTGCAAGGGTGCACAGGCATCCTGTGCACGACTAGTGTCGAATATTTGTAGATACAGCTTGGCTGAAGTGAACGCTTTTGACACGTCGAGAGGAAACACGTGAGTAAGTCCGGTAGTCGGCTCTTCACCAGTGAGTCGGTAACAGAGGGCCACCCCGACAAGATCTGTGACGCGATCAGCGACTCGATCCTCGACGCGCTGCTGACGGAGGATCCTCGTGCACGCGTGGCCGTCGAGACGCTCGTCACGACGGGCCAGGTTCACGTTGCCGGCGAGGTCAACACGACGGCGTGGGCGGACATCCCCAAGATCGTGCGCGACAAGGTGCTCGAGATCGGGTACGACTCGTCGGCGAAGGGCTTCGACGGCAACTCCTGCGGAGTCAACGTGGCGATCGGCGCACAGTCGCCCGAGATCGCGCAGGGCGTCGATCACTCGCACGAGGCGCGTGTCGAGGGGTTGTCCGACGACGAGATCGACCGTCAGGGCGCAGGCGACCAGGGATTGATGTTCGGGTACGCCAACACCGACACTCCTGAGCTCATGCCACTGCCGATTGCTCTGGCGCACAGGCTTTCTCGACGACTCACCGAGGTGCGGAAGAGCGGCGTCCTGCCGTACCTGCGTCCCGACGGCAAGACTCAGGTCACCATCGAGTACGACGGTGACAACGCAGTCCGTCTCGACACGGTGGTCGTGTCCACGCAGCACGCCGCGGACATCGATCTCGACAACCTGCTGACGCCGGACATTCGCGAGAAGGTGCTCGGATCGGTCCTGGCGGAACTGAACGTCCCGTCCCTCGACACCTCCGACGTCCGGCTGCTGGTCAACCCCACCGGCAAGTTCGTTCTCGGCGGGCCCATGGGTGACGCAGGCCTGACCGGACGCAAGATCATCGTCGACACCTACGGCGGCATGGCCCGGCACGGCGGTGGCGCGTTCTCGGGCAAGGATCCGTCCAAGGTGGACCGCAGCGCCGCGTACGCGATGCGCTGGGTAGCCAAGAACGCGGTGGCGGCAGGTCTTGCGGACCGCATCGAGGTACAGGTCGCCTACGCCATCGGCAAGGCTGCACCCGTCGGTCTGTTCGTGGAGACCTTCGGAACCGAGAAGACCGATCCTGCTCGCATCCAGGCCGCGATCTCGGAGGTGTTCGACCTACGTCCGGGCGCCATCATCCGCGATCTGGATCTGCTTCGACCGATCTACGCGCAGACCGCCGCGTACGGCCACTTCGGCCGAACCGACATCGACCTGCCGTGGGAGTCGACGGACCGCGCAGACAAGCTCCGCGCCGCCGCGGGACTCGCCTGAGCAGCGCACCGAAAGCGGCAGCACCCGAGCTACCCGTAGCTCGGGTGTTGCCGCTTCTCCCGCTCCCGCATCTCGACCGCGAATTCGACTACCTCGTTCCGGCGGAGCTCTCGGAGGATGCGAATCCCGGTGTGCGAGTGCGTATTCGCTTTGCCGGCCGGCTGGTCGACGGCTACATCGTGGAGCGTGTCGCCACGAGCGACCACAGCGGCAAACTCGGCTTTCTCGATCGCGTCGTCTCACCCGAACGTGTCCTTACCTCGGAGATCGCGACGCTGGTCGACGCTGTTGCGCACCGCTACGCAGGAACGCGCGCCGACGTGTTGAGGCTCGCCGTCCCGCCGCGTCACGCCAAGGTCGAATCGGAGCCGCTGCCGGATGTCTCCGCCGTCTCCACCGCTGCCGACCACCCAGTTGTCGACGCCTCTGTGTGGGACAGGTACACACACGGCGCTGCGTTCGTCGATGCTCTCAGGGCGGGCCGTGGACCCCGAGCGGTCTGGCAGGCGCTGCCGGGTGAGGACTGGGCACGGCGGATCGCGGAGATAGCGGCCGTGACGGCAACGTCGGGTCGCAGTGCCGTCGTCGTGGTGCCGGACCAGCGGGATCTGGACCGAGTGGCGTCGGCGTGTCAGGCCGTCCTCGGCGACGACCAGGTGGTGGCACTGTCGGCCGGGCTCGGCCCGGCGAAACGCTATCGACGCTGGCTCGCTGCGCTACGGCGCGACGTGTCCGTAGTGGTCGGGACCAGGAGTGCCGTGTTCGCCCCGGTGCAGAACCTCGGCCTGATGGTGCTGTGGGACGACGGCGACGACGGGTACGCCGAACCACGTTCGCCCTATCCCCATGCGCGCGAGGTGGCGCTCCTCCGAGCGCACGGCACCGGGTGCGGCGTCGTCCTCGCCGGGCATGCGCGCACCGCCGAGGCCGAAGCCCTCGTCGACTCGGGCTGGGCTCACGACCTGTTGGCGTCGCGTGAGACGGTGCGGGCCGCGCAACCGCACATCGTCGCGCTGGCGGACAGTGATCATGCGCTGGCACGTGACCCGGGGGCGCGTGCTGCGAGACTGCCGGCCATCGCGTTCGACGCCGCGAGGACCGCTCTGAAGAACGACACGGCGGTGCTGGTTCAGGTTCCGCGCGGCGGGTACGTACCGTCGCTCGCATGCGCGAAGTGCCGCAACCCCGCTCGATGTCGACGGTGCAACGGACCGCTCGCGTTGCCGTCCGCGCCGGGTGCCGACGGAGCAGGTAGCCCGACGTGCCGGTGGTGCGGAGCTGCGGACACCAACCACAAGTGCGCTGTGTGCGGATCGAGGGCCCTGCGTGCGGTCGTGATCGGCGCGCACCGCACCGCCGAGGAGTTGGGCCGCGCCTTCCCGGGTGTTCCGGTGCGCACGTCCGGTGGAAGCGCTGTCCTGGACTCGGTGGATGCCGGTGCGTCGCTGGTGATCTCGACGGTGGGTGCGGAACCGACGATCAGCGGCGGGTACGGGGCGGCGCTGCTGCTCGACGGATGGGCACTGCTCGGGCGTGCGGACCTCCGAGCGGCCGAGGAAACCCTCAGACGATGGATGACGGCGTCGGCGCTGGTACGCCCCGGTGCCGACGGCGGCAGGGTGGTCGTGGTCGCGGAATCCGAGCTGCCCACCGTTCAGGCGTTGGTGCGGTGGGATCCGGTCGGCCACGCCCGAAGCGAGTTGGACGAGCGCGTCGACGTTCGCTTTCCTCCCGCCGTCCACGTCGCGGCGGTCGACGGAACGACAGCCGCGATCACGGCGCTCGTCGAATCCGCGGAACTTCCGGCCGAGACCGAAGTCCTCGGGCCCGTGGAACTGCCCGACGGGCAGCGTCTGCCCGCGGGCGGGGGAGAGGACCGACTTCCCGGCGACGTACAGCGAATACTGCTCCGCGTGCCTCGTCGTGCAGGCGGAGCGCTGGCGCGTGCTCTCGCCGACGCGCAAGCCGCGAGCAGCGCCCGGAAGAACACGGAAGCGGTTCGCGTACAGATCGATCCGATCCGCATCGGTTGACGCTCCCATCAGCACCCCTCAGCGCCTAGAGTCCATACCGACAGTCGAGTCGGACTGGACATCGAGTCGTACATCGGAGCGGGGTCGGGGAAATGAAACGTAGACAGTTGATCAGACGTGTCGCGACGGGCTTGGCCGTCGTCGCAGGTGCGAAACTCGCCGGGCCTGCGGTCGCCCAGGCGGCACCGGGGTCGGGGTCGTCGAATCTGCCGGGGTTCGGAATACCGCTGGACCGTCTGCTGAAGATCGTGTCGCTCTCGCACGTGAACGACCCGGCGACGACGCCGATCTTCCCCGGCGATCCGGAGTTCGTGCTCGAGACGGCTGCGACGGTGGCCGAGGACGGCTATTACCTCCAGAACGTTCGTGAGGGTGAGCACACCGGATCGCATTGGGGTGCACCCGCTCATTTCCAGGACGGTGGCCTGACGGCAGATCAGCTCGTTCCGGAGGATCTGTTTCTCCCGGCGGTGAAGATCGACATTCGGGAGAAGGCGGCGGCGAACGCCGACTACGCGGTGACGATCGCCGATCTTCAGGAGTGGGAGGCGTCCAACGGACGAATTCCGTCCGGTGCCGCCGTCGTTCTGTGGACCGGGTGGGAATCGCGTTGGGGGACAGACGCGTACGTGAACGCCGACGCCGACGGTGTCACTCACCAGCCGGGATTCTCCGTCGATGCAGTGCAGTGGCTCATCGACACGGGTCGTCTCGCGGAACGAGGTGCGTTGGGAACCGACACCTTCGGGCCCGACCTCGGCAACGACGACACCTATCCGGTGTCGGTGAAGCTGTACGACAGGCATCGCATCAGCCTCGAGAATCTGCGCAACCTGGAACAGCTGCCCACCACCGGCGCCTACGTTCTGGTCGGTGGTCCGATCAATCGGGCTGGATCCGGTTCGCCGGCAACGATATTCGGACTGGTTCCACGGCTGCCCTGAGCGTCCGCAGCGGAGCGCCCGTGACCGAACCAGTCGAACGGCGCGCCCTG
Source organism: Rhodococcus sp. 114MFTsu3.1 (assembly GCF_000383555.1). Classification (NCBI taxonomy): domain Bacteria; kingdom Bacillati; phylum Actinomycetota; class Actinomycetes; order Mycobacteriales; family Nocardiaceae; genus Rhodococcus; species Rhodococcus sp. 114MFTsu3.1. Next base: position 162,771 of record NZ_KB911544.1, on the reverse strand, counting down.
CACCGACAGGTTGTAGACCATACGGAGGGTTCCGTCGGAGTCGTACGCGAACACTCCGGCCTTGCCGTTCTTCTTGGCCTCGTACATCGCTCGATCGGCGTTGCGTAGCAGGGCGTCAGCGGTGACGGAGTGCTCGAACACGTCGAGTTCCACGACGCCGACGCTGGCACCGATGGAGACGACGTGGCCCTCGATGTCCTGTGGTTCTCGCAGCGAGTCCACTATCGATCGGGCCGTGGTGCAGCCGGCATCGATGGATGCCGGGATGAGCACGGTGAACTCGTCGCCGCCGAATCGGGCGACGACTCCGCCGTGTTCTCCAGCGTTCACCGAATCCACGAGTCGACCCGACAGAGTCTTCAGCGATCGATCGCCTGCTCCGTGACCGAGCCTGTCGTTGATTGCTTTGAAGTCGTCCAGGTCGACGAGCAGAAGTACTCCGACATCGCCGTTGTCGTTGTGACGTTCGATGGCGGCGGCGAGGTGTTCGTCGAAGGCGGAGCGATTGAGCAGACCGGTCAATCCGTCGTGGTGCGCGCGATAGGTCAGCTCGTTCTGAGTCGAGTACAGCGTGCGCAGGAGCGCGTCGTTCTGTACGAGCGTCATGACCTGCCGCACCACCGCGAGCACGATCACGCCGAGAAACAGACCGAAGACGACAGGGTCCACGGTCCCGTTCGTGAACCGCTGCAGCGCCACGGCCACTCCGGTCAGAGCCATCAGCGCGTACGGCACCAGGAGCTGGGTCCGGTCGTGCCCGGATCCGGGCAGCGACTCGGTGGGCTCGAGTGGCCGGGTGGGCCCGGGTGATCGGATGGGCGCGGGTGATCGGATGGGCGCCGGTGTTGGGGCGAACTCGGGGTCCGTGCTCGTCGCGACGACCGACGGCGCCGAGGCCGCCAGCGCGATCAGGACCGGTCCGGCGATGAAACCGGCGTCGGCGATCAACGGCATCTCGTTTGCACCCGATGCGACCAGGTACGCGTACAGGCTGTCGGAGACGGCCAGCGATGTCAGACCCCCACCCAGCAGGGTGAGCTGAGCCCGGTAACGCCGCAGGACGCGGGGTATCACGGCGAGCAATCCGACCATGGCCAGGAGGACGAGGTCGGTGATGGGGTACATGAGAGCGATGAGGAACTGCAGCGAATCGGATCGGTCCGAGCGGGCGACCTGACCGAGCACCGTCGCCCACGAGATCACGAACAACGAGCCGACGACGACGAGACCGTCCAGAACCGACGTGAGCCACTGGTAAGTGCTGCCCGACTCCGTGCGATGGGGCGCGCGTCGCATCACGGACAGGAGTGCGGGCACCGCGAAGATGGGGAAGAGGAAGAAACCGATGTCCGCGTAGGACGGCGATGGCAAGGGCACATCCAGCACCGATCGGTAGAGGGCCCAGATCACCATCCCGCCGGTCCAGCACGCCATGCCGGCGGCCATCAGCAGGCGCCACCGACGCTGTGCGCCGGATCGGCGTCCACCGGTGCGCCAGCACACGACGGTGGCAGCGATCCCTCCGGCGAGTTGGCCTGCGTCGTCGAGGGCGACCGACGCGGCGTCGGGGAGAAGTCCGGAACTCGCGAGCGCCACGACGAGGGCGACCGCACCGAGGGAAGCGATCACGCGCTTCCTCAGTGAGTTCGCCATGGTGCCCCCTCGTATCGACACGAACCTCGGTGCGAACAGGCTAGCCGCTCGTGGCAGCTGTCGGCCGCCGTCCAATGAACTGCTCGACCGTCACTCTTGCCGAGAACGTATTGTCGATATATCGTCAATACGTCCAAACGATACAGAAGGAGACGGACATGGAAAATTTCTACGAACATGAGCACGTCCACGGACACGCACGGCGCGGGGGACCGCATCACCGGGGCGGTCCCCATCATCGGGGCGGTTTCAGTCCCGGCGGTTTCGGTCCCGGCGGTTTCGGGCCTGCGGGCAACCTCGGCCGCGGCCGCGGCCGCGGAGGACGAGGTCGTCGCGGTGACGTTCGAGCTGCAGTCCTGCTGATCCTGGCCGAGTCGCCGATGCACGGGTACGAGCTGATCCAGCAGATCGTCGCGAAGAGCGAGGGCGCGTGGAAGCCGAGCCCGGGGTCCATCTATCCCGCGCTCTCACAGCTCGAGGACGAGGGGCTCGTCCTGATCGAGAAGGTCGACGGTCGCAAGACGGCTCGCCTGACCGAGACCGGCCGGACGTTCGTCGACGAACACCGGGAGGAGCTGGGTTCTCCGTGGGACGACGTACGCGGAACGGTCGGAGGTGATGCGATGGACCTGCGGGGTCTGATCGGATTGCTGATGGGTGCCGCAGGTCAGGTCGCTGCGGTCGGGACGCCGGGTCAGGTCGCGGCCGCAAGCGAGGTTCTCGTCGATGCGCGCAGACGCCTGTACCGAATTCTGGCCGAGGAGGAGACACCGCACGCCGGTGAGTCCGACGCATGATCGACGGGCGTGCTCGTGCCCGGTGGGTGGTCCCTAGAATGGGTGGTTCGTGAGAAATCCGTTCTACCTATTCGTGGGAGCCCTCTGGTGCGCGTTGTGTTCGCAGGTACGCCCGACCCGGCAGTTCCGTCGCTGGCGCGACTGATCTCGTCGGATCGGCACGACGTGGTCGCGGTGATCACGCGTCCGGATGCGGCCGCAGGTCGTGGACGCAAGATCGGACGCTCGCCCGTCGGACTGCTGGCAGACGAACACGGGATCCCGGTGTTGACGCCGCAGCGCCCGTCGGAGCCGGAGTTCCTCGACGCTCTCACCGCGCTCGAACCCGACGTGTGCCCGGTCGTCGCATACGGAGCACTGCTGCCGCGGCCGGTGCTGAACGTACCGAAGTTCGGATGGATCAATCTGCACTTCTCGCTGCTCCCCGCGTGGCGGGGCGCGGCCCCGGTTCAAGCAGCGATCTCCGCGGGCGACGACGTGACGGGCGCATCGACGTTCCTCCTCGAGGAAGGCATGGACACCGGCCCGGTCCTGGGCGTCGTCACCGAAACCATCGGGTCGACCGACTCGGCGGGCAACCTGCTGGGCCGCCTCGCGCTCAGTGGTGCGGTACTGCTCGAAGCGACTCTCGACGCGATCGAGGCCGGTGAGGCCTCCGCAGTTCCGCAACCGGTAGACGGCGTGTCCTACGCACCGAAGATCACCGTCGACTCGGCGCGCATCGACTGGACCTCCTCGGCGGCGTCGATCGACCGGCACGTCCGCGCGGTGACCCCGTCGCCCGGTGCGTGGACGACGATCGGAGACGTGCGGCTGAAAGTAGCCCCGGTCGCAGTGTCGGACGTGGACCTCGAAGCCGGGCACGTCCTGGTCCGCAAGGACGGGGTGTTCGTCGGGACTGCAACGACCGCAGTAGCTCTGGGCGACGTCCAACCCCAGGGCAAGAAACTCATGAAAGCACTCGACTGGGCGCGCGGTGCCCGGCTGACGGAAACGGCGGTTGCCCTGTGAGCTCCGAGAAGAACCAGGGCCGAGCAGGCCGACGCGGCAACGTGAACAACGGGCCGACGCGCACCTCGGGATCCCGCCGGGGGGCGGGCAACCGGCCGAATCGTGGGGGAGGGCCGGGGTCGACCCCGCCTGTCGACCCTGCGCGACTCGCCGCCAGAGACGTACTGAAGGCGGTACGCGAGCGGGATGCCTACGCCAACCTCGTGCTCCCGGGGCTGCTGCGCGAGCGCAAGCTCGACACGCGTGATGCTGCCCTGGCGACCGAACTCGCCTACGGAGCGTCGCGAGCCCGAGGATTCCTCGACTCGGTCATCGAAAGCGGTTCGGGTCGTGCGATTTCGGAGATAGACGGTGGTCTGCTCGACATCCTGAGGCTGGGTGCTTACCAACTGCTTCGTACCCGCGTGGCGCCCCACGCTGCCGTGGCGACGTCGGTCGATCTGACCAGGGCCGAGTTCGGCAGCGGCAAGGCAGGATTCGTCAACGCCGTGCTTCGGCGAGTGTCGGAGAAGTCCGCCGATCGATGGGTCGACGAGCTCGCTCCCGCAGCAGACAAGGATCCCGTCGGACATCTGGCGTTCGAGTACGCGCATCCCAAGTGGATCGCGCAGGCCTTCGCCGACGCGCTCGGGGCGGACGCCGCAGAACTGGCGGATGTGCTGGCCGCCGACGATGCCAGGCCCGCAGTCCATCTCGTCGCACGACCGGGGGAGATCTCCGCCGAGGAGCTCGCCCTCGTCACCGGAGGTGAAGAGGGCAAGTACTCACCGTACGCCGTCTATCTCGACGGCGGTGATCCCGGCAAGCTCGACGCAGTCCGAGACGGCCTGGCCGGTGTGCAGGACGAGGGCAGCCAACTGGTGGCGCGCGCGCTGACGCTGGCACCGATCGAGGGCGAGGACGGCGGACGCTGGCTGGACCTGTGTGCAGGTCCCGGAGGCAAGGCGGCTCTGCTCGGGGCGATCGCCGAGATCGACGGCGCCCGTGTCGACGCCGTCGAACCGACCCCGCACCGTGCCGACCTCGTGTCGAAGACGACGAAGGGGCTCCCGGTCACCGTTCACGTCGTGGACGGCCGGGACCCGGGTCTCGACGGCGGATACGACCGCGTCCTGGTCGATGCGCCCTGCACCGGACTCGGAGCGCTGCGCCGGAGGCCCGAGGCGCGGTGGCGTCGCACGCAGTCCGACCTGGCGGGGCTGGTGGCGTTGCAGAAGGAACTGCTCGCCTCCGCACTGAAGCTGGTACGGCCGGGCGGCGTCGTCGTGTATTCGACCTGTTCGCCGCACCTGTCCGAGACCACGGCCGTCGTCGCGGACGCGGTGCGCCGATACGGCGCTCGGCAGCTGGACACCCACCAGCTCCTGCCCGACGTTCCACAGCTCGGTGACGGTGCGTCGGCGCAGCTGTGGCCGCACCGCCACGGAACGGACGCGATGTTCCTCGCTGCGCTTCGTCGACCGTTGGACTGACGCTGCGCATTCCTCCAAGTGCCGCGGCCGGACATGGTCGACACTGTTCCCATGGCACTTGCATGGGAAGACCTCGTCTCGTTCGCCGCGACCCTTCCGGAGACCGAGGAGTCGACGTCCTACAACACTCCCGCGTTGAAGGTGGCGAACAAGTTGATAGCCCGTCTACGGGCCGAAGCAGAGGGCGGCGTGGTCGTCATGTGCAGCCTCGAAGAGAAAGAAGCTCTGCTGGCCGCGCCCGGCTCCGCGTACTACACCACGGATCACTACGACGGGCACGGCTCGATCATCGTGGACTTGGACCGGGCGGACGCCACTGAAGTGCAGGAGCTGCTCACCGAAGCGTGGCGAGCGAAGGCCCCCAAGCGGGCCCTGAAGCGGCTCTGAATCGGGCACGGAGAAATCACGCGCCGCGGGAGCCCGGCGGCCGACCCTTTAAGCTGTCTCATCGTGGCAGCTCCGATGATCGCTCCGTCCATCCTCTCCGCCGACTTCGCCCGTCTGGGGGAGGAAGCAGAGGCCGTCGCAGGCTCCGACTGGCTCCACGTCGACGTCATGGACGCGCATTTCGTTCCCAATCTGACGCTCGGCCTTCCCGTCGTCCAGAGTCTCGTCAAGGCCACCGACATACCCCTCGATTGCCATCTGATGATCGAGGATCCGGCTCGGTGGGCGCCGCCGTACGCGGAGGCGGGTGCCTACAACGTCACGTTCCACGCGGAGGCGACGGACGATCCCATTGCCGTCGCGAAGGACATCCGTGCAGCGGGAGCCAAAGCAGGCTTGAGCGTCAAGCCCGGCACCCCGATCGAGCCGTACCTCGAGATACTTCGGCATTTCGACACGCTGCTCGTCATGAGCGTCGAGCCGGGCTTCGGCGGACAGTCGTTCATGCCCGAGGTGCTGAGCAAGGCTCGCACGGTACGCAATCTCGTCGACTCCGGCGAACTGACCTTGGTCGTCGAGATCGACGGCGGCATCAATGCCGACACCATCGAGCAGGCCGCGGACGCCGGCGTCGACTGCTTCGTCGCCGGGTCCGCCGTGTACGGCACAGCCGATCCCGCAGCGACCGTGCGCGCGTTGCGCGACCGTGCAGCCGGGGCGTCGCACCACCTCGCACACTGATGACATCCGGCGCCGCTGTGAGCGAGACCGCCGCCATGGCGCTCGCCATCGCCGCGTCGGAAACGGCCAGGGGGTCGACCAGTCCCAATCCGCCGGTCGGAGCCGTCATCCTCGACGCCGACGGGGTCGTCGTGGGGACCGGGGTGACGCGGCCGCCCGGGGGTCCGCACGCCGAGGTGGTCGCTCTTGCGGAAGCCGGTGAACGCGCACGCGGCGGAACGGCAGTGGTCACGCTCGAACCGTGCAATCACACCGGTCGGACCGGTCCGTGCTCGCAGGCGCTGATCGCGGCAGGCGTTCGTCGTGTCGTCTATGCGGTGGCCGATCCCAACCCTCTTGCCGAAGGGGGAGCAGGCACGCTCGCCGAGGCAGGCGTCGACGTCTCGTCCGGGTTGGAGTCCGACGCCGTGAAGCGCGGTCCACTGCGCGCGTGGCTACACAAGCAACGGACCGGACGCCCCCACATCACGTTGAAGTACGCGGCAAGTCTCGACGGCCGCAGCGCAGCGCAGGACGGCACGAGTCAGTGGATCACCGGACCCGACGCTCGCGCGCACGTACACGCGCAGCGCGCGACTCTGGACGCAATCGTCGTCGGGACCGGAACCGTGATCGCGGACGATCCGCTGCTCACAGCCCGGCTTCCCGACGGAAGCTCCGCACCGCACCAACCCGTCCGCGTCGTCGTCGGCCATCGTGACATCCCTCCCGAGGCGCGCATCCGCGGCGACCACACACGCACGATCTTCGTCCGATCGCACGATCCGCACGACGTCGTCGACGCGCTCGGCGAGTACACCGACGTCCTGGTCGAGGGTGGGCCGACCCTGGCCGGCGCTTTTCTCGCCGCAGGTGTCGTCGACCGCATCGTGGCGTACATCGCTCCCGTCGTACTCGGTTCGGGGACCTCGGCGGTGGAGAATGCAGGCGTCGGAACAATTTCCGACGCCCTGCGGTTCTCGATCGAGAGTGTCGTCCCACTGGGAACCGACGTGGTCGTCAGCGCGGTGAAGCTGCAGTAGTGACCGGAAACGAGAGAGTGGAGATCTGATGTTCACTGGGATTGTCGAGGAACTCGGCGAGATCGTCGGCAAGGACGATCTGACCGATGCCGCCCGCTTCACGGTGAAGGGTCCGATCGTCACGTCGGATGCAGGGCACGGTGATTCGATCGCCGTGAACGGTGTGTGCCTGACGGTCGTCGACGTGCTGGCCGACGGCGCGTTCACGGCCGACGTGATGCAGGAGACGTTGAACCGGTCCAGCTTGCAGCGCTTGACGGTGGGCAGCCGGGTCAATCTGGAACGTGCGGCAGCACTGAACAGCAGGCTGGGTGGTCACCTGGTTCAGGGTCATGTCGACGGCACCGGGACGGTGGTGAACCGATCTCCTTCGGAGAACTGGACGGTCGTCCGGATCGCAATGCCCACCTCGGTCGCGCGGTACGTCGTCGAGAAGGGCTCCATCACCGTCGACGGGGTGTCGCTGACGGTGTCGGCGCTCGGTCGCGACGACGACGGCGGGCACTGGTTCGAGATCTCGCTCATTCCGACGACGCTCGACCTGACGACGCTGGGTAGTTCGGACGTCGGGACGCCGGTGAACCTCGAGGTCGACGTGATCGCCAAATACGTCGAACGGCTGCAGACCCTCGCCGCCGAGTAGGAATGCCGGAAAGTTACTGTTGACGAAGTATTCATGCCTGAATTCGTCTGGGGTGTGAACAAGACGTATGGAGCGTAGGACGTGACAAGGTTCGACAGTATCGAGCGCGCGGTTGCGGACATCGCCGCAGGTAAAGCTGTGGTCGTGGTCGACGACGAGGATCGCGAGAACGAGGGCGACCTCATCTTCGCGGCCGAGAAGGCGACGCCGGAACTCGTCGCGTTCATGGTGCGGTACACCTCGGGGTACCTCTGTGTACCGCTGTCCGGTGACGATTGCGACCGCCTGGGTCTTCCTCCCATGTACGCGACCAACCAGGACAAGCACGGCACGGCCTACACGGTGACGGTCGACGCCCGGGAGGGCATCGGGACCGGAATCTCGGCCTCGGACAGGGCTGCGACCATGCGGCTGCTGGCGGATCCGACGACGGGCGCGGGCGATTTCACCCGGCCGGGACACGTGGTTCCGCTTCGCGCGAAGGACGGCGGAGTCCTGCGTCGACCGGGTCACACCGAAGCGGCCGTCGACTTGGCACGAATGGCCGATCTGCGGCCTGCGGGAGTCATCTGCGAGATCGTCAGCCAGAAGGACGAAGGCTCGATGGCGCAGACCGACGAGTTGCGGGTCTTCGCGGACGACCACGACCTCGCACTCATCTCCATCGCCGATCTCATCGCGTGGCGCCGCAAGCACGAGAAGCACGTCGTGCGCGTCGCGGATGCTCGGATTCCCACCGCTCACGGCACTTTCCGCGCCGTCGGATACCAGAGCGTCTACGACGAGGTGGAGCACGTCGCCCTGGTGTGCGGAGATATCGCCGGACCGGACGGTGACGGCAGCGACGTCCTGGTCCGTGTGCACTCGGAGTGCCTGACCGGCGACGTCTTCGGTTCGCTGCGGTGTGACTGCGGTCCTCAGCTCGATGCTGCGCTCGACATGATCGCCACCGAGGGCCGAGGCGTCGTGCTGTACATGCGAGGGCACGAAGGCCGCGGTATCGGACTGTTGCACAAGTTGCAGGCGTACCAGCTGCAGGACGCAGGTTCGGACACCGTCGACGCAAACCTTCAGCTCGGACTTCCAGCCGATTCGCGGGACTACGGAATCGGTGCTCAGATTCTGGTGGATCTCGGCATCTCCTCGATGCGCCTGCTGACGAACAATCCAGCCAAGCGAGTCGGTCTCGACGGATACGGACTGCACGTCACCGAGCGCGTCCCGATGCCGCTGCGGGCGAACGCGGAGAACCTGACCTACCTACGCACCAAGCGCGACCGCATGGGCCACGACCTGGCCGGACTCGACGAATACGAGAAGGGGCAGCATTCATGAGCGGGGAAGGCGAACCACAACTACAACTCGAGGGCGCAGGTGATCTGAAGGTCGCCATCGTTGCCGGTCAGTGGCATCGCACCATCTCCGAGGCTCTGCTCGACGGCGCACGCAAAAAGGTCGAGGAAGCCGGTGTCACCGAGGTCACCGTCGTTCGAGTGGCGGGGGCGATCGAGCTTCCGGTCGTCGCGCAGACCTTGGCCCGTGACCACGACGCGGTGATTGCTCTCGGCGTGGTGATCAGAGGCGGAACACCGCATTTCGAGTACGTGTGCGACGCCGTCACGGCCGGTCTGACGCGGGTGTCGCTCGACGAGAGCACTCCCGTGACCAACGGAGTGTTGACGACGGACGACGAGCAGCAGGCTCTCGATCGGTCCGGGCTTCCCGGGTCGAAGGAGGACAAGGGCGGGCAGGCCGCTGCGGCGGCGATCGACACCGCGCTGACCCTGAAGCATCTGCGGCAACCGTGGACGAACCAGGAATTTCGATGACGGAGAACGCAGGCTGGGATCTCGAGGTCCGGTCCAAGAAGTCCGCGCGCTACGCGATTGCTGCCGCTGTTCTGCTGGTGGTGGCACACACCACCGTGGCGATCCTGCTGCGGATCTCGCCCACCGGGGTGTACTTCCGCACTGCCGATCAGCTGGCGTTGGCCGGCATCGGTGTGTTGTTGGCCGGTATCGCACTGTTGTTGACGCGCCCACGCGTGCGGGTCGGCAAGAAGGGCGTTGCGGTCAGGAACATCCTGTCCGAGCGTCTGATCGAATGGGACCTCGTTCGCGGTCTGTCCTTCCCCGACGGGGCGATGTGGGCGCGGGTGGACATCCCGGACGACGAGTTCATTCCGGTGATGGCCATCCAGTCGAACGATCGGGATCACGCGGTCGCCGCGGTCCGGTCCTTCCGCAGCCTGGAAGCGAAGTATGCGGGCTCGGACCGCTAGCTCGCCGAAGCCGGTCGGTGGCTGCGGCTAACCTGGACACCGTGTCCGACCCAGCTACATATCGCCCGGCAACCGGAACCATCCCGGTGGAGCCCGGCGTGTACAAATTTCGTGATCCTCACGGACGCGTGATCTACGTGGGCAAGGCCAAAAGCCTTCGAAGCCGCCTCAATTCGTACTTCGCGGACGTCGCGTCCCTGCACCCGCGCACTCGCCAGATGGTCACCACGGCGGCATCCGTCGAATGGACCGTGGTGACGACCGAGGTCGAGGCGCTGCAGCTCGAGTACAACTGGATCAAGGAGTTCGATCCTCGATTCAACGTTCGGTACCGCGACGACAAGAGCTACCCGATGCTTGCGGTCACGATGAACGAGGAGTATCCGCGTCTGTTCGTCTACCGCGGACCGAGGCGCAAGGGCGTCCGATACTTCGGTCCCTACGCACACGCGTGGGCAATTCGCGAGACTCTCGATCTGTTGTTGCGTGTGTTCCCGGCCCGTACCTGTTCGGCAGGAGTTCTCAAACGGCACAAGCAGATCGGCCGCCCGTGTCTGCTCGGCTACATCGACAAGTGTTCCGCGCCGTGCACCGGACGCGTGTCGGCCGACGAGCACCGACGCACCGTCGAGGACTTCTGTGACTTCCTGTCCGGCAAGACGGACAAGCTGGTTCGGCAGCTGGAGAAGAAGATGCAGGACGCGTCGGAGAATCTGGACTTCGAATCCGCTGCTCGACTCCGCGACGACGTGGGCGCCTTGAAGCGGGCGCTGGAGAAGCAGGCTGTGGTGCTCGGTGACGGAACCGACGCCGACCTGGTGGCCTTCGCGACCGATCCGCTGGAGGCTGCGGTGCAGGTCTTCCACGTACGCGGCGGCCGAGTCCGCGGACAGCGCGGATGGGTCGTGGAGAAGGCGGGTGAGGTCATCGAGACGGTGGCCGACGATCAGTCCGACCTTCCGGCTCTGGTCGAGCAGTTCCTCACCCAGTTCTACGGCCAGGAAGCAGCGTTGTCCTCGCGCACTCCCGGCGTCGACGACGCGGGAGCCAACGCGGTCCCGAAGGAAGTGCTGGTCCCGGTGCTACCGGGCAACGCGGACGAGGTGCAGCAGTGGCTGAGCGAGCTGCGCGGATCGAACGTGCAGCTGAGGGTTCCGCAGCGAGGAGACAAGAAGGCGCTCGCGGAAACCGTCGAACGAAACGCGAAAGAAGCTCTGCAACAGCACAAGTTGAAGCGAGCCGGTGACTTCACATCGAGATCCGCTGCGCTGCAGGGTATTCAGGAGGCGCTGGATCTGGATTCCGCGCCGCTGCGCATCGAGTGCATCGATATCTCGCACGTTCAGGGCACCGATGTCGTCGCGTCGCTCGTCGTCTTCGAGGACGGGTTGCCGCGCAAGAGCGATTACCGGCACTACGCGATCAAGGAAGCCGCAGGAGACGGGCATTCCGACGACGTCGCGAGCATCGCCGAGGTCACCCGCCGACGATTCCTGCGCCACAGCTCCGATGCCTCGGGCAACGAATCGGGGGGCGACCTGTCGCCGGAGGCCGCGTTGGATCCGCAGACCGGGCGTCCGCGACGGTTCGCGTATCCGCCCAACCTGTTCGTCGTCGACGGCGGAGCACCGCAGGTCGCTGCCGCGTCCGAGGTACTCGACGAGTTGGGTGTGACCGACGTCGCAGTGGTCGGCCTGGCGAAGCGTCTGGAGGAAGTGTGGGTTCCCGGCGAATCCGATCCGGTGATCCTTCCTCGAACCAGCGAGTCGCTGTACCTGCTCCAGCGGGTTCGGGACGAAGCGCACCGGTTCGCCATCACGTTCCACCGCAGCAAGCGGTCCAGAAGGATGACCGCGTCGGCGCTCGATTCGGTGAAGGGTCTCGGCGAGACCAGACGGACGGCGCTGGTGACGCACTTCGGCTCCGTCGCGAAACTCAAACAGGCGACGGTGGAGGACATCGTCGAGGTCCCGGGAATCGGAGCCACCACCGCCAAGGCAGTCCTGGACGCACTGGGGGCAGGTGACGCCGACGCCGGCGTCACCGCGACGGGGGCAGCCGCAGGCGAAGGGTCGTCGGCCGAGGTCGAGGGCGATATGTCGGCATCGACGGCGCCGGTGGGGGAAGATCGGCAGGAGACGACTTCGACAGGGCAGGTTGTGACGTGAGCGAACCGGATGTTCGGCAGGACGACGACGTTCACGAAGCGGACCCGGTTGGAGACGTGGACGCACGACCGGACGCGATTCCAGCCACCGCAGTTCGAGCGACCGCAGTTCATGATATCGAGGTTGCGCTCGTGACCGGTCTGTCCGGTGCGGGTCTGCGCACGGCCGCGAAGGTGCTCGAGGACCTGGGGTGGTATGTGGCGGACAACCTGCCACCCGAGTTGATCTCGAAGATGATCGACGTGGCGCTCGCCTCTGAACCTCCGCTCGAACGCCTCGCACTGGTGATGGACGTCCGCAGCCGACTGTTCACCGGTGACCTCGGATGGGTCGTTCGTGAACTGAACTCGCGGGGCATACGGAACCGAGTCCTGTTCCTGGAGGCCGCGGATGCGGTGCTGATCCAACGGTTCGAATCCAACCGCCGAAGCCACCCACTACAGAACGACGGCCAGGACGGCACCCTGTCCGAGGGGATTCACGCCGAACGTGCCCGGCTCGCCGAGGTGAAATCCGTCGCGGACGTCGTCGTGGACACGACATCGCTGTCGGTGCATCAACTACGTCGCCGAGTGGAGGCGTCGTTCGGAGGAACCGACATCGCGGTGATCGGTGTGACCGTCCAGTCCTTCGGCTTCAAATACGGTCTGCCGATCGATTCCGATCTGGTGTGCGACGTGAGATTTCTGCCGAATCCGCACTGGGTTCCCGAGTTGCGAGAACATACTGGCAAAGAGCCTGCAGTGCGTGATTACGTCCTGGGTCAAGACGGTGCCCAGGACTACCTGCAGACCTTTCGGCACTTGTTGCACTTGACCGTCGACGGGTATCGCAGGGAGGGCAAGAGCTACATGACCGTCGCGGTCGGGTGTACGGGTGGCAAGCATCGAAGTGTGGCAATGACAGAAGCGCTGGCAGACATGCTGGCGCGAGAGAAAGACCTGTCGGTGCGGGTGCTGCACCGAGACGCGGGCCGCGAATGAGCGACATGAAAGTCGTCGCCCTCGGCGGTGGACACGGTCTGTACGCAACGCTCAGCGCCGCACGCAGGCTCGCATCGCACGTGACAGCAATCGTCACCGTCGCGGACGACGGTGGGTCCTCGGGCCGGCTCCGCGCGGAGCTCGGGATGGTCCCGCCGGGCGACCTCCGTATGGCGCTGGCAGCGCTGTCGTCGGAGGAACAACGCACGCGCATGTGGGCGGACGTCATGCAGCATCGGTTCGGTGGATCGGGTGCGCTCGCGGGCCATTCCGTCGGGAACCTGATCCTCGCGGGCCTGACGGAGGTTCTCGGTGACACGGTGCTCGCGTTGGACGAAGCAGCGCGCCTGCTCGGAATCGAGGGCCGCGTCGTGCCGATGGCACCGATCCCGCTGGACATCGAGGCCGACGTCTCGGGCTTGGAGGACGATCCAAGGGTGTCGCGCGTCATCCGCGGACAGGTCGCCGTCGCGACGACACCGGGCAAGGTCAGGCGCGTACGACTCCTACCGTCGGATCCGCCCGCGACGCCCGAAGCGGTTCGCGCCATCGACGAGGCCGATCTGGTCGTACTCGGACCGGGGTCGTGGTTCTCGAGTGTGATTCCCCACGTACTCGTCCCGGATCTGCTGGCCGCATTGGCACGGTCGTCCGCGGTCAAGGTGCTCGTACTCAATCTGGCACCGGAATTGGGGGAGACGACCGGATTCTCCGCCGAGCGGCACCTGCACGTACTGTCCCAGCACGCACCGGATTTCAGGGTCGACCACATCGTCGTCGACTCCGCGTTCGTCCCGGCCGGTGGCGAACGCGAGCATCTCGCCCGAGCGGCAGCACGGTTGGGAGCCGACGTCGTCTACGTGGACGTCGCGGAACCGGGCACCCACGCACATCATTTCGGAAAGTTGGCTGCGGCCCTCGGTAGCATCGTCTCCTCGCAGGAGAACGACGCGTCCGACGGGCCGCGCAGAGAGGGGATCACTTCGTGGCCATGACAGCTGAGGTGAAGGACGAGCTGAGCAGGCTCGCTGTCACCCAGGTGAGCTGCAGGAGGGCCGAAGTGTCGGCGCTGCTGCGTTTCGCCGGCGGGCTTCACATCGTTGCCGGACGAGTAGTCGTCGAGGCGGAAGTCGACCTCGGTTCGACAGCACGCCGACTGCGCCGCGAGATCCTGGACCTCTACGGGTACACGTCCGACGTCCACGTTCTCAGCGCCGGTGGTCTGAGGAAGAGCTCGCGGTACGTCGTCCGAGTGGCCAAGGACGGCGAGGCACTCGCCCGCCAGACCGGACTTCTCGACATGCGTGGACGTCCCGTCCGAGGGCTGCCCGCTCAGGTGGTCGGCGGCACGGTCGGTGACGCCGAAGCAGCGTGGCGCGGGGCGTTCCTGGCTCACGGTTCTCTGACGGAGCCGGGTAGGTCCTCGGCACTCGAGATCAGCTGCCCCGGTCCCGAGGCCGCACTGGCACTTGTCGGTGCAGCTCGCCGCCTCGGCGTCGTCGCCAAGGCACGGGAAGTGCGAGGCACCGACCGAGTCGTCGTGCGGGACGGAGAAGCCATCGGCGCGCTGCTCACACGCATGGGAGCGCAGGACACCAGGCTCGTCTGGGAAGAACGGCGCATGCGTCGTGAGGTGCGTGCCACCGCCAACCGGCTGGCCAACTTCGACGACGCCAACCTGCGCCGGTCGGCGAGAGCCGCCGTGGCCGCGGCGGCGCGGGTCGAACGTGCGCTGCAGATTCTCGGCGAAGACGTGCCGGATCATCTGGCTGCGGCCGGGTCGCTGCGCGTCCAGCATCGACAGGCATCGCTCGAAGAACTCGGCCAACTCGCGGACCCACCGATGACCAAGGATGCGGTCGCCGGACGTATCCGCAGGTTGCTGTCCATGGCGGATCGAAAGGCGAAGGACACCGGCATTCCGGACACCGAGTCCGCCGTCACCGCCGAGTTGCTCGACGAGGCCTGAGGCAAGGGCGAGAGCCGACGACGCGACTGCTCGGATAACTGCAGGTGGAGGGTGATGCGCGCGCGAATGCAGTGCGCACACTAGGGTGGAAAACGCACGTAGGGACTTGCCCCATGCGCGAAATACGACAATCGGTTCAACAACTTAGGAGCGAACAGTGACGATCCGGGTAGGCGTGAACGGCTTCGGCCGCATCGGACGTAACTTCTTCAGGGCAGTCGATGCGCAGAAAGCTCTGGGCACCACCGACATCGAGATCGTGGCTGTCAACGACCTCACCGACAACGCATCCCTGGCGCACCTGTTGAAGTACGACTCGATCCTGGGCCGTCTGCCGCACGACGTCAGCCTCGAAGGCGACGACACCATCGTCGTCGGCGATCAGAAGATCAAGGCGTTGTCGCTGCGCGAGGGACCGTCGGCTCTCCCGTGGGGTGACCTGGGCGTCGACGTCGTAGTCGAGTCCACGGGTATCTTCACCGACGCCTCGAAGGCCAAGGGCCACCTCGACGCAGGCGCCAAGAAGGTCATCATCTCCGCACCTGCCAAGGGTGAGGACATCACGATCGTCATGGGCGTCAACGACGACAAGTACGACGGCAGCCAGAACATCATCTCCAACGCGTCGTGCACCACCAACTGCCTCGGCCCCATTGCCAAGGTCCTCGACGACGAGTTCGGCATCGTCAAGGGGCTCATGACCACGGTGCACGCGTACACGCAGGACCAGAACCTGCAGGACGGCCCGCACAGCGACCTGCGTCGCGCACGCGCAGCGGCCCTCAACGTCGTCCCCACCGGCACCGGCGCGGCAAAGGCCATCGGCCTGGTGCTCCCGCAGCTTCTCGGCAAGCTCGACGGATACGCACTGCGGGTGCCGATCCCGACCGGCTCGGTCACCGACCTCACGGCGAACCTGAAGAAGTCGGCATCCGTCGACGAGATCAACGCCGCCATGAAGGCAGCAGCGGAAGGCCCGCTGAAGGGCATCCTGAAGTACAGCACCGACCCGATCGTGTCCTCGGACATCGTCACCGACCCGCACTCGTCGATCTTCGACGCACCGCTGACCAAGGTCATCGACGACCAGGTCAAGATCGTGTCCTGGTACGACAACGAGTGGGGCTACTCCAACCGCCTGGCCGACCTCATCGGTCTCGTCGGAAAGTCCCTCTGATCGCATGGCAGTCAAGACTCTGCAGGACCTGATCGACGCCGGCGTGTCGGGTCGCCCGGTTCTGGTGCGCTCGGACTTCAACGTGCCGATCGAGAACGGTGTCATCACCGATCCCGGTCGCATCGTCGCATCGCTTCCGACGTTGAACGCACTGCTCGACGCCGGTGCGAAGCTCATCGTCACCGCACACCTCGGCCGGCCGGACGGCAAGCCCGAGGCGAAGTACTCGCTCGCGCCGGTGGCGTCGAAGCTCGGGGAACTGCTCGGTCGCCACGTTCAGTTGGCGGGCGACGTCGTCGGCCAGGATGCTCAGGCTCGTGCCGAAGGGTTGACCGACGGCGACGTACTGCTGCTGGAGAACATCCGGTTCGATCCGCGTGAGACCAGCAAGGACGAGGCCGAGCGTGCTCAGCTGGCAGCCGAGTTGGTCGCGCTCACCGACGGTGAGGGTGCTTTCGTGTCCGACGGCTTCGGCGTCGTGCACCGCAAGCAGGCTTCGGTGTACGACGTGGCGAAGCTGCTTCCGTCGTACGCAGGTGGTCTGGTGGCCACCGAGGTCGACGTGCTGGCCAAGTTGACGGAGGATCCGGCACGCCCGTACGCGGTCGTGCTCGGCGGGTCGAAGGTCTCGGACAAGTTGGGTGTCATCGAGGCGCTCGCACCCAAGGTCGACACTTTGGTCATCGGCGGCGGCATGGCGTTCACTTTCCTTGCCGCACAGGGCTACTCGGTCGGTTCTTCGCTTCTGCAGGAAGACCAGATCGACGTCTGCAAGGACCTGCTCGAGCGGTTCGGCGATGTCATCCACCTGCCGGTCGACATCGTCGTGGGTGACTCGTTCTCGAAGGACGCCGAAGCCAAGACCGTTGCCGCATCCGAGATCCCGGACGGTTGGATGGGACTGGACATCGGGCCGGAGTCCGTCAGCCGATTCACCGTCGTGCTCGCGAACGCGAAGACGATCTTCTGGAACGGCCCGGCCGGTGTCTTCGAGTTCGAGAAGTTCTCCGCAGGAACGCGGGGCATCGCCGAGGCAATCGTCGGTGCCACCGAGAAGGGCGCGTTCAGCGTCGTCGGCGGCGGGGACTCCGCAGCCGCCGTCCGTGCACTGGGACTGTCCGACGACGGCTTCTCGCACATCTCGACCGGAGGCGGTGCATCTCTCGAATACCTCGAGGGCAAGCAGCTTCCCGGCATCGCAGCGCTGGAGGGATGAACCATGGCACGTAAGCCGCTCATCGCAGGCAACTGGAAAATGAATCTGAACCACCTCGAGGCGATCTCGCTGGTGCAGAAGATCGCGTTCTCGCTGCCCGCGAAGTACTTCGACAAGGTGGACGTGACGGTCATTCCGCCGTTCACGGACATCCGCAGTGTGCAGACGCTCATCGAGGGCGACAAGCTCCTGCTCACCTACGGCGCGCAGGACGTCTCCGCACAGGAGTCCGGCGCATACACCGGTGAGATCAGTGGGTCGATGCTCGCGAAGCTCGGTTGCACGTTCGCTGTCGTCGGGCACTCCGAGCGTCGAACCCTGCACAGCGAGGACGACGCCGCGGTCGCAGCCAAGACCAAGGCTGCACTGAAGCACGGACTCACACCGATCGTGTGCATCGGTGAGGGCCTCAACATCCGTGAGGCTGGCGAGCACGTCTCGTACAACATCACGCAGCTTCGTGGTTCGCTGGCCGGGTTGTCGGCCGAGGACATCGCGAAGGTCGTGGTCGCCTACGAGCCGGTGTGGGCGATCGGCACCGGTCGAGTGGCCAGTGCCGCGGACGCGCAGGAAGTGTGCTCGGCAATCCGCGAGGAGCTGAAGACGCTCGCCTCCGCAGAGGTGGCGGCGGGCGTGCGGGTCCTCTACGGCGGCTCCGTCAACGCGAAGAACGTGGGCGAGATCGTCGGCCAGCCCGACGTCGACGGTGCGCTCGTCGGTGGAGCCTCCCTCAAGGCGGACGAGTTCGCCACATTGTCGGCAATCGCCGCGGGTGGCCCTCTGCCCTGATCGCAGCAGCTGGTCGAGCCGTACATCGGACATTGCCGTGTCACCGCCACCGAGGCGGTGACACGGCAATGTGCGTCGTGCAGGTAGGCTGTCACGGGTTGTGAGCTGAGACTATTGTGAGGCGGACATGGAACTGTTCCTGGATATTTTGCTGGTGGTCACCAGTTTGGCGCTGATTCTTCTGGTGCTGCTGCACCGGGGCAAGGGTGGCGGCCTGTCCAGTCTGTTCGGCGGCGGTGTCCAGTCGTCTCTGTCGAGCTCGACGGTCGTGGAGAAGAACCTGGATCGGTTGACCATCTTCACCGGCGTCGTGTGGCTGATCGCAATCCTCGGAATCGGCCTGGAGATCAAGTTCTCCTGATCGGGTTTGTCCTTACATATCATGTGTCGGTGCCGGGCCCGAACAGGACCTCGGGCTGCATGACACCGGTGGGTGCACGATAATCGGGGGATGAGCGAAACCCCTTTGGAGTCGTCAGGATCTCCCGCCTTCGTCACACCCACGACGCAAGGTCGTGAGTTGACCGAGCCGCTGCGGGAAGACATTCGATACCTCGGTGGAATTCTCGGTGACATCATCCGCGAGCACGAAGGACCCGCCGTGTTCGACCTCGTCGAACGTGCCCGCGTCGAATCCTTCGCCGTCCGCCGCTCGGAGGGCGAGCGCGACGATTCACTCGGGATCTACGCAGATCTCGACGTGTCGCAGGCAGTTCCGCTCATTCGTGCGTTCAGTCATTTCTCGCTGCTGGCCAACCTCGCCGAGGACCTGCACCGCGAGCGCCGTCGCGCAATTCACCTCGATCGCGAGGATCCGCCTCAGGACAGCAGCCTCGACGCGACGTGGATCAAACTCGATTCCGCCGACCTCACCCAGCAGCAGGTGGCCGACGCGCTGACCGATGCACTGGTGGCCCCGGTCATCACTGCGCATCCGACGGAAACGCGTCGACGGACGGTGTTCGATGTTCAATCCAGGATCACCGAGCTCATGCGACGGCGCGAGGTTGCCTCGTCCGCGGCGGCGAACAAGGCGTCGAGTGCCGCCAAAGAGCTTGCTGCGGTGGACATTCAGATCCGTCGCCAGGTTCTGACGTTGTGGGAGACGGCCTTGATCAGGTTGTCACGGCTCCGAATTCAGGACGAGATCGAGGTGGGCCTCCGCTACTTCGAGACGTCACTGTTCGACGTCATTCCGGCGCTCAACGCGGACGTCCGTGCGGCCCTTCGGCAGAGGTGGCCGTCGAGCGACCTGCTGCCGCAGCCCATTCTTCGTCCCGGTTCGTGGATCGGCGGAGACCGCGACGGTAATCCGAACGTCACGGCCGAGGTCGTGCACACCGCGACCCATCAGGCCGGGTACACCGCGTTCGCTCATTACCTGGACGAGCTCGTCGCGCTCGAGAAAGAACTGTCGATGTCCGTGCGTCTCGTCGCGGTCAGCGACGAACTGCTGACGTTGGCGGCAGAAGCAGGCGATCCCGCCGACAACCGCAACGACGAGCCGTATCGCGTTGCGGTGCGCGGGATCCGAGCACGCCTGACGGCCACCGCCGCCCGGGTTCTCGACTCCGTTCCCGTCGCCGGACTCGACGTCGGATCCACCCCGTATGCCGCGCCCCAGGACGTATTGAACGATCTCGACACGATCGACCGGGCGCTGCGCGCCGACGGTGATGCGCTCATCGCCGACGATCGTCTGCTGGCGCTGCGTCAGGCCGTCGAGACGTTCGGATTCCACCTGCAGGCTCTGGACATGCGCCAGAACTCGGAGACGCACGAGGAAGTCGTCGCCGAACTCCTGTCCTGGGCCGGCGTGCACCCCGATTACGCCTCGCTCGACGAGAACGAGCGGGTGGCTCTTCTGTCCCGCGAGCTGACCACTCGTCGTCCCCTCGTGGGTCCGACAGCTCAGCTGAGCGAGCTCGCGACCAAGGAGCTCGGTATCGTGCGCGCCGCGAAGGTGGCCATCGATCACCTCGGGCCCGACACGATCCAGAACTACATCATCAGCATGTGCCAGTCGGTGAGCGACATGCTCGAGGCAGCCCTGCTGCTGAAGGAGGCCGGGATCTTCGACCCCGGCACCGACGGATCCGCCCCGACGTCGACGGTGGGCGTCGTGCCCCTGTTCGAGACCATCGAGGACCTGCAGCAGGGTGCGGCCACGCTCGTGGCCACCCTCGACGTTCCGGTCTACCGGGCTCTCGTCGCGGGCCGCGGGATGAACCAGGAAGTGATGCTCGGTTACTCGGACTCGAACAAGGACGGCGGATACCTCGCCGCCAACTGGGCGTTGTACCGCGCCGAACTGGATCTGCTCGAGGCGTCGCGGAAGACCGGAATTCGGTTGCGGCTGTTCCACGGTCGTGGCGGCACCGTCGGTCGCGGCGGCGGTCCGAGCTACGACGCCATCCTCGCGCAGCCTCCGGGCGTCGTGCAGGGGTCGCTGCGTCTGACCGAGCAGGGCGAGATCATCGCCGCCAAGTACGCCGAGCCGTCCATGGCGCGCCGCAACCTCGAATCGCTGGTGGCGGGCACGCTCGAATCGACCCTCCTCGACGTGGAAGGTCTCGGCGACGGTGCCGAGCCTGCCTACGAGGTGCTCGACGACCTGGCTGCGAAAGCCCGCGCTGCGTACGGCCGGCTCGTGCACGAGGAGCCCGGATTCGTGGAGTACTTCCGCATGTCCACTCCGGTTGCGGAGGTGGGAGAGCTCAACATCGGAAGCCGCCCCGCGTCACGCAAGCCGACCAATTCGGTGTACGACCTGCGCGCGATCCCATGGGTGATGTCCTGGAGCCAGTGCCGTGTGATGCTGCCCGGCTGGTACGGAACCGGTACGGCGTTCGAGGAATGGGTCGGCGGCGACGACGACAAGCTGGCGGTACTGACGGACCTATATCGGAAGTGGCCGTTCTTCCAAACGGTACTGTCGAACCTCGCGCAGGTCATGGCCAAATCGGATCTGGGGATCGCTGCTCGTTACTCCGAACTCGTCCCGGATACGGAACTGCGCACCAGGATCTTCGGAATGATCGAAGCAGAGCATGCGAAGACCATCGAGATGTACCTCTCCATCACCGGACACTCGAGGTTGCTCGAGGACAATCCGGCCCTGGAACGGTCGGTCCACAACCGGTTCCCGTACCTCGAGCCCCTCAATCAGATGCAGGTCGAGATGCTGCGCCGCTACCGCGCCGGTGACGAGGAAGAGCGCGTCAAACGCGGCATCCTGCTGACGATGAACGGTTTGGCGACTGCTCTGCGCAACAGCGGGTAGTCACCTGCGGTTCCGCCGTCGTCGACTCGGGAACCGTCGCCGTGCCGGCTGCGTCTGACTAGGTATGAGGCAGTGCACATCCGATGCCAAATCCTGGCGCGACGGCTCGGCGTACCGTTCTGCGCAGTCGAGGCGGCGGACACCGCCCGTGGAGAAGGACGCCGACGAGACGGCGACCACACGCGACACCGACGCCGACGGCGCCGGTACCCTGTGAGGAATCGGGTACCGGCGCCGCCGGACAGTCGGTCGTGGCTCGAATCTAGTTGCTGTTCTCCAGCTTCGACGCCGCGCCTGCATCGAGGAACCACACGGTCGATTCGGATCCGACGGCGCCCGCCGACGGGACGTCATCGGAGTCGGCGCCGCCCACTGCAGCGGCCACCGCGTCGGCCTTGGCGTCCCCGGACACCAGGAGCCAGACGTGCTTCGCACGTCGGACAGCGGGCAACGTGAGCGTGATTCTCACCGGCGGCGGTTTCGGTGAATCCTCGACGGCCACCACGTACCGGTGCTGTTCGCGAACGGCGTCGGTGTGCGGGAACAGCGAATTGATGTGTCCCTCACCGCCCATGCCGAGGAGATGCACGTCGAATTCCGGTGTGTGCTCACCGTTCGAGCGGGCACCGAGGATCTGCGCGTACGTTGCCGCAGCCACCTCGGGATCACTGCCGTGCGGCCCGTCCGACGCCGCCATGCGAAACACGCGGTCCGGGTGCACACCCACGTGCTCGAGCAGTGCCTCCGATGCCTGCACTTCGTTGCGTTCGGGATCGCCTGCGGGAAGGAACCGTTCGTCGCCGAAGTAGATGTCGACCTGTCCCCAGTCGATGGCCCCGGAATCCGCGCGGAGGGCCTCGAGAAGCGCGACGCCGGTGCCGCCGCCGGTCAGCACGACCGATGCGACGCCGCGTTCGGCCTGAGCGGCCACGACCACGTCGACGAAGCGGGATCGAGCTGCGTCGACCAATGACTGCGCGTCGAGAAACTGCAGGACGGATTTCTTACTCATAGCTCACCTTCGACAGACCTTTCAAGGCCAGTTCGTAGATTTCGTCGGTATCGAGGCGCCTGAGCTCCTCGGCCAAGCACTCGCGGGTTCCACGTCGAGCAAGCGCGACCTCCGCGTCGGGTTGGCCGGTTCTGCGCAGCGTGGCGGTTTTTCCGGTCTGCGGGCGGGTGATGGAGATGCTGGTGGTCTCGCGATCCAGCACGACCTTCAGCTCACCCGTTCGACGATGCACCGGAACCTCCAGCTTGGCCGCGAGCCAACCGGCGAGGATGTCC
Organism: Rhodococcus sp. 114MFTsu3.1; assembly: GCF_000383555.1. Lineage (NCBI taxonomy): Bacteria > Bacillati > Actinomycetota > Actinomycetes > Mycobacteriales > Nocardiaceae > Rhodococcus > Rhodococcus sp. 114MFTsu3.1. The sequence continues at coordinate 139,892 of NZ_KB911544.1, read as the reverse complement.
AGCGCCGGCTCCTCGGCCAGACCGGACACCACCGCGGAGACGACGGATTCGTGCGGTGCCTGATCCAGTGCCGTGGCAAGAAGCCCACGCCAGTAGGTGATTCGGCTCCACGACAGGTCGGTGTCTCCGTCGGTGTAACTGGACAACCTGCTCTTGATCGCAGCCGTCGTGTCCGGTGCGTTGGTCGCATCGGTGATACGGCGAATCGCGAGGCGCCCCAGGGGATCCTGAGCAGGAACGGCAGGTGCTTCGTTGGGCCACCAGGCGACGATCGGTGTGTCCGGCAGCAGGAACGGTATGACGACGCTGTGCTCGTGATCTGCCAGTTCGCCGTTCAGGCGAAGGACGACGACCTCGGACGCTCCTGCGTCACCTCCGACACGAATCTGTGCGTCTAGGCTCGACTCCGCGGACCGGTCACCGTGGATGAGCACGATGACGCGGCACGGATGCTCCCGGGATGCCTCGTTCGCCGCAGCTATCGCGGTCTCCGCTTTCGTGGCGTCCTTGCTGACGACGATCAGCGTCAACACACGCCCGATGGTCACGGCACCGCCGGACTCCCGGAGCGAGACCAGTTGCTTTCCCACCTCGGCTGTCGTCGTCGAGGGAATGTCGACAATCACGGCCTTCTCCATTCGCGTCCGGTACGTTGCATCATCTCGTCGGCGGTCGCCGGACCCCAGGTGCCTGCCTCGTACGGTTCAGCGGTGCCGCCCGACGCCCAGAAGTCGAGGATCGGATCCAGGATCTTCCAGGACAACTCGACCTCGGCATTGACGGGGAACAGCGACGGTTCCCCGAGCAGAACGTCGAGGATGAGCCGTTCGTACGCCTCCGGCGAAGATTCGGTGAAGGCCTGGCCATAGCTGAAGTCCATGCTGACGTCGCGAACCTGCATGCTCGACCCGGGCACCTTCGAACCGAATCGCATGGTCACGCCCTCGTCGGGCTGGACCCTGATCACGAGCGCATTCTGACCGAGCTCCTCGGTCATGGTGGCGTCGAACGGCAGGTGTGGCGCACGTTTGAACACCATGGCGATCTCGGTGACCCTGCGGCCCAGAGCCTTTCCGGTCCGCAGATAGAACGGAACTCCGCCCCAGCGTCTCGTGTCGACCTCGAGTGTGATGGCGGCGTAGGTTTCGGTGCTCGACTCGGGGTCGAATCCCTCTTCCTCCTTGAGCCCCTTGACCTTCTGGCTGCCCTGCCACCCGGCTGCGTACTGACCCCTGGCGGTGGTCTCGGCGAACGGTTCGGCGGGTTTGGTGGCGGAGAGAACCTTGATCTTCTCCGATTGCAGCTCGGACGGGCTGAAGCTGACCGGCTCTTCCATCGCCGTGATCGCCAGCAACTGCAGCAAATGGTTCTGGATGACGTCCCGGGCCGCGCCGATACCGTCGTAATACCCTGCGCGACCGCCCAATCCGATGTCCTCGGCCATCGTGATCTGCACGTGGTCGACGTAGTGGGCGTTCCAGATGGGATCGAACAACTGGTTCGCGAAGCGCAGAGCCAGAATGTTCTGGACGGTTTCCTTGCCCAGGTAGTGATCGATGCGGAAGACGGTGTCCTCGGGGAACACTCGGTTCACGACAGCGTTGAGTTCCTTGGCGCTGTCCAGATCGTGACCGAAAGGCTTCTCGATGACGACTCGGCGCCACTTGCCTTCCTCACGCTGGGCGAGTCCGGAGCGAGAGAGCTGTTCCAGAACGACAGGGAAGGCGCCGGGGGGAATCGACAGGTAGAAGGCGTGATTGCCACCCGTGCCACGAGTTTCGTCGAGTTCGGCGAGCGTGGTCGACAGGGTGTCGAACGCTGCGTCGTCGTCGAACGATCCCTGAACGAAGCGGAATCCCTCGGCGAGGGTGTTCCACACCTCCTCGCTGAACGGCGTACGGGCGTGATCGCGGACCGCGTCGTGCACGATCTGCGCGAAGTCCTCGTTCTCCCAATCACGCCGCGCGAAACCGACGAGGGCGAAACCGGGGGGCAGGAGCCCCCGGTTCGCCAGGTCGTACACCGCAGGCATGAGCTTCTTACGGGCGAGGTCGCCGGTGACACCGAAGATCACGAGGCTGCAGGGACCCGCGATCCGTGGAAGACGCTTGTCACGTGGATCGCGAAGTGGATTGTGCCACTCCGCGGAATCCTTCTGATCGGTTTCTGCGGTGGCCACGTCTCAGCTCTTCTGGCCTGCTTGACGCAGCTGCTCGCCGGTGGCCTCGAGCAGCTCGCTCCAGGACGCCTCGAACTTCTGCACGCCCTCGTTCTCGAGGGTGAGGAACACGTCCGTCACGTCGATTCCGATCGCGGACAGCCGGTCGAAGACTTCCTGTGATTCGGGACCCTTGCCGGAGATGGTGTCTCCCGATACCTCACCGTGGTCGGCGACGGCGTCCAGAGTCTTCTCCGGCATCGTGTTGACGGTGTTGGGGGAGACCAGGTCGGTCACGTACAGCGTGTCGGGGTAGGCGGTGTTCTTGACCCCGGTGGATGCCCACAGTGGCCGCTGCGGACGAGCTCCCGAGCCTGCGAGCTCGTGGAAGCGAGGCCCGACCTCGAACGCCTGCTGGTAGGCGACGTACGCCAGGCGAGCATTGGCGAGCGCAGCCTTGCCCTTGAGCGCCTCGGCGTCGGGCGTGCCGATCTTGTCCAGCCGGGCGTCGATCTCCGTGTCGACGCGCGAGACGAAGAACGACGCCACGGAATGGATCTTCGACAGGTCGTGGCCGGCCGCACGTGCAGCTTCCAAGCCCTCCAGGTACGCGTCGATGACGGCCTCGTAGCGTTCGACCGAGAAGATCAGCGTGACGTTCACGCTGATGCCCTCGCCGATGACCTTGGCAATTGCCGGAATGCCTGCCTCGGTCGCGGGGATCTTGATCAGGACGTTGGGTCGGTCGACGATCTTCCACAGCTCGACGGCCTGCGCGATCGTCTTTTCGGTGTCGTGGGCCAGACGCGGATCGACCTCGATCGACACGCGTCCGTCGACGCCTGCCGAGGACTCGTAGATCGGAGCGAAGATGTCGCAGGCGTTGCGCACGTCGTCGGTGGTGACGGTGCGGATCGTCGCGTCGACGTCCGCTCCGCGCTCGGCGAGCTCGGTGACCTGGGCGTCGTAGGCGTCGCCCTTGCTCAGTGCCGCCTGGAAGATCGACGGATTGGTGGTGACGCCGACGACACTCTTGCTGTCGATGAGCTCCTGCAGGTTGCCGGAGGTGATGCGGTCACGGGACAGATCGTCGAGCCAGACGGATACGCCTGCTGCGGACAGATCTGCGAGGTTCTTGTTCTGGGTCATGGGTTATCCCTTCACGTTGGTGATGGAGCGCTGCGCGGCGGCGACCACTGCGTCGGCCGTGAATCCGTACTCGCGGAAAAGGGTCTTGGCGTCGGCGGATTCTCCGTAGTGCTCGAGCGAGATGATCTCGCCGAAGCCGCCGACGATCGGGTACCACGGCATCGCGATGCCCGCTTCGATGGAGACGCGAGCCTTGACCGTGGGCGGAAGAACCTGGTCGCGGTAGTTCTGGTCCTGGCTGTTGAACCACTCGACACACGGCATTGACACGACCCGTGCGGCGATTCCCTGTGCTTCCAGCGTCTTCTGTGCCTCGACTGCGTACTGGAGCTCGGAACCCGTTCCGATCAGGATCACGTCCGGAGCAGCCTTCGACGACTCGACGAGGACGTAGCCGCCCTTCGAGACCCCCTCGTAGCTGGTGCCCTCGAGGACCGGGATGCCCTGACGGGTCAGTGCCAGGCCGACGGGTCCGCTGCTGCTGGAACGCGCGAGCGTCGACTGCCAGGCGTACGCCGTCTCGTTGGCATCGCCCGGACGGACGACGGACAGGTTGGGGATGGCGCGCAGTGCGGCGAGGTGCTCGACGGGCTGATGCGTCGGGCCGTCCTCGCCGAGGCCGATGGAATCGTGCGTCCAGACGTAGATCGGGTCGATGTCCATCAGCGACGCGAGCCGGACTGCGGGGCGCATGTAGTCACTGAACTGCATGAACGTTCCGCCGTACGCCCGGGTCGGCCCGTGCATGACGATGCCGGACAGGATCGAGCCCATCGCGTGCTCACGGATTCCGAAGTGCAGAGTCCGTCCGTAGGGCTCGGCATCCCAGTCGTCGGTGGAGATGGACGTGGGCCCGAAGGACTTCGCGCCCTTGATGGTGGTGTTGTTGCTGCCGGCGAGGTCGGCGGATCCGCCCCACAGTTCGGGAAGAACGGGTCCGACGGCACTCAGAACTTCGCCGGACGCGGCGCGGGTCGCGATCGCCTTGCTGCCGGGCTCCCACGTCGGCAGGACGTCGGTCCAGCCCTCGGGGAGATCGCCCGCGGTCAGTCGATCCAGCAACTTCTTGCGCTCGGGCTCACGCGCAGCCCACGCGTCGAATTCCGTGTTCCATTCCGCGTGCGCCTTGCGGCCGCGCTCCTGCAGTCCGCGCGTGTGGGCGATGACCTCGTCGGTGACCTCGAACTTCTTTTCCGGGTCGAAGTCGAGTGCCTTCTTGACCTTGGCGATTTCCTCGTCGCCGAGGGCTGCACCGTGAACTGCGCCGGTGTTCATCATCGTCGGCGCCGGGAACCCGATGATGGTCCGCAGCACGATGATCGACGGCTTGTCGGTCACGGCCTTCGCGGCCTCGATGGCTTCCTCGATGGCCGTGACGTTCTCACCGCCCTCGACGACCTGCACGTGCCAGCCGTATGCCTCGTAGCGTGCGGCGGTGTTCTCCGACAAGGCGATGTCGGTGGCGTGCTCGATCGAGATCTTGTTGTCGTCGTAGAACAGGATGAGGTTGCCGAGCTGCTGCGTGCCGGCGAGCGAGGACGCCTCCGACGTCACACCTTCCTCGATGTCGCCGTCGGATGCGATGACGTAGATGAAGTGGTCGAACGGGCTCGTCCCGAGCGCGGGCTCGGGATCGAACAGACCGCGCTCGCGACGCGAGGCCATGGCCATGCCGACCGCGGAGGCCAAGCCCTGGCCGAGAGGTCCGGTGGTGATCTCCACACCGTCGGTGTGGCGGAACTCCGGGTGGCCCGGAGTCTTGGACTTGAACGTGCGCAACGACTCGATGTCGACCAGTTCGAGACCGAAGCCACCCAAGTACAGCTGCAGGTACAGCGTCAGGCTCGAGTGCCCGCAGGAGAGAACGAATCGGTCGCGCCCGATCCAGTGCGTGTCGTTCGGGTCGTGACGCATGGTCCGCTGGAAGAGGGTGTAGGCCAGGGGCGCGAGACTCATCGCGGTGCCGGGGTGGCCGTTGCCGACCTTCTGCACTGCGTCGGCAGCGAGGACTCTGACAGTGTCGACCGCCCTGGTGTCCAGGTCCGTCCAGTCGCTGGGGTGGTGCGCTGTGGTGAGGACGTCAATATCGTCTGTGATCGACACGAGCAGAGATCTCCTGACATTGGTACGAGTGAGGCAGAACGCGCTCGATCTGGCGCAGATCGAACACGTCGACCACCAGCCTAGTTCCGTCCGGGTCGGCTGTCGTGCCTTCCCCCCGGTCGAGCCCGGGCTGTGTCGTCACAGGGCTCCGTCTCTTCACTTTGGGTGCCCTGAGAATTGGAGTGCAGGTGGTTCACGTCTACCATCGCTTGTAGTAGTGCGCTCGCCTCAGGTTTCTGTGCCGGTGTGCGTGCTGCTCGTTCATGAGTGTCGAGCCCGTGCAAGGAGACGTAGTGCGAATTGGGCAGCAGCCGGGCGGCCACGGATTCGCAGGCGGCCCCAGCCATCCCGAGCACGACGGATCCGCTGGTGGACCCGAGGACGGGCATCGGGCCGGTGCAGCCGAACCGCCGAAGTCGGCTCCTCGGCGGGCGCTTGCGCTCGTCATGGCATACGTCGCGCTCACCAAGCCGCGTGTGATCGAACTTCTGCTCGTCACGACGATCCCGGCGATGCTTCTCGCAGATCGAGGCCAGGTGCAGCCCGGTCTGATCCTGACTACGTTGTTCGGTGGAATGCTCGCCGCCGCGTCGGCCAACTGCCTGAACATGGTCGCCGACGCCGATATCGACAAAGTGATGGCCCGCACGGCCAAACGCCCGCTCGCACGCGGCGCGATGCCGGTGTCCCACGCGTTCGTGTTCGGTGTCACCCTGGGTGTCGTCTCGTTCTTCTGGTTGTGGTTCACGACCAACCTGCTGAGCGGCATCCTCGCGGTCGTCACCATCTGCTTCTACATCTTCGTCTACACCCTCGTCCTCAAGCGCCGTACGTCACAGAACGTCGTCTGGGGCGGCGCTGCAGGCTGCATGCCCGTGATGATCGGCTGGTCCGCCGTCACCGGGACAATCGGCTGGCAAGCAGTCGTCATGTTCCTGGTCATCTTCCTGTGGACTCCGCCACACACCTGGGCCCTCATGCTCCGGTACAAGGAGGACTATCAGGCGGCCAACGTCCCGATGCTTCCTGCCGTGGCATCGGAAACCAAGGTGACCAAGCACATCGTCCTGTACGCGTGGGCCACTGTCGGCGCGACGTTCGCTCTGGCGCCCGGTTCGGGAGTCATCTACGCGGCGGTGGCCCTGGCGTCGGGCATCTGGTTCCTCGTCGTGGCGCACCGGCTGTATGCCGGAGTACGCGCAGGCACTCCGGTCAAGCCGTTGAAGTTGTTCATTCTGTCCAACGAGTACCTGGCGTTGGTGTTCTGCGGCCTGGCCGTGGACTCGGTCGTCGGGTGGGACACCCTGAGCCAGCTCCTGTCCTGATCCGGTCTCAGGGAACGAGTACCACCGAGCCCGTCGTGCGGCGCCCCTCCAGCTCGGTATGAGCCGTGGCTGCCTCCGACAGCGGGTGCACCGCACCCACTCGAATGTTCAGAATTCCGTCGGCGATCGCCTTGAACACCTCGCCCGCACGCCACTCGAGCTCACGTCGATCACGAATGTGATGAGCCAGCGTCGGCCGAGTGAGAAACAATGACCCCGCTCCGTTGAGCCGCTGCGGGTCGAACGGCGGTACCGGACCGCTGGCGGCGCCGAACAGTGCGAGCGTCCCGCGGATCCGTAGCGAGGCGAGACTCTGCTCGAACGTCGCGGCGCCCACACCGTCGTACACCGCGTGTGCGCCCTCCCCGTCGGTCAGTTCCCGTACCCGCGCTGGGACGTCGTCGGTGTACTTCAGTACCTCCGAGGCACCCGCTTGCCGGGACAGCTCGGCCTTGGCGTCCGTCGATACGGTCGTGATCACACGAACACCCGCCGCGACGGCGAGTTGGGTGAGGATGAGCCCGACGCCACCCGCACCCGCGTGCACGAGCACGGTGTCGCCCGCAGCGGCCGGGTAGGTCGACTTCAGGAGGTAGTGGGCCGTCATGCCCTGCAGAAGTGCGGATGCGGCCTGTTCGGCTGGAACACCGTCGGGTACCGCTACCGCGGCCGACGCCGGAACGATCACTTTCTCGGCGTAGCTACCCGGCGCGGTCGCCCAGGCAACGCGCTGACCGACGACGAACTCGCCGACCCCGTCGCCGACGGACTCCACCACCCCCGACCCCTCGTCTCCTGGCACGTACGGCAGTTCGCGTTTGTACAGGCCGGTGCGGAAGTAGGTGTCGATGTAGTTGACGCCTGCGGCTTCGAGCCGCACGAGCAACTGGCCGGGGCCGGGAGTCGGCTCGGCGATGTCGACGGGGACGAGGACCTCCGGTCCACCATGTTCACGGATCTCCAGTGCACGCATGGTGTCTTTGTACACCTGCCGATTTCCAGGGGTTCTGGCCACACGAAGTTACCGAGCGGTATCGTCTTCGAGTATGGCGACCGAAACAGAGACAACATCGCGTGAGACCGACGCGGCCGAGCCGAAGGTCGAGGTGCCTGCAGGTGCCCTCTCGGCAGTCAAGGCGTTCGTCGGAGAGCACGGCGGAACCGGCAATGTCGTGATCCAACCGATCGGACGTGCCGGAACGCGCGTCACCCTGGTCGGTGCCGACGGCGTGTTGGGCGATCAGGTCGTGGAGAACAACGACGTCGCACACGCCCTCGTCGCCGCCGTCGACGGTTTGACCGAATCGGAGTGGGATCGCGAACTCGTCAGTGCAGTCACCCCTGCGCCCGGGCATTACCGCAAGATGGCGGGATGGGTTGCTCGCCAGACTAAATTCCCGAAGGCGCGTAACGCGGCTCTGGAGAAATAGTTCGAAAGATTTTCGGTGGAGGTGGAACCGATCGGGGTTCGGGTCCGTCAAATCTAAGTGGGAGAGGTAGTCGGTCGTCTGAGGGGGAGACCGGCTACCTCTCCTCTCGTGTCTCTCCGGTCAGGAGGGGCTGACCTTCTCGGCGTGTTCGGCCGTGTCGTCGGATGCAGGTATCCGCTTTCGGCACGCTGCCCAGACAGCAGCGGTGGCCGCGGTCGTAGCGCCTGCTCCTGCCACGTGAATGGCCACGAGTGCAGCGGGTACGTCGGTCAGATACTGCACGACTCCGACGAGAGACTGCGCCACCACCACGGCGACCAGTACCTTCAACCTCGTCGTGACGTTCTGCGTCGCCTTGACCGCGTACAGGCCGAACCCGAGACCCACCAAGAGCGCGAGGTACGCCACGAGGAGCTGTGCGTGCAGATGCACGAGCGTGACGATCTCCACCTCGAAGCGAGGGACGGGCTCGTCGATGCTCTTGTCGCCGGCATGCGGACCGGCGCCGGTCAACATCGTTCCGGCTACCAACACACCTGCCATGACGACACCGGACAGTGCGGTCAACAGGCGGAGCGGTTCGGGGACCGTCTTGACGACTACGGAGTCCTCGTCGGATTCGGCCACCTTGAAGTACAGGAGAGTTGCGAGCCACACCATGGCCATCGAGGCCAGGAGGTGGATTGCCACTGTCCACCACAACAGTCCGGTCAGCACGGTGATGCCGCCCAGGATCGCCTGAACGACCGTTCCCAACGGCATGAACCACGCGAACAAAATCACGTTGTTGCGCCTGCGGGCGCGGGTGACAGCGAGGACGACGGCAGCTGCGGCGAGCACGACGACGAACGTCAGAAGGCGGTTGCCGAATTCGACGGCCTGGTGCAGGACCGGTACTTCCGAGACTCCGACGGGTGTGAAACTACCGGGAAAGCACTGCGGCCACGTCGGGCAGCCCAGGCCCGACGCGGTGACGCGGACGATGGCACCGGTCACGGCGATGCCGCCCTGAGTCAGAATGACGACGAACGCCAGGATCTTCTGCGCTCGGACCGAAGGCAACGGCAAGCGGTCGACAATGCGCAAATACGCTCGATACAGCACGTAGCGATGGTAGACGGCGATCAACTACACGCTGTCGTTGACCCCGGCGGTGTCGGTCAGGTGAAGCGGAACGAGCGGCTCGCGAGCACGCCGCACAGTCCTGCCCAGCCGAGAAGAACGGCAATTCCGAACCAGTCGACGGAACCGGTGACCGCCTGACCGAGTGCCTCTGCCAGCGCACCCGACGGCACCAGTCGAGCGATCGTGTGCAGGGTGGTCGGCAGATCGTCGGCCAGTACGACGAGAGACCCGATACCCAGCATCACGAACCAGAGGATGTTCGCGAGGGCCAGGACGATCTCGGCCTTGAGGGTGCCGCCGAGCAGCAGACCCATGGTGGCGAACGTCGTCGTACCCAGCGCGATCACGACTGCGCCGAGCAGCAGGCCGGTGACCTCCGGCCGCCAGCCGAGGGCCAGTCCGATTCCGCCGAGAACCACGGACTGCAGAATCACCACGAGCAGAACGGCGATGGACTTCCCGGCGATGATTCCCCACTTGGGCAGTGGGGTCGCGCCCAACCGTTTGAGTGCGCCGTAGCGGCGATCGAATCCGACGGCGATGGCCTGGCCGGTGAACGCCGTGGACATCACCGCGACCATCATCACCGCGGGCACGACCTGATTCACGGGGTCGTCGCCCATGGCGCCCAGTGGCAGCAGCGTGAGGCCGATCAACAGGGTGATCGGAATGAACATCGTCAGCAGCAGTTGTTCGCCGTTGCGCAGCAGCAACTTCAGCTCGAGCATCGACTGGGCGGACAACATCGTGACCGGAGAGCTGGGCTCGGGTTTCGGTGCGAACAGGCCGTCGGCGAACCTGTTGCTCGCGAGCCGCACGTCTTTGCGAGCCGTCATTTCCTGAGCTCCCTGCCGGTCAATTCGAGGAAGACGTCTTCCAGCCTTCGCTGGTCCACCTGCAGTTCCGTCGCCAGTACGTTCTGTTCGGCGCACCACGACGTCACCGTCACCAGTATGGACGGTTCGATCACGCCCTCGATCGCGTACGACCCGGCACTTTCCTCGACCGGGTGATAGCCGGCCGGAAGGGCCGCGTCGAGCAGCGACAACTCGAGTCCGGCGGGCGCACTGAATCGCAGTCGTCCCTCCGCCCCCTGCTTCGTCAGTTCCGATGCCGTCCCGGACGCGACGATCTTGCCGTTGTCGATGATGACGAGTTCGTCGGCGAGCTGCTCCGCCTCGTCCATCAGATGTGTGGTCAACAAGACGCTGACCCCGTCACGGCGTAATGCATCGACGAGCTCCCAGACGAGCAGCCGAGCCTGCGCGTCGAGCCCGGCCGTCGGCTCGTCGAGAAACACCAGTTCCGGCCGGCCGACGATGGCGCACGCCAACGCCAGACGTTGCTGCTGACCGCCGGACAGCCGCCGGTACGGGGTTCTCGTCGCCTGTGTGAGGCCAAGGCAGTCCAGCAGCCAGTCGGGGTCCAGCGGATCGTTGGAGTACGAGGCGACGAGCTTCAACATCTCGCCCGCTTTCGAACCCGGGTAGGCGCCGCCTCCCTGCAGCATCACGCCGATGCGGGGCCGCAGCTGCGCGGACTGGGTGATCGGATCGAGGCCGAGCACACGCACCGAGCCGGACTCGGGGGCGACGAAGCCCTCGCACATCTCCACCGTCGTCGTCTTGCCCGCACCGTTGGGTCCGAGGAGGGCGAGTACCTGGGCGCGCTCGACGGTGAAGCCGAGCCCGTCCACGGCAACGGTGCCGTCGTACGTCTTGGTCACGTCTGTCAGCTGCACTGCGGGCTGCGTCGAGTTCGACACCCCGCTTCTCGTCTGCGCACCGGCGATCACGAGGAACCAGCGTATTCCCCGACCGGCCGACCGGGTTCCGGTGGTCCGGTCTCGCCTCGCCACGGCAATCGTGATCGGGTGAGCAGGAACAGGATGCCGATGGTCAGGATGGTCATCAGCGCAGCCTGAACGATCTGGAACGGAAGGTACTCACTGCCGTTCGGCATCAGAATGACACTGACGATCGACGAGAAGACGATGGCGGGACCGCGGAACGCCCGCGTCGTCGCCCACGCGGCGAGGGGAGTGACCGCCCACAGCAGGTACCAGGGTTGAACGACCGGAAACAGCAGCACGAGCGCGCCGAGCGAGACACCGAGGGCGCCGACCGGATGCAGGCGTCCCTTCAACACGGCAACGAGCATTCGCAGTGCGATGAAGCCGGCGACGAGGGCGGCGATCGGTCTCGTGAGGCTGAGCACCGCGGTGGTGTGATCACCGAGCCCCAGAAGTACGCCGACGAACCCGGTGCCCAGGCCGAGGATGGTGGGAATGGACATCCAACTCCGCACGACCCCCGCGGTGCCGAGGGTGTGCACCCAGCCGAATCCGAGACCACTGACGGCGCTGACACCGACGATGATGACGATGCTCACCGCTCCGAGCAGAGCGGCAGCCGCCGCGACCGCCCGAAAACTGCCTCCCCATCTGCGGGCGAGGGCCATGCCCACGAATCCCAGCGCGATGAGAGAGGGAATCTTCACCGTCGAGGACAGTGCGATCAGAGCGGCGCCGGACAACAACAGGAGCAGAGATGTCTTCTTCAGTGGATCCGCGGATTCGATGGCGCGCAATGCGAGCTCGGTACCCGCCAGCATCAAACCGATCATCAGCGCTTCGTTGTGGATACCGGCCACCAGGTGGAAGAGCAGGAGAGGGTTCGCGGCGCCCAGCCATAGAGCGCTCACCGCAGCCACACCGCATCGTTTCGCGAGCCTGGGCAATGCCCACACGATCAGCGCGACACCGGCGATCGCCAGTAGGCGGTGCAGGAAGATCCCGGCCACGATGTTCTCACCGGTCAACCACGTGATCCCGCGGCCCATCCAGAGAAACAGCGGACCGTACGGCGCAGGCGTCTCGCGCCAGATGTTGGGGACCGTTCTGGTGAGAACGTTGTCCACGCCCAGGGCACCGGCAGGGCCGATCTCGTAGGGGTCGAGGCCTCGAGCAGTGATCTCGCTCTGCGCGAGATACGAATAGACGTCGCGGCTGAACATCGGCGGAGCGACACACAACGGAAGAATCCACAGCAGCAGAGTTCTGTCCAACTGCGACCGCGTCAGGCGCCGCGGAGCTGTGCCCCCTCGCAGGCGCCCCACGGCGAATCGGCCGAGCAACAACCACGCCAACACCACCATCACCGTGCCGGTCATCGTCACCGTCAGTGCAGTGGTGGCCATTCGCGACGGCAGGCTGAGAATCCGAACGCCGACAACCGGGTTCTGCAGTACCGGCTGAGCACCCGCGCCGAGAGCACCCACGGCCATCAGAATCGCGCCGGCAGCGCCGAACCTGCGAATACTCCGGAGCTGTCCGGTCTCGGTGGAATTCAGGCCAGGTGACTCGGCCTCGTCCCCGTGAAGGATCGACACACTCGACTCGCGCTGATCGGCGTCCAGTCCGACCAGGCGACGCAGTGGCCGCACGACGCGTCGCTCGACACCGGATACCGGAGGCACGACGTCGACGGAAGAGGCCGCGGACTTCGGTTCGATGTTCTGCTCGTCAGCGGGCGGTGGCACCAAAAGAGCGTAGCGGTGCCCCGCGGCCGAGATGCACGCCACTGGCTCGAGGTCGGCCTCTCGGATGACCGCCCCCAACACGAGCACACCGCGCGATATTCCCTGGTGACGCCACCGGGTGAAGAAGGGCACCCTTGCTGGACCAGTGCAATCAATTCCGTCACACTGGTGTTGTGAAAACCACGACTACCGCGGCGCGCGCAGGCGAAAGCGCCGGTAACGGCACACTCGCCCCTGCTCAGACGCCCGCCGGTGGTGTCGGGGCTTCCGGTGTCGGCCACGACGGTCACACCCGAAGCGCTGTGGTGACCCTACTTCTCGAAGAGGGCCCGATCACCGCGTCGGACATCGGCACCAGGCTCGGTCTGAGCGCGGCCGGTGTTCGTCGTCACCTCGAAGCCCTGATCGACAACGGAGAAGCTCGGGTCGCACCCGCCGCTTCCCTCCGGCAACGAGGCCGAGGCCGCCCCGCCAAGCACTTCCAGTTGACGGCGGCCGGGCGGAACAAGCTGGGCCACACCTACGACGACTTGGCCGGTGCCGCGATGCGGCAGCTGCGCAAGATCGGCGGAGACGCAGCGATCGAAACTTTCGCGCGCCAGCGAGTCGACGCGATCGTCGCGGACCTCGAACCGATCAGCGGCGACGAGCCGTCGGACATCGAGGAGGCCGCAGATCGCATCGCCGACGCGTTCACCGCTGCCGGATTCGCCGCATCGACGCGGGTCGTGGGCAACGGCGTGCAGATCTGCCAGCACCACTGCCCGGTGTCGCACGTGGCATCCGAATTTCCCGAGTTGTGCCACGCCGAGCGCGAGGCCTTCGCCGAGCTGCTCGGTACTCACGTGCAGCGTCTGGCCACCATCGCCAACGGTGACTGCGCCTGCACCACGCACGTACCCCTGACCAATCCAGTCGACCTGTCCACCCCCTCCACCCCGTCCGGTGCTCAGCCCAGCACCGGAAATCGCACAAGCCTCCGGAAGGAGCTCGCATGACCGTCACACCAGATCAGGTGACACCAGCAGTGCCGATGACTCAGGACGAGACCATTGCCTCGCTCGGCAACTACGGCTACGGCTGGTCGGACTCGGACGTCGCAGGCGCGAGCGCGCAGCGAGGCCTGTCCGAGGCCGTAGTGCGGGACATCTCCGCGAAGAAGAGCGAGCCGGAGTGGATGCTGGAGGCTCGGTTGAAGGCGCTCAAGACCTTCGACCGCAAGCCCATGCCCAACTGGGGTTCCGACCTCGACGGCATCGACTTCGACAACATCAAGTACTTCGTGCGTTCGTCCGAGAAGCAGGCAGCCACGTGGGACGACCTGCCCGAGGACATCAAGAACACGTACGACAAGCTCGGCATCCCCGAGGCAGAGAAGCAGCGCCTCGTGTCCGGTGTCGCAGCGCAGTACGAGTCCGAGGTCGTGTACCACTCGATTCGTGAAGATCTCGAGGCTCAGGGCGTGCTGTTCCTCGACACCGACACGGCATTGAAGGAGCAGCCCGAGCTGTTCCGTGAGTACTTCGGCACCGTGATTCCTGCCGGTGACAACAAGTTCTCCGCGTTGAACACCGCAGTGTGGTCCGGCGGATCGTTCATCTACGTGCCGCCCGGCGTGCACGTCGACATCCCGCTGCAGGCCTACTTCCGCATCAACACCGAGAACATGGGGCAGTTCGAGCGGACGCTGATCATCGTCGACGAGGGCGCGTACGTGCACTACGTCGAGGGATGCACGGCGCCGATCTACAAGTCGGACTCCCTGCACTCGGCGGTCGTGGAGATCATCGTGAAGAAGGGTGGCCGTTGCCGCTACACGACCATTCAGAACTGGTCCAACAACGTGTACAACCTGGTCACCAAGCGCGCCAAGGCAGAAGCAGGTGCGACGATGGAGTGGATCGACGGCAACATCGGCTCCAAGGTCACCATGAAGTACCCGGCCGTGTGGATGACCGGCGAGTACGCCAAGGGTGAGGTTCTGTCGGTCGCGTTCGCCGGACCGGACCAGCATCAGGACACCGGTTCCAAGATGCTGCACCTCGCGCCGCACACGTCGTCGAACATCGTCAGCAAGTCGGTGGCTCGCGGTGGCGGACGTACCTCCTACCGCGGTCTGATCCAGATCAACAAGGGTGCGCACGGCTCGCGTTCGACGGTGAAGTGCGACGCGCTGCTGGTCGATACGATCTCGCGCTCGGACACCTACCCGTACGTCGACATCCGTGAAGACGACGTGTCGATGGGCCACGAGGCGACGGTGTCGAAAGTCAGTGACGACCAGCTCTTCTACCTGATGAGTCGCGGTCTCACCGAAGACGAGGCCATGGCGATGGTGGTCCGCGGCTTCGTGGAGCCGATCGCCCGCGAACTACCCATGGAATACGCGCTCGAGCTCAACCGGCTCATCGAGCTTCAGATGGAAGGATCGGTCGGTTAAGTGAGCAACCCAGCGGTACCCGCGAACGGTGTGATCGACGCAGTGACGTCGGAGAACCCGGCTCGCGAAGACAAGTCCAAGCTGGTCGCCAACAAGGGCGCCCAGTTCACCTCCTACGACGTGAACGCGTTCGAGGTTCCGTCCGGTCGTGACGAGCTGTGGCGGTTCACGCCGCTGCGACGCCTCCGTGGGCTCCACGACGGCTCGGCGGTGTCCACGGCAGGCGCGAACATCGCGGTGTCCGACGCGGCCGGCGTGACCGTCGAGACCGTAGCCCGCGACGACGCTCGGATCGGTGTGGCCGGTGTGCCCGCCGATCGCATTGCAGCGCAGGCGTACTCGTCGTTCTCCGACGCGACGGTCGTGACCGTCGCCTCGGAGAACGAGGTCGCCGAGCCCATCGAGATCACCGTCACCGG
This sequence comes from Rhodococcus sp. 114MFTsu3.1, assembly GCF_000383555.1. Lineage (NCBI taxonomy): Bacteria > Bacillati > Actinomycetota > Actinomycetes > Mycobacteriales > Nocardiaceae > Rhodococcus > Rhodococcus sp. 114MFTsu3.1. The sequence continues at coordinate 124,203 of NZ_KB911544.1, read as the reverse complement.
CCCCGGTGCCGACGCGATCGCCTACGGGCATTTGCAGATCCGGCTCGAGAAGTTCGCCGTCGCGACCGTCGTCATCGATCAGGTCGGTAGTGGAACGTACGCCGAGAACATCGAATTCGTGGTCGACGACAGCGCGAAGCTCACGGTCGTGCTGATCCAGGACTGGGAATCCGACGCAGTGCACGTCGCGGCACACCACGCCCGCCTCGGTCGTGACGCAGTGCTGCGGCACTTCAACGTCAGCCTCGGCGGCGATCTCGTCCGAGTCAGCCCGACGGTGCACTACGACGCTCCGGGCGGCGACGCCGAGCTACTGGGTCTGTACTTCGCCGACGCCGGACAGCATCTCGAGCAGCGGCTGCTGGTGGACCACACCGCGCCGAAGTGCAAGTCCAACGTCCTCTACAAGGGCGCCCTGCAAGGTGAAGCAGGACCGGGGAAAGTCGACGCACACACCGTCTGGATCGGCGACGTCCTCATCCGCGCCGAAGCCGAGGACACCTCGACGTTCGAGTTCAACCGCAACCTCGTGCTCACCGACGGTGCACGCGCCGATTCGGTTCCCAACCTCGAAATCGAGACCGGCGAGATTCTCGGTGCCGGGCACGCAAGCGCCACTGGACGTTTCGACGACGAGCAGCTGTTCTACCTACGCGCTCGCGGAATCTCCGAGGATGCCGCACGACGCTTGATCGTGCGCGGGTTCTTCCACGAGATCATCAATCGCATTCCGGTTCCTGCGGTCCGCGAGCGTCTCGACGCCGCGATCGAGACCGAACTCGCCGTCACCGGCGCCTAGTCATTCAACGAACTTCGTAAGGAAATTTCATGTCCACGCTCGAAATCCGCGACCTCCACGTCAGCGTCGCGAACTCCGATGCCACCGCAGAGCCGATCGACATCCTCAATGGTGTCGACCTCACGGTGCGTTCCGGTGAGACGCACGCCATCATGGGTCCCAACGGATCCGGGAAGTCGACGCTGTCCTACGCCATCGCTGGACACCCCAAGTACACCGTCACGTCGGGAACGATCACTCTCGACGGCGAGGACGTTCTCGAGATGAGCGTCGACGAGCGTGCTCGCGCCGGGCTCTTTCTCGCGATGCAGTACCCCGTCGAGGTTCCCGGCGTCTCGATGTCCAACTTCCTGCGCACCGCGGCAACTGCCGTGCGCGGTGATGCACCCAAGCTCCGCCACTGGGTCAAAGAGGTCAAGACCGCGATGGGCGAACTCGAGATCAAAGAAGAGTTCGCCGAGCGCAGTGTCAACGAAGGATTCTCGGGCGGCGAGAAGAAGCGCCACGAGATCCTGCAGCTCGGCTTGCTCAAGCCCAAGATCGCGATCCTCGACGAGACCGACTCCGGGCTCGACGTCGATGCGCTCCGTGTCGTCTCCGAGGGCGTGAACACGTACAAGGAGCGCGAGGACGGTGGTGTGCTGCTGATCACTCACTACACCCGCATCCTGCGCTACATCAAGCCGGACTTCGTGCACGTGTTCGTCGGCGGCAAGATCGTTCAGTCCGGTGGGGCAGAGCTCGCCGACGAGCTCGAGGCCAACGGTTACGCAGGGTTCACTCAGGCTGCACCGACAGGAGCGTGAAAATGGTCGCGCCGGCTGCTCTGAAAGACAGCGCTTTCGACGTCACGTCGATCCGCGCGGATTTTCCGATCCTGGCGAGGACCGTTCGTGACGACAAACCGTTGGTGTACCTGGATTCCGGCGCTACGTCGCAGCGCCCGGTGCAGGTTCTCGACGCGGAGCGGGACTTCCTCGTCACGTGCAACGCGGCCGTACACCGCGGCGCACACCAACTCGCCGAAGAAGCCACCGATGCGTACGAGGGTGCTCGCGCGCTGATCGCATCCTTCGTCGGTTCCGACGTGGACGAGGTCGTGTTCACGAAGAACGCGACCGAGTCGTTGAATCTGGTGACGCACGTGCTCGGTGACGACCGCTTCGACCGCCGAGTCGGTCCTGGCGACGAGATCGTGATCACCGAGCTCGAGCACCACGCCAACCTCGTTCCATGGCAGGAACTCGCACGACGAACCGGTGCGACACTGCGGTGGTACGGCGTGACCGACGACGGTCGTATCGACCTGGATTCGCTGGAACTGACCGAGCGCGTGAAGGTCGTCGCGTTCACCCACCAGTCCAACGTCACCGGCGCGGTAGCGCCGGTCGAGGAGTTGGTGAGGCGAGCGCGAGCCGTGGGTGCGCTCGTCGTACTCGACGCGTGCCAGTCGGTTCCGCACATGAGCGTCGACTTCCACGCGCTCGACGTGGATTACGCGGCGTTCTCCGGGCACAAGATGCTCGGTCCGTCCGGGGTCGGTGTGTTGTACGGCAAGCGTGAGCTCCTCGATGCCATGCCGCCGTTCATCACCGGCGGCTCGATGATCGAGACCGTGACGATGGAGAAGACGACCTACGCGCCTCCGCCACAGCGGTTCGAGGCGGGCGTGCCGATGACATCGCAGGTCGTCGGACTCGGCGCGGCAGTGCAGTACCTCGAGCGCATCGGAATCGACGCCATTGCTGCACACGAGAAAGCGCTGGTGGCAGCCACATTGGCCGAGTTCGCCGCGATCGACGGTGTGCGCGTGATCGGGCCGACCGAGAACGTGAACCGGGGCTCTGCAGTGTCGTTCGTCGTCGACGGGATCCACGCCCACGACCTGGGGCAGATCCTCGACGACGAGGGCGTTGCCATCAGAGTCGGTCATCACTGCGCTTGGCCACTGCACCGTAGGTTCGGTGTCGCCGCAACCGCACGAGCATCCTTTGCTCTGTACAACACCGTCGACGAGGTCGCTGTGCTGGCCAACGCAATCCGCCGGGCGCAGACGTTCTTCGGGGTGGGAGCGGAGCATGCAGGAGTGACCCGAGAGGCTGGGGGTGCTTGATGCGTATGGAGCAGATGTATCAAGAGGTGATCCTCGATCACTACAAGCATCCGCACGGCCGCGGCCTACGTGAACCGTTCGGTGCCGAGGTGCATCACGTCAATCCGACGTGTGGCGACGAGGTGACACTTCGCGTGCACATCTCCGACGACGGCACCGTTGCCGATGTGTCCTACGACGGGCAGGGATGTTCGATCAGTCAGGCGTCGACGTCCGTGCTGACCGATCAGGTCGTCGGGCAGTCGGTGGGTGACGCGCTGAAGATCGTCGAATCGTTCAACGAGATGGTCGGCAGCCGGGGTACCGTCGAAGGTGACGAAGACGTCATCGGTGACGGAATCGCTTTCGCTGGTGTGTCGAAGTATCCCGCGCGCGTGAAGTGCGCGTTGTTGGGATGGATGGCTTTCAAGGACGCGGTTGTTCGAATAGTGGACGAGAGCCCGACAGTGAACGAGAAGACAGCGGGACCTGCTGAACCCGCACGATCGTAGGGACGACAAGAATGACCGAAACTGACACCACCGTGACAGAGACGACGGAGAGCGCCCAGGCGCCTGCGCCGTTGACCCCCGAGGAGATCAAGGTCCTCGAGGATCTCGAAGAAGCGATGCGTGACGTCGTGGACCCCGAACTGGGCATCAACGTCGTCGACCTGGGTCTCGTGTACGACATCAAGATCGACGACGAGGAAATCGTCACGATCGACATGACGCTGACGTCGGCGGCCTGCCCGCTGACCGATGTCATCGAGGATCAGGCGCGGGGTGCGCTCGTTCGCAGCGGCCTGTGCTCGGACCTGAAGATCAACTGGGTCTGGATGCCGCCGTGGGGCCCGGACAAAATCACCGACGACGGTCGTGAGCAGCTCAGGGCACTCGGCTTCACCGTGTAGCGACAGAGCTCTCAAACACAGAGCTCTCAAACACAGAGCTCTCAAACACAGAGCTCCCACAAACAGAGCTCACGGAGCAGGAGGTACTCAGGCGCCCTTGCGTGCCTGAGTACTTTTGGCGGCAGTCTTCTTGGCTGCCGCCTTTTTTGCGGGTGCCTTCTTGGCTGTGGCTTTCTTGGCCGGCGCTTTCTTTTCGGCCGTCTTCTTCGCGGGTTCCGAGGAACCGCCGGAACTCTTCGCGTTCTTGCCCGCGGCTTCGACACTCCGCTGTAGCGCGGCGACCAGGTCCACCACCTCGGCGTCCTCACCGTCGTCGGACGACGATTCGTCGGTCTGAATCACCTTCTCGCCACCGTTGGCGATCGTGTCGTCGATGAGTTTGCGGAGTTCGATCTGGTAGTCGTCGGTGAACTCGGTCGGATCGAAATCCGACGACATGCTTTCCACCAGCGACGTCGCCATCTTCACTTCCTGTGGGCGCGCGCCGGGGGCGTCTTCGAGCGACGGGAACTCGGCGGCGCGAACCTCGTCGGGCCAGAGCAGGGTCTGAATCACCAGTACGTCGTCGCGTACGCGCAGAGCGGCCAAACGCGTCTTCTGCCGGAGAGTGAAGTGCACGAGCGCTGTTCGCTCGGTTTCCAGCAAAGTCTGGCGCAGCAACACGTAGGCCTTGGGGGACGACGAATCGGGTTCGAGAAAATAACTCTTGTCGAAGAGAATCGGATCGATCTGGTCCGTCGGAACGAACTCGAGCACGGGTATCTCGTGTTTCTCCGCGGCAGGCAATTTGTCGAAGTCCTGGTCGGTGAGAATGACGCGTTCCCCGTCGGGAGAGTCGTAGGCCTTGTCGATGTCCGCGAACTGCACCGAGTTACCGCACTCCGAACACACCCTGTCGTACTTGATGCGGCCGCCGTCCTTCGCGTGCACCTGGTGGAACCTGATGTCGTGTGTCTCGGTCGCCGAGTAGACCTTCACCGGGACGTTGACGAGCCCGAAGGCGATCGATCCCTTCCAAATGGAACGCATGGGGTTCATGATTCACGAGATACGTGCGTCAGTCGACCCCAATGGGCAGAAAACTATCGGCCTGCAACTGTTCGCGCAATGGCAATCCTGGCCGCGGTGGGCAGCGTCGGAAACATGCGGGTCATCGCCAGTGCGGTGCCCTTCGGATCTGCCCGACCGGACAGGTAGGCGCGCTGCAGCGGAACCGGCAGATCGAAGAAGCTCGCGAAGAAGTGTGGAACGAGCTCCGGTTCGAGTCCGAGGGCGGTTCGAAGTCCGAGGTTGCGCAGCTTCTGTACCGCCCAGATCGACAGCGAGCCCATTCGCTCACCTCGCCCGATGAAGTCGACCACCTCGTCTGCGGCGCTGAGCGAAGCCGCGACGCTGTAGCCGGTGGCAGGATGCATCATCGACGACCTGGCTCCGAAACGAACCACTCCACGTTCAGCGCCGTTCCTCGGTGGCGGCTGGACGGGAAATCGGACCCGCTCGACCGGCTCGGCGCCCGAGACGATCACCCCTCTGTTCCGCAGCCGAGTCCTCAGGCGCTCCGCGAGGACAGCGAAGCTCAGTGCCGGCCTTCCCACCAGGCAGGTCTCCTCGAGCAATACGGTCTCGGCGTCGAGTGACACCGCGTAGAGAAAGCTGGGGACATCGGTCGGTGCCGCACCGTTGTCGCGGCGCCAGTCCATGAACCATGCGTCGACGCCGTCGAGCGCGGGCGATGCGACATCTCTCGGCACCATGATGCCGAACGCTGTCTGTTCGGCGAGGCCCACCTCGCCGATCGTTCCACGAGCGTCGACGACCGTTCCGGCGCGTAATACCGTGCCGTCGGCGAGGGTCGCCGCATTCGCGCTGACGGACTCGGCGTGTGCCTGCACCTCCTGCACGCCGTCGGACCGGAGACTGCGCTGCAGCGCAGGCGTGTCGAGTACGCAATACGGCCGCTCGATCGACAGGCGAGCCGTGGTGAACACGGTGGGGCTCGACGTTCTGGTGGCCACGACGTCGGGGGACAGCCACCCTGGAAGCTCGTCCGACCACGCGGAGTAGGTCGGCGTCCACGCCCTCTCGGGATGGGGGTCCACAGCGATCACCGTCATGCCCGCCGCAGATGCTCGCGTACTCAGCGCACGACCGGCCGGCCCGAGTCCGATCACCACGACATCGGCGGAACGAGAGGCGTTCACAGCCCTCCGGTGGCCAGGAGACCTCCGTCGATCCGCACGGTCTCGCCGGTGATCCACGACGATTCGTCCGATACGAGAAACGCGACCAACGACGCCACGTCCTCGGGGACTCCCAAACGCCTCAGCGGGTACGCGGCCGACGCGGTGTCCTCGCCGCCGGCGACCAGTGCTTCGGCGAATTTCGTCTTCACCACGCCGGGGGCGACCGCATTGACGCGAATTGTCGGTCCCAGCTGCCAGGCAAGTTCCTCGGTCAACCTGATCAGTGCGGCCTTCGACGCCCCGTACGCCGCGATGACACCGGTCGACCGGATACCGGCGACACTGGCGAGGTTGACGACGGCGCCGCCGTGCTCCTTCATCCAGGCTCGGTACGCCTCCTGCACGAACCCGAGAGTCGCGACGACGTTGGTGTCGAAGATCTTCTTGACGCCTGCGAGGTCCGCTTCCATCAACGACCCGTACACCGGATTGATGCCGGTGTTGTTGACCAGAATGTCCAAGGACCCGAGTTCGGCGACGGTCCGATCGACTGCGTCTCGACGGGAATCCGCGTCACCTGCGTTACCGGCGATGGTCAGCACCTTCGCGCCATCGGGTGCCGCGGCCTGCAGTTCGCCGGCGGCGTCGGCGAGCGGTTCCGGTTTGCGGGCGGTGATCGCAACGTTCGCACCGCGCCCGAGCAACTCGGCGGCGATTGCCTTGCCGATTCCCCGGCTGGCGCCGGTCACCAGAGCGGTTCTTCCGGTCAGATCCTTGCGTGGTGCAGTGTTCGCGGCTGTCATGGGCGAGACGTTACCGGTGTCACTGTCGCGGGTGGTCGGAGCACGCCGTTCGACGGTCTAAAATGAGTGGTTGCTCTGTCTTCGAGTCCTCGCCGTGCACATGGTGCGGGGGAACAACCGATCGACTTGCATGCCCTGTTGTCTTCCCAGTCCAAGGAGCCCACGCGTGATCACCGCCACCGACCTCGAAGTTCGTGCCGGTGTCCGCACGTTGCTCTCGGCGCCAGGACCAGCCCTTCGCGTACAGGCCGGCGACAGGATCGGGCTCGTCGGTCGTAACGGTGCAGGCAAGACCACGACCTTGCGCATCCTGGCCGGCGAGGGCGAGCCGTACGCGGGCTCCGTCGTACGTACCGGTGAGCTGGGCTATCTACCGCAGGACCCGAAAGAGGGAGACCTCGACGTTCTCGCGAAGGATCGAGTGCTGTCCGCGCGCGGACTCGACACGCTGCTGCACAAGATGGAGAAGCAGCAGGCGTTGATGGCCGAGACGGCCGACGAGGATCGCCTGGACCGCGCGGTACGCAAGTACGGCGAGCTCGAGGAACGATTCGCTTCGCTCGGCGGCTACGAGGCCGAGAGCGAAGCTGCCCGAATCTCCAACAGCCTGGGGTTGCCGGATCGCATCCTCGGCCAACCGCTCCGCACGCTGTCCGGAGGACAGCGCCGTCGCGTGGAGCTCGCCCGCATTCTGTTCGCCGCGTCGGACGGTAGCGGCGGCCGCTCCACCACCACACTTCTGCTCGACGAGCCCACAAACCACCTCGACGCCGATTCGATCACGTGGCTCCGCGGTTTTCTGCAGAACCACGAGGGCGGGCTGATCGTGATCAGTCACGACGTGGAACTGCTCGGCGACGTGGTCAACCGTGTGTGGTTCCTCGACGCGGTGCGCGGCGAAGCGGACATCTACAACATGAACTGGAAGAAGTACCTCGACGCGAGGGCAACGGACGAACAGCGTCGTCGTCGCGAACGTGCCAATGCGGAGAAGAAGGCGGGTGCCCTACGCGTACAGGCCGCCAAGATGGGCGCGAAAGCCACCAAAGCCGTTGCAGCGCAGAACATGGCGAAGCGCGCTGACAAACTGTTGGCCAATCTGGACGCCGAGCGGGTATCGGACAAGGTTGCGCACATTCGCTTCCCGGAGCCCGCGCCCTGCGGAAAGACTCCGCTGATGGCCAAGAACCTCACGAAGATGTACGGATCCCTCGAAATCTTCGCCGGCGTCGATCTCGCCATCGACCGAGGAAGCCGTGTGGTGGTACTCGGGCTGAACGGCGCAGGCAAGACAACTCTTCTCCGTATCCTCGCCGGCACGGAGAAAGCCGACACGGGCGACATCGAACCGGGCCACGGCATGCGCGTCGGATATTTCGCTCAGGAACACGACACCCTCGACGACAACGCGTCGGTGTGGGAGAACATTCGGCACGCGGCTCCGGACACGGGCGAGCAGGAACTTCGTTCGCTGCTCGGTGCGTTCATGTTCACCGGCCCTCAACTCGAGCAGCCCGCGGGGACTCTGTCCGGCGGTGAGAAGACCCGTCTGGCACTGGCCGGTCTGGTCTCGTCGGCGGCGAACGTACTTCTGTTGGACGAGCCCACCAACAACCTCGATCCGATCTCGCGCGAGCAGGTGCTCGACGCCTTGCGGAGTTACAAGGGTGCCGTCGTGCTCGTCACGCACGATCCGGGTGCTGCCGAAGCGCTGTCACCGGAACGCGTCATTCTTCTTCCCGACGGCACCGAGGATCACTGGTCACAGGAGTACCTGGAGCTGATTCAGCTCGCGTGATCGAGTTCGACGCGTTCGGCCATGCCGGGCGTCCTCTGTCCTCTACCCTGAATCCGCGGGGGAATTTCGGTGAGCGAGCACATTCGTGGCTGACTGGAGGATCCCATGGCCAAGGAACGAGCCCGAAAGTCCACGTACGTGAAAGGTGCTCGTATAACCGGGGATTCGCGTGATCGATTGCAGTCCTCGCTGAAGGAGCAATACGAGGCCGGGGCGAGTATTCGATCTCTGGCCGTGCGAACGGGCAGATCGTACGGGTTCGTGCACAAGGTGCTGGGGGAGTCCGGCACCGTCCTCAGATCACGCGGCGGGCCCAACCGAAAACCCGCAGTGCGTCGTCTCCCGGGGTGAGTCGGGTAGCACTCGATCAGCCGGCGGTGTCGGGCTTACGAACGGATTCCTCGACGAGGTCGAGCACCGCAGCAAGATTGTGACCGTCCTGACCGGATGCGATTCGCGCGACCAGGCCGTCGAGCACCAGATCGAGGTACTCGACCATGACGTCCGGCGCGACGTCGTCCCGTAGGCGGCCGGCTGTCTTCTGCCGCTCCAAGCGGGCGAGCGTGGCGTCCGTCAGTTCGGCGGACTGTTGAGACCAGCTGTTCCTGAACTCGGGATCGGTGCGCAGGCGTCGGGCGATCTCGAGCCTCGTTCCCAGCCATTCGAATCGATCCGGCTCCTCCAGAATGTCGCGCATGACCTGGACCAGACCTTGGCCGGCGGCGACCTCGGCCATACGGCGAGCGTCTTCCCGCGCGAGAGCCAGGAACAGACCGTCCTTGTCCTTGAAGTGATGGAAGATCGCGCCGCGGGAGAGGCCGGTGGCCTCTTCGAGACGTCGAACGGTGGCACCTTCGTAGCCGAACTCACCGAAGCACCTGCGTGCGCCGTCGAGAATCTCGCTGCGCCGCGCGGCCAACTGGTCTTCACTGACCTTGGGCACGTGCACGCCTCCTTCGTCGGACTGCCGGTGCGCACGGACGGTGCGCACGGGGGACCTGCTGGCAAGCGCAGAACGCGCACGAGCACCGCAGTCGCCGGGCATGAGCCCGACGCGTGGTGGTCGTGCGCGTTCTGCTGTCCTGGTCGGTGATGGAACCTCCAGGGATCGAAATCCAGTGGCGTCTAGCCGCGGATCATGTTGCGCAGCACGTACTGCAGGATGCCACCGTTGCGGTAGTAGTCCGCCTCGCCGGGGGTATCGATGCGCACCACTGCGTCGAACTCGACCTTGGTTCCGTCGGTCTTGGTGGCTGTGACAGCCATGGTCTTCGGCGTCACGCCCTCGTTCAGCTTCTCGACGCCGACGATGTCGAACGTCTCGGTACCGTCGAGCTTCAGCGACTTCGCGCTTTCGCCTGCCGGGAACTGCAGCGGAACGACGCCCATACCGATGAGGTTGGAACGGTGGATTCGCTCGAACGACTCGGTGATCACGGCCTTGACACCGAGAAGCGAGGTGCCCTTGGCAGCCCAGTCACGCGACGAGCCCGAACCGTACTCCTTGCCGCCGAGGACGACGAGAGGAATGCCTGCAGCCTGGTAGTTCTGCGACGCGTCGTAGATGAACGCCTGCGGACCGTCTTCCTGCGTGAAGTCGCGGGTGTATCCGCCCGAGACGTCGTCGAGGAGCTGGTTCTTCAGGCGGATGTTCGCGAAGGTTCCGCGAATCATGACCTCGTGGTTACCGCGGCGCGATCCGAGCGAGTTGTAGTCCTTGCGCTCGACGCCGTGGGAGTCGAGGTACTGGGCTGCAGGTGTACCGGCCTTGATGGGACCTGCCGGGCTGATGTGGTCGGTGGTGACCGAGTCGCCGAGCAGTGCGAGGACGCGGGCGCCCTTGATGTCCTTGACCGGAGCCGGCTCCATCTCCATGCCGTCGAAGTACGGCGCCTTGCGAACGTAGGTGGAGTTCGGGTCCCACTCGAAGGTGTCGCCCTCGGGGGTCGACAGGTTCTGCCAGCGGCCGTCCCCGGCAAAGATCGTTTCGTAGGACTTGCTGAACATGTCCCGGCTGATCGCGGACTGGATGGTCTCCTCGATCTCCTGCGAGGACGGCCAGATGTCCTTCAGGTAGACGGGATTGCCCTCGTGGTCGGTGCCGAGCGAATCGGACTCGAAGTCGAAGTCCATGGTGCCCGCGAGGCCGTAGGCGATGACGAGAGGAGGCGACGCGAGGTAGTTCATCTTCACGTCGGGGGAGATGCGACCCTCGAAGTTGCGGTTGCCCGACAGCACAGCAGTGACCGAGAGGTCGTTGTCGTTGATGGCCTTGGAGATCGGCTCGAGCAGCGGGCCGGTGTTACCGATGCACGTGGTGCATCCGTATCCGCCGAGGTAGTACCCGAGCTTCTCGAGGTAGGGCCACAGCCCTGCCTTCTCGTAGTAGTCGGTGACGACCTGCGAACCGGGTGCCATGTTGGTCTTGACCCACGGCTTCGTGGACAGGCCCTTCTCGACGGCGTTGCGCGCGAGCAGTGCGGCGCCGAGCATGACGGACGGGTTCGAGGTGTTGGTGCAGGACGTGATGCCTGCGACGACGACCGCACCGTGATCGAGCACGAATTCGCCTGCTTCGTCGGTGACGACGCGCACGGGCTTGCTCGGGCGTCCCTCGGAGCCGTACGCGGCCGACTGGACGTCGACTGCTCCGTCGTCGGCGAAGGACAGCGTCGCCGGGTCGGACGCGGGGAAAGACTCCTCGATGGCCTCGTCGAGCTGGGTGTGGTCCGTCGGGTAGTTCTCCTCCACGTAGTTGTGGATGTCCTTGCGGAAGGCCACCTTCGAGTCCGACAGGAGGATGCGGTCCTGCGGGCGCTTCGGTCCGGCGATCGACGGAACGACGTCGCTCAGGTTCAGCTCGATGTATTCGGAGTACACCGGCTCCTTGTCCGGATCGTGCCACATGCCCTGTTCCTTGGCGTACGCCTCGACGAGTGCCAACTGCTCGTCGCTGCGGCCGGTGAGGCGCAGGTAGTTGATGGTTTCCTCGTCGATGGGGAAGATCGCCGCGGTGGAACCGAACTCGGGGCTCATGTTGCCCAGGGTCGCGCGGTTCGCCAGCGGAACCTCGGAGACGCCCTTGCCGTAGAACTCGACGAACTTGCCGACCACACCGTGCTTACGGAGCATCTCGGTTGCAGTGAGCACGACGTCGGTAGCGGTCACGCCTGGCTGGATCTCGCCGGAGAGCTTGAAGCCGACGACGCGGGGAATGAGCATGGAGACGGGCTGGCCCAGCATGGCCGCCTCGGCCTCGATGCCGCCGACGCCCCAACCGAGCACGCCGAGGCCGTTGACCATCGTGGTGTGCGAGTCCGTGCCGACACAGGTGTCGGGGTAGGCCTGGCCCTTGCGGGTCATGACGGTGGGGGCGAGGTACTCGATGTTGACCTGGTGGACGATGCCCATGCCGGGGGGGACGACCTTGAAGTCGTCGAACGCGCCCTGGCCCCAGCGAAGGAACTGGTAGCGCTCGCCGTTCCGCTCGTACTCGAGGTCGACGTTGCGCTCGAGCGCGTCGGCGCGACCGAAGACATCGAGGATGACCGAGTGGTCGATGACCATGTCGGCAGGCGAGAGCGGGTTGACCTTGTTCGGGTCGCCGCCGAGAGTGGTCACTGCTTCACGCATGGTTGCGAGGTCGACGACGCAAGGAACGCCGGTGAAGTCCTGCATGATGACGCGGGCGGGGGTGAACTGGATTTCGATGCTCGGGTCGGCCGAGGGGTCCCACGACGCGATCGAACGGATGTGGTCGGCGGTGATGTTGGCACCGTCTTCGGTGCGGAGGAGGTTCTCCGCGAGAACCTTCAGTGCGTAGGGCAACTTCTCGGCGCCAGGGAGGGCTGACAGGCGGAAGATCTCGTAGGAGTTGTCTCCGACTTCGAGGGTGCCCTTTGCACCGAACGAATCATTACTGGCGGTCACTTCAGCTCCACTCGTCTTGAGGCACACCGCCGACGGGGCTGTGTCGACGGTTGAAGCGAGACGCACCTCGCAGGCATGTGCCGCTGGCTTGTTCGTCTCGCGGTCGAGTCTAACAGTACGCTTGTCCTGTTGAAAACGAAGGGCAGCCTACATTGCTGGTCGACGGCCCTCGACAGTCGATCTTCGTCCAGCGAACCTGGCTACGCAATGCAGGGGAACCTCACTCGCAGGCGAGTCTCCCGGTAAGTCGCGAACCCGTCGGCCGGGGCGTCACGTAGTGTTCGTTCGTCGAGCGCGCTCCGATCACCCACAACGTCGGAAACGCTCGTGACCCCGAGTGTGACGGGGCGCTCGACCGTCCCGACGCAGCTAGTGAACTGGAACCTTTCTGATGCCTGTACCCGGTCTTGCCTTCACGCCGATGTCGGCCGACGTACCTCCCGGCGTCGACGTCGACACGATCGTCGCGGAAGTCGCGGCGACCGGCGTCAGTGCACCGGCTTCGATCGAGAGCCGACTCGAGTCCGCAGTGGACCGCGCCGAGGAACACGGCATCGATCTGTCCATCGTCGTGGTGGAGGACAACCCGCGGCACGACTCGCAATTGCGCGATCTCGCCACTGCCGTCGGCGCCGAGGACGGCGGGACAGTCTTGGTGCTGAGTCCGAATCAGGTGGGCTCGTTCAGTGACAGTGTCAGCCGAGTCGTTCTCGAAGCCGGTCAAGACCGCACGTACACCGGTGATCCTGTGGTCGCCGCGGACAACTTCGTCGACACCCTGATCGAGCCGAGTGCACCCTGGACCGCAATCACTGCCGTCATTCTCGTCGTGGTTGCCGGTGCGTCCGCGGCCACCGCCTGGGTCAAGATCAAGCGGCGGCGATCGGCGGCCGACACGCCCTCGTCGACGGCCCCTCAGGCCTGACGGTCACCCTCTCCGAGGGTTGCTCGCGCAGCGCGCGAAAAAGTCGAAAAAAATGTTTCGGGCGAACGCCCGAGTTCAGCGCGTTTTCACAGCTGAAATCACAAATGTGTCATTTGTGACTGGAGTTTCCTTAGTGCTCAAAGTGTCGTACGGTGCCTTTGGCACTGCTGGGGAAGGAGTGTCGCAGAGGGCAGAGGTGTATCCGAGTTGCCTCGGGTGGCCGATGCTTCGGGTGTGACCGGCGTGGTCTGCATCTGACGTGGTGCTGCGTGCTCTCTCCCTGCCCGGCGGAACGACGAGGACATCTGGGGAAGGCTGTCCAGCCGGTCCGTCCGGCGTCGGCTGCTTCCTCGTGAAGCGGTCGCGAGCGCCGGGACCGAGGGAGACTTTTTGTGAGGCGTCGAGCTGATCGCGGCATTCGCCGTGGAGCGTTCTCTGCCACTGCACGACTACTGGTCGGGTCCGGACTGGTGATAGCGCTGCTCGGTGCCGTGTCCGGCACTGCCGCGGCGGTGCCACCACCTCCGCCGAATCCGTCCGACTCGGACATCGCCGCTGCCGGCACACGGGTGGAGCAGCAGCTCGGTGCGGTCGGTGAACTGATCAACCAGGTAGCCGCAGCCAATCAGCAACTTGCTCAGCTCGACGCCGATGTCGCGATCAAACGCGAGGACGTGAACCGGGCGCTCGTCGACCTGCAGAATGCCCGTGATGCTGCCGACGTCGCCGCGCAACTGGTCGGCGTCGCACAGCAGGCACTCGCCGACGCAGGTACACAGATTCAAGCTGCTCAAACCAAGTTCAACGATTTCGCGGTGTCGAGCTACACGCAGGGCACGGGCGTGGCATCGATCTCGTCGTTCCTCGGGTCGACCGGGCCGGACGATGTACTCGACCGAGCGCAGGTCCTCAAGGTGTTGTCGTCCAGCCAGAATGCGGTTCTCGATGGCTTGCAACGTGCACGCACCGAGCAGGCGAACAAGGATTCCGCCGCCCGTGAGTCCAAGCAGGAGGCCGACGCCGCTGCCAGCGACGCGGAGAACAAGAAGGCCGCGGCGGAAGACGCCATTGCCACCGCGCGTGCAGCCCTCGCCGCCCAGGCCGAGCAGAAGACGGCGATCGAGGCTCAACGCGATTCCGCGCAGTCACAACTGGACTCCGCGCGATCCGAGGTCGCAGGATTGGAGGGCCAGCGCGACGCGTACTCCGCATGGGAGCAGCAGAAGGCGGCCGAGGACGCCGCGATCGCGGCAGCTGCAGCCGCCGCGCGCGACGCAGCCGTACAGGCCGCTGCACGCGTCGCCGCGAACCAGGCGGCTGCGGCAGCAGCGGCGGCCGCAGCCGCCGGCCAACGCTCGCACACCGACATCGACGATTCGGACTCAACCCCGTCGCCGTCCACGTCCACGACACCGAAGAAGCCGCGTAGCGGTGGGCAGAGCAATCCATCTCTGACCGGCAGTGCCGCAGTGGAACTGGTCATCGATCGCGGAATGTCGCAGTTGGGTGTGCCCTACTCGTGGGGAGGTGGAGACGAGAACGGGCCGACCAAGGGAATCCGTGACGGAGGTGTCGCCGACAGTTACGGCGACTACAACAAGGTCGGCTTCGACTGCTCCGGGTTGATGATCTACGCGTTCGCCGGTCTGGGGATCTCACTCCCGCACTACACCGGTTACCAGTACACCGCGGGCAAACAGGTTCCGTCCTCGGACATGAAGCGCGGAGACATGCTGTTCTACGGTCCGAACGCGAGCCAGCACGTCGCGCTGTATCTCGGTGACGGAAAGATGCTCGAGGCCCCTCAGTCCGGCAGCGTCGTGAAGGTCTCGCCGGTCCGGTACGACGGTATGACCCCGTACGCAGTGCGCATGGTCTCCTGAATCGGTGTGCATGGTCTCCTGACCGCAGTACCGATAGGCTCGCCCGTGCGCGCCGGTAGCCTGGGGCGGGACCGTCGGCGCATTCCGTCGTCACCTGCAATAGTTGGTGGCGGACATGGAGGAACGTGCCCGCGAAATGTCGAGTGGAAGCGGTGGATTGTTGGTGGCATCACGTGACGGCGTGTCGAACGGTGACGCATCGAAGGCCGACCTGTCGAAGGGCGACGGATCGAACGGGGGAGTGTCGAACGTAAGTGCTTCGCACGGCACCGAACCGAAGACCACGGAGCGGAACGCTTCGGTGGATGCCGTGAACGATCTGCAGCAGGACGTACGCATTCTCGAAAAGGCCGTGTACGAGGTCAAGCGCGTCATCGTCGGCCAGGATCGGCTTGTCGAGCGTATTCTCGTCGGGTTGCTCGCCCGCGGACACGTTCTGCTCGAGGGCGTTCCCGGAGTGGCCAAGACGCTCGCCGTGGAGACGTTCGCCAAGGTGGTCGGCGGTTCGTTCTCTCGTGTGCAGTTCACCCCGGACCTGGTGCCGACGGACTTGATCGGTACCCGCATCTACCGACAGGGACGCGAGGAGTTCGACACCGAACTGGGCCCTGTCGTCGCCAATTTCGTACTGGCGGACGAGATCAACCGTGCCCCGGCCAAGGTCCAGTCCGCGCTTCTCGAGGTGATGGCCGAACGGCACGTCTCCATCGGCGGCAAGACGTTCCCGATGCCTGATCCGTTCTTGGTGATGGCCACACAGAACCCGATCGAGAACGAAGGCGTGTACCCGCTTCCGGAAGCCCAGCGGGACCGATTCCTGTTCAAGATCGTGGTGGATTACCCGTCGGTCGAGGAGGAGCGGGAGATCGTCTACCGGATGGGAACCGCGGTCCCCACGCCGAAGCAGATACTCGACCCGGCTGAGCTCGTCCGCTTGCAGAAAGTCGCGAGCAACGTCTTCGTGCATCACGCTCTCGTCGATTACGTCGTCCGAGTCATCGCGGCAACTCGAACACCGGAGCAGCTCGGTCTCGACGACGTCGCCAGTTGGATCGCTTACGGTGCATCCCCTCGTGCGACGCTCGGCATCATCTCGGCGTCTCGTGCACTTGCACTGCTCCGCGGACGTGACTACGTCGTTCCGCAGGATGTCCTCGAGGTCATTCCCGACGTGCTCCGGCACCGGCTCGTCCTGTCCTACGACGCTCTCGCCGACGAGGTCACGCCGGAGGACGTCATCACTCGCGTCCTGCAGACCGTCGGGCTTCCGCAGGTCGCGCCGCAAGCCGTCGGAGGAGGGCCGCAGCCGACACCGCCGCCGGTTCCGAACCCGCAGCACAGCCCCAACTCCCAGCAGCCACCCTTTGCGCAGCAGCCGTCGTTCGCGCAGGCGCCGCAACCGCACCAGCCGCAACCGCCTCAGCAGCAACCGCATCCGCACGCAGGTCAGTTCCCGGCGCCGGGCGGGCAGGGACCAGGACCAGGTAACGGTGCACCCCAGGGTCAGCAGGTTCATCAGGGCCAGCAGGGGCAACAGCCGGCCGGCAACGAGTCGACCGCGGGTAACCAGAAGCAGTGAGTGGACCGGCCGAAGGTGCGGTACGGCGGCACGCGGCTCGCCCTCCGTCCTTCCGCAGCGGGGAGCTGCGGGACCCGTCGCTCGCCGCGGCGCTCCGGACGCTCGAACTGACGGTTCGGCGTCGGCTCGACGGTGTGCTGCACGGTGATCACCTCGGGTTGATCCCCGGTCCCGGGTCCGAGCCTGGGGATGCTCGCGAGTATCAGCCGGGCGACGACGTCCGTCAGATGGACTGGTCGGTGACGGCACGCACGACGCATCCGCACGTACGCCAGTCGGTGGCGGACCGGGAGCTGGAAACGTGGATGGTTCTCGACCTGTCGGCAAGCCTCGATTTCGGAACCACCGGATGCGAGAAGCGCGACCTCGCCGTTGCTGCCGCCGCTGCGATCACACATCTGACCGGGGGAGGCGGTAACCGGATCGGCGCGGTCGTTGCCACCGGCTCCACACTGACGCGAATTCCCGCGCGCGGTGGGCAGATTCACGCACAGTCGATGCTACGGACGATCGCGACCACTCCCAGTGCAGCGGACGGTGTCCGAGGCGATCTGGTGGGCGCGATCGAGTCGCTCCGGCGGCCGCAGCGCAGGCGCGGAATGGCGGTGATCATCAGCGATTTCCTCGGGCCGATCGACTGGGAACGGTCGCTGCGAGCCATCGCGGCGCGGCACGATGTCCTCGCCGTCGAAGTACTCGATCCGCGCGACCTCGAACTTCCCGACATAGGAGATGTGGTGCTGCACGACCCCGAATCAGGGCGCACCCGAGAGTTCAGCACCACCCCGCGATTGCGGGCGGATTTCGCGGAGGCCGCGGCAGCGCACCGGAGCGACGTCGAACGCGTGTTGCGCCGTTGTGGGGCGCCCCGCCTGACATTGCGGACCGACGGTGACTGGATCGCCGACGTGGTTCGCTTCGTGTCCTCGCGAAGGCACACGCTCGGGGCAAGTGCCGCCAACACTGCACGGGCGGGTCGCCGGTGAGCTTGTCCGACTTCACCTCTCCGTGGTGGCTGCTGTTTCTGTTGGTCGTCGGCGCTCTCGTCGCCGGATATGTCGTCGTGCAGCGTCGCCGTCAGAAGAACACGCTGCTTTTCTCCAACATGGAGTTGCTCGAGAAGGTAGCGCCGAACCGGCCCGGATACTGGCGGCACGTTCCGACGGCTCTGGTGCTGGTGGGCCTGCTTCTGCTCACCGTCGCGCTGGCCGGCCCGACGTCGGATCAACGGGTTCCGCGCAATCGCGCAACCGTCATGCTCGTGATCGACGTGTCGCTGTCCATGGAAGCGACCGACGTCGAACCGTCACGTCTGGCGGCAGCGCAGGAAGCCGGTAAATCGTTCGCCGACGGTTTGACTCCAGGCATCAATCTGGGATTGGTGGCGTTCGCCGGCACTGCTTCGGTTCTGGTGTCGCCCACCGCGAATCGCGAAGCGACCAAAGCGGCGATCGACAAACTTCAGCTCAGCGAGCGCACGGCCACCGGCGAAGCGATCTTCACATCGCTGCAATCGATCGACACTCTGGGCGCGGTACTCGGCGGCGGGGACGCTGCCCCACCTGCCCGCATCGTGCTTCTGTCGGACGGCAAGCAGACGGTGCCGGAAAACCCGGACGATCCGAGAGGCGGTTACACCGCGGCGCGTGCTGCTGCCGAGAAGGACGTACCGATATCGACCATCTCGTTCGGAACGAGTTACGGGACCGTCGACATCGAGAGCGAATCGGGTTCGGAGAGAGTGCCGGTGCCGGTCGACGACCCGTCGCTCAAGGAAATCGCCACTCTGTCCGGCGGCAGTTTCTTCACGGCCTCGTCTTTGGAGGAACTACGGGCCGTCTACGACACTCTCGAAGAGCAGATCGGCTTCGAGATGACTCGGGGCGACGCGAGTAGACCGTGGCTGATTCTCGGCGTCCTGTTCACAGCGGCGGGGCTCGGTACGGCTTTGGTACTTCGACAGCGTTTGCCCTGATTTACCGAATTCGTACCTATTCACTGTTATTACTCATGAGTAACACTGCTTTGTCATTCCAGCACGAACAGATAGGTTGCAGGCATGTCCACACCCGACTTCATCGCTCGTTCCGTACTTGTCACCGGAGGTAACAGAGGCATCGGCCTTGCCATCGCTCAGCGGCTCGCCGCGGACGGCCACAAGGTCGCCGTCACGCACCGCGGCTCGGGCGCGCCGGAAGGTCTGCTCGGCGTCGTGTGCGATGTCACCGATTCTGCATCCGTCGACGCTGCGTTCAAAGAGGTCGAGGAGAAGCAAGGGCCCGTCGAGGTACTGGTGGCCAACGCAGGGATCACCGACGACACACTGTTGATGCGCATGACGGAGGAGCAGTTCGAGAGAGTTCTCGACGCCAACCTCACCGGTGCATTCCGCGTTGCCAAGCGTGCCAACCGCGCAATGTTGCGCGCCCGGTGGGGCCGAATGGTGTTCCTCAGTTCCGTCGTCGCACTGGGTGGTGGACCCGGCCAGATCAACTACGCCGCGTCCAAGGCGGGCGTCATCGGTATGGCGCGGTCCATCACGCGTGAACTCGGGTCGCGGTCCATCACCGCCAACGTCGTCTCGCCCGGTTTCATCGAAACGGACATGACGGCCGAGCTTCCCGACGACCTTCGCAGCAAGGCGAAGGAGTTCATTCCGCTGCAGCGACTCGGTCAGCCGGAGGATGTGGCGGCCGTCGTGAGCTTCCTGGCCGGCCCCGACTCCGCGTACGTGTCGGGTGCGGTCATCCCGGTCGACGGTGGCATGGGCATGGGTCACTGATTTTCTTCGTTTTCTCTTTTTCGATTCGATCTGTAAGGAATACACATGGGCGGACTGCTCGAAGGCAAGACAATTCTCGTGACCGGCATCATCACCGATGCCTCGATCGCGTTCCACGCTGCCGCGATGGCGCAGAACCAGGGCGCGAAGGTCATCATCACCGGATTCGACAGGCTCCGCTTGATCGACCGCATCGCGCAGCGGCTCCCGCAGCCGGTGCCCCCGGCGATCGAACTCGACGCAACCAACGAGGAGCACCTGGCCGCTCTGGCCGACCGCGTTCGTGAACTCGCACCCGAGGGTGTCGACGGCGTACTGCACTCCATCGCTTTCGCGCCGCGCACTCTGATGGGACCGGACGCCAAGCCGTTCCTGGACGGGCCGGGCCCCGACGCCTCGCGTGCGTTCGAGATCTCCGCATGGAGTTACGCCTCGCTGGCCCGCGCTGTGCTCCCCGTCATGAACGAGGGAGGATCGATCGTCGGAATGGACTTCGATCCGCGCACCGCCATGCCGTACTACAACTGGATGGGCGTGGCCAAGGCCGCGCTCGAGTCGGTCAACCGGTACGTCGCTCGCGAGGTCGGTCAGGCCAAGCGTGTTCGCTCCAACCTCGTTGCCGCAGGCCCTATCCGGACTTTGGCCGCCAAGGCCATCGCCGGAACGGCTACGGGTGACGCCGCGAAGATGCAGCAGCTCAACGAGTACTGGGACGGTGCATCGCCCATCGGCTGGAACTACGACGACCCGACGGCAGTTGCCAAGTCGATCGTTGCGCTTCTGTCCGATTGGCTGCCGGGCACCACCGGCTCGATCATCTACGTGGACGGTGGCGCGAGCCACAACACGTACCTGCCGGACAACGTCTGATTTTTCTGTTCGTACGCCCGGGGAGGGGCGTGTTCGGTCACATCCTCCCCGGGCGCACAATGGACCGATGACCGACTCTCGTGGTGTCGATGGTTTCGACGCGCTGCTGTTCCTGTCCTTCGGTGGCCCAGAGGACCCGTCACATGTCCGGCCGTTCCTCGAGAACGTCACCCGTGGACGCGGGGTACCACCCGAGCGCCTCGACGCGGTGGTCGAGCACTACATGCATTTCGGTGGGGTCTCTCCCATCAATTCACTCAACCGCGACATCATCGCGGCGGTCGAATCCGAATTGGCATCGGCCTCTATCCCCCTACCGGTGTATTTCGGCAACCGGAACTGGCATCCGATGGTCGAGGACACGGTCGGCCGGATGACCGCGGACGGGGTCCGCCGCGCGCTGGTGTTTCCGACGTCCGCATGGGGCGGATATTCCGGGTGCAGGCAGTACCACGAGGACATCGCGCGTGCGCGTCGGTCGGTAGGGGGTAGCGCACCCGAGTTGGTCAAGATCCGGCAGTTCTACGATCATCCTCTGATGATCGACTCCTTCGCCGACGCGATCACCGTCGCGCTGGAACAGTTGCCGGCCGACAAACGTGCAGGCGCGAGACTCGTGTTCACCGCACATTCCATTCCCAGCGCCGCCGACGCGAACGCGGGGCCGCCCGAGGACGGCGGGCACCTGTACAGCAGGCAAGTCGCCGACGCCTCCCGACTGGCCGCCGAACGAGCAGGTTTCCAGGACTACGACCTGGTGTGGCAGTCGCGGTCCGGACCACCTCAGGTCCCGTGGCTCGAGCCGGACATCTGCGACCATCTCCAGACTCTGTCCGACAAGGGCGTCGACGCGGTTCTCGTGTGCCCGGTCGGCTTCGTGTCCGATCACCTCGAGGTGGTGTGGGATCTCGACACCGAGGCACGCGACAAGGCAGCCGAACTGTCGATGGCTTTCGCGCGCGTGGCCACGCCGGGCACGGATCCGCGGTTCGCGAAGATGGTCGTCGAGTTGGTGGGGGAGTACGTCGGCGATACCTCTCCCCGTGGGATCGGTAGCGTCCCCCGTTACGGCTCGACGGCGAACGGTGATCGATGCGCGCTCAACTGCTGCGAGCAACCCGCACGTCGTCCGGTCGGCGCACCTCGCTGACATAACGTTTGTTCAGGCGGCCCCGACTCCGCTCCGTTCAGGCCCGCGGCGCTCCTTCCTCGATGCTGCGCGCCACAGCGCTGAGTCGCGCAGCCCGCACTGCCGACCACAGCGGCCGTATCAGGTTCTCCCGTGCAGCCTCTGCGGCAGCGGTCGGTGCCTCGGTGGGTGAATCGTGCTGAGCGACGGACAGTATCGCGGACACTCGGTCGGCCGATTCCAGAACACGAAGCACTCGTTCAGGAGTGTCGATCGGGTAGCGATGGCGTGCAAGCGATTCCAATTCGGCGGCAATCCGGGTACGGGGGTCACCGTTCGGAGTGCGAGTCGGCAGTGCCGACATCGTTCCGAGAGCCTCGGCTGCGTCCCGCACGGCGTCGCGCATCGCGTATTCAGCTTCGCCCAGCGAGAAGTCGCGTACGAAGTGATCGGGAATCCGGACGGTGTGCACCGTCCAGCGCATCACGTCCGGTCCCTCGACCGCAGGTACCAGGCCGATTCCGTCGGCTCCGGGAGAGCCGACGAGAACAGCCTGACCGGAGACCAGAGCCGCACGGGAGAATGCGGTACCGGGTGTGAGATTCTGCGCCGATCCAGGCGAGGGGAGAAGCAGTTCGATTCCTGGGTTCCCGGGCTGTCCGGCCCCGGCTGCGCCCGGCGTGCGGCCCGACGTCGCGCGCACGAGCGTCAGCAACGCTGCGATGCCGTCGGCACGCGGGCTCGGCCACGCCAGCGACGTGGAGGCCGCGGTTGCCTTGTCCGCAGCCACGATCAGATGCATCGGCGCCCATTCGGCCATGGCGTCGATCACGTCGTCCGGTGCGCTCACGCCGGCCAACCACGAACTCGCCCATACGGCGAGGCTTGCACTGGGAGAACTCACGGCTCACCAGTTTAGGCCGGGAGTGGAGCCTGCAGAAATGACCAGGGAGGAGGCGGGAGTGGAGCCTGCAGAAATGACCAGGGAGGAGGCGGGAGTGGAGCCTGCAGACATGAGCCGTAGGTGAGGGCTTTCGAACGGCGTGGCGTGCGGCTCGAGTGATGTGGGTTGGGCTAGCGTGTTCGGCCGTGGCGGATATGTACGGGTCGGACATTCTTGCGGGGCACAGTCGGATGCGGAAGGTGCCTGCGCCGCAGGTTCCGGCCGAGCGTGGGCTCGTGGTCGAGGACGCGGCGACCGGGTACTGCGGTGCCGTCGTGGGGTTCGAGCGAACGTACGACGGTGATTTCGTGCGTTTGGAGGACGCTGCGCGAACGACACGTCTGTTCGCGTTGCGGGAGGCTGCGTTCCTGATCGACGGCAAGCGGGTGACGTTGGTACGCGCCGCCGCGGCTCCGAAGGCGGGCCCGTCTCGTTCGGCGTCGGGTTCCACCCGTGTCGAGGGGCTGCGTGCTCGTACGGCCCGTGCGAGCCGGATCTGGGTCGAGGGTGTCCACGATGCCGCTCTGGTCGAGCGGGTGTGGGGTCACGATCTGCGCGTCGAAGGTGTTGTGGTCGAGCACCTCGAGGGGCTCGACAACCTAGGTGAGCGTCTCGCGGAGTTCGGGCCAGGGCCTGGGCGCCGTGTCGGTGTGCTCGTCGACCATCTCGTGACGGGTTCCAAGGAGTCGAAGCTGACGACATCCTTGGGGCCGCATGTGCTCGTGACGGGCCATCCGTACATCGACGTGTGGGAAGCGGTGCGCCCGAAGGCAGTCGGTATTGCTGCGTGGCCGCGGATTCCGCGAGGCGAGGATTGGAAGACCGGTATCTGCCGGGAGCTGGGGTGGGGATCTCCGCGCGACGGTTGGCGACGTGTGTACGAATCGGTGTCCAGTTTCCGCGATCTCGAGGCGCCGTTGATCGGCGCGGTCGAGCAGCTCGTCGATTTCGTCACCGAACCCCAGTAACCGAGCCCCGGTCACCGAGTCTCGGAAATCGAATACCGGTAACCCGGACTCCGGTTACCGCGGTGAGTTGTCGTCTCGTCTCACCGGCAGATGTCCGATTTGTGGTTCACTGGGGGTGTGGCAGCGATTATCTGGCTCATCGCGGGCGTGCTCCTTGCGGCAGCCGAGGCACTGACGGGTGATTTCTTCCTGCTGATGATCGCCGGAGGGGCCCTGGCAACGGCCGGAGTGTCGTCTGTCACGGATTTTCCGGTGTGGGTCGATGCCGTGGTGTTCGCCGTCGTGTCGTTGGCCCTCGTTCTCGGGGTGCGTCCGATTCTGCTGCGCAAGTTCGCGAAACCGCCTGTCCTGCCGACCGGAATCGAGGCGTTGTCGGGCAAGAGCGCGCTGGTTCTCGAACAGGTGTCGGCCACCGAAGGTCAGGTGAAGATCGGCGGAGAGGTGTGGACGGCGCGTCCTCTCGATTCCACCGAGGTGTATGCGCCGGGGACCACAGTGACCGTGATGGAAATAGACGGCGCAACTGCGCTCGTGTGGAGAGGACCGTAGTCGACCATGACAGCACTCATCGTTCTGGGCGTGATCGTCCTTCTTGTCGTCGTTCTGGTGGCCAAATCGGTTGCGCTGGTGCCGCAGGCCGAGGCCGCGGTGATCGAACGGCTCGGTAGGTATTCGAAGACGGTGTCGGGGCAGTTGACGTTCCTCGTTCCGTTCGTCGATCGGGTTCGCGCGAAAGTCGATCTGCGAGAACGGGTTGTGTCCTTCCCGCCGCAGCCGGTAATCACGAAGGACAACTTGACGGTGTCGATCGACACGGTCGTGTACTTCCAGGTCACCAATCCTCAGGCCGCCGTCTACGAGATCAACAACTACATCGTGGGCGTGGAGCAGTTGACGACGACCACGCTGCGCAACGTCGTCGGTGGCATGACCTTGGAGGAGACGCTCACGTCTCGCGACTCCATCAACGGCCAGCTGCGGGGGGTTCTCGACGAGGCGACCGGGCGATGGGGCCTGCGCGTGGCACGTGTGGAACTGAAGAGCATCGATCCGCCGCCGTCGATCCAGGAGTCGATGGAGAAGCAGATGAAGGCCGACCGTGAGAAGCGAGCGACGATTCTGACGGCGGAGGGACACCGCGAGTCCGCTATCAAGACGGCCGAGGGTGACAAGCAGAGTCGGATCCTCGCAGCGGAAGGCGCCAAGCAGGCGTCGATTCTCACGGCCGAGGGTGAGCGTCAATCCAGAATCCTTCGGGCCCAGGGCGATCGGGCTGCGAAGTACCTTCAGGCGCAGGGTCAGGCCAAAGCGATCGAGAAAGTGTTCGCGGCCATCAAGGCAGGCAAGCCGACGCCCGAGCTCCTTGCGTACCAGTACATGCAGACGTTGCCCCAGATGGCGCAGGGTGACGCCAACAAGGTCTGGATGATCCCCAGCGACTTCGGGGATGCGTTGAAGGGATTCGCCAAGACTCTCGGCGCGCCAGGGGAAGATGGTGTGTTCAGGTTCCAGCCGAGTGACACCTCGGGTGCGGACACCAAACCCGAGGACGACTCGGAAGAAGTTGCGGATTGGTTCGAGACGAAGAGCGATCCAGCTGTCGCGGAAGCCGTGGCGGCTGCGGAAGCCGTCGCGCGCACGCCCGTCGACACCTCCCTTGCTCCCGACCCCAGTCTGACGAAAGGGCTCGACGTAGGCGAGCTGTCGGCGGGGCCGGCGCATCAGCAGTGGACTGCGCCTCAGGCTGAACCGGAGCGGTAAGAAGCGAGGCGGGTCGTCGCAGTTCGCGATGCCGGTCGGACGGTCAGGTGGTCAGGGCGAGGCCGACTCCGCAGACGGCGACGGCCCACATGACGCTCGCGAAGGTGCCGATGATGAACTGCTCGGAGGCCGACGTCGCGGCAGGCGACTGGGCGGACGGCTCGCTGGCACGCAGTTCCGGATAGCGGGCAAGCCCTTTGACGGCCAGGACGATCGCGATGCCCTCGGGCCAACCGGACAGGATGGATGCCGCGACCGCCGTGCGCTCGAGGATTCCGATGGTGCGTCCGCCGTGCAGTGGTCCCGGCGAATCGTCGGGTCCGGGCGTGCCGCTCCGCCGGGCAAGTGCGAAGACCGCCGGAACGATGCCGGAACCGCCTACGGCGGCTACGGCGACCGTGACCACGTACGTGGTGGCCAACATGAATCCGTGCACCGGGTCGGTCAGAGACGCGCAGACGGCAGCGACCGCGAGCAGACCCACGGACGTGGCTGCAGGCACCCACGTCGGCAGCCTGGTGGGCAGTCGGCCTGTCGACGGGGCGATCGACGCCGTGGCCGAGGCGACCAGAAGTACCGGCGTCATGACGGTCGTCAGTGCCGAAACGGACATCAGTTTCCCCCTCGATTGTGCCTGCCGTGCCGAGTCGTCACAGTCGGTCCTCGTGACCGGACAGGTCGCTCAGTAGATGTTCGGCCAATGTTCGCCCGCCCGATTCGATACTCCACCTCGCCACCGACAATCTCTGCGACATCGCTTGCTTGCTGATGCCGAGTATCTCGGCGGCGCTGGTCTGCGTGTGGCCGGCAGTCATGAGGTCCACTGCGGCGTGGCCTTGCTCGGTTCGGTCGGTGACGAGCAGTGCGACCAGTATCAGTGCTGTCTCGGCGTCCGCTGCGGCGGCGGCGAGATCGTCGCGCGCGCTGGCGACTGCGACGCCACCCGGTGCGTTCTTGGCTCGGGTCACGGCGTCACGGGCTGCTTCGAACGCGTGTCCTCGTCCGGCCCGGGTGGTGGTGGGGAGCGGGAGTTCGACGGCGCCGACTCCGATGCCGATACTCCAGTGCTGCTCGCGGACGAGGCGTAATGCGACGTCGACGACGGTGCGCGCTCCGGTGGGCGAGTTCTCCACGACGGCCTGAACCTCGTCGCCCGCCGTTCGATCGAACGGACGGAGAAGCGGCACGCCGTGCATGGACTCCAGTAGGTCTTCGACGCGATCGCGTTCGCGTCGGCTTCCACGCTGATCGATCGTCATGACGAACATTCGTCAAGGCTAATGCCTTGAAATATGCAAGTCAACGTTTTTGACTTGACTCCTGAATATCAAGTTCCACGGCTTGACGTGCCCGGGTTCGACCGCGCGTCGTCAGGCGCCAGTCCACGATCAGGCCCAGCACGCCCAGTGCAATGCACGACGCCGACAACGCGAGCATCACCGGATCGGCGTTGCCGCCCAGGGCATCGCCCAGCACCACGATGCCCACTGTTCCGGGCACGACCCCGACGGCAGTGGCCAACGCGAACGGGGCGATGCGAATCGACGACACCCCGCAGCAGTAGTTGACCACCGAGAACGGAACGGGCGCGATCAACCGCAGCGAGCCCACCGCGAGCCAGCCTCGGCGAGCCAGGCTGTCGTCGATGGCCCTGACCGCCGGGTGGGTCATTCTGGTTGCGAACCACTCCCGACCTACGGCCCGGACCATGAGCAGGGCGATCACCGCGCTGACCGTGGACGCGCCGACCGTGACGACGATGCCGGTCAGCGACCCGAACAGGACGCCCGCGGCGAGAGTGAACAGGGTACGAGGAATCGGTGCAACCGTGACCACCGCGTGTACGGCGAAAAACACGAGTGGGAACGCGGGACCGATCGAATGCGACCACTCGCGGATCTGAGCGACGGACGGATGTGGCGTGAACGCTGCGGCGAGAGCGAGGACCAGGAGAAGGAGAACGAGGCCGATGAGCCGGGGGTCTCGAAAGCGCCTCTTCACATTCGCCGACAGTACCGGCACCCGCTAAGCAGCGACGCTCGCCGAACCGATGCCCACGCAGACATGAGGTGATCCTCACGATAGTGTTCCAACAATCGCGGTTAACATCACAGAAGTCGCAATTTGTCGATCTGCGTGCCGATCGAGTCGAGGGAGCAGTCACTGTGTCCGTTGCTTCACCAGAAAGCGCTTCGCAAGAAGGCGCTTCCACCAGTGCGTACGCCGCGTGGCAGAAGGCCGTCGCGGGCGTCCTCGCGAAGTCGAGACGAGTGGACGTCGCGGACCTTCCGGTCGACGCGGAGCACCTGCTCGACGCAGTGACCTACGACGGAGTGACGGTCGCGCCGCTCTACGGTGTGCTCGACGAACAACCGGAACATCCGCTGCCGGGAGTTCACCCGTTCGTCCGCGGCCGTGACCGTACTCGCGATGTGAACGCCGGCTGGACCGTCAGTGCGAAGTTCGGTGCAGGGACCTCCGATCCGGAGTCCATCAACGAGTCCATCCTGGACGGGTTGAACAACGGAATCAGCGGAGTGTGGCTCTCGATCGGTGGATCCGGACTTCCGGTGACCGGGGTAGCGCGTGCGCTGGACGGTGTGTTGTTGGATCTTGCGCCGGTGGTCGTCGACGCCGGGTCGGACGTCGCCGCGGCAGCCGATGCGATCTTCGCAGTGGCGGATTCCTCGTCGGTCGAGGACCGTGCCGCTGTCGACATTCGCCTGGGCGCTGCACCGCTGACAGCCCGATTCGCCGGTGTCGGTTCCGTGAACGTGGACGAGACCGTCGCACTCGCCGTTCTCGCCGAGGCTCGGCCCGAGACCGTCCGCGCGATCACGGTGGACGGCACTGTCTTTCACAATGCCGGAGCGAGCGATACCCAGGAGGTCGGCGCATCCGTCGCGGCCGGGTTGGAGTATCTGCGCGTATTGACCGCCGCAGGTCTGACGGCCGAGCAGGCTCTGTCGCAGATCGAGTTCCGTTTCGCCGCCACGGACGACCAGTTCCAGACCATCGCGAAGTTCCGAGCAGCCCGCGTGGTCTGGGCACGGGTGGCTCAGGTCGTCGGTGCACCAGATGCGGGCGGTGCCCCGCAACACGCCGTCACGTCCGAGGCGATGATGAGTCAGCGTGATCCGTGGGTGAACATGCTGCGTACCACGTTGGCTGCGTTCGGTGCAGGCATCGGCGGGGCAGATGCAGTGACCGTGCTGCCCTTCGACGTTGCGCTCGACGGCGGCGCTGCCGGAGTGTCGAAGACGTTCGCGGCAAGGATCGCTCGCAACACTCAGCTGTTGTTGCTCGAGGAATCGCATCTGGGGAGGGTGCTGGATCCGGGTGCCGGGTCCTGGTACGTCGAGAAGCTCACCGGCGATCTCGCGGAGAAGGCGTGGGAATTCACCCGAACCATCGAGTCCGACGGAGGCTACCTCGCCGCGCTCGAGTCGGGTTCCACGGCAGCCGCGATCGCGAAGACGAAGGCGCAGCGCGATTCCGACGTTGCGCACCGGCGTACCCCGCTGACCGGAGTGAACGAGTTCCCGAACCTGGCCGAGGCGCCCATTCCGCCACAACCCGACGCCACCGTGGCCCGGTACGGCGCTGCGTTCGAGGCGTTGCGTGACCGGTCGGATGCCTACCTGCTCGAGCACGATGTGCGTCCGCTCGCGCTTCTGGCCCCGATCGGATCGGTGGCCGAGCACAACGTGCGTACGACCTTCGCGGCCAACCTCCTCGCGTCCGGTGGTATTCACACCGAGAACCCGGGGCCGCTGACCACCGAGTCGATCGCGGAGGCGGTGCGCAGTTCCGGGGCCCGGGTGGCTGTGCTGTGCGGCACCGACAAACGGTACGTCGACGACGCGAGGTCGGCGGTACTGGCGTTGCGGCAGGCGGGAATCGAGCGGGTTCTCCTCGCCGGTCCGGAGAAGATCTTCGGCCGCCTCGACGCTGATTCCGGTGTCGATGACGACAGCCGACCCGACGACTTCCTCACTGCCAAGGTCGACGCTGTTGCGGTCCTGACCGATCTTCTCGATTACCTGGGAGCCTGACGATGACCACTCACGACTCTCGTACGTCGCACGTCATCGGCAGTTTCGCCGATGTGCCGCTGAAGGATCCATCTACCCCCGCCGCCACCGCGCCGACGGCCGAGGACGCGGCAGCGCACATCGAGGCCGGTGCGGCAGCGAACAACTACACCGCCGAGCAGGTCGTGTGGTCCACACCCGAGGGCATCGACGTCAAACCGGTGTACACCAAGGCCGATCGCGACGAGGTGGAAGCGCAGGGATACCCGCTGGGTAGTTACCCGGGGACCCCACCGTTCGTGCGCGGGCCGTACCCGACGATGTACGTCAACCAGCCGTGGACCATCCGGCAGTACGCCGGTTTCTCGACGGCAGCGGAATCGAATGCGTTCTATCGCCGTAATCTCGCGGCCGGACAGAAGGGCCTGTCCGTCGCGTTCGACCTCGCGACGCACCGCGGGTACGACTCGGATCATCCACGCGTGCAGGGCGACGTCGGAATGGCCGGTGTCGCCATCGATTCCATCTACGACATGCGTCAGCTGTTCGACGGCATCGATCTCGGCAGCGTGTCGGTGTCGATGACGATGAACGGCGCGGTCCTGCCGATTCTGGCGTTGTACGTCGCCGCTGCCGAGGAACAGGGTGTGCCGCCGGAGAAGTTGGCCGGCACCATCCAGAACGACATCCTCAAAGAGTTCATGGTCCGCAACACCTACATCTATCCGCCGAAGCCGTCGATGCGAATCATCTCGGACATCTTCGCGTACACGAGCGCGAAGATGCCCAAGTACAACTCCATCTCCATCTCCGGCTACCACATCCAAGAGGCAGGCGCGACAGCAGATCTGGAGCTCGCCTACACCCTGGCCGACGGCGTCGAATACATCCGCGCCGGGCTCGACGCGGGGATGGACATCGACACGTTCGCGCCTCGTCTGTCGTTCTTCTGGGCCATCGGGATGAACTTCTTCATGGAGGTCGCCAAGCTCCGCGCGGGTCGTCTCCTGTGGTCGGAACTGGTGCAGAAGTTCGAACCGAAGAGTGCGAAATCGCGTTCCTTGCGCACACATTCGCAGACTTCGGGATGGTCGCTCACCGCTCAGGACGTGTTCAACAACGTCGCGCGCACCTGTGTGGAGGCGATGGCGGCGACACAGGGCCACACACAGTCGTTGCACACCAACGCACTCGACGAGGCGTTGGCGCTGCCGACGGACTTCTCCGCTCGAATCGCCCGCAACACGCAGTTGCTGATTCAGCAGGAATCCAACACCGTGCGTCCCATCGATCCGTGGGGTGGCTCGCACTACGTCGAATGGCTCACCCACCAGCTGGCCGATCGTGCGCGCGCACACATCGCGGAGGTCGAGGCCGCGGGCGGTATGGCTCGAGCCATCGGCGAGGGTATTCCGAAACTCCGCATCGAAGAGGCCGCGGCGCGGACGCAGGCTCGGATCGACTCCGGTCGGCAGCCGCTGGTGGGCGTCAACAAGTACGTCCCGGACGAGCTCGACACCATCGAAGTCCTCAAGGTCGAGAACTCGAAGGTCCGCAAGGAGCAGATCGAGAAGCTGACGCGTCTGCGCGCCGAGCGAGACAACGCGGCCGTCGAAGAGGCGCTGGCCAACCTGACCAGGGCGGCAGCGTCGTCGGAGAGTGGGCTCGAAAACAACCTTCTGCACCTGGCCATCGACGCAGCGCGCAAGATGGCCACCGTCGGGGAGATCTCCGACGCGCTGGAGAAGGTCTACGGGCGCCATCAGGCGGAAATCCGGACAATCAGTGGTGTGTATCGCGACGAAGCCGGCAAAGCGAAGAATTTGACCAAGGCCACCGAACTGGCCCGGCAGTTCGCCGAGGACGAGGGGCGCCGTCCGCGTGTCCTGGTCTGCAAGATGGGCCAGGACGGTCACGACCGCGGTCAGAAGGTCATCGCGACGGCGTTCGCGGACATCGGATTCGACGTCGACGTCGGCCCGCTGTTCCAGACTCCGGAGGAGGTCGCACGTCAGGCGGCCGACAACGATGTCCACGTCGTCGGAGTGTCCTCGTTGGCTGCAGGCCACCTGACGTTGGTTCCCGCGCTGCGGGAAGCGCTCGCGGCGGTGGACCGCCCCGACATCATGATCGTCGTCGGCGGTGTCATCCCTCCGGGTGACTTCGACGAGCTCTACGCGGCAGGCGCCGCGGCGATCTTCCCGCCGGGGACGGTCATCGCGGACGCCGCGATCGGGCTCGTGGAGAAACTGTCGGTGCAGCTGGGTCACACTCCGCCCGATGCGCCGCGCGAGGCATCTGCCTGAACATGAGTTCTCCCAACAGAGCTGGTCGCACGATCGACATCGATGCGGTCGCGAAGTCGGTACTGTCCGGCGAACGGTCGGGGTTGGCTCGTGCGATCACGCTGGTGGAGTCGACGCGAGACGACCATCGAGACCTGGCGCAGCAGCTGCTCCTGCAGTTGCTGCCCAAGGCCGGTGGCTCGCATCGCGTCGGGATCACCGGCGTTCCCGGGGTGGGCAAATCGACGTTCATCGACGCACTCGGGATGTACCTGATCGACAAGGGGCATCGAGTGGCGGTGTTGGCGGTGGATCCGTCGTCGACGAGGACCGGTGGGTCGATTCTCGGTGACAAGACTCGAATGGCGAACCTGGCGGTTCAGAAGGACGCGTACATCCGGCCGTCCCCGACGTCGGGGACGCTCGGAGGAGTGGCACGGGCGACACGCGAGACGATCGTGCTCCTCGAGGCGGCAGGTTTCGACGTCATCCTCGTCGAGACCGTCGGTGTCGGGCAGTCCGAGGTCACGGTGGCCAACATGGTGGACTGCTTCGCATTCTTGACTCTCGCGCGGACCGGCGATCAGCTGCAGGGGATCAAGAAGGGCGTTCTCGAGCTCGCCGACCTCGTGGCGGTCAACAAGGCCGACGGTAAACACGCGATCGAGGCGAAGAGTGCGGCGCGCGAGCTGTCGGGGGCGCTGCGGATGATCTACCCGCACGACGCGATCTGGCATCCACCGGTCCTGACGATGAGTGCCCTCGAGAAGATCGGCCTCGACGACTTCTGGAACACGGTGCTGAAACACCAGCAGGTGTTGTCGGACGCGGGCCAGTTCGCGGAGAAGCGCCGTACCCAGCAAGTCGACTGGACCTGGACCATGGTCAACGATCAGCTGCTGCGACGACTGGCGTCCAATCCGGCAGTCCGGGCGATACGAGGCGATGTCGAACGACAGGTTCGTGACGGTTCGCTCACGGCCGCCCTGGCGGCGAAGGAGATCGTCGACGCGTTCGACGGCGTCTGACCTGTCGGTCAGCGCGGGTACAGGCGTTCCGCAAGTGCGCCGACACGGTCGATCAACTGATCGAAGAAGGCCTTCGGGTCGGTGGACGTCGCGATCAGCGCATTGTTCGGTCTGCCCCACATCCCGCGTCGATCGGCCACGGTGGTTCCGCGAGTCAGCGTTCCGTTCAGTTCCACGTCCACGACGGCGGGAACGACGTCGACGATCGAGGGTTTCAGTGCCACGGCGGCTGCGAACGGATCGTGCATGTGGGCCAGGAATCCTTGATCGTGCTCTCGGTGGAATTGCATGTAGAAGCGGACGGCATCGGCGAAGTGACGCACGACGGGGTTCGACGCGGCCGATCTCGTGCAGGGCGCGTCCGATTCCGAGATGATCTCCTGCGGTGTGCTTCCGGCGCGTGCTGCGAGTCGCTCGACGTGCGAGGGATACATCTCGATGGTCTCGGTCACGTCGAGCGGGCAGACGATCGGGAGGCGATCTGCGGGTAGACCGGAGAACGCAGCGAACACCTCCGCAGCGGCTTCCGGGTCGACGGCGATGTTCCACTCACTTGTCGGTGTCGTGTTTCCCGGATGCCAGAAGGTCCCGCCCATCACGACCAGACGCTTCAGGAGCCGCGGCAGGTCGGGCTCGACACGAATGGCCGTTGCCAGGTTTGTCAGCGGTCCGGTGACCAGTCCGGTGATCTCACCCGGTCGGTCGCGCACGAGTTCCACCCAGGCCGTCGTGGCGTCTCTGTCGGAGAGAGACCGCGTCGACACGGGAAGCTCGGCGTATCCGATGCCCTGAGGTCCGTGCGTGTCCTCCGTGGTCATCAGCGGTGCGACGAGAGGCGCCTGCGCGCCCAGCGTCACCTCGATGTCCGTCGCGCGGCACAGGTCGAGCCATGCGAGGTTGTTCGCGGCAACCTGATCGACCGGGACGTTCCCTGCTGTGGACGCGATGGACAGAATGTCCGCTTCCGGGCTTGCCAATAGATAGAGCAGCGCGAGCGAATCGTCGATACCGGTGTCGACGTCGACGATCAGGGGAACGGTCGGGCGGATGTCGGGTTGGGATTCAGGCACGGTGTCATCGTGCCTTCCGCGCGTGCGAACCGGTCGAGCCGGGGTCGTCGACACGAGATCGGGCGATGTCCGATCTGCCCGATAGATCTCAATTGTCCCTGGCGGCAACAAAATTGGCGGAACCGGTCGTTGACCTGGCGATACGTGCGGAAATCGAGCCGAGGGCACGGTTCGCGGTTTGAAGACTGGTTGTTGCTCTGGCTAACGTTGTGTAAATGACAGTCGAGCATCCGCGGTGGGGACACGACCACATCCAACATCTCAGGCGCGGTGTGTTCGCCAAACTCATGCACCGTAAACCGAGACTGACCGAGGACGGGATCACCGTCGTCGACCAGCCGATGCTCAAGCGTGCGGTCTCCGCGGCGGCGCTCGGCAACACGATGGAATGGTTCGACTTCGGTGTCTACGGCTACCTCGCCGCCACGCTGGGCAAGGTGTTCTACCCGGACGCGTCGCCTGGAGTCCAGCTGATCAGCACGTTCGCGACCTTCGCCGCGGCGTTCGTGGTCCGTCCGCTCGGTGGCCTGTTCTTCGGGCCGTTGGGCGACAGGATCGGTCGCCAGAAGGTCCTCGCGGCGACCATGATCATGATGGCGATCGGCACACTCGCCGTCGGACTCATCCCGAGTTACGCGTCCATCGGCATCTGGGCTCCGATCCTGTTGCTCGTTGCTCGACTCGTTCAGGGTTTCTCGACGGGAGGCGAGTACGGGGGAGCGACGACGTTCATCGCCGAGTACTCGCCGGACAAGAGACGCGGATTCCTGGGCAGCTGGCTCGATTTCGGAACCTTCGTGGGATACGCGATGGGGTCGGGTCTGGTGACAATCCTCAACGCCGTCCTCGGCGACGCCACGATGGTCGAATGGGGTTGGCGCATACCGTTCTTCATCGCAGGTCCCATGGGAATCATCGGGCTGTACCTACGGCTGAAGCTGGAGGACACCCCGGCTTTCCGCAAGCAACTCGACGATCACGACAACAAGGTCAAGCAGCAGGAGAGTGGAGCGCGCGAAATCGGCAAGATCTTCACCAGGCACTGGCGTGCACTGCTGATCTGCATGGGAATCGTGTTGCTGTACAACGTCACCAACTACATGGTGACGAGCTACCTGCCGACCTACTTCACCGAGGTCGTCGGTCGCAGCCAACTCAGCGCCGACCTGCTCGTGCTGTCGGCGATGGTGATCGTGGTGTCGATCATCGTCGGCGTCGGTCGGCTGACGGACTGGATCGGCCGCAAACCGGTGTTCGTGTTCGGAGCGGTGGCCCAGATCGTCCTGGCGATACCGTGTTTCCTGCTCGTTCAGCAGACCGGGTGGTTCGGGCCGCTCGTGGGATGTCTCGTTCTCGGCGTCGTACTTGCGTGCTTCGCCGCGCCGAGTGCGTCGACGCTTCCTGCGCTCTTCCCGACGCGCGTCCGCTATGCGGCACTGTCCATCGGCTTCAATCTGTCGGTGTCGCTCTTCGGCGGCACCACACCGCTGGTGACCTCCGCGTTGGTGACCGCGACGGGAAACACGATGATTCCGGCGTTCTATCTGATCCTGACCGGCGTGATCGGTCTGGTCGCGGTCGGGTTCCTGAAGGAGTCCGCCACTCAACCTCTGGAAGGATCCCCGCCCCAGGTCGATTCGCCGAACGAGGCCAAGGAGCTGTACTCCGAGGCTTCCGCGCTGCCGGCGCCCGCCGCCTGAGGCGAACGCCGGCCACGCGGTCCCTCTAGACCTTCTTGGCCCAGATCTCGAATCCGGCAGCACGTAGCCGGTTCACCAGTGCGTCACCGAGGCCGGTCGCCGGGGTGAGAACGCCCCCGCCGCCGGGCAGGTCGGCCCTGTCGTGGACCAGCGCGAGAGCGGATTCGCCCAGCATCACCGAGGTTGCCTTGTATCCGGGGTCGCCCGAGGCCTTGACTCGCGACCGGTAGTGCGCGCCGGTGGTCGTGGTGGTGTAGACATCGATCGTGAAGTGACCGTTCTCCTGCGCGGAGGGGCTCGGCCCGTCACCCGGCTTGGGCAGAATGCGGTCGAGGACGGGCTTGGGTAGGAAGGTCATACCGAGCACCATCGCGCCGAGCCCGGCGGATACCGCGCCGGCGATGACGGGCGACGCGATGGAGGATCCGACCGACATGACCTCGCGGTATCGAAACGCGGTGCCGTAGGCCCAGTCCCGCAGTGCGTTGCTTCGTCGTACGACTCGTGTGTTGTACGACGCCATGACGAACGGCGCCTTCCATCCGCGTAGGCCCGGCGCGATGTCCTTGCCGTTGACCAGCACCACGTCGGACTGGCGGCCGAGGTCGGGTTCCGTCGATCGGTCGGGGCTCAGCGAGTACGGCCGTGCTGCGAGGCGCCGGAGTGAGCCGTCCTTCTTGACTTCCTCGATCTGTGTTCGCAGCGAATCCACGGTGCCACCGCTGACTCCACCGCGCATCGACGTGACGACCAGCGTGGTGTCGGTCAGGTCGCCTGCGTCATCCGCTGCGACGGCAGCGTGGAGCACGTGGACGCCGAGATCCGAAGGGACCGAATCGAACCCACAGGAGTGGACGATGCGTGCACCGGTGCGCCGCGCGATCTCGTGATTGGCATCGATGCTCTTGCGTGCGAACAACACCTCGCCGGTGAGGTCCACGTAGTCGGTCCCGGCCTCGGCGCACACCGTCGTCAGCGGTAGGCCGTACTTGGCGTACGGGCCGACAGTGGTTATCACGACACGGGTGCTCTCGGCGAGTGAGCGCAGCGCGTCGGTGTCGGTCGAGTCGGCTTCGACGAGCGGCCACTCGGTGGCGACACCCGGCAGTGACCGCCGTGTCGCTTCCAGCTTCTGCCGCGAACGTCCAGCGAGGGCGATTCTGGTGCCGCTCGGTGCGTGCTCGGCGAGGTACTTGGCGGTGAGGCGGCCGACGAATCCGGTGGCTCCGTAGACCACGATGTCGTAGGTGCGGTCGGTGGATGGTTGATCGGTCGGCTCGGTCGAGGTCATGTACTGGACAGTAACGCGTATCACTGACCGAGTCGAAGAACCGTCCGTGAGCGGGTGCGTAGCACCACGAACCCTGCCCAGGACGCCACCACGGTGACCGCGACCGCAACTCGGACCGCGGCGAGTGCGCTGTCCGGATAGATCACTCCGGTGAGGTACTGATCGATGAAACCGGTCGACACCAGCGCTGCGCCCCCGGAATGCACGCGCGCCCAGTTCTCCAGCGCGGTCAGCGGGCAGTCGATCCCGACGGCGACGGACGCCAGCCCCCAGGCCGCGGCGCAGGCGTGCAGCCATATCGTCCGCGGCCACTTCCAGGCGACGAATCCACCCACCACGACATAGGCGATGAAGGCAAGGTGGACCACCACGGTGACGTCGGCGATCGCCCGATACAACATGAGGGAATGGTATGCCTCAGAGCGGCCAGGTGTGGACGGGATCGCCCTCGCTCATCAGAGTCACGTAATCGGACAACATGCCCGCGAGTGCTGCCTCGCGCGTCTGTCCCGCCTTCTCGCGCGCGACGACGGCGTCGCGCTGCCAGACGGAGCCGGACCGTCGGCTCAGGCAGCGGGCTTCGACCACACCCAGATAGCGATCGCGTACGTCGGCCCCGACGCCGTATGCCGCAAGCCCGGCGTCGGCCATGGGGAGCAGCCGCCGCAGGATCAACTCCTGCGGGCTGACCCAGCCGACCTCGGGCCAGTACAGCCGAGAATCGAAGCCGCCACGCGCGGCCGAATGCAGGTTCTCGGCGGCGGCGTCGTACGACATCTGGCTCCACAGGGGGCGATCGGCGTCCGCGAGGGCGCGCACCGTGCCGTAGTAGAACGCAGCGTCGGCGAGGGTGTCGACTACGGACGGGCCGGCGGGCAGTACGCGGTTTTCGAGGCGAATGTGATGACCTCCACCGGATCGGTCGTAGATCGGCCGATTCCACCGGTACACGGTGCCGTTGTGCATGCGAAGCTCCGACAGCGACGGCGTACCACCGTCGGCAAGAACGGCTGTGGGGTCCTCGTCGCTGCAGACGGGGAGGAGAGCCGGAAAGTACCGCGAGTTCTCCTCGAACAGGTCGAAGATCGAGGTGATCCACCGTTCTCCGAACCAGACCCGGGGGCGTACGCCCTGATTCTTGAGCTCTTGCGGCCTGGTGTCGGTCGCCTGCTCGAACAGCGGAATCCGCGTTTCGTGCCACAATGCGCGTCCAGCCAGGAACGGTGAGTTGGCGGCGAGCGCTACCTGGACACCGGCCAGTGCCTGAGCGGCATTCCAGTAGGCGGCGAAGTTCTCGGGTGCAACCTGAAGATGGAGTTGGACGGACGTGCAGGCGGCTTCCGGCAGGATGGTGTCCGTGATCGCTCTGAGTTCCTCCGGCTCGTCCGCGCCCGGCAAGCGGACCCCACCGATGTGCAATTCGATGTCCTCGCCGCGGGCGGCGAAGATCTGCTGGTTCAGCAGGTCGTAGCGGGGGTTCGCGGACAGCCATCGATGCTCGAAGTGCTTCTCTGCCAACGTCGGCAGCATCCCGATCATGACCAGGCGGCTTCCCGATTCACGGGCACGTCGGTCCGCCTCGTTCAGTGAGCGGCGAAGATCCGCCTCGAGATCCGAGATGCTGCTGCCGGACAACGGCCTGGGAGCCACGTTGATCTCGATGTTGAACTGCCCGAGCTCGGTCTGATAATCGGGATCGGCGATGGCGTCGAGCACCTGGGCATTGGCCATCGACGGCGCCATGCTCTCGTCGACGAGGTTGAGTTCGACTTCCATGCCGATCTGTGGCTCGCCGACGTCGAACGTCTCGTCCGCGAGCATGATCGCGAGTGCGTCGAGGCAGTCCTGCACCTTCTGTCGGAATCGATGCCGGTCCTGCCGGGTGAACTTGCGCTGCTCGACATCGTCACCCATCGAAAGACCACCGTCCCGTCGTGTCGTACCCCGAGGATCTCGTATATCCGTGAGTACGGCCGGGCAAACGTCGGCGAACGGGACTACCAGGGCGACGGCTGGTAGTCCTTGAGGAACTTGCCGTAGAGGTCCACGCCGAGCTCGCCCTGCACGATCGGGTCGTAGACGCGAGCTGCGCCGTCGACGAGATCCAACGGTGCGTGGAAGCCTTCGTCGGCCAGACGCATCTTCGTCGGGTGGGGTCGTTCGTCGGTGATCCAGCCGGTGTCCACAGCACTCATCAGAATTCCGTGCTCGAGCATCTCCTTGGCGCTGGTGCGCGTCAGCATGTTCAGCGCAGCCTTCGCCATGTTGGTGTGCGGATGGCCGGGGCCCTTGTAGGCGCGGCTGAACTGGCCTTCCATCGCGGAGACGTTGACGATGTACTTGCGCCGGGCGGTCGATGCCTGCATCGACGCACGCAACCTCGACACCAGAATGAACGGCGCCACCGAATTGCACAGCTGCACTTCGAGCAACTCGACAGGGTCGACCTGCTCGACCGTGTGAATCCAGCTGTTGGTTCCCGCCAGATCCGGCACCAGGCCACCGGCATCGATCGCGATACCCTTCTCGATGCGCTCGGCGGTGGCCGAACCTGCAATCAGCGCAAGGGAACTGACCGCCTCGGCCGACAGCGCCTCGCCGGACACGGCGCCCTCGTCGCTGTGCGGCAATGATTTGGCGAGTGATGCCGGATGCGCTTCGCTGGTCTTACCGAACGAAATGGTCGCGACGTCGGAACCCGCGGGTAGGGCTTCGGATTCCGCGTCGATCAGTGCGCTGTAGGAACCAGGGGAGCGCTTCACCGTCTGCGCGGCGTTGTTGACGAGAATGTCCAACGGGCCCTCCGCGGCCACCGAATCCGCCAGTGCCACCACTTGGGCCGGATCGCGGAGATCGATGCCCACGACCCGAAGACGATGCAGCCAGTCTGCGCTGTCCTCCATCGCCGAGAATCGTCGAACCGCGTCGTTCGGGAAGCGGGTCGTGATGGTGGTGTGCGCGCCGTCGCGCAACAGTCGCAGAGCGATGTACATGCCGATTTTCGCGCGCCCGCCGGTGAGCAGTGCCCGTCGCCCCGTCAAATCGGTACGCGCATCACGCTTTCCGCGATTGAACGCCGCGCACTCCGGGCACAACTGGTGATAGAACGCGTCGACGAGGGTGTAGCGCTGCTTGCAGATGTAGCACGGCCGCGCGCGAATCAGCGTGCCCGCGTACTCGCCCGACGCGCGTGCCGTCAGCGACAGTCCGGCCGTCTCGTCGTCGATACGATCCGGCGAACCGGTCGCAGTCGAAGCGACGACGGCTCGGTCGGCCTCCGACTTCGCGTTGCGCGCGGCGATACGCCGCGAGCGCTTCAAGTCCTTGAAAAGCTGACCCGAGGCTCTTTGCACGACAATGGAATCAGGATGATTTTTATCCAACGATCCGGCCTGCCTCAACACCCGTAGACACGCCTCGAGATCAGCGGGATCGATTCCCTCCGCGGTGGTCGACACGGCGTCGGACTCGGTGTCGGACGGGGTGTCGAACTCGGGGTCGTTCATCGATCTGTCCTTTCGCGCTGCGCCCACACCGTCGTCAACGCAGGCCCACAACGACATAGACCCCGATTCCGCTGGAATCGGGGTCTATGTCGTCTGTCTCAACTCAGAAATCTTGGATCGTTGCGATCCCTGGTGTCCGAGGGGGGACTTGAACCCCCACGTCCGTTAATAGGACACTAGCACCTCAAGCTAGCGCGTCTGCCATTCCGCCACTCGGACCAGATGTTGTTCAATTGTTCGCACACCCGCTCGCTGCGTGCTCGACAAAGATATAGCAAGGGTGCCCGATCGCCCAAATCCGCACGTCAGTTCGCCCGAGGCCCGAAGACTGGTGGTAGGAAAGTGGTGTGTCTTCTTCCGATAATTCACCTGTCAGTTCTGTCCGCACCACCGCGCTCGACGAGGTCGTGGACCTCGTCAGTTCGCTGATCAGATTCGACACGTCGAACACCGGCGAACTGGCGACGACCAAGGGCGAGAAGGAATGCGCCGAGTGGGTGGCGCAGAAGCTTCGGGAAGTGGGATACGAGACCGAATACGTCGAATCCGGTGCACCCGGTCGAGGTAACGTCTTCGCGACACTTCCGGGCGCGGACCCGAACCGAGGGACGTTGCTGATTCACGGTCACCTCGACGTCGTCCCGGCGGAGCCGGCGGACTGGAGCGTCCACCCGTTCTCCGGCGCGGTCGAGGACGGGTACGTCTGGGGCCGCGGCGCCGTGGACATGAAGGACATGGTCGGTATGGCACTCGCGTTGGCGCGCCAGTTCAAATCCAACGGAACGGTGCCGCCGCGCAACATCATGTTCGCGTTTCTCGCCGACGAGGAGAACGGCGGTCGGTGGGGTTCGCAGTGGCTAGTCGAGCATCGTCCCGACCTGTTCGAAGGCGTCACCGAAGCTGTCGGTGAAGTAGGCGGGTTCTCGCTGACCGTCGCCCGGCCGGACGGTACCGAGAAGCGTCTCTACATGGTCGAGACGGCGGAGAAAGGCCTCGGGTGGATGAAACTGACTGCGAAGGCGAGGGCAGGCCACGGATCCTTCCTGCACGACGAGAACGCCGTCACCTATCTCGCGGAAGCTGTGGCGAAGTTGGGCAACCACACGTTCCCTCTCGTGATCTCCGACTCGGTCGCAGAATTCCTGTCCGCGGTCGCGGAGGAGACGGGCCTCGACTTCGACCCGACGTCGCCCGACCTCGACGGCACCCTGCAGAAGCTCGGAAGCATCGCCAGGATCGTCGGTGCCACGCTTCGGGACACCGCCAACCCGACGATGCTGAAGGCCGGGTACAAGGCCAACGTGATTCCGCAGACCGCGGAAGCCATGGTCGACTGCCGTGTGGTTCCCGGTAGGCAAGCCGAGTTCGAGCGCGAGGTCGACGAGTTGATCGGCCCGAACGTCGAGCGGGAATGGGTGACCAAGCTCGACTCCTACGAGACGACGTTCGACGGGCACCTCGTCGACGCGATGAACGATGCAGTCCTCGCGCACGACGAGAACGGTCGAACCGTTCCCTACATGCTGTCCGGCGGCACCGACGCGAAGGCCTTCGCGAAGCTGGGCATCAGGTGCTTCGGTTTCGCGCCACTGAAGCTGCCGCCCGAGCTGGATTTCGCGGCACTCTTCCACGGCGTCGACGAGCGGGTACCGGTCAGTTCGCTCGAGTTCGGTACACAGGTATTGGAACACTTCTTGCTCCACAGCTGACAAGCAATATTCGAGAGGGCTGATCACGTGACGTACGACCCCTATGCATCACTCCCGTCGCTTCCCACCTTCGAGCTGACGTCCGAGGACGTCACCGACGGTGGAACTCTGGCGACGCAACAGGTCAGCGGCATCATGGGTGCAGGTGGCCACGACAACTCACCGCAACTGTCCTGGTCGGGCTTCCCCGACGGGACCAAGAGCTTCGTCGTCACCGTGTACGACCCGGACGCGCCTACCGCCTCGGGCTTCTGGCATTGGGCAGTGGCCAACATCCCGGCATCGACGACGTCGCTCGTCTCCGGCGCAGGAGACGACGGTGGCACCGGAATCCCGAGCACCGCGGTGACGCTGAAGAACGACGCGGGGCTGTTCCGCTACATCGGCGCCGCACCCCCGGCCGGTCACGGGCCGCATCGCTACATCTTCGCGGTGCACGCCGTCGACGTGGAAAGACTGGAGGTCGACGAGACCGCGACGCCGGCGTACCTCGGGTTCAACCTGTTCTCGCACGCGATCGGCAGGGCGCTGCTGACCGCTACCTACGAAGCCTGATTCAGCGACTGCGCCCGCTCCGCCCGCTGTCGAGCGGGCGGAGCGGGCGCAGTTCGGCAGTGCAGCTGCCCGGCGGTGCCGTGGTTCGACTCACCTGTGCGCGGAGCCCACGGCGTCGGAGAGTGTGCTGAATCCTTCCGCGCGGAGCCGCTTCGCGATTCCTCGGTTGATCGACCGCATCCAGAACGGGCCGCCGTAGATGAAGCCGGTGTAGCCCTGAATCAACGACGCTCCGGCCGTGATGCGATCCCAGGCCTGATCGGGTGTCTCGATTCCTCCGACCGACACGAGTGTGATGGATCCTCCGACACGCGCGTACAGCCTCCGGAGGACATCCAAGGACCGGTCGGCCAACGGCGCGCCGGACAGCCCTCCTGCGCCGATGGTGTCCACCGCGTCGACGGGCGTCCGCAGACCGGACCGGCCGATCGTCGTGTTGGTCGCGACGATTCCGTCGAGACCGAGTTCGACGGCAAGGTCGGCGACCGCGTCGATGTCCTCGTCGAGCAGGTCCGGAGCGATCTTGACCAACACCGGCACCGATACGACGGATTGGACCGCCGACAGGATCGGGCGCAACGATTCCACCGCTTGAAGGTCGCGAAGACCAGGGGTGTTGGGGGAACTGACGTTCACGACGACGAAATCCGCGAGCGGCCCGAGGAGAGTCGCGCTTGCGGTGTAGTCCGCGGCGGCCTCGGACGCCGGGGTCACCTTCGTCTTGCCGATGTTGGCCCCGATGGGAATTCCTCCTCGGCGGTGGCGCAGCGCGTTCGCCGCATGACCGGAGCCGTGATTGTTGAAACCCATGCGGTTGATCAGTGCGCGGTCGGCGGGCAGCCTGAACAGTCGTGGCTGCGGATTGCCCGGCTGTCCCTGCGCGGTCACCGTGCCGATCTCGGCGAAGCCGAATCCGAGCGGCCCCCACACGTCGACTCCGTCGGCGTTCTTGTCGAATCCCGCGGCGAGCCCGAGTGGAGTGGGGAAGTCGACGCCGAAGGCGGTGCTCCTCAGCGCCGGATCGCTCACGACGAGGACCTTCGCCACGAGCGCGCGGATCGGTGACCACGCCGTTGCTGCGCGCATCGCGAAGAACGCGAGATGGTGAATGCGTTCCGGGGAGACAAGGAACATCAAGCGGAGCAGAGCGCGGTACACGAGCCTTCTTTCGACCTAGATTCCCGGATCCGGGATGTGGTGGGCAGTCTTCTTACGTTTGAGCAGTACTCTCCGGCTGCCGTCGGTGTAGAGGCGCACGCGAGAGAGCTCCCAACCACCGAATTCGGCTTGGATCGCCAGTCTCATGGATGCGGTCACTCGCGTGACATCGGGCGGCAGTCGCAACGGAATGTACTCCCAGTCGTCGGACCCGGACTCCCACTCCGTAGGCATCCTGCTGCGTGTGCTGTTGTTCTTCAAACGCTGCGCCCTTCCCTGCCGTGTGCCGTCGACCTGCGGTGTGCCCTCGACCTGCGGTGTGCCCTCGACCTGCTGTGAGCGTTGCGAGTGCTCAGCCCCGTTCGGCGGTGTCGATCCGTTGTAGACCGCCTCCGGTGGCCGACCCGACGTAGAGCGCACCCGAATCCGGGTCGACCGTGATCGAGTCCGGCTGCCTCACCGTGGAGAACCTGCCGGACTCGACGGGAATTCCTGTGTCGAGGGTGTAGCCGACCACCTCGTTGTCCGCGGGAGTGGTGACCCACACTGTGTCGGACTTGTCATCGTAGGTGACTGCCCACGGCTGCGCACCGACCGGAAAACGTTGCCGAAGAAGAAGGTCGTCGGACGAGTACACCAGCAGTTCGCCGCCTGCGGCGTCCGTGACGAGGATCCGGCCGTACTCGTCCGTGTCGAGGCGTGCGGCGCCTGTGCCCGCCCTGAGGGCCAGACCGAGGGATTCGTCGTCGACGTTCACCTGAGTCAGCGAAGTCTGGTGGCGGTCGAGGGCGGCCAGCCCGTGTTCGGTGGACGCAAGTGCGTCGACGGAGGTCAGCCCGCCGATGGACTGTGACCGATTCGCACCGAAGTCGACGATATGAATGCTGCCACTGTCGTCACCGGCGACGACAGTGCCGTCCGAGAGAGTGGCCGCGCTGAGAAGGTTTCCGCCGGTGTCCACGTTTCGAACCCCGGAGCTGCGGAGATCGACCTCGGCGAGGCTTCCGTTCATCGGAAGAAGCAGGGTGCCGTCGACGCCGGGAACGACGTCGGCTGCCGCACCGGGAAGCGGGACCGACCGCGGCGGTGCGGCCGCGTCGTCGGCGTCGAAGACCGTCAGGGCGGTGCGAGCATCGTCGAGCGCGACGATGCTGCGC
Source organism: Rhodococcus sp. 114MFTsu3.1 (assembly GCF_000383555.1). Lineage (NCBI taxonomy): Bacteria > Bacillati > Actinomycetota > Actinomycetes > Mycobacteriales > Nocardiaceae > Rhodococcus > Rhodococcus sp. 114MFTsu3.1. Next base: position 79,352 of record NZ_KB911544.1, on the reverse strand, counting down.
GTCACCGGTTCGAATGTGGTGGAATGCAGTCCGGAGGGGGAGGGAACGACCGAGCCGCTCGGGGGAACCGATGTGTCGGGCGACGTTATGCCGGTGAGGGGTTCGAGGTCGACCGCATCCGGTTCGTCCGACGAGCCGGAGCCGGAGTCCGAGCATCCGGCCACCAGCAGACATGCGGATGCGGCCGCGGCGAATAGATGCCACGGGGTGTGTCGAACGTTCATCGATCCGCAAATCCTTCTCTCGGGGCGCTGTCAGCACCGTCGGTGCACCCGTTCACCTTGCCTGATGATCGATGACCGGTGTTCGCCGGACCTCCGGTGACCGGGCATGCACACATCGGCGGTACCGTGATTCGGCACCCTGTTCAGTCGAAGGCCAGGACCGTCAAGAGCCAGGACCGTCGAAAATACGAGGAGTGGAGTTGGCGACCGAACACGACAGTGACGCGTCGAGTGTCGCGACGTTCCAGGTGGAGCAGGTCAGCACCGGAGCTCAGGCAAGCGGGTTCGGCAGCACCGAGGACAACAGGCCCTTCGCGTTTCGCGTGTACAAGAGAACGCTGTACCTGGAGATCTATCGCGCGGATCTTCCGTCGCCGGTTCCGGACCGCTCCGACGTGACGGCTGTCGCGGAGCAGTCGGTCACGGAGATCGATCTGACCGACGAGCGAAGCATCGTGGCTGCGGTCAGAGATGCGGTCGGCTCCGCCGATTCGCTCGGCGCGGACGCCAAGGAATCCTCGGCCGTCCGATCCTTTCTCGGCCGTGTCGGCTCGGTGATGGCGTCCATCTAGAAACCGGCTCGCTGCGAACCTTTCGCTCGATCGCCGCGAACGGGCAGTACCAGCAGTCCGCCGGTACGTGGATGGTCGAACACCTCCACGCGGTGGCCGTACACGCGGGTCAGAAGCTCCTCGTTCAGAGTCGACCGCGGAGAACCGACCGCGACCAGAGCGCCGCGGTCGAGGATCGCGATTCTGTCGGAGTAGGCGGCTGCCAGGGCGAGATCGTGCAGGACCACGACGACTGCGTCTCCGCGGCGAGCTCGATCTCGTGCCACGGACATGACGGTTTCCTGATGGCCGATGTCCAGCGCGGCGGTCGGTTCGTCGAGCAGCAGCGTCGAGGTTCTCTGCGCCAGCACTCGCGCCAGTGAGACTCGGGCACGCTCGCCGCCGGACAGACCGGCGAACGGTCGATCCGCGAATTCCGTGACGTCGCAGTGCTTCATGGCGAGGGCGACCGCCGCATCGTCGTTCTCCGCCTCGTCCGTGCCCGCCCACGGCGCCCTGCCCATGCGGACGACCTGATGCGCGGTGAAGGAGAACCCGACGGTGTGCTGCTGAGGGAGCACCGAACGGCGTCTCGCGGCGTCGAGGTCCGACCAGTGCGCGAGCGGTCGTCCGTGCAGTTCGACCGAGCCTGCGGCAGGTCGGAGTTCGCCGGTGAGTACGGCCAGCAGTGTGGATTTGCCTGCGCCGTTCGGCCCGACAAGTGTCAGAACTTCGCCGGCGACGACATCGACGTCGACGCCTCGGAGTACTTCCCGACCGGAACGGACGGCGGTGACCCCGGCGGTGCTCATGGTCACGGTTCCGGCCGTCACGTCGTCGGGAAGGTCTCGGTTCCGTCGAAACAGCGTCATGCCCATCCGCCTTGCTCGGCGCGAGTTCTACGCAGCATCCAGAAGAAGAACGGTGCGCCGATCAGTGACGTGATCATGCCGAGGGGCATGTCCACGTTGTCGACGAGCGTTCGTGCGAGGAGATCCGACGCCAGGAGAACGACGGCACCGCACAGCGCGCTCGCCGGAACCAAGGTTCGGTGAGCCGGACCGAGAAGCATACGCATCAGGTGCGGGACGACGAGGCCGACGAACAGGATGATTCCGGTGAACGCGACGCCGGAGGCGACCAGTACGGCCACGATGACGATGGCGGTCTGTCGCAGCCGTTCCACGTTCACACCGAGGTGCCGGGCGACGTTCTCCCCGAGTGCGAGCAGGTCCAGTCGTCGTGACAGGGCGACGGACGCCCCGATTCCGACGACGGCGAGCGGCGCCACCACGCCGACGGCCTGCCAGGTGGCGCCCGAGAGTGATCCGAGTTGCCAGAAGACGATCTGATCGCGTGCTGCCGGTGAGGCGACGAAGGTGAAGAACGCGATGAGACCGCCGGCGAACGCATTGATGGCAACGCCGGTGAGGATCAGCGTGACGACTTCCGTCCGTCCACCGCCTCGGGCCAGTACGTAGACGAGCACCGTCGTGATCAGACCGCCGAGGAATGCGGCGGTGGCGACCGACCACACCCCGGCGAACGCTCCTCCGAGCACGAACACGGAGGACGCTCCGACAGCTGCGCCCGAGGACACGCCGATCACTCCTGGTTCGGCGAGCGGATTGGCGAACACTCCCTGCAACAGTGCACCGGCCGTGCCGAGACAGGCGCCGACGACGGCACCGAGAACGATGCGTGGAAAGCGAACCTGCCACAGGGTGACTTCCCCGCTGGGGTGGGCAGGCATGGGTCCGACGTCGAGGCCGATTCGATGCAGGACGCTGCCCATCACTTCGAGTGGCGTCGTCGGAACCTGGCCGACGCACGCCGAATACACGGCGAGTCCGACGGCGAGGATCGCCAGAACGGCGAAGACGACGGTGGTGCGGAGCCGAGCAGGTGTCGGCACGGCTGCAGTCGATGTGTCCATCAAGCGGGCGCGTAGACGGCCTCGGCCAGCGCACTCAGAACCTTGCCGGTGTTGGGGCCGAAGCTGAGAACGACGCCGTCGGCCATGTCGACGACGCGCTGGGACTGCCCTGCCGGTGTCTGTGCGATGCCGGGTACCTGCTCGAGGCCGTCGATCCCACCGATCGAGTCGAGTCCACCGGTCATCATGAGGATGACGTCCGGTGCGGCGGCGATGAGGGCTTCGCTGGTGATCGGGACGAACTGTTCGGTGAGACCCGATGCGGTGCCCGCGTCTTCCGCGCCCAGGCCGGCGATGAGCGCATCGGCTCCGGACCCGGGCCCGGCGAGCATCTTGATCGCCGGACCGCGCATGTAGAGGAACGCGATCTTCACCGGTTCGCCGTCGGTGGGTGCACTCGACGATGCCTCGGCGATCTCGGCCTCGGTGCGCTGCGCGAGAACTGATCCGCGCTCGGGCACCCCCAGAGCGTTCGCGACGGAGACGATCTGGTCCCCGACCGTGTTCATCGTTCGGGTCGGATCGAAGAAGACGACGGGGATCCCGGCGGCGCGGAGCTGATCCTGCACTCCGCGTGGGCCGACACTGGTGTCGGTGAGCACTACCGTCGGGGCGAGCGCGAGGATGGATTCGGCGCTGAGCGAATGGCCGTTCGGCGTGACGTCGGTGACATCGGCGACGGCCGGAAATTCTGCGGACGTGTCCCGACCGACGAGGTTGTCGCCGAGTCCGAGCGCGTAGACCGTGGTGGTGAGCGTTCCGTATTGATCGGCTGCGACGATGCGGCTGGCGTCGGTGATCGTGACGTCTGTTCCGTCGAAACCGCGGACCGTCACCGGCAGGGTCGGCTGCTGCCGGGAATCGACGGGTTCCGGATCGGGGTCGGCGATCACGGCGGTGCGCGGGCCGATGGAATCCGCCCCGGAGTGCGTCTGCTGGTCGGGGGCGGAGCACGCAACCGAGGCCAACACGGTAGCCGCCACGACAGCAACCACAGCCGAGCGACGCGAAGAGCGTTGCAGTGTCGACGAGAAGTTCACGCAGACAAGGTTAGCCTGAGTTGACTCAGCTGCTGACGTCGTCGAGTGCGGACGTGATGGCGCGAGGGAGTTCCAGGTCCTCGACGACCAGGATGCCGGTGAGCTGAGCGAGATCACGTGCACCGACGATCGCCGACGCCACCCCTGGCCGGTCGCGCGCCCAGGCTAGGGCCACGGTGAGCGGGGATGTCTTCAAGCCACTTGCAGCGGTGACTGCGGCTTCGACGACGTTGGCGGCGCTGTCGGTCAGGTACCCGGCGATCGACTCGGCGTAGGCGTCGTCGGCGCCGCGTGAATCGGCAGGTGTGCCGTGGCTGTACTTTCCGGTCAGTACACCGCCGGCGAGCGGAATCGCTGCCAGCACTCCGACACCGTGGTGCTGCGCGGCGGGCAGGAGTTCGTCCTCGATCCCGCGTGCGAGCAGCGAGTACTCGGCCTGCGTCGCGACGATTCGTCCTGCGTCTGCCGCGCCCGCCGCCGTCGCCAACTGCCAACCGAGGTAGCCGCGTGCGCCGACGTACCGCACCTTGCCGCTCGTCACCGCATAGTCCAACGTCGAGGCGATCTCGTCGACGGGGGTGTGCTCGTCCCAGGCGCCGACCTGCCACAGGTCCAGGTACTCGGTGCCGAGTTCGCGCAGCGTGTTGTCGAGTTGGTCGAGCAACGATCGGCGAGAGCAGTCGACGCGGTAGCGCCCACCGGTGGTGATCACTCCCGCTGCGCTGCTCACGATCAGTTCGCGCCGCGGGACGACGTCGTCGAGTACCTCGGCGAGTACGCGTTGGGCGCGGCCTTCGCCGTAGGACGGAGACGAGTCGACGAGTGTTCCACCGGCCTCGGCGAATGCCGACAACTGCGCGGCGGCGTCGTCGCCGTCCGTTCCGCTACCCCAGCCGAGAGTTCCGAGACCGAGTCGGGACACGCGCAGGCCACTGGATCCGACAGATCTCTGCTTCATGGTGTTCTCGAGATTCCTCACGTTGTGTCCGGCGCCAGATGAGCACAGTAGTGCGCCCGCACCGTCGATGCGAGCCTGCCGCGGGTCGTCCGCGTGTGTCGGCCTGTGCGGCAGTGCGCTGCCGGGTACCGTCGTGGCCGTGAAATGTGTAGAGGGCCCAGGTTTCGACGTGCTCGGGGAATCGGGTCGTGCGGGGGTGCGCCAGTGATCGGCGAGTCTATGACCTGGTTGCAGGCGATCATTCTCGGAGCTGTCCAGGGGCTGACCGAGTTCCTCCCGATCTCGTCGTCGGGGCACCTGAGGATCGTGTCGGAGGTGTTCTTCGGCGACGATGCAGGCGCGTCGTTCACCGCCGTGAGCCAGCTCGGCACGGAAGCTGCGGTGCTCCTCTTCTTCTGGCGCGACATCGTCCGCATCGTGAAAGCCTGGTTCGCCGGGTTGCTGGACAAGGCGAAGCGAGATCTCGATTACCGGCTCGGCTGGTACGTGATCATCGCGACCGTTCCCATCGGTGTCCTCGGCATTCTGTTCAAGGACCAGATTCGGACCGGCGCTCGAAACCTGTGGCTCATCGCCACCATGCTCATCGTGTTCGCGATCGTCATCGCGGTGGCCGAGTACGTCGGCACCAAGCGTCGCCCCATCGAGAAGATCACCACGCGTGACGGTCTCGTCATGGGTGCCGCTCAGTGCCTCGCGCTCATCCCGGGCGTGTCGCGTTCCGGAGCAACGACCAGCGCCGGGTTGTTCCTCGGTCTGGAGCGCGAGGCCGCCGTACGATTCTCGTTCCTGCTGGCGATCCCCGCCGTCACCGCATCCGGCCTGTTCTCGCTGCCCGACGCGTTCGAGCCGGCCGGGGAAGGACTGAACGCGTCGGGTGCGCAGTTGGTGGTGGCGACGATCATCGCGTTCGCGCTGGGGTACGCATCGATCGCGTGGTTGCTGAAGTTCGTGGCGAACCATTCGCTGTACTGGTTCGTCGGTTACCGCATCGTGCTCGGCGTCGGTGTCATGGCGTTGTTGTCGGCGGGCGTCGTCTCCGCGACCTGACGGCTCGCCGACGGATACTAGTGTGGTGCCATGACGGTGATCTTGTTGCGGCACGGCCGCTCGACTTCCAACACCGCAGGAACGCTTGCGGGTAGGTCACCCGGGATCGACCTGGACGACAAGGGGCGCGAGCAAGCGCAGCGCCTCGCCGAACGTCTTGGCGGACTACCCGTCGAAGAGGTCGTTCGCTCTCCGTTGCAGCGGTGCGCGCAGACTGTCGAGCCGCTGCTCGAGCGCAGAGGCCTGACTGCGGTCGTGGACGACCGTCTCGAAGAAGTCGATTACGGCACGTGGACCGGCCGCAGCATCAAGGAACTGCTCGCCGAGCCGCTCTGGAAGGTGGTGCAGCAGCATCCGTCGGCGGCGGTGTTCCCCGGCGGTGAGGGTTTGGCTCAGGTCCAGGCACGGGCGGTGACGGCGGTGCGTGAACACGACCGCAGGCTCGCCGCCGAGTACGGGCGCGACGTGCTGTGGGTGGCGTGCTCCCACGGCGACGTCATCAAGTCGATCCTGGCGGACGCGGTCGGCTGCCACCTCGACGCGTTTCAGCGCATCGTGGCCGATCCGGCGTCGATCAGCGTCATCCGGTACACCGAGACCCGTGCTTTCGTCCTTCGAACCAACGACACGGGAGCCGATCTGTCGGGCCTCGTCGTCGCGGCCGAGAAGGCGCCGCACGCCGAGTCCGCAGCCGGTTCGCCGTCGGATTCCGATGCTGTCCCCGGTGGCGGCTCCGGGCCCGCGGCCCACAGTGGCGGATAGGTTCGGGGTCTTCGCCCCCTCGATAGCGGAGAGGTTCGGGGTCTTCGCCCCCTCGGCGGCGGAGAGGTTCGGGGTCTTCGCCCCCTCGGCGGCGGATAATGGGCACTGCCCGCAGGGGCGGATAATGGAGAGCTGTGATCCTTCGTCGGTGAAGAATCACGAGACAGGATTGTCGACAATATCTAGACGCAGGAGGTGCAATGCCACGCGCAATACATGTTTTCCGCACCCCTGATCGATTCGTCGCCGGAACCGTGGGTGAACCGGGCGACCGATCGTTCTTTCTTCAGGCCGTGCACGAGCACCGCGTGGTGTCCGTTGCACTGGAGAAGCAGCAGGTGCAGGTCCTGGCGGACCGTATGGGATTGCTGCTCGACGAAGTGCATCGTCGTTTCGGCGCCGAGATCCCGCCCGAGGAAACCGAGGTCGGGGACACCAGCCCGCTCCTGACACCGATCGACACCGAGTTCCGAGTCGGGACCATGGGACTGGGGTGGGATGCGGATGCAGGCGCTGTCGTCGTGGAACTCCTCGCCGTGAGCGAATCGGAGATCGACGAGTCCGTCGTGCTCGACGACACCGAGGACGGTCCCGACGCCGTCCGCGTGTTTCTCACTCCGGTGCAGGCGCGAGAATTCGCCCTTCGATCCGAGCGCGTGATCGCCGCCGGACGTGCTCCGTGCCCCCTGTGCGGACAACCACTCACGCAGGAGGGCCACATCTGCATCCGGACGAACGGGTACCGACGCGACGCCACCTTCGGATCCGCGTCGGAACTCGGTGACGAGCTTTGACCGACACTCGGCCGCCGTTCGATGGCCTGCAGTCCATGACCGTCGGCGAGCTCACCGTCGTCGGACGGGTCGTCACGGCCAGCAACGCGACATTGGTGTGCGACGCAGCCGACGCTGCGGGCGGTGAACCCGTGCGGTGCGTCTACAAGCCGATTCGTGGCGAAGTTCCGTTGTGGGACTTCCCCGACGGGACCCTCGCCGGACGCGAGGTCGCCTCGTTCGAGATATCCGACGCCCTCGGCTGGGACGTCGTGCCCCCGACCGTGCTGCGGGACGGTCCCTTCGGGCCCGGCATGGTGCAACGCTGGATCGACACCCCCGAACCGCACGGAGACCGGGGCGACCGAGTGGATCTGATCGACATCTGCAGGCCCGATCTGGTCCCGTCCGGGTGGATACCGGTGCTGCAGGCATACGACGGTGAGGGGGAGGAGGTCGCGTTGATTCACGCGGACGACCCTCGCCTCCAGCGGATGGCCGTTCTGGACGTACTGCTCAACAACGCGGACCGCAAGGGCGGTCACGCGCTCGAAGGACTCGACGGTTATGTCTACGGCGTCGACCACGGAATCTGCCTGCACTCGGAGGACAAACTGCGGACCGTGCTGTGGGGTTGGGCGGGCACAACCGTCGACGACGCGTTGATGGCCGACGTGGTGACCTTCGTCGACACCTTCGCCGACGCGGTGGAACCCCGCATTCGCGGGAAGATCACCGAGGCCGAGGTCGATGCTCTGCTGGCCCGCGCGTGCGCGTTGGTGGCCGACCCGGTCATGCCGGAGCCGCGCTCGAGCAGGCCGATACCCTGGCCGGCCTTCTGACGCCCTGCCCGCGCTCCAATCCGTCTCGGATAGGCTTGTACGCATGCAATCTTGGTCCGATACTGCCGTACCGTCGATCCCTGGTCAGGGGCCGCCGCTTCGGTTGTACGACACGGCGGATCGTCAGGTCCGGCCGGTCACACCGGGTTCCGAAGCAAAGATGTACGTCTGTGGAATCACCCCGTACGATGCCACACACCTCGGGCACGCCGCGACGTATCTCACATTCGATCTGGTGAACCGCATCTGGCGGGACGCCGGACACGACGTGCACTACGTCCAGAACGTGACCGACGTGGACGATCCGCTGTTCGAGCGTGCGGACCGAGACGGTGAGAACTGGATCGACCTGGGCACCCGCGAGATTCAGCTCTTCCGTGAGGACATGGAGGCGCTCAGGGTTCTTCCGCCCCGCGACTACATCGGAGCCGTCGAGTCCATCGACGAGGTCATCGAGTTGGTGGAGAAGCTGGTGGCTTCGGGTGCGGCGTACGTCGTGGACGATTCCGAGTTCCCCGACGTCTACTTCCGAGCAGACGCGACCACGGAGTTCGGATACGAGTCGGGCTACGACCGGGCAACGATGGACCGATTCTTCGCCGAACGTGGCGGCGACCCGGACCGTGTGGGCAAGCGTGACCCGCTCGACGCTCTGTTGTGGCGCGCCCACCGCGAAGGCGAGCCGTTCTGGCCGTCCCCGTTCGGACCTGGACGTCCGGGATGGCACATCGAGTGCGCCGCAATCGCACTGAACCGCATCGGGACCGGTTTCGACATCCAGGGCGGTGGAAGCGATCTGATCTTCCCGCACCACGAGTTCTCGGCCGCGCACGGTGAAGCAGCCGTCGGAGGCGGTCGGTTCGCCCGGCACTACGTGCACACCGGCATGATCGGTCTGGACGGTGAGAAGATGTCCAAGAGCCGCGGCAATCTCGTGTTCGTGTCCAAACTGCGTCTCGCCGGCGTCGACCCGGCGGCAATCCGCCTCGGCCTGCTGTCCGGTCACTACCGGCAGGACAGGGCCTGGACGGACGAGGTGCTGGGGCGTGCGACAACTCGTCTCGCGTTGTGGCGCGCGGCGGCCGCTCTCGAATCTGCCACGAGCGCAGACGATGTCATCGTTCGGCTGCGTCAGCACATCGCCGACGACCTCGATACCCCCAAGGCGCTCGACGCGCTCGACGCCTGGGCGAGCTTTGCCGTGGAACGCGGGGGAGCGGACACGTCCGCTCCGGCTGCATTCGCGGACGCAGTCGATGCATTGCTCGGGGTTTCGTTGCGCTGAGCCCTCCGGCCGTTCTTGTCGGGGACGCTCGGCTCAGCTCAGGTCGCGCAGAAGATCGGGGATGGTCCGTTCCTCCATCACTGCCCGGCCGGACCGGTGCATCGCGTGTGCCAATTCGGGGTCCCACGGGCTCTCCGCGGGAAAACCTTTGAGGGGCTCCGAGTTTCTCGCATCCAGCGCCTGCTCGTAGGACTGCAGGTCCATCCGCCAGGGGACGGCGTCGTAGCGGGCGACAGCGCGACCGGTCATGCGCAACCCTGCCCAGTCGAAGTCGTTGCGCCAGTGGATCTCGGTCCCCGACCGGCGCCCGGCGAGCAGTTTGTGCACCGCAGCGGACGGTTGCCCGTCGGTACAGACGATCGCCCCGGACTCACCACCCAATGTTCGCGCTGCAGCGGCGATCACGGCGATGTTCTCGCACACGAAGATTCGGTCCGCGGTGTTGGTCAGTGGTCCCCGAGTGATCATGTCGAGCGTCAGAGGAAAGGGAATGCCCGCGTCCGCGGCTTCGTTCGACCACCGGGCCACCACGTGGTCCTCGGAGACCCGATACCCCAGCACGACGACACGGCTGGACAGTGCATCGACCGAGACGCCCGCGGTTTCCCACAGCAGACGAATGCCGACAGGATCGACCGGCCGCGGAATACCCTCCTTGAGAGACAACGCTTCCAGGACCAGCTTGGGTGCACCGCCGGACGAGAGAGCCTTCGTGTCGCCGCAGGCCAGCTCGGCCACTTCCGTCAAGGAAAGACCGTCCGCGGGAAGCACTGCGAGGACCTTGGTCGCGACAGCCAGAGCATCGACGGCAACGCGGCCGCCGAGGGTTCCGTCCTGATTCAACAGAGACGAGAGCCAGCGATCCAACCACTCGCCGTGATCGGTTGTCGCGAGCAGCGAGCGAGCGTTGTCGAGCGCCCGCGCCTTGACGTCGGCCTTGTCCGCGGCGATGCGCTTCTTGTCCTGCAGCGGTGCACGCTCTCGCAGTGTGTCCAGCAATCCGACACCGCCGTTGACGGAGTGGCCGAGCCAGGCGTCGAACCGGGCAAGATCGAGTCGTGACGACCTCGCTCGGCTCAGTTGAGACGACGATCCGTTCACTGCGCTCATGAGCCTCGACAGGTCCGGCGCGGCATCGAGCTGTACGGTGACGCTGCCCTCGACCTTCAGCCAGTTGGACTCCAGCTTCTTGCGTGCAGCGGCCAACAGCACGTCGAGTTCCGGTGTGCCGCGCCACCCGGCGCCGTGATCATCGGACAAAGTCGAGCCCACCTTCCGCTCGGGTCGGAACGCGCCTCGTCAGCGGCGACCCGAGTGCGGACGCCAGGTCACCTCCGTCGTGTTCCTGGAGCAGCTCGCCGTTCGCCCACACCATCAATGCTGCGCTGACGGTGTTCTCGGCCGCTGAATGCGCCAGGTCGTAGTGCGCACAGCCCGGCACGTCGGCGTAGGTGATCCAGAGGTCGAATCCGGTCATGAACAGGTCGAGATCGAACTGAACGCTCAGGCCGAGCAACTCGCTGCGACCGTTGTCGTCGACGCCTGCGAACGCTTCGTCGAGCGCCAGCAGCCGTGGGCAGTGAGGATCCGCGGAGGACAGCATCACATGCGCTGCGGCGAACAACGGCAGGTGAAGCGACACCGACTGTTCGCCTCCGGACAACGCACTGTGCTTGGCGACGGTGAGCCGATCCTCGGTGCCGTCGCCTCGAATCAGACTGAACGAGAACACACGCCAGCGTCGGTAATCCAGCGTCGATGCCAGGATCTCGGGATACGAGCGCTCGGGATGCGCAGCTCGGGCAATTCTGATCTCGGATGCGAAGTGCGCGCGCATCTTCGCGAGGTCGTCCGAGCTCAATGCCGACGCGTCCCGGTCGAGCAGCTTGGAGATCTCGCGGGCACCGTCGTCGAGATTGTCCGCCAGAACCCAATGCACACCGATGGTGTTGCCGGAGGACATCTTTCGCTGCTTCATCTCACTGGCCATCTGTCCGATGAGCTCACGAGCGTCGACGGTGCGTTCGTGGATCTGCTGTGCAAGCCCGGTCAGGAGAGCATCCTCGAGGATCCTGCGTTCGTGCTCGGTGAGGAGCGTCTCCTGGTTGGATCGTGCGTCGCCGATGCGGTCGGCGAAGTCGCCGATCGAGGAGTAGCCCTGTTCGTCCTGGACGCGAACCACTGTCAACCCGTCCGGGGCGTCCCACTGAAGTCGGTAGTCCTGACCGGACAACGCGAGCTGCGAGTCGAACTCCTGCAGCGCGGTCGTCAGCGACGTGCGCGTGCTCTTGCGGTAGGACTCACCGGCTTTCACCGATGCCGTGGCCTCGTCGAGCGCCGCGTGCAGTCCGGCGACTGCGACCGGGAGCACCTGGAAGTCGTCGTCCGGCGCCGCCGCATGCTGGATGCGGTAGAGGATCTGCTCGACGCCGAGCCACGCGGAGTCGCTCGACGGCCACGCGTACGGATCGTGCACACCGAGAATGGCGAGCAGGTCCTTGCGTGCGTAGGGAGCGAGACGCTTGGCGTCGTCGATTCCTTCGGTGAGTGCAGCGCGCAGACTCTCCTGTGCGGTGTTGCACGCACCCTCGGCCTTACCGATGGCCTCGCCTGCGTCCTTGTCGGCCTTGCGGGCGGCGCGCTGCTCGACCTTGCACGCCTCGATCTTCTCGCGCGCACGTTCCAGATCGGCGTTGATCGAAACGGCCGTCGACCCGAGTTTCTCGCTGAGAATCTCCAGCTTCTGGACCTGTTGAAGATGACTCTCCTCGGCGATGGCCGCTTCCTCCGCGAGTTCCTCGGCCAGGCCGGTCTGCTCCTCCAACCTGTTCAACGCTTCGCGACCGCGTTCGGCCTCGCGCACGCGGTCACCGCGTCGGCGCAGGACCAGCTCGCCTTGATTCTGGAAATGTCGAATGGCCGCGGCCAGCGAGTCGATCTCCCGCGCGGTGTGCGGTGTGCGGTGCGCGACCGCCGTGGAACGTAGATGCTTTTCTCGGGCGGACAGTTCCGCGATGGCCTGGTCGAGTTCGGCGTCCGCAGCAGCTGCCCCGGCCTGTGACGTCCGCAAAGCCCCGGCGGATTCCGTCACGGCCTTCTGCGACTTGATGATCGCCGACGCCTTGGGCAGCTGCTTGGCTGCCGCGGCGAGTCCGCGAAGAAGGTCGGCGGCCGAGCGTTCCTCTTCTCGGGTGGCGTTCAGCGACGCCTCGGAACCGGCGATGGATTTGTCGAGCTCGGCGATACGGGTACCGCGGCGGGCTGCGCGGGCCGTCGCTCCGATGTACTCGGCGTCCTGCTTCCGGTGCCGTCCCCGCTGAAGTCCCTGACGGAACCGGCCGTCGACACCGACACACGTCACGCCGTCGACCAGTCCCAACGAGATCGAGGACAGGATGTCTCGAATCAGTTCCTCCGGCACGTCCGTCCCCGACTCGGGAACGAGGACGTCCACCAAGGTGGGACCGGTCGGGCGGGACTCCACGGGAGCGGGAACGAGGTACTGCTCGGACTCGAGCGAGTCGGGGACGGCTGTCGGCGAGACCCAGCCGTCGAGCAGGTTCGCGGCCTGCAGTGCGGATTCGACACCTGCCGCCTCGGACGGATCGACGCCCTCGGCGAACCGCACGAGCTGCCACAGCGGCGCACCGAGCAGACCGTCACGCGAGGACGTGCGTGCCGCGAAGGGTGGAGGTGCGTCGTCGTGTTCGGCGCTGACGAGGTCCCGCTCGGCCCGCATCGAGGACAGTTCCTCGGTCAGCGCGGCAGCACCGAGCTGTGCGTGCGTTCGCCGAGCCCGGACGGTATCGAGTCCGTCGGCCGAGGCGTCGGCGAGCACGGTGTCCAAGCTCGGCCCGTCGTCCTCGCCGATACGCGGAACGGCGGCATCGAGAGCCTCGAACGCCGACGACGTGATGCCGGCGAGTTGGTAGGTGGACGAATGTTCGGACCACCACGCCCGCAGCGCCGACGTGTACTGCGCCCGTGCGAGTTCCACCGATGCCTCGGCTCCCGTCACGGCCGCGCGTGCGGCGTCCAGCAACTCGTGCGCCCTGGTGGCACTGCGGTCCGCGCGCGCACGTTCGGTGCTCGCCTTCTCCGCTGTTCCGAGCGCTTCCCGCACGGCGCGCACGTCGCCGTCACGTTCCTCGGCGTGACCACGCACAGCGGTGCTGAACTGGTCGGTGCGCGCGCCCGCGGGCATCGACGCCCACGCGATACCTGCGTCCTCGGCAGCGGCCTGCAACTCCTCCTCGGCGCGAGCGAGCGCTGTCGTCGCATCCTTCAGCGCAGTGTCCGCCCTCGCGGATTCGGTGGTGCGCTTCTCGAGTTCGGCCTGCGCACCCCGTGCACGCTCGGACTGTTGGGCGGCCGAGACCTTCAGTTTCGCAGCCGATTCCGCCAAGTCGTCGAGTTGCTGCTTGCCCTCGTACGCGCTCGAACGCTGCAGCGTCTCGCGATCGGCAAGGGCCTGGTCGAGGGCGCGTTCGGCGTCGTCGAATCGCTTCTCCGCCGCCAGACGCTCCTGCAACCGACGTTCCTTCAGTGCGGCTGCGGCGAAGTGCGCCGTTGTCGCATGGGTCACCGCTTCGAGCCTGCGGGAGACCTGTTCGACATCCGAGCGAGCCTGCACACGGAGATACTTCGAGTAGACCCCGACGAAATTCTTCGCCGCCTGGTCCGCCTGGGCAAGACCTTCGAGGGCCCGCCCGACCTCTTCCATGTCGCTGAACGAGCGCGCAGCTTCGAGCACCAACTGATCGTCGAGGGGACGCAGCCCGTCGGTCAGCGCCTGCGACAACCCCTTCGGATCCAGGTTCTTCGCGAGCTGCGGACGGCGAAGCGTCAGAATGAGATTGATCAGCTGGTCGTACCGCTCCGCGCCGAGTCCGAACATGCGAGCGTCGATAGCAGCCCGATAGTCCACGGGACGATCGGCCAAAGCGTCGGTGCCCAACTGCTCGACGAGTTGCTTCTTGGTGAGCGGGCGGTCGTCGGAGCCCAGCAACGAGAAATCCACCCCGGCGCGACCGTCGGCGACGAAGTACCAGCGAGTGACCTTGTCGTTCTGTCTGCTGGCACGCATTCCGATTCCGACGGTGACCGACTCCGGGTCCTCGTGAGTGCCGCGCGAGAACTCCATCCAGACGTAGGAGTGCGCGCTCTCCTGACCGCGATAGAGCAGGTTGGACTTCATCGTCCGTTCCTCACCCGCGAACGGGTTGAGCCGGCGCGGTTCGATGCGCCCGTCGAGGACGAAGGGGAACAGAACTTCGAGGGCTTTGGTCTTACCCGAACCGTTCGGACCACGGAGGACGAGCCGCCCGTCGGCGAACGAGAACTCCTGGTCACGGTAGTCCCACAGGTTGACGATTCCTGCTCGCGTCGGGCGGAAGCGCTCGGAGTGTGCGGTCATCTACTGCGCCTCGATTTCTGTGTCCGTGGAACGGCTGTCGAACAAGGAGTCCTGCGGTACCCGGTCTCGCACGCTCACCATCACATCGCGATACCGGGCGATGACGGGAAGCACGAGAACTCCGCCGGACATGATGTGCACCAACCGAAGTCGATGCAGCATCTGCACCGCTCGTTCACGCAGGCCGTCGGGGTCGGCTTGCCACTGGGCGGCGAACGTGCGGCCGAAACGTTCGACCAGATCGGCGACGGTGTGCGCGAGCCAACTGTTCTCCACGAACGGATAGGTGGCCGGTGGGGTGCCGGTATCGGGGACAGGGCCCGTCGGCGACCCGAATTCGGCCAGGTCGTCGAAGATTCCGCCGCCGGGGATGGCCGCATCCAGCCGCGTCACCAAGTCGTCGTCCGCGACGATCGCGTGGTGCGCGAGCGCATGGTGTGCGAGGGCGTCGGCGTCCGGGTCGACGACACGGTCGGATATCTCGCCGGCCAGGAGCAGTGCGACCTGGGCGATGGTGCCGGTACTCGGGAACCGTACGTCGGACATCCTGCCCGCGGTGTCGATCAGCGTGACACCCTCGGCGCGGCGTTCGGACACCAAGCCGGTGAGCAGTTCCACGTCGGCGACGGTTCTGTCCGCCGCGAGTGCGGTGCGTCCGTCCTGATCCAGATCCTCGAAGTACACGACGGGGCGTTCGACCAGAGCGCGTCTGACCTTGCGCAACGTCTCTTTCGGATCCGTGGGGCGCGCGGCGTCGTCGTCCGAATCCTCGTCGACCGGGGAGTCGGATCCCACGAGTAGGCCGGTGACCGAACGCAGATGCTGCACTGCTCGCGGCGGCCGGAACAACGCGACGACCACCGAACGCTCGATGTCGTACAACGCCTCGCCCGAGGACGGATTGCTCGCCCAGCCCGACGCGTCCCCGTCGGCGAGAGAGATGGCACCGCGAGCTGCCAACCAGCCGACCGCGTCGACGAACGCATCCCGGTCGGACGCTCGATCCGCTTCCAACTCGACGCCGTCGACCTGCCCGGCCTCGGCGGCGACGTGGTCGGCGAGCTCGGACAGAGTGATCTGGTTGCCTGCTCGTCCCAACGCGGCCATGGCCAGTGCCAGGTAGGCGTATCGGCGTCGATCGAAGATGCGGTCCGAGGCCGTGCGGGCGGGTTGGCTCGGATCGAGCGAGTCGATCACCGGGTACACGCGGGCCGTCGTCTCGGTGACCTCGAGTCGATACCCGAAGAGTTCGAGAAGGTCCTCGCGCAGTTCCGTCGCCCACCTGCGCAGAAGTGGCAGCGCGATGCGGTCCGGATAGTCTCGGGTGACCAGGTGGTTCGCCAATGCCACTCTCGCGGCGCGCTGGTAGGAATCGAGTGCGAGAGAAGGTATTTCACGTGCTCTCATCGACCGGCCACCTCGGCCACGTCCAGCTGCAGACGGTCCAGGTGCAGTCGGCCGCGCGCCGTGCGCACGACGGTCGAGGTCTCGGATGTGGTCAACGTGAGCTTCACCCCGCTGTCGGATCCGGTGGATCCCGACGTTCGTCCACTGACCCGAACTCGCGCGGTCAGTGCGGCGTTCAGTAGGCCGAGCAGCACCTCGGTTTCCTCCTCGTCGAGGGTCCGTTCGTAGACGCCGTCGGACGCCAGTGAACGTGCGGCTGCACTGCGGACTCGCTGGGCTTCGAGTTGCTGCTCGCGGAGCCTCCTGATTCCGCCGTCGTTGCGTTGCACCCGGCCGGGAAGCCCGGGCGACGGCGCCCGACCGGTCTCCGCCAGCGTCCGTGAGATCTCCACCGGTGGTGCCTCCCACCAGGAGCGGGAGGTGGGGATGATGTCGGCGTCCGGGTGCACCATCGACAGATGGCGCGGACGGCCGAGCCCGAACACGGCGTGGAACAGGGCATGCGCACTGTCTTCGCTGGACGTGTTCGCAAACCATCCCGCCAGGTGACGGAGCTGACTTTCACGGCTGACGCCGCCCTTCCGGGTCTCCGTGACGCGTCGGAGCAGCGACAGCACGGCCGCGATCGCGCTCATGGTGCCCTCGCGGAGGCGTTCGGACTCGCTGAGCTCGGCGTCTGCTGCGACGAACCAGTGCGACAGGCCGGACCACCGTGCCCGCCAGTCCGCCGTGCGTTCCTCGACGGTGAGGAACACGCGCTCGTCGCTGACCGCCGCCCGGTGGATCAGTTCCGATATTCCGGTCGACTCGACCACCGCGATGGCTTCGGCGAGCTTGGGTGCGTACCGCGTCAGATCCGAGCTGAACTCGCGCATGTGCGTCAACAGCGCATCCTTGTGCACCAGAAACGTCTCGGGGGTGATTTCCGTGGTACGCACCAGGTCGCCGAGAACGAGGTAGAAATGTGCTGCGCGCGTTGCCATTTCGGACAGCGTGGAGTCCAGGCGGCTAAGCTTGCGGTAGATGCGATCGCCGTCCGCTTGCCGATTGGCCTCGGCGAGCTCGTGCATGTCGGCGAGAAGTTCGGGCAGAACGAGCCGGGACAGAGAGGCGTCGTCGAGCCGTGCGCCCAGCACGTCCTCGACGGCGCGGAATGCCTTGTACCCGGCGCCGCTGAACTGATACACGAAATGACGGTTCCGATACTCCGCGAGTGTCGCCGCGCGAGATCCGTCGTAGCTCCGCTCGAGTAGTTCCCACGCGTGCAGTTGTTCGAGCAGGGGCGCGATCTCCGCCGCTCCGAGCCGAAGATTCTCCGGCGCATTCCTCGCCAGTGTGTCCGCGACATCGGCGGCGTGCAGCAACACGACGTAGTTGGCGCGTGCGATGTCGAACGCGCGCAACACCCAGAGGTACTCGGCCCGCTTCTCTGCCACCGTGAACGCGAACAGTTTCAGCCGTTCTTCCTGCAGAAAAGCAGTCGCAGTACTGTGCCGGATGTCGTCGACCACCGGCTCCGCTCCTGATTCGCTCACTGCAACAGGGTAGGCGTCCACTGCCCAGGAGCGAAAAACACGCCGAAGGGTGCGATTCAGACGTCGACGGTGACCTTCCCGTCCACCACCGCTGCCGGGTATGTCCTGACGGAATCGATGCCACTGGGGCACACACCCGTGTCGAGCGAGAACGTGTACTGGTGCAGCGGGCACATCACCACGGAGCCGTCGATCTGGCCGTCCGCGAGCGGGCCTCCCTTGTGAGGACAGACGGCGTCCATGGCGCGTACGGTGCCGTCACCGAGCAGGAAGACGGCAACCTGCTTGCCGTCGACCACATAGGCGCGGCCTTCCCCAGGTGTCAGGTCCTCCACGGCACCGACGGGGATGCTCATCGGACCGGGACCCGAGGCAGCGGAAGCAGGGGGAGCGACGGTGCGAACTGGGCGGGCGACTTCTGCTCGACCCGGTCCTGCCACGGGTCGCGGTAGCCGTCGACGGACGTCTGCATTCGTTTCTCCAATCCCGCGACGATCCCGTCGGCGTCCTCGATCAAGATCCGCTGGAGTGCTTCCAGGCCGATACGGGGAACCCAGGCGTAGGTCCGCTCGAGCCAGTGGGCCGTCTCCCGATAGTGCTGGATGAAGATTCCCGCGACACGGATCACTTCATCGGCGCCGACCACGGTGGCGAGCAGATCGCCCTTCCTGATGTGCGCTCCCGCTGCACCGCCCACGTAGATCTCCCACTTGTCCTCGCCGACGGACACGACACCGAGGTCCTTGCACAGTGCCTCGGAACAGTTGCGGGGGCAGCCGGCGACGGCGAGTTTCAGCTTCGCCGGGGTCTCCAAGCCCTGGAACCGGTCCTCGAGCGCGATGCCCAGTGCGGTCGAATCGCCGAGACCGAACCGGCAGAAGTCGCTGCCGACGCAGGTTTTGACGGTCCGCATGCTCTTGCCGTAGGCGAAACCGGACGGCATGTCGAGATCGCCCCACACCTTGGGGAGGTCTTCCTTCTTGATGCCGAGCAGATCGATGCGTTGTCCGCCGGTGACTTTGACGAGCGGCACCTGGTACTTGTCCGCGACGTCGGCGATCCTGCGCAGTTGGTCCGGGGTGGTGACGCCGCCTTTCATCTGGGGAACCACCGAGAACGTGCCGTCGCGTTGGATGTTGGCGTGGACGCGGTCGTTGATGAACAGTGCTCCGCGCTCGTCCACCCAGTCCGGTCCCCACACGGTGCGGAGCAAGGACGCCAACGGCATCTTCGACGGCACGTCCTCGCGGCCGCCGGTCGCCAGTTCGGTGAACACCTGCGACACCGACCTCAGATCACGCTCGCGGATCACCTCGATGAGGGCGGGCTTGGACAACGGGATGCACGGGACGTACCAGTCCGCAGCCGGGTCGGCTTCGACCGCGCCGCCTGCGGCACAGGCCAGGATGTCGGCGACCAACCCCTTGCACGATCCGCATCCTTTCCCGGCGCGGGTCGCGGCCGTGACGTCGCCCATCGACTTGGCACCCGCGTGGACACAGGCGACGATCGTGCCCTTCGTGACTCCGTTGCAGTTGCACACCTGAACGTCGTCGGCCAGTTCGGCAGCCCCGGTCGCCGCGGTAGGGGTGCCCATGTCGAAGAGCATGCTGATCCGCTCGTCGGGCAGCGGTACCTTCTCGTCGAACGCCTGCGTCAAGAAGTTCGCTTTGCTGATGTCACCCAGAAGCGTTGCGCCGATCAACTTTCCGTCGCGGACGACCACGCTCTTGTAGGTACCGCTTCTGGGCTCGTAGAACTGGACGAACTCGTCGTCCTCACGCTCGGGTCCCTTCACGCCCATTGCGGCGACGTCCACCCCGGCGACCTTGAGCTTGGTCGTCAGCCTCGAACCGTGGTACGCGGCAGCGGGATCCGTGCCGGTCAGGTGCTCGGCAAGTACCACGGCCTGCTCCCACAGCGGTGCGACGAGGCCGTACACCTCGCCTCGGTGCTGGCAGCATTCACCGACCGCGAAGATCGACCCTTCGTCCTCGCAGCGCAACTGGTCGTCGACGACGATTCCGCGCTCGATGACGAGGCCGCCCCCTCGTGCGAACTCGACATTCGGGCGGATTCCCGCGGTGACGACGATCATGTCCGCGGGCAGCGACGTGCCGTCGCCGAAACCGACACCGGCCACTGCGCCGGTCTCGGTGCGCAGAACGGAGGTCGTGCGTTTGGACGTGTGCACTCCCACGCCCAGCGATTCGATCTTGTTCCGCAGCAGCTTGCCGCCGCGTTCGTCGAGCTGCTGGTTCATGAGATGACCGGGGGAGTGCACGACGTCCACATCGAGGCCCTGCGTGCGTAGACCGTACGCTGCTTCGAGTCCCAGCAGGCCACCGCCGATGACCACTGCGCGCAGGTCGTCCTGCGATGCCGCCATCTGCAGCATCCCGTTGGTGTCCTCGATGGTCCGAAACCCGAACACGCCGCGGGCAAGTCGGCCGTCGGGTTCACGGAGTCCGTCCATGTTGGGGAAGAAGGTGTTGCTTCCCGTCGCGATGATCAAGATGTCGTAGGCCACGTCGCGACCGCTCTCGCATCGCACCGATTTCGCGAACCGATCGAGGGACACTGCTCGGTCGCCCGCGTACAGAGTCACGCCGTTCTCCCGGTACCAACTCATCGGGTTCAGGAGGAGATCCTCGTCGTCGACGCCGGTCTCCCCGGCAAGCACGTGCGAGAGCATGATGCGGTTGTAGTTGCCGTACGGTTCGTCGCCGATCATCGTGACGTCGAACCGATCGGCGCTCCGTTTCAGAATTTCCTCGACCGTTCTGGCGCCTGCCATTCCGTTGCCGACCACGAGCAGGCGGGTCCTGTTCGATTCGGACCCCGACATCAGATCAACACCAGACCGAAGTCGACGACGACCTCGCCCGTCGTTCCCTCGGGAGCTGCGACGACCAGCTCCAGGACCGAGTCCGGGTCGACGTCCTCGACCACACGCAACGGGATGTTGACCCCGCTCTTGGCTCCCATGGGGAACAGACGCATCGGCTGCCCGTCCCGGAGCAACGAAACCACGACGAGTTCGTCGCTGGAGTTTCCGCCCCTGAAGTACAGCGGCTGCGCGATCGATCCCGACGGTACGACGAAGGTGGTGGACGGGTCGACGTTCTCCGGCTTGTCGAGTCCGTGTCCGGTGAACGGGAAGACGCCCTGCAGAAACCGCGGTGTGCTTGCCATGCCACGACTGTCGCGCCGAACGGTGACGCGGTGGAGGCGTGCGGGTTACGGCAGGGTCAGAATGTGCTCACACGACGTCGTGCGCGGATGTCAGGGCGCGGAGGTTCGGGGCATGGCGAGGGGCGCGACCACGGCGAGAAGCACTGCGGGTACGAGGAATCCCGCCGACGGATGTGCGAGATACAACGGAGTGAGAGCGAGCGGCGCAACCGCCGCGCCGGAGAATCTGAACGCCTGCACCACCGACACTGCGCCGCCTCGGCTGGACCCGCCTGCCAGTACCGCGGCGTTGACGCCGACGAGAACGAACTGCGACGCGATTCCGGCGACCGCCCAGGCAGCTGCGACCGCCCACAGCACGGGCACGGTGCCCGCAACCGCCACGAGCGCCGCACCGGCGACGGCACCGATCAGCACGGTCCGCTGTGCGCCGAGGCGATCGATGAGGCGTCCGACGCTGCGCGCGGTCAGGATGCCGGTGAGCCCGAACACGGTCAGGAGCAGTCCGCGTTGGGACGCCGTCAGTCCGAACTGATCTTCCGCGCGATACGCGAGGAGGAAGTTCACCCCGCCGAGTGCTCCCCATCCCAGGAGCGCCACCACGCCGACTCTCAGAACGTAGGGCCGCAGGGCGTCGCGCAGACGTTCGCGGGGAGGTGCTGTCTGCTCTGCAGTGGTGGTTCTCGGGAGACCGACGACGCCGAGAACCGCGGACACACAGGCGAGAACGACGAACGCGTATCGCCAGTCGAACTCGGCCGAAAGACCCCCGACGAGCGGGGCGCTCGTCTGTCCGGCCGCCTGCAGGGCACCGAACGTTCCGAGCACCCTGCCCAGCCGCGCTCGTGGGGTGGCCTCGGCGAGAGTCACGAGCAACAGTGGGGTCGTGAACGCGTTGCCGCATCCCTGCACTGCGCGAGCAGCGAGCAACACCTCGAGGCTCGGTGCGAACACGCACACGATCGACGCGGCCGTGTACACCGCATAGGCGATGCGGACGGTGCGAAGGCGTCCCCAGCGTGCGCCGAGCGTTCCGGACACCAGCATCACCGCGGCGAACGGAAGCAGGTACGCAGCCAGGGATGCCGACGCCGATCCTGTCGACACGCCGAGCGAGGCACCCATCTCGGGAAGCATCGAGGCCACGAGGGCGCCGCCGAACGGACCGAGAAATCCCCCGAAATAGAGCGCCGCAACACGCAGGCGCCCGGGGTCGGAACCGATCACAGCCCGAAGTTGCCCGGCCCTCGTCGACGCAGGTAGCGCTCGAACTCGGCAGCGATGGCGTCCCCGTCGATCTTGGAGATGGCCTCGGAGATGTCGACCTCGGCGTCGCCGCGCTCCTCCAGGGTGCGGACGTATTCGCTGATCTCCTCGTCTTCCTTCGTCATGTCGGTGACGGCTTCCTCCCATTCCTCGGCCTGAGTGGGGAGTTCGCCGAGCGGAACCTCGATGTCGAGAACGTCCTCGACACGCTGAAGCAGCGCAACGGTTGCCTTCGGATTCGGCGGTTGCGAGACGTAGTGGGGCACGGCCGCCCAGAACGAGACCGCCGGAACACCTGCTTTGACGCACTCGTCCTGCAACACGCCGGTGATGCCCGTCGGACCCTCGTAGCGCGTCTGCTCCAGGTTGAAGCGTTCCGCCGCTTCGACGCTGTACGCACTGCCCGTCACCGGAACAGGACGGGTGTGCGGGGTGTCCGCGAGCAAGGCACCCAGGATCACGACGGTGTCGACACCGAGTTGGTCGACGAACTCCAGCAGATCGTCGCAGAAACTTCTCCACCGCATGTTCGGTTCGATACCCCGAAGCAACACCACATCCCTGGCGCTTCCCGGCGGTGAGCACACCGACAACCTCGTCGACGGCCACTGAATCTCTCTGGTCACACCGTCCACCTGCCGAATGGTCGGCCTGTTGACCTGATAGTCGTAGTAGTCCTCCGAGTCGAGCTCGGCGAGAGGCGTCGCATCCCAGATCAACTCCAGATGCTCGACGGCTCCGCTCGCGGCGTCGCCTGCGTCGTTCCACCCCTCGAACGCGGCGACGAGTATCGGGTCACGGAGGGTCGGGAGCGGAAGATCGTCGTCGTCGAGTTCGGAGGCCGTCGGCACCGGTGTTGCGTTCGACACAGCCGAGGACACCGCTTCCAGCAGTGCTTCGGCCGCACTGTCCGGATTGTCGTGTTCTGTATCGTCGTTGTCGGCGGGTTGGTTGCCGTCGAGGTTTCGGGGACTCACCACGACAGCCTACGACCAGGCTGCGCCGTGAGGGGCACAGCCACGCGCCCATTACTCTGTAGGGATGCCTGCGCTACACAGAACCAGCCTGCTCGATGCGATTCGCAGTCGCGTTGTCATCGGTGACGGGGCAATGGGCACGATGCTGCAGGATGCGAACCTGACGCTGGACGATTTCCTCGGACTCGAGGGCTGCAACGAAATCCTCAACGACACGCGCCCGGATGTCCTACGGGAGATACACCGCGCGTACTTCGATGCCGGTGCAGACGCGGTCGAGACCAACACGTTCGGGTGCAACCTCCCCAACCTCGCCGACTACGACATCTCGGATCGGATCCGCGAGTTGGCCGAGAAGGGAACGCGCCTCGCCCGCGAAACGGCCGACGAGATGGGACCCGGACGCGACGGGATGGAGCGGTTCGTCCTGGGATCGATGGGTCCGGGAACGAAGCTTCCGACGTTGG
The DNA here is from genome assembly GCF_000383555.1 of Rhodococcus sp. 114MFTsu3.1. NCBI lineage: Bacteria > Bacillati > Actinomycetota > Actinomycetes > Mycobacteriales > Nocardiaceae > Rhodococcus > Rhodococcus sp. 114MFTsu3.1. The sequence continues at coordinate 55,668 of NZ_KB911544.1, read as the reverse complement.
GGCATGCGCCGTTCTCAGTGTTGCGGGACGCGTACGTCGAGGCAGCGCTCGGCATGATCGACGGCGGCGCCGACGCCATCCTGGTCGAGACGTGCCAGGACCTGCTTCAGGTCAAAGCCGCGATCATCGGCAGTCAGCGCGCGATGGACAAACTCGGCGTGCGTATTCCGATCATCACGCACGTGACCGTCGAGACGACCGGGGCGATGCTTCTCGGTAGCGAAATCGGTGCTGCGTTGACGGCGCTGGAGCCACTGGGGATCGACATGATCGGTCTGAACTGCGCGACGGGTCCTGCCGAGATGAGCGAGCATCTGCGCCACCTGTCGAAGCATTCGACGCTCCCGGTGTCGGTCATGCCGAATGCCGGTTTGCCGACGCTCGGTCCTCGCGGAGCCGAGTATCCGTTGACGGCGCCGGAACTCGCCGACGCGCTCGGTGGTTTCGTGTCCGAGTACGGCCTGTCTCTCGTCGGTGGGTGCTGCGGAACCACGCCGGAGCACATCCGTCAGGTCGCGGACCTCGTCCACGGTGTCGCGAAGGCCGACCGGGCGCCTGCACCCGAGCCCGGCGTGGCATCGCTCTACTCGGCTGTGCCGTTCGAGCAGGACGCCAGCATCCTGATGATCGGCGAGCGGACGAACTCCAACGGGTCCAAGGCATTTCGCGATGCGATGATCGCCGAGGACTACGAGAAGTGCCTCGACATCGCCAAGGATCAGACGCGCGACGGTGCACACATGCTCGACCTCAACGTCGACTACGTCGGACGCGACGGTGCGGCCGACATGTCCGCGCTCGCATCACGATTGGCGACGGCGTCGACACTTCCGATCATGCTGGACTCCACCGAACCTGCAGTTCTGGAGGCAGGTCTCGAACACCTCGGCGGCCGCAGCGCCGTCAACTCCGTCAACTACGAGGACGGCGACGGACCGGATTCGCGCTTCCAGAAGATCATGAAGCTCGTCAAGGAGCACGGCGCGGCAGTCGTCGCATTGACGATCGACGAGGAAGGTCAGGCCCGCACGGCCGAGTGGAAGGTGCGCGTCGCCGATCGGTTGATCGAGGACATCACCACCAACTGGGGCCTGTCCCACGAGGACATCATCGTCGACACGTTGACGTTCCCCATCTCCACCGGTCAGGAGGAGGTCCGGCGAGACGGCATCGAGACCATCGAGGCAATTCGGCAGCTCAAGGCCAAGTACCCCAAGGTGCACACCACACTCGGTCTGTCCAACATCTCGTTCGGTCTCAACCCGGCAGCGCGTCAGGTCCTGAATTCGGTGTTCCTGCACGAGTGCACCGAGGCCGGACTGGACACTGCGATCGTCCACGCGTCGAAGATCCTGCCGATGAACAAGATTCCGGACGAGCAACGCGAAACCGCGCTCGATCTCGTGTACGACCGCAGGTCCGAGGGGTACGACCCGCTGCAGAAGCTGATGCAGCTGTTCGAGGGGGTCTCGGCGGCGTCTGCGCGCGAGTCCCGGGCCGAGGAGCTGGCGCGGCTGCCACTGTTCGAGCGACTCGAGCGCCGCATCGTCGACGGTGAGAGAAACGGCCTCGACGTCGATCTCGATGCCGCGATGGGCGAGAAGCCACCGCTCGAGATCATCAACGAGACGCTGCTGTCCGGCATGAAGACCGTGGGTGAGCTGTTCGGATCGGGTCAGATGCAGTTGCCGTTCGTCCTCGCCTCCGCCGAGGTGATGAAAGCCGCTGTGGCATACCTGGAACCACACATGGAGGCCACCGACGACGACGGCAAGGGGCGCATCGTGCTCGGAACCGTCAAGGGCGACGTCCACGACATCGGCAAGAACCTGGTCGACATCATCCTGAGCAACAACGGATACGAGGTCGTCAATCTCGGTATCAAACAACCGATTGCCACCATTCTGGAAGCGGCGATCGACAAGCGCGCCGACGTCATCGGCATGTCCGGGTTGCTCGTGAAGTCCACGGTCGTCATGAAGGACAACCTGATCGAGCTCAACAACAAGGGTGTTGCCGAGCAGTTCCCGGTTCTGCTCGGTGGGGCCGCGTTGACGCGGTCCTACGTCGAGAACGATCTTCAGGACGTCTATCAGGGCGATGTCCACTACGCCCGCGACGCGTTCGAGGGTCTACGGCTGATGGACACCATCATGACCACCAAACGAGGCGGGGGACCGGCCCCGGACAGTCCGGAGGCGCTCGAAGCCAAGGCGAAGGCCGAGGAACGGAAGGCGCGTCACGAGCGCTCGCGCCGAATCGCCGAGCAGCGGAAGGCGGCCGAGGTTCCCGTCGTCGTTCCGGAACGGTCCGACGTGGCGATCGATGTCGAGACTCCTGTGCCGCCGTTCTGGGGCACCCGCATCGTCAAGGGCGTGTCGTTGTCGGAGTACTCGGGTCTGCTCGACGAGCGCGCGCTCTTCCTCGGGCAGTGGGGTCTGCGCGGCGCTCGCAAGGGTGAGGGAGCGACGTACGAGGATCTCGTCGAGTCGGAGGGCAAGCCGCGGCTGCGGTACTGGCTGGACCGCCTCAGTACGGACGGCATTCTCGCCCACGCGGCGCTGGTGTACGGCTACTTTCCTGCGGTGTCCGAGGGCGACGACGTGATCGTCCTCACCGAGCCGAATCCTGATGCGCCCGAACGCTTCCGATTCACCTTCCCGAGGCAGCAGCGGGACCGTTTCCTGTGCATCGCGGACTTCGTTCGGTCGCGAGAGCGTGCTCGCGACACCGGTCAGGTCGACGTGTTGCCGATGAACCTGGTGACGATGGGCCAGCCCATCGCGGACTTCGCCAACGAACTGTTCGCGGCGGATTCCTACCGCGACTACCTCGAGGTGCACGGTATCGGTGTGCAGCTGACCGAGGCGCTCGCCGAGTACTGGCATCGCCGCGTCCGCGAGGAGCTGAAACTCACGGGTGGTCGAAGCGTCGCCGAGGACGATCCCGAGGACGCGGAAGGCTTCTTCAAGCTCGAATATCGCGGCGCTCGTTACTCGTTCGGCTACGGTGCGTGCCCGGACCTCGAGGATCGCGTCAAGCTCGCGGCACTGCTCGAACCGGAACGTATCGGCGTGAAGCTGTCGGAAGAACTGCAGCTGCATCCCGAGCAATCCACCGACGCATTCGTTCTTCACCACCCGGAGGCCAAGTACTTCAATGTCTGACAACTCGTCTCTGCAGGGCGTCCTGTGGGACATGGACGGCACACTGCTCGACTCGGAGAAGATCTGGGACGTTGCAGTTGCGGAACTGTCCGTGACCCACGGGCGTGAGCTCACCCCCGAGGTTCGCGAGAGCACGCTCGGCAACTCCATGCGCGGCGCGCTGACCAAGGTCTTCGTGCACACCGGCACCGACGTCACCGAGGAATCGCTCGCCGCTGGACGCGACTGGCTGACCGCCCGTGTGTCCGAACTGTTCGCCGAAGGCATCCCGTGGCGTCCCGGCGCCAAGGACGCGCTGGCGCTCGCCCGCGACATCGGGCTGAGGACCGCACTGGTCACCAACACCGAACGCGGACTCGTCGAGAACGCGTTGGACACCATCGGGCGTGAGTACTTCGACTTCACCGTCAGTGGCGACGAAGTCGACGAAGGCAAGCCGCATCCGGCGCCCTATCTGAAGGGCGCTGCACTGCTCGGCCTCGACCCGTCGCAGTGCCTCGCGGTCGAGGACTCTCCGACCGGGTCGCTGTCGGCTCACCGAGCAGGATGCTCCGTACTCCTCGTGCCGTCGGAGGTTGCTGTGGCGGCGTCTCCGGGCTACGTCGTACGCGAATCGCTCGTCGGTCTCACGGCCGACGACCTCCGCTCGGCATGGTGCGATGCACGGCGTCCCGCGTCGTCATGAAAGAATCTTTCACCGTGAAGACCTTCGATTCCCTGTTCGCCGAGCTGACCGACCGCGCTGCCACCCGCCCCGAGGGCTCCGGCACCGTCGCTGCGTTGGATGCAGGCGTGCATGCGCAGGGCAAGAAGATCATCGAAGAAGCGGGTGAGGTCTGGATCGCCGCCGAGCACGAAGGCGACGAAGCGCTCGCCGAGGAGATCTCGCAGCTGCTGTACTGGGTCCAGGTGCTGATGGTGGGTCGGGGCCTGACGCTCGACGATGTCTACCGACATCTGTGAACAGTGTGCACACGTTCACCGTCTGACTTTCCCGATCTAAGGACCTCGCAATGTTGCGTGTAGCAGTTCCCAACAAGGGCGCCCTCTCCGAGTCCGCAGCCGAAATTCTCAAGGAGGCCGGCTATCGTCGCCGCAGCGACTCGAAGGACCTGACCGTCCTCGACAACGCGAACGGCGTCGAATTCTTCTTTCTCCGTCCCAAGGACATCGCGATCTACGTCGGTTCGGGTCAACTCGACCTGGGCATCACCGGCCGCGACCTCGCACTCGATTCCGGGGCGCCGGTGGAGGAGTTGCTCGGTCTCGGCTTCGGTCGCTCCACCTTTCGGTACGCGGGACCTCAGGGCAAGGAGTGGTCGACGGCAGACCTGAACGGGCTGCGAATCGCCACGTCCTATCCGAACCTCGTCAAGGCCGACCTGGCGGCTCGAGGGTTGGAAGCAACGGTCATCCGTCTCGACGGTGCTGTGGAGATCTCCATCCAACTCGGTGTCGCCGACGCCATCGCCGATGTCGTGGAATCCGGCCGCTCACTACGTCAGAACAACCTGGTGGCATTCGGCGAGTCGCTGTGCGATTCCGAGGGAGTGCTCATCGAACGTGAGGGCAGCGATCGCTCCGACAGGACTCGCAAGCAGCTCATCGCTCGCGTCCAGGGCGTCGTGTTCGCGCAGCAGTATCTGATGCTGGACTACGACTGCCCCAAGGCCATTCTCGACGAGGCCGTCAAGATCACGCCCGGAATCGAGTCCCCGACGCTGTCGCCGATGGCCGACGAGAACTGGATCGCCGTGCGTGCCATGGTCTCTCGCAAGGTTCACAACACCGTCATGGACGATCTCGCCGACCTCGGCGCGAAAGCTATTCTCGCGTCGGACATTCGGTCCTGCCGGGCGTTCTGACCGGTTCGGTCAGGAACGGGGACGGACCAGCACGGTCTGGGCGATACGCCCGACCGGTCCGTGCTCGTCGTGGAGTACGCCGGCGGACATGGCCACTCCGTCCGGACCCACGGAGGTCTCGGCCGCGACACCTACCCACTCGCCGTCCGGGATCCGGAACACATGCACGGTGAGGTCCGTGTTCAGGAACGTCCAATGGTCGAGGTCCAGAGATGCACCGACCCCGTTGGCGATGTCGGCGATGGAGAACAGACGCTCGAGCGGGGTCATGGTTTCACCGAGGACCAGAGCGGTCTTCGGGCGCGCCCAGACGAGGCCCGGTCCGTCGGCGTCGATGCTTCCGAGTGCCTGGACCTCGATGTTGTCGAGGTACCCGGACTTCCACCGCCCTCCCCACGAATGCAACGACGCGTCCGTCAGCGGCGCGAGTTGCCGATCCGCGGCATGGGCAACGGCCGCGGTGTCTTCCGTCGTCATCCGCCACGCGGTTCCGCGAGCGACAGCACGGTCCACCCCGGTCGCAGTGGTCGCCCACAACTCGGCCGCGACGAGTTCGATGTTCTTGCCCGGACGCTCCACCCAGGACCTCACCACGATGTCCGCGATGGGAACCGGTCCGAGCAGTTCGACGACCACCCGCGTCACCCGAACGTCGGATCGGGCTTCCACACGTTCGAGAGCACGGAGCAGCAGTGCCGACGGCGGAGCACCGTGCTGCATGGTCGGCGCCCAGAGGCTCGTCGTCCGCTCTGTACTCGAGAACTGCTCTGTACTCGAGAACCGCTCTGTACTCGAGAACCGTTCGGTACCCGGTTCCGCTCGTCCGAGCGGTACGAAGAATGCGTCGGGAATGCCGGTCACGACCGCGCCTCCGGCCAACCCGGATACGCCGGGGGAGTGCCGCCGAACTCGGGACACAGCGCCTGGTGATCGCACCAACCGCAAAGCTTTCCACGTTTGGGCTGAAAATCGCCCGACTTGCCTGCGGCGACGATGGCTTTCCAGATCGCCGAGAGCATCCGCTCGAATCTGATCAACTCACCCTCGTCCGGGGTGTAGGTGAGTGATTGCTTGTCCGCCAGATACATCAGCTTCAGTTGTGCCGGAACGATTCCGCGTAGACGCATGACCACGAGCGCATAGAACTTCATCTGGAACAGCGCCTTCGCCTCGGTGAACTCCCGCGGGGCCTTACCTGTTTTGTAGTCCACGACGCGGACCATTCCGTTGGGCGCGACGTCGATTCGGTCGATGAAACCTCGAAGCGGAGTACCGTCCTCCAGGTCGATCTCGACCCGTTGCTCGCAGGACTCCGGATCGAATCGAGTGGGATCCTCCATCTCGTAATACCCGGCGACCAGGTCCCGAGCCTGGTCCAGCAGAACGGTGCGCTCGTCACCGACGAGCGTGTCCGCGACTTCAGGAGATTCGGCGCACACCCGATCCCACGCGGCATCGACGAGACCGACAGCCGTCTCCGAATGTCTGCTCTCGCTGGGCATTCCGTAGAGCGCCTCCAGTGCGGCGTGCACCACAGTCCCCTTGACCTGCGCCTTCGTCGATTTCTCCGGTATCCGATCTATCGCACGGAAGCGGTACAGCAGCGGGCACTGCTTGTAGTCACCCGCGCGGGACGGAGAAAGGGCCGGTGCGCTCCGCCGGGTCGAGCTGGTGGAGCCGGTTCGGACGGGTGGTGCAGGCACATCGGTGATACTCACGCTCTGCAGACTAAGCCCGTGGACCGACAGATTCACGCAAGGCCGTAGTCTTAGGCGGCCGAGTGTCGGCCCGCCGGGCCCACCGGATCTGTTCTGCAAAGCGAAAGAGGTAGTCGGCTGTGTCTTCCGGGTTTTCGGAGTCTTCGGACGAAACCGTGTTCGGGACTGCTGAACCGTCGGCACAGGCTCCCGAGATGCAGTCGGAGACAGAGACGCAGTCGGAGACAGAGGCGCAGTCGGAGACGGACGACACCCAGGCGCTGTCCACGGGGCCGGCGCGCAGTGGTCCGTTCCGCGTCGGCGACCGCGTCCAGCTCACCGACGGCAAGGGCAGGCACTACACCGTCGTTCTCGACGCGGGCAAGGAGTTCCACACGCACCGCGGTGGAATCACCCACGACGCGCTCATCGGTGCGGACGAGGGAAGCGTCGTCACCTCGGTCAACGGCACCCCGTACCTGGCGCTGCGACCGCTGCTCACCGATTACGTCCTGTCGATGCCACGCGGCGCGCAGGTGATCTATCCGAAGGACGCCGCGCAGATAGTGCACGAGGGAGACGTGTTCCCCGGTGCACGAGTGCTCGAGGCGGGGGCCGGTTCCGGTGCGCTGACGTGCTCGCTGCTGCGCGCCGTCGGTTCGGAGGGCAAGGTCATCTCCTACGAGATCCGTCAGGACCACGCCGACTACGCGGTGAAGAACGTCGAAACCTTCTTCGGTGAGCGTCCGCCCAACTGGGAACTGACCGTCGCGGACATCGACCGTTTCGGGGCGGACCACCCCGGGGAGACGGTCGACCGGGTCGTTCTGGACATGCTCGCGCCATGGGATGCGCTCCCTGCCGTCGCCGAGGCGCTCGTGCCCGGGGGAGTACTGATCGTGTACGTCGCGACAGTCACGCAGTTGTCGAAGGTCGTCGAGACTCTCCGCGGGCAGGAATGCTGGACCGAGCCCAGATCGTGGGAGTCGATCGTGCGCGGGTGGCACGTCGTCGGCTTGGCGGTGCGCCCCGAACATCGGATGCAGGGGCACACCGCGTTTCTCGTCAGTGCACGCAAACTTGCGGCGGGCACAGTGACTCCGAAGCCTCAGCGTCGCTCCGGCAAGGGCTGACGCTCTAGACGCAGGGCGCCTGTCCCATGGCGAGCAACGCGCACGCGGACGCGTCGGAAACCTTCCACTTGCCGTCGATCAGGACCCAGGTGTTGGGCGACGGTGCCGCTGTTCCTCGCGGCGTCGCGATGGCAACGTCCGCGGTGGCAGTTTCGCCCTCCACCGTCGGCTCGGACACGTCGAACGTGATCTCGCCGTAGTTCGCGAGCGCAGCCGTCATCTGTTCCAGGTTCGCGATCCGCGCCTGGCCGTTCTCGATCTCCGCGGCCTTGGTGGCGGCGTCGACATCGGGAGCGACGATGAGGGTCAACGAGTCGGTGAGTTCCGCCGTCGTCGGTGCAGCAACCGCGGCGTCGGCCGTCGTCGTTGCCGCTTCGGTGGTCGACGCAGCGGCGGATTCCGAACTGTGATCGGCGTGATCGGAATCATCGCTTCCACCGCAGCCGGTGACGAGCAGCGCGGTGGCAGCAGCAGCCGCGAACGCCGAGGTGATGCGCTTGTTCACTGGTGAAGCCCCATTTCGAGATAGCGTCGGACCGTGTCGGTCAGGTGAGGCTAACATGGCCGATCCGCCTGTCCGGGGTGCGACCGATCGGTCACAAGTGCGCGGTGCTCGAACGTGTCCACACGCACATTCGTGAAACTGCCGGTAGCGTTGACTGATCTTCACTGGGAGGAGTCGCTCATGAGCTCAACAGACAATCCGGATTCGGCTGCGGCCCGGGCGGAACTCGAGGAGCTACGTGCCGAGGCGGCGTCGCTGAGGCGTCAGCTCGGTGGGCTCGGAGAATCGCCGGAGCGTGTCCGTGAACTGGAGTCCCGCATCGACTCGCTGTCGTTGCGCAACTCCAAATTGATGGACACGCTCAAGGAAGCTCGTCAGCAGTTGATCGCACTGCGCGAGGAAGTGGACCGGCTGGGTCAACCGCCCAGCGGCTACGGCATTCTCATGGCCGTCCACGAGGACGACACCGTCGACGTCTTCACGTCCGGTCGCAAGATGCGCCTCGCGTGCTCACCCAACGTCGAGTCCTCGTCGTTGGCTGCGGGTCAGACGGTACGGCTCAACGAGGCACTCACCATCGTCGAGGCCGGTTCCTTCGAACAGGTCGGCGAGATCAGCACGCTCCGTGAACTTCTCGGAGACGGTTCGCGGGCACTGGTCGTCGGCCATGCCGACGAGGAACGCGTGGTGTGGCTCGCCAAGCCGCTCGTCGACATGGCGAACGACGAGGGCATCGACGACCCGGACGAGCCGTCGCGCAAGCTGCGTCCCGGTGACTCGCTGCTCGTCGACACGAAGGCCGGCTACGCCTTCGAGCGGGTCCCCAAGGCCGAGGTCGAGGACTTGGTGCTCGAGGAAGTTCCGGACGTCGGCTACGAGGACATCGGCGGTCTCGGTCGCCAGATCGAGCAGATCCGAGACGCCGTCGAATTGCCGTTTCTGCACAAGGACCTCTTCCGCGAGTACTCGCTCAGGCCTCCGAAAGGTGTTCTGCTGTACGGGCCGCCCGGCTGCGGCAAGACTCTGATCGCCAAGGCCGTCGCCAACTCGCTCGCCAAGAAGATCGCCGAGGCGCGCGGCCAGGATGCCAAGGAAGCCAAGTCGTTCTTCCTCAACATCAAGGGCCCCGAGCTGCTCAACAAGTTCGTCGGCGAGACCGAACGGCACATTCGGTTGATCTTCCAGCGTGCGCGCGAGAAGGCCTCCGAGGGCACGCCGGTGATCGTGTTCTTCGACGAGATGGACTCGATCTTCCGTACGCGTGGTTCCGGTGTGTCCTCGGACGTCGAGACGACGGTCGTTCCGCAGCTTCTCGCCGAGATCGACGGTGTGGAAGGGCTGGAGAACGTCATCGTGATCGGTGCGTCCAATCGCGAGGACATGATCGATCCCGCGATCCTTCGCCCGGGGCGCCTCGACGTCAAGATCAAGATCGAACGTCCGGACGCCGAGTCTGCGCAGGACATCTTCTCCAAGTACCTGACGGATTCGTTGCCGGTCAACGCGGACGATCTCGCCGAGTTCGGCGGCGACCGGACCTCGTGCGTCCGCGCGATGATCGAACGTGTCGTGGACCGCATGTACGCCGAGAGCGAGGACAACAGGTTCCTCGAGGTCACCTACGCCAACGGGGACAAGGAAGTTCTGTACTTCAAGGACTTCAACTCGGGTGCAATGATCCAGAACATCGTCGACCGCTCCAAGAAGTACGCGATCAAATCGGTTCTGGAGTCCGGTAATCCGGGTTTGCGGGTCCAGCACCTCTTCGACTCCATCGTCGACGAGTTCGCGGAGAACGAGGACCTGCCCAACACGACCAATCCGGACGACTGGGCGCGAATCTCGGGCAAGAAGGGCGAGCGCATCGTCTACATCCGGACGCTGGTCACAGGCAAGAACGCCAGTGCGTCGCGTGCCATCGACACCGAGTCGAACACCGGCCAGTACCTGTAAGGATTCGAGGAGTTCGACGCTGCCCGCGACCGCTGTGACGGTCGCGGGCAGCGTCGGTTCCACGGGCGAACGGCGCGATCACCTAGGCTCGGGGCCATGGAGCGCATCATCGGTATCGAGGTCGAGTACGGAATCTCGTCCCCGACCGAACCCACGGCCAACCCGATCCTCACCTCGACCCAGGCGGTGCTCGCGTACGCGGCGGCTGCGGGAGTTCCGCGGGCGAAGCGAACCCGGTGGGACTACGAGGTCGAGTCGCCGCTTCGTGATGCGCGCGGATTCGACCTGGGTCGTTTCAGTGGGCCCGCTCCCGTCATCGACGCCGACGAGGTCGGCGCCGCGAACATGATCCTCACCAACGGCGCCCGTCTGTACGTAGATCACGCGCATCCCGAGTACTCGGCTCCCGAGGTTCGAGACCCGCTCGACGCGGTGATCTGGGACAAGGCAGGCGAGCGCGTGATGGAGGCCGCGGCGCGTCACGCGTCGAGTGTTCCCGGTGCACCGCGCTTGCAGTTGTACAAGAACAACGTGGACGGCAAGGGCGCGTCCTACGGCACCCACGAGAACTACCTCATGTCCCGCGCGACTCCGTTCTCGGCCGTCATCGCCGGGCTGTCACCGTTCTTCGCCTCCCGCCAGGTCATCACCGGCTCCGGTCGCGTCGGCATCGGCCAGTCCGGTGACGAGTCCGGGTTCCAGTTGTCTCAACGAGCGGACTACATCGAGGTCGAGGTCGGTCTGGAGACGACGCTGAAGCGCGGGATCATCAACACCCGTGACGAGCCGCACGCGGACGCAGACAAGTACCGCAGGCTGCATTGCATCATCGGCGACGCCAACCTCGCGGAGATGGCCACGTATCTCAAGGTGGGTACGACGGCGCTGGTTCTCGACATCATCGAAGCAGGCGTCGATCTGTCCGACCTGCAGCTCGCTCGGCCGGTCACCGCGGTTCACCAGATCAGCCACGACCCGACGCTTCGTCAGACGGTCGCACTGACGGACGGGCGGGAGCTGACCGCCCTCGCGTTGCAGCGGATCTATCACCAGAGGGTGGCGAAGTTCGTTGCAGGCGAGGGCAAGAACGATCCTCGTGTCGCGGACATTCTGGACAAGTGGGCCATGGTTCTCGACCTTCTCGAACGCGATCCGATGGAGTGCGCGAACCTGCTGGACTGGCCGGCCAAACTGCGTCTGCTCGAAGGGTTCCGTCAGCGCGAAGGCCTCGGGTGGTCGGCGCCGCGACTGCATCTGGTCGACCTCCAGTACTCGGACGTTCGGTTGGACAAGGGGCTCTACAACCGGCTCGTCGCGCGCGGGTCGATGGAACGGCTGGTCACCGAACAGCAGGTGCTCGACGCCGTCTCCACTCCGCCGTCCGACACGCGCGCGTACTTCCGAGGCGAGGTGTTGCGTAAGTTCGGCGCCGATATCGCGGCTGCGAGTTGGGATTCGGTGATCTTCGATCTCGGCGGCGACTCGCTGGTGCGTATTCCGACGTTGGAACCGCTGCGTGGAAGCAAATCTCATGTCGGCGAACTGCTGGAAAGCGTGAACACCGCGGCGGAACTGGTGGACCAACTCACGTCCTGAGTCGATTGCCGTCGCGTCTTGACGCCCCATGACGCTCTGTGATCGGTAGGGTGAAGGTCCGAGCAGGTACTGCGATGACGTAAGGAGGTCGACGACTATGGCTCAGGAGCAGACACGACGCTCTGGCGGTGGTGACGGCGACGACGAGGTTCCCGGCGAGGCCGGTGGCGGTCAGGAACGACGCGAGAAGTTGGCCGAAGAGACCGACGACCTCCTCGACGAGATCGACGACGTGCTCGAGGAAAACGCCGAGGACTTCGTCCGCGCCTACGTTCAGAAGGGCGGCCAGTGACGGTGGATCGCAGCGCGAACCCCTCGGCGGCCGATTTTCTGCCGGCGTTCGGCTCGCATCACTCCTCGTTCACCGACCATCTGCGTGATCACGCCCCGCACCTCCTCCCCGAGAGCCGGATGCAGTTTTCCGGCGGTCTGGACGAGCGGGGCCTCACGAGCGACCGCGGAGGAAACCCGGTGCACTCGGACCTGGCACCGCACGGCACGACGATCGTGGCGGTGACGTACGCCGGTGGCGTGCTCATCGCCGGTGATCGCCGTGCCACGCAGGGCAATCTGATTGCCAACAGAGACATGCAGAAGGTGTTCGTCACGGATGAGTTCTCGGCGGCCGGCATCGCCGGAACGGCGGGTATCGCCATCGAACTCGTTCGTCTGTTCGCGGTCGAACTCGAGCATTACGAGAAGATCGAGGGCGTGCCGCTGACGTTCAACGGCAAGGCGAACAAGCTGTCGTCGATGGTGCGGAGCAACCTCGGTGCGGCAATGCAGGGTCTGGCCGCGGTGCCGTTGCTCGTCGGTTTCGACGTGGACATCGCAGATCCCGATCGCGCCGGTCGCATCGTGTCCTACGACGTCGTCGGCGGACGTTACGAAGAACGGTCGGGGTATCACGCGGTCGGGTCGGGTTCGCTGTTCGCGAAGTCGGCACTCAAGAAGCTCTACGCCCCCGGGCTGAGCGAGGACGACGCGTTGCGGGCGGCCGTGGAGTCGCTGTTCGACGCGGCGGACGACGACTCCGCGACGGGTGGACCTGACGTGACCCGCGGGATCTACCCGACCGCGGTGACCATCACCAGTGTCGGCGCCGACGAAGTGGCCGAGGATCGCATCTCGGCCGCAGCTCGCGCCGTCATCGCCGACCGCACGATCGAAGGGGGGACTGCGTCATGACCATGCCGTACTACGCGTCGGCCGAGCAGATCATGCGCGATCGCTCCGAGCTCGCGCGCAAGGGTATCGCCCGCGGTAGAAGCGTCATCGTGCTGTCCTTCGCGGACGGGGTGCTGTTCGTGGCGGAGAACCGGTCGTCGGCGCTGCACAAGGTGAGCGAACTCTACGACCGCCTCGGGTTCGCCGCGGTGGGGAAGTACAACGAGTTCGAGAACCTGCGCAAGGCAGGCATCCTCCACGCGGACACCAAGGGTTACACCTACGACAGGCGCGACGTGACGGGTCGATCTCTGGCGAAGACGTACGCTCAGGCGCTCGGAACCATCTTCACCGAACAGCTCAAGCCGTACGAGGTGGAGATCTGCGTCGCCGAGGTGTCCCATTCCGACGAACCGGTCGCCAGCCAGCTCTACCGGATCACCTACGACGGATCGATCGTCGACGAGCAGGACTTCGTCGTCATGGGTGGCACCACCGAGCCGATCGTCACCGCCCTCAAGGAGTCCTACCGCACCGGGCTCGACTTGGCCTCGGCTGTGAAGATCTCGGTTGCCGCACTCGAGGCGGGCGCAGCACCGGCTGCGTCGCCGGCGGGACAGGGCGGCACGGAGCCGGAGAAGAAGGTGCTCGAGGTCAGCGCTCTCGAGGTCGCCGTGCTGGATCAGGGACGGCCCCGGCGGGCGTTCAGGCGCATCGCCGGAGCTGCGCTGCAGGACATGCTTCCTCGGCGCGACGCCGCCGACCAGGAACCCACGCCCGGGCAGCCGGGAGCGGAGCCCGCGGAATGACCTGAGTAGAGCCGGGAGTGGAGCCAGCGGAATGACCTGGGTAATCCCGGGAGTGGAGCCCGAGGAATGACCTGAGTAGCGCCCTGCCTTCATCTTCGGGAGCCTGCGGCCTCGTGTTCTATCGATCTCGGTAGAGCGCGAGGCCGTTCTCGTCGACGCCGAATTCGAATGTGCGACCGTCTGCGGTGACTTCGCCGTCGGTGGCGAGCGCGACTTCGGGGCCTTCGACGGCGACCTTCAGCGAGTGAACCGACGAGTGGACGTAGGTCGACGACGATCCGAGCGTTCCGGTGAGTGCCGCCAGAACGAGCCGGGTACGAGACAGGAACGGAGTCGACGGCAGATACCTCAGGTCCAGCGTGCCGGAACCTATCGAGGGCCTGGACATCGGAACCCGGTCCGTGGGCGCGTACTGGCCGTTCCCGACGAACAGCATCCACACTGCCTGCCGACGGCCGTCCAACTCGATCTGCATCGGCTGGGCGCGGCCGAGTACTCGTACCATCGCGACGGCAGCAGCAGGCCATTTACCGATGCGGTCCTGCAGCTTCTCCCGCAGCCGCACGGAGTCCGGGTATCCGCCGAACGTCGCAGTGTTGACGAACGAGATCCGATCCCGGCCGTCGACGACGACGTGGGCGAGATCGACACGATCGGCGGTTCCGTTCTCGATGCTGCGTGCGGTGGCGGCGACATCGGCGACCCCGGCGTCGTGAGCGAAATGGTTGAGAGTACCTCCCGGGAACACCGCGAGTGGGAGGTCGTGCCGCACGGCGGATTCCGCGACGCTGACGATTGTCCCGTCCCCGCCGCACACGCCGAGTGCCGTGGGCGACGTCGCGGCGATACGCTCCTTGAGCTGCGTGGTGAAGTCCCCGTCGGTGTCGGGCCGGAACAGGTCGGCGTCCGGCAACATGCGTCGGATGTCGTCCTCTATCGTGTCGTCGGAACCGGATCCGGGGTTGATCATGATCAGCATGTTCTTGCCGCGCGGAAGCTGCGGCGCCGCAACGGATCTGCCGAGCTCGGCAGGTTCTTCCGTGCGTACGGCCCACCACCGCCGCGTCGACAACGCAATTCCGGCACCGAGAGCGGCACCGGCGACCACATCCGTCGGCCAGTGAACCCCGGTGTGCACCCGTGAATAGCACACCGCCGCGGCCACCGGCGCCAAAGCAGCTGCAGCGAGCGGAGATTCGAGCGCCACGCCGGTGACGAACGCAGCCGCCGACGCCGAATGGCCGGAAGGGAAAGAAGACGACACAGGCGGTGACAACACTCGACGGACGAAAGGGGTCCGCTCGAAACCAGGACGGCTACGGGGAAACGCAGGCTTGAGGACACCGTTCGCCAATGCACTCGCTGCCGCCACGGCCAACAACCCGCGTACCGCGCCGCGACGAGTCGGACCCCGCTTGCTCGCCAACACTCCCGACGCGGCGATCCACAAGCCACTGTGGTTCGCCGCAGTGCTGAGGTTTCGGAGAATCGGATCGGCGACGGATGCACGACTGGCTGCGGTTCGGTCGAACAATCTGACATCCCAGGCGTGGATGCGATCGGGCAAGGAGGGGGATGTCTCGGTCACCACCCCAGCCTAGAGCCGGTCGTTCCTGCCGGCTCCACTCCCGGCTCACTGGGTCGTTCCTGCCGGCTCCACTCCCGCCCTGCCAGGTCGTTCCTGCCGGCTCCACTCCCGCCCTGCCAGGTTGTTCCTGCCGGCTCCACTCCTGCCAGACAGCCCGCGGAAACCGACACAATTTCACCGTGCGTCGTTCGGACGCTCCATCGGCGCGTCTGCGTTGTACTGTCGAAGTGTGCAGCGACGAATCATGGGCATCGAGACCGAGTTCGGTGTCACCTGTACCTTTCACGGGCACAGGCGGCTGAGCCCGGACGAGGTGGCCCGCTACCTCTTCCGCCGGGTCGTGTCGTGGGGCCGTAGCTCCAACGTGTTCCTCCGCAACGGTGCGCGCCTGTACCTCGATGTCGGGTCGCATCCCGAGTACGCGACGGCCGAGTGCGACAGTCTGCTGCAGTTGGTCACTCACGACAGGGCCGGTGAACGAGTCCTCGAGGACCTGCTGATCGACGCCGAGCAGCGGCTCGCCGAGGAAGGTATCGGCGGGGACATCTATCTGTTCAAGAACAACACCGACTCGGCCGGCAATTCCTACGGCTGCCACGAGAACTACCTGGTCCAGCGAGCGGGAGAGTTCTCGCGGATTTCGGATGTGCTGCTGCCGTTCCTCGTCACTCGCCAGCTCATCTGCGGCGCCGGGAAGATTCTGCAGACGCCCAAAGCCGCCACCTTCTGCCTGTCGCAGCGCGCCGAACACATCTGGGAAGGTGTGTCGTCGGCGACCACCCGGTCACGTCCCATCATCAACACGCGCGACGAACCGCATGCGGACGCCGAGAAGTACCGCCGGTTGCACGTCATCGTCGGTGATTCCAACATGGCCGAGACAACCACGATGCTCAAGGTCGGTACGGCCGCTCTCGTGCTCGAGATGATCGAGGCCGGGGTCTCCTTCAGGGACTTCGCGCTGGACAACCCCATCCGCGCGATCCGCGAGGTCAGTCACGATCTGACCGGTCGACGGCCGGTTCGCCTCGCCGGCGGACGGCAGGCCAGTGCACTCGAGATTCAGCGTGAGTACTACGCCAGGGCGGTGGAACATCTGAAGACGCGCGAGCCCAACACTCAGATCGAGCAGGTCGTGGACCTGTGGGGTAGGACTCTGGACGCGGTCGAAGCCCAGGATTTCGCCAAAGTGGACACCGAGATCGACTGGGTCATCAAGCGAAAGTTGTTCCAGCGCTACCAGGATCGATACTCGATGGAGTTGTCCGACCCGAAGATCGCGCAGCTCGATCTGGCCTATCACGACATCAAACGGGGTCGCGGGGTGTTCGACCTGCTCCAGCGCAAGGGTCTTGCGAAGAGGTTGACCGAGGACGAGCAGATCGACGAGGCTGTCGATCTGCCTCCCCAGACGACACGCGCAAAGCTCCGCGGGGAATTCATCACCGCCGCGCAGGATGCAGGCCGCGATTTCACGGTCGACTGGGTTCACCTGAAGCTCAACGACCAGGCTCAACGCACCGTTCTGTGCAAGGACCCGTTCCGCTCCGTCGACGAGCGAGTGGAGCGGTTGATCGCGTCGATGTAGTGGTCGCAGGCGCGCGATGCGACCGAAGCGACTCGGACGGTTAGGGTTCTTGGGGTGGCGATCACCAAAGTCGAACGATTGATGAATCTCGTCATCTGTCTGTTGTCGACACGTCAGTTCGTGACGGCCGAACGGATCAGGGACAGCGTCGCGGGTTACGGAGACTCGGGCAGCGACGAAGCCTTCAGTCGGATGTTCGAGCGTGACAAGAACGAACTCCGTGACCTCGGCGTACCCCTCGAGACCGGGATCTCTGCCGGGACGTTCGGCGTCGAAGGCTATCGAATCAACCGTGATGCCTACGAGCTCCCGGAGATAGATCTCTCGCGCGAGGAAGCGGCTGCGGTCGCGGTCGCGGTGCAGTTGTGGGAATCTCCGGAATTGACCTCCGCGGCGCAGAGCGCGTTGGTCAAGCTGCGCGCCGCGGGAATCCAGGTCGATCAGGAAGACTCGGCGGCGTCGGTGACGGCGGTTCCGGCTCGTACCCGCGGATCTGAACCTGCCCTCGGCGCTCTGCTCGCGGCAATCGACGCGGGCCGGTCGGTGAAGTTCCAGCACCGCAGCTCGGCAACGGATCCGTACACGACCCGCACCGTCGAACCGTGGGGCGTGGTCACGTTTCGGGGCCGGTGGTATCTGGTCGGACACGACGTCGATCGCAACGACACCAGGACGTTCAGGTTGTCGCGTATCGGCGACGACGTCACGACGTTCGGTCGGGCGGGAAGTATCCGCAAACCCGACGACGTGGACGTTCAGTCCATTGTCGCGCGCGTGGCCGGAACCGCCGAGGTCAACGGAACTGCGACGGTGTGGGTAGCCGAGGGTGGAGCGGTGGAGCTCCGCCGGATGGGGACGGCAATGGAGGATCGCATGATCGGTGGACGTCCCGGGTCGGTGATCCGGATTCCCGTCCGTTCGTGGGAGTGGGTCGCCCGGTCGATCGCCGGACACGGGTCCGACGCGGTGGTGCTCGAACCCGCCGAGCTTCGATCGGATGTCATCGCGACCCTGCGTTCGGTTGTTCCGGCGGTCGGGCGATGAGCGCGAGACTGTCGGTCCGGCTGGCGCGGCTGCTGAACATGGTTCCGTTCTTCCTTGCCAATCCAGGCCTGAGCGCCGAGGAAGCTGCGCGCGAGCTCGGGGTGTCCACGTCGACGCTGATGACCGATCTGAACCAGCTCTGGATGTGCGGGCTGCCCGGTTACGGGCCGGGTGATCTGATCGATCTGTCGTTCTCCGAGGAGAGCATCGAAGTCACGTTCTCGGCGGGTATCGACCGCCCTTTGCGACTGACGTCCACCGAGGCGACGGCGTTGCTCGTGGCGTTGCGGTCGCTCACGTCGATGCCGGGCATGGTCGACCCGAGCGCGGCCCAGAGCGCCATCGCCAAGATCGAGCAGGCCGCCGGTTCGGCGAGCGCGAACGTTCCGGGAAACGTCAGCGCCGAACCCGCGGACGACCGTCCCGAGAGCCCGATCGCGACCGCTGTCCGCTCCGCTCTGCGCAGCAAGCACGCTCTGGAACTGACGTATTACTCCGCGTCGCGTGACGCCGTGTCCGAGCGCGTCGTGGATCCGATCCGAACGGTGTCGATCGACGATCACAGTTACCTGCAGGCGTGGTGCCGCAGCGCGGAAGGTGTGCGTCTGTTCCGGTTGGACCGCATCGATCGGGCCGTGGAACTCGAGGTGCCGTCGACACCGCCGGAGGGAGCGAACGAGGACGACAGCTTCGAGATATTCAACGACGACGCGTCCCTGCCTCAGGCGCGACTGCGCGTACTGCCGAGTCACGCGTGGATTCTGGACTATTACCCGATGACTCTGGTGGACACCGAGGACGACGGATCGCTCGTGGTGACGATGAGATTTGCGACACCCGCGTGGATGACGCGTCTTACGCTGGGGTTCGGCGAAGGCGTGCAGGTCCTGGGTCCGCCGGAACTTCGGCGTAGCGTCGAGAACAGGGCAGCCGAGGCGTTGGCGGCGTACGACGACGTCATGTCGGGAAAGTCCGGTGTGAACGCACCGTAAACGTACGGCGACGAGGGAGTCCACGTGGCGAAACGTCGGGTAGGCTCGAGTCATCTGATCTTGGGAGGTAGAACATGGGAGCCATGAGCCCGTGGCACTGGGCCATCGTTGCTTTGGTGGTCGTCATTCTGTTCGGTTCGAAGAAGCTGCCCGACGCAGCACGCGGTCTCGGTCGCTCGCTCCGGATCTTCAAGAGTGAAGTCAAGGAAATGCAGAACGACGGCAAGTCCGATACGCCGGCAACACCAGCGCCGAATCGGATCGACTCGCAGGCCAGCGATATTCACGCCACAGGCAGCGTGACGTCGCAGCCGGACTCCAAGTCCGCCTGACGCGACATCGTGGTAAACCGGGGTGCTGACCAGCACCCCGGTTCACTGCTGAGCGAAGACAGAGTATGCGAATTCCGTTCGATCCGAGGCGCAGCAAGCGCCGTTTGAATCCCGACGGCACCATGTCGTTGGTCGATCATCTCTACGAGTTGCGCACGCGACTCATGTGGTCGCTTCTCGCCATGGCAGTCACCACGGCCTTCGGCTTCTTCTGGTACTCCCACACGATTCTCGGTATCGAGAGTCTCGGCGATCTTCTTCGCGGCCCGTACTGCTCGCTCGATCCGAGTCTTCGAGCGGACCTCAGCGGCAACACGAGCGGTGTCGACGAGTGTCGGTTGCTCGCGACCGGTCCGTTCGACCAGTTCCTGTTGCGGTTCAAAGTCGCATTCACGGCGGGCGTCGTGCTCGCTTGCCCCGTCTGGCTGTATCAGATCTGGGCGTTCGTCACGCCTGGCCTCTACAAGCAGGAGCGTCGCTACGCGGTCTCGTTCGTGACCTCCGCTGCCATCCTGTTCGTCGGCGGAGCCGTGCTGGCGTACTTCATCGTCTCCAAGGGCCTGCACTTCTTGCTGTCCATCGGTGACAACGTGCAGATAACGGCGCTGAGCGGCGCCCAGTACTTCGGCTTCGTCATCAATCTGCTGATCATCTTCGGCGTGAGCTTCGAAATCCCGTTGCTCGTCGTGGCCTTGAATTTCGTCGGTGTACTCACGTACGAGCGCCTCAAGGCGTGGCGACGCGGACTCATCATGGGTCTGTTCGTGTTCGCGGCGATCGCGACACCCGGCCAGGATCCGTTCTCGATGCTTGCCCTGGCTCTTGCACTCACGCTGCTGTTCGAGATGGCGGTGCAAGTAGCGCGCATTCACGACAAGCGTAAATTGCGGAAGAGAAAAGATGATTGGGGTGATGTATCCGATGACGAAGCATCGTCGATCGAGTCCGCTGGTCCGCTTGCATCCCCGATTTCGGTCACTCCTCCGAAGCAACCCGAGCGGGATTTCACCGACACGATCTGACGTGATCGTGTGACGGTGTCGACGTCCGAACTGCAGCGATTCGCGGGGCACCTCGATTTTCCGTTGGATCGTTTCCAGGTGGACGCGTGCACCGCGCTGGAATCCGGGCACGGGGTCCTGGTCTGTGCTCCGACGGGCGCGGGCAAGACGATCATCGGCGAGTTCGCCGTCCACCTTGCGCTTGCCGCAGGTCGAAAGTGCTTCTACACCACACCGATCAAGGCGCTGAGCAACCAGAAGTTCGCCGAACTCACTGCCCGCTACGGACGTGACACGGTCGGTCTGCTCACGGGCGACTCCAGTGTGAACGCCGATGCCCCCATCGTGGTGATGACCACCGAGGTCCTGCGGAACATGCTGTACGCGTCGTCGGATGCGTTGCGTGGCCTCTCGCACGTCGTGATGGACGAAGTTCATTACCTCGCCGACCGTTTTCGTGGCGCAGTGTGGGAGGAAGTGATCCTGCACCTGTCGCAGGATGTACGGCTGGTCAGTCTGTCCGCGACCGTCAGCAACGCCGAGGAGTTCGGCGCGTGGATGGAGACCGTCCGCGGCGACACCACCGTGGTGGTCGACGAGAACAGGCCGGTTCCGCTGTCTCAGCACATCATGGTGGGGAGGCGGCTGTTCGATCTGTTCGACAGCCGGGCCCAGAGCGGAGAAGGATCGGCACGGCTCGTCGTCGACAAGGACCTCGTTCGCTACGTGAAACAGCGTCAATCGCTCGACCACGTCGATCGATGGCAACCACCGCACGGCAGGGGACGAGGCCGTGGCCGCGCCGGCGGTTCCAGCATGGCCAATCGTCCGCTCCCGCGTCCGGAGGTCATCTCCAAGCTCGACGAGGAAGGACTTCTGCCTGCGATCACGTTCATCTTCAGCCGGGCCGGATGCGACGGTGCGTTGACGCAGTGCCTTCGGTCCCGGTTGGTGTTGACCACGCCTGAGCAGGCCGAGGAGATTCGCTACATCGTCGACAAACACACCGCCGAGCTGCCGAGGGAGGATCTCGAGGTTCTCGGATACTGGGAGTGGCGTGAAGCACTCGAGCGCGGCCTCGCGGCCCATCACGCGGGCATGCTGCCGGTGTTCCGCCACACGGTGGAGGAACTGTTCGTCAAGGGCCTGGTTCGCGCCGTGTTCGCGACCGAGACCCTTGCCCTCGGCATCAACATGCCTGCGCGCACCGTGGTCCTCGAGAAACTGGTCAAGTACAACGGTGAATCTCACGCGGAGTTGACCCCGGGGGAGTACACCCAGCTCACCGGCCGTGCCGGTCGACGCGGAATCGACGTGGAAGGACACGCTGTCGTGCTGTGGCAGCCGGGAACCGAGCCGACGGAGGTCGCCGGTCTCGCATCCACCCGTACGTTCCCGCTGCGCAGTTCGTTCCGCCCGGGATACAACATGTCGATCAATCTGATCGAGCAGTTCGGTGCCGCCGAATCGCGGACGCTGCTGGAACGGTCGTTCGCACAGTTCCAGGCAGATCGATCGGTCGTCGGTCTGGTCCGTGGGATCGACCGCAACGGCAAGACCCTCGCAGGACTGTTGGAACGGCTCGGCGGCGTCGACGGCGAGTATTTCGAGTACGCGAAACTGCGGGAGCGACTCACCGAGCGTGAGCGGCTGCTCGAGCGTCAGGGCAGGCAGGACCGGCGAGATCAGGCGGTCGAGTCACTGCTCGAGCTCAAACGAGGCGACGTCGTCTCGGTTCCCAGCGGTAAGCGCGCCGGATTGGCCGTGGTGTTGGAATCCGACGACGACCGGGTCGATCCCCGACCGCTGGTGTTGACCGAAGATGCGTGGGCCGGACGATTGTCGGCGGCGGACTTCCCGTCAGCCGCGTACGCACTCGGTCGTATGCGCCTGCCGAAGTTCATCGACCACCGCACTGCTCGCACGCGGCGCGACCTGTCGGCGGCATTGCGGTCGACAGGCATCTCGGCTCCGTCGGATCGGCGTCGGCGCAAGTCGACGGCAGCAGACGACAGTGAACTCGCCACGCTCCGTAGAAGTCTTCGATCGCATCCGGTTCACTCGCGCTCGGACCGGGACGAGCTCGGCCGCGTCGGTGAGCGCTACAACAAGCTGGCTCGTGACACCGAATCGATGCGTCAGAAAGTCTCCGCAACAACCAATTCGCTCGCGCGAACCTTCGACCGCATTCTGGCTCTCCTCGCGGAGCGCGACTACATCACCTCCGGTGCGGCGCCCACGGTGACCGAACACGGGGCGCGGCTCGGCCGTATCTACTCCGAGTCGGACCTGCTGGTGTCCGAGTGTCTGAGACAGGGTCTCTGGACTGGGCTCGCGCCGGCCGAACTGGCTGCGGTGGTGTCGGCCGTGGTGTTCGAGTCCCGTCAGGAGGTCGGCGACACCGTTCCTCAGGGCCCGACCGGGCCGATCCGTCATGCGCTGGGCGAGACGGTCCGCGTGTGGGGCGAGTTGCGGTCCGACGAGATTCGGCACAAGCTGCCGCAGACCCGCGAACCGGACATGGGATTCGTGAAGGCGGTCTACCGCTGGGCAAGCAATCACACGCTCGCCGACGCGTTGATGGCTGCGGGCGATCGCGGAAAAGCACTGTCGGGCGGCGACTTCGTTCGGTGGTGTCGACAGGTGATCGACCTGCTGGATCAGGTCCGGCTGGCGTCGCCGGATCCCGCGTTGTCGAAGGCGGCGGCGCGGGCGATCGCGGCGTTGCGCCGAGGAGTCGTAGCAGTCGACGCTGCGTAACCGTGTCCGATATGGTTGCGGCCGGTCAATCGAATTCACGTGGAGGCGAGATGAGCGGCCCGTACGGTCCGAACAACCCCGATGATCAGTGGTCGCGCGATCAAGGAAAGCCGGAGAGTGCCACCCCGGACACCGAGCAGTGGGGCCGGTCCCAGGACGGCGGAGCCACGTCGGCGTACCCAACTCAGGCTTATCCGGACGCGTCGGGCTCGAATCAACAGGGTTCGCAGGGACAGTATCCGCAGCAGGCGTACGGGCAGTACGGATACCCGCAGGGGCAGTACCCGGGCCAGCCGTACGCCCAGCAGCCGGGGCAGCAGCCAGGGTATCCCGGTCAGCCTGCTCAGCCGGGCCAGTATCCAGGCCAGACCAACACCCAGTACCCAGGCCAGCAGTACGGCCAGCCGGGGCAGCCGGGGCAGTCCGGTCCGCAGCCGGGGCAGTATCCAGGCCAGCCGTACGGTCAGCCGAATGCCCAATATCCGGGCCAACCGTACGGTCAGCAGCCTGGCCAGCAGGCCGGTCAGTATCCGGGACAGCCGCAGTGGGGGCAGGGGCAATACCCCGGTCAGCCGCAGGGACCGGGCAATCAGTGGAATTCTGCCCAGCAGACACCCGGCGGTACCAAGTCGAAAACGCCGTACTTCGTGATCGGTGGTCTGGTCGCTGCCATCGTCGTGATCGGTGGAGCCGCGTTGGCATTCGGAGGTTCCAAGAATCTCGATCCCGCAGCTGCCGAATCCGGTGTCGAGGACATCGTGACCGGTACCTACGGTGCATCGTCCGTCAGCAACGTCTCGTGCCCCGACGGCAAGAAGATCGAGGAGGGAGCATCGTTCGAATGCTCTCTTCAGGTGGACGGTTTCGAGCGCACGGTGACCTTGACGTTCACCGATAACGACGGCACATACGAGGTCTCCCGCCCGCGTTGACGTCGAACGCCCGTCACGACCCGTGGGCCGGCCGCCGCATTCAGGACCCGTGGACCGACAGGGCTGCGGTGAGTCGGCCCACGGCGTTCTCGATTCCCAGTCGAGCGGCGAGTTCGGCCAGCTTGTCCGCGTCGGCGGGGACGGCCGGTATGACGTCGGACCTGGAGAGCACCACATCGGCGTCGCGGACGACACGGACCACCGGTAGCGCCGCATCGAGGTAGTCGGCAGCCGCGGCGAGTTTGGCCCGCACGCCCTGCGCCATGTCCGACGACGGGTCGAGAGCAGCGTCGCGCAGCGCAGCCACCGAGCCGTACCGGAGCATGAGCGTGGACGCAGTTTTCTCGCCGACACCTTTGACTCCGGGCAGACCGTCCGAGCTGTCCCCGCGCAGCAGAGCAAGCTCGGCGTAGGCGTCGCCTGCTCGATCCGCGGGCACTCCGTACTTCTCGGCCACCTCGGCGGGACCGAACAGTTCGGCTTTCGCCAGACCACGTCCCACGTAGAGGACTTTCACCTGATTGGGTTCGTCGGCTGCGACCTGAAGTAGATCCCGGTCTCCGCTGACGACCACGACAGGGTCGGTGCGCTCGCGCGCGGCGAGGGTACCCAGGACATCGTCCGCCTCCAGGCCCTCAGCGCCTGCAGTCGCAATGCCTGCTGCAGCGAGCACCTCCATGATCAGATCCACCTGGGGCGACAGGCTGTCCGGCACTTCCTCGCTCTCCGGTGTGCCCGGTGCAGCCTCGGCGACGCGATGAGCTTTGTACGACGGCACGAGGTCGACGCGGAACTGCGGTCGCCAATTCAGATCGAGGCAGACCGCGAGGCGACTCGGCTCGGTGCGGGCCATCAGCGCCGACACCATGTCGACGAATCCACGCACGGCGTTCACCGGTGTGCCGTCGGGTGCTGTAATCGATTCGGGCAGAGCGTAGTAAGCGCGAAACCACAGGCTGGCTCCGTCGAGAAGGAGCAGCGGCGACGATCCAGGGGCGGTCATGTGGATCATCTTGCCAAAACGTCGATAGCCTGTAGATCATGAGTTCCACTTCCGCACAGTCCCCAGCCAGATTCCCGTCGGAGACCTACGCGTCGCGACTTGCACGTGCCGCCGAATTCGCCTCCGAGGCCGGACTCGACGCACTGCTGATCTCGCCGGGGCCGGACCTTCGGTACCTGCTCGGCTCACAGGCGAGTTCGTTCGAGCGTCTGCTCTGCCTCGTCGTGCCGTCGAGTGGTGCTAAGCCGACGGTGGTGGTTCCGAGGATGGAGCTCGCCGCACTGAAGGACTCGGCCGTGGCCGACCTCGGGCTCGAACTCGCCGATTGGGTGGACGGGACGAGTCCGTACGACATCATCGCGGCGGCACTGCCCGAGGGCGCCACCACCGCAGTCGACGACGCGATGCCGGCGCTGCACTTCGTGCCCGTCGCCAACCGACTCGGTGTCGTACCCGTTCTGGCCACGGACGTTCTGCGTCGACTCCGGATGGTCAAGGACGAGGCGGAGATCGACGCATTACGTCGAGCAGGCCAGGCCATCGACCGAGTCCATGCACGGATGGGGGATTTCCTGAAGGTCGGCCGAACCGAAGCCGACATCGCGGAGGATATCGCCGCCGCCATCCTGGAGGAGGGCCACACCGAAGCGGCCTTCATCATCGTCGGGTCCGGTCCGCACGGCGCCGATCCGCATCACGAGGTGTCCGATCGCGTGATCGAGGCAGGCGACGTCGTGGTCATCGACATCGGCGGGCCCGTGGCGCCGGGATACAACTCCGACTCGACTCGCACCTACGTCCTCGGCGATCCCCCCGCGGACGTCGCGGCGCAGTACGCCGTACTCGAGCGAGCACAACAGGCCGCCGTGGATCGGGTGCGTCCCGGTGTCTCGGCCGAGTCCGTCGATGCCGCAGCCCGGGAAGTCCTGACCGCGGAGGGCCTGGGCGAGGCGTTCCTGCACCGCACCGGTCACGGAATCGGCTTGTCCGTGCACGAGGAGCCCTACATCGTGTCCGGCAACGACATCGAACTCACCGAGGGAATGGCGTTCAGTGTCGAACCGGGAATCTACTTTCGCGGACAGTGGGGAGCCCGGATCGAGGACATCGTGATCGTCACCGCCGACGGGTGCGAGTCGGTCAACCTCCGCCCGCACGGACTCACGGTGCTGCCGGTGTCGTGAGCAGCGACCGCGACCCGAGCACACGTCGAACCGAAATTCGAATGACCACGCGTTCGGGATTCTCCCGGGGAACCCGGTACCGCACCGCGTAGCGGTTCTCGGCGTCGACCACGTCGTCGCGGTCGGTCAACACCTCCGAGGTGCCCTCCAGTGTCAACCACCGAGGGCCGTCGATCTGACTGACGGCCGCGTATCCGCCGCGGGAGGCGTTCAGTGCTTTCTGCGTCGCGCGTCCGGTGATGACTCGGGCGAACCCGCCGTCGGGATCCCAGGTGAATCCGACGGCGACCACGTGCGGAGTGCCGTCGCTGCGCAAGGTGGTCAGCGTCGCGAGATGGCGTTCGGTGAGGAACTCCACGGCGTCGGGTGTCAAGGATGCGGGGGTGGTGACCATGATGCACACGGTAATCGGCCACAATGACCGTCGTGACGACCACTGCACCCGAAGGCACGGTTCTCGTTCTCGGCGGACGTAGCGAGATCGGACTCGAGCTCGCCACGCGTCTGGCGTCCGGCCGGACCGTCGTGCTTGCCGCACGCCGGAGCAACGACCTGACCGAACAGGTGGACGCGGTCGTGGCCGCAGGTGCGACCACCGTGGCGACGGTCGAGTTCGACGCCGACGACCTCGGGTCGCACGGCGCCGTGCTCGAGTCGGTCGTTGCCGAGCACGGGCCCCTGTCCACCGTCGTGTTGGCGTTCGGCATCCTCGGCGATCAAGCACGTGCCGAGAAGGATGCTGCTCATGCAGCGGCGATTCTGCACACCGACTTCGTTGCACAGGCCGCCGTGTTGACCCGGATCGCCACTGTCCTGCGCGCTCAGGGCACCGGCCGGATCGTCGTGTTTTCCTCCGTCGCGGGAGTGCGTGTGCGCAAGGCGAACTACGTGTACGGATCGGCCAAAGCCGGTCTCGACGGATTCGCGACGGGCTTGTCCGACGCTCTTCGAGGGTCGGGTGTCAGCCTGCTGCTCGTTCGCCCCGGTTTCGTCGTCGGTTCGATGACGAAGGGTATGACTCCCGCCCCGTTCTCGAGCTCACCTGCACAGGTCGCCGACGCGGTGGCCGCGGCTCTGGGTGCCGGGAAGTCGAGGGTGTGGATTCCCGGCATCCTCGCGCCGATCTACTTCGCCGTCCGATTCGTTCCACAGTGGTTGTGGCGGAAGGCCCCTCGATGACCTCGCCGCAGGCGCAGCCCATCTCCGTCGTCGGAATCGGGGCCGACGGGTGGGCCGGACTCTCCGAGTCGGCACGGGTGATCGTCACGGAGGCCGATGTCGTGTTCGGATCGAGGCGCCAGCTCGACTCGACTCCGGTTCCGCCCGAGAAGGCGCGCCGGTGGCCGACTCCGCTCGTCCCGAGTCTGCGTACCTCGTTCGCGGAGTGGCACGGCCGAAGAATCTGCGTGCTCGCGAGCGGCGACCCGATGTTCCACGGAATCGGGGTGACGCTCGCCCGCGAATTCGGGGCCGCGAGATTGCATGTCGTTCCCGCTCCGTCCTCGGTGTCGCTCGCCTGCGCCAGGCTCGGTTGGGCGATGCACGAGGTGGTCACCGTCAATCTCGTCAACACGGCGCCGAGCACTCTCGTCGCGGCGCTGGCGGACCGTGCACGCATCGTCGTCCTGTCGCGCGATCAGGACACGCCGGCAGCCGTGGCCGAAAAGCTGTGTGAGGCCGGCTATCCTGCGTCGTCGATGACCGTACTCGAGCAACTGGGTGGGCCGTCCGAGCACTCGGTGGCGGGTGAGGCCGGCTCGTGGAACCACCCGGCCGGAGATCCGCTGAACGTCGTCGCGATCGACTGCGTCGCCGACGACCGGTCGGGCCGGCTCACCCGAGTTCCGGGTCTGCCCGACGACGCCTACTCCGGCGACGGCCAGCTGACCAAAGCCGAGGTCCGAGCCTTGACCGTGAGTGCACTCGCGCCCGCGCCCGGTGAGCTGCTGTGGGACGTCGGGGGCGGCTCGGGTTCCATCTCCATCGAGTGGATGCGGACGCACCCGCGTTGTCGAGCAACGACTTTCGAATCCATTGACGCCAGACGAGCGCAGATCGACGCCAACGCGTCGGCGTTGGGAGTGCCGAGCCTTCGAGTACTCGGACGTGCACCTGCTGCGTTCGAAGAGGTACCCGACGACGTACCCGACGCCGTGTTCATCGGTGGCGGCCTGACCAGCGACGCCATGGTCGACGTCTGTTGGGAGCGACTTCGCG
Organism: Rhodococcus sp. 114MFTsu3.1; assembly: GCF_000383555.1. Taxonomy (NCBI): domain Bacteria; kingdom Bacillati; phylum Actinomycetota; class Actinomycetes; order Mycobacteriales; family Nocardiaceae; genus Rhodococcus; species Rhodococcus sp. 114MFTsu3.1. The sequence goes on along the minus strand of NZ_KB911544.1, from coordinate 27,135 downwards.
TGGGCGGGCGACTGGTTGTCAATGCGGTCACCGCCGAGTCGGAATCGCTGGTTCTTCACTGTGTTTCGAAGTTCGGCGGCTCCCTGCGCAGATTCCAGATCTACCGGGCCGAGGCGCTGGGATCGTTCACCGGCTGGAGGCCCCACATGCCCGTCACGCAATGGACAGCCGTCAAACGGTGAAGATCCTTCTGCTGGGCGGAACTTCGGAGGCTCGTTCGCTCGCCGCTGAGGTCCACGGCGATCCGTGCCTCGACGTCGTCTCGTCCTTGGCGGGACGTGTGCACGAGCCACAGCTGCCGGTCGGTTCGGCTCGGGTCGGAGGTTTCGGAGGTCCGGCAGGATTGACGCAGTGGCTCGAACACGAATGCGTCGACGTCGTCGTGGACGCGACGCACCCGTTCGCGACGTCGATGTCGTCCAACGCGCGCGAGGCCTCGCGCGCCACCGGTACACCGCTCGTCCGGCTCGTGCGCCCTGCCTGGACGCCGTCGGCGGACGACCGGTGGATTCGTGTCGGATCGATCTCGGAGGCTGCCGAGGCAGTCGAACGCTTGTCCCGTCGGTCGTTTCTGACGATCGGACGACAGAACGTCGATGCGTTCGCGTGGATCGAGCGCACCTGGTTCCTCGTCCGGAGCATCGATCCGCCCATCGGCGCACTACCGCCGCATCACGAGGTGCTGCTCGCGCGCGGACCCTTCGCGGAGGCCGACGAAATCGAGTTGATGAGGGCGCATCGCATCGACACGATGGTCACGAAGAACAGCGGTGGAGCGATGACGGACGCAAAGTTGGCCGCAGCCCGTCGCCTGGCTGTCCCCGTCGTGATGATCGACCGACCTCGGGAAGCGGGGGCGGATTTCACTGCAGACTCCGTCGGAGCCGTCGTGGAGTGGCTTCGGGGCCACCACGTACGTCAGGGGTAACGACGAGAGGTGAACACCTGCCGGCCCGCGCCGGTCTCGACGACGTGCGTCTGCGAGGAGCCGACGATGAGCAGGCATCTCATGTCGACCTCGCTCGGGTCGAGGTCGACCAGTTCGACGACGCGAACCGACTCTTCGTCGCTGCCTACCGCACGCCCGATGACGACGGGAGTCTGCGGGCTGCGGTGTTCCAACAGCAGGTCTCGCATCTTCTCGACCTGCCACGTCCTGGACTTCGACGCCGGGTTGTAGACGGCGATGACCATGTCGGCGGCCGCTGCAGCAGTGATCCTGTTCGCGACCACGTCCCACGGTTTGAGGCGGTTGGACAGCGAGATGACCGCATAGTCGTGTCCGAGCGGCGCGCCCACCCGGCTCGCGACTGCATTCGCCGCTGTCATGCCGGGGACCACCCGTACCGGAACATCGGCCCACTGCGGTTCGGCCGCTACTTCGATCACCGCCGACGCCATGGCGAACACCCCGGGGTCACCGGACGAGACGACCACCACGCGCTTGCCTCGCTTGGCGAGATCGAGCGCGAACGCGGCACGCTCGGACTCCACTTTGTTGTCACTCGCGTGCCGAATCTGACCGGGTCCGAGCCTTACTCGGTTCAAGTACGTGACGTATCCGACGAGGTCGGTGGCGCGGGCGAGTTCTCGACGCACCTCCTCGGTCGTCCAGCAGTCTGCGCCCGGACCGAGTCCGACCACGGTTACCTCACCGACTGCACCGACCTCGACCTTCCCGTCCGCGGGTGTGGGGAACACGGCGTTGTTGGCCGGGCTCGGCACGACGACCATCGAGAAGTAGGGAACTGCCGACGGGTCGACGTCCGCGGCGTTCGAGACGCGTTGGCCCTCCGTGCTCGCGCGTTCGACGTATCTTGCTTCGTCCAACCTGCCCGCGTCCGTCAGCGCCTGCACGACAGTGGGGAAGGTGCGGCCGAGCTTCATGATCGCTGCGGCGTCGGTGGCCGCCAACCGCCGCGTCAATTCGTCCACGGGCAAGGTTCCGGGTAGAACCGTGAACACCTCGTCACGTTCGACGAGGGGAGTCTTGAGCGCTGCAGATGCCGCACTGACCGACGTCACGCCGGGTATCACCTCGACGTCGAAACGGCCGACGAGTCGTTTGTGCATGTGCATGTAGGAGCTGTAGAACAGCGGATCGCCTTCGGCGAGCAACGCGACGTCGCGACCGGCAGCGAGGTGGGCTGCCAATCGAGCCGCGGCCTCCTCGTAGAACTCGTCGATCGCACCCTGATATCCGCCCGGATGATCGGTGGTCTCCGTCGTGACCGGGTACACCAGGTGCTCCTCGATCTGACCGTCACGCATGTAGGGCGCCGCGACGCCTCGTGAAATGCTTCGGCCGTGACGCGCGCTGTGGAACGCGATCACGTCGGCCGCCTCGATGATGCGGGCTGCTTTGACGGTGACGAGTTCCGAGTCGCCCGGGCCGATTCCGACACCCCACAGCTTGCCTGCAGCGACGCTCATTCTTCCTCGCTCGCAATGGCATTGACCGCTGCAGCGGTGATCGCACTTCCTCCGCGGCGGCCACGAACGACGAGATACTCCACACCCAGTCCGGATGCGATGAGGTCCTCTTTCGATTCGGCTGCGCCGATGAAACCGACCGGGCCTCCGACGATGGCGGCGGGCGAGGGGGCACCGGCGGCGAGCAGTTCCATCAGATGGAACAGTGCGGTCGGGGCGTTGCCGATCGCGACGACGGCGCCGTCGAGTCGGTCGCCCCACAACTCCAGTGCCGCTGCGGTCCTGGTAGTCCCCAGCCTGTCCGCGAGGTCGCGAACCCGCGGGTCGGACAGCGTGCAGAGGACCTCGTTGTCCGCGGGCAACCTCCGACGGGTGACACCCGCGGCGACCATGTTGGCATCGCACAGAATCGGGGCGCCGGAGTTCAACGCTGCGCGCGCGTCGCGGACGACGTTCGGCGTGGCGCCGATGACCTCGGTCAGATCGACCTCGCCGCTCGCGTGGATCATCCGCACGACGACCTGCGCGATGTCCGCGGAGAACGCCGACAGATCCGCCTCGGCCCTGATGGTTGCAAAGGACTGTCGGTAGATCTCCGCGCCGTCGCGGATGTAGTCGTGCATGGCGTTCACGATAGGTCAGGCCGGTGAGCGGTCAGGACACCCGGTATCCGGTCGGTCCGGCGACGACGTTCAGTACATCTCCCTTCGGCGCCCCGCACCGGCGGTCGCATCCGGACCAGTGCTGTCGGCGTCCGCGAAGGACCGTGCCTGCGCCGATCGCGTCGGTGAGATCTGCGCGTACGTCGGCATTCGACTTCTCGCACCCGGGGGAGCCGGTGCAGGCACTGGCGTCGATCCAGGGTGAGTTCTCGTCGAAGATCAGACCCATGGGTGCGAGAACACGCACCACGGTGTCGGCCACGTCCTCGTCCAGATCGCACACCACCACGCTGCGCCACGGGGTGAGTACCAACGGTCTGTCGATCGCCGCCAGGAACTCGGCGAGTCGGCCGTCCAACAGACCGAGGGCGAGCACTCCGCCGAGAGCTACCCGGCCGTCGTTCTGCGGTAGCCAGCCGACGGGGGGAGTCGACGACGTCCCCACCTCGAGGCGGCTCTCCGTGGTCGGAGTCGAGCCGAGGGCCGCAAGCACTCGTTCGGGTCCGTCGTAGAGCTCGCTCAGCCGCCATTCGGAGGTTCGCAGGTCCACGAACGCCTGAGCGGACGCCAGCAGTACGTCGACGACATCGCTTTCGGCAATGCGAACACCCGTGTCCCGACCCGCAAGAACCAGCGCGTACCGAGTCCTCTCGTCGGCTGGATCGTCGGAAAGGTGATGTTCGGGGGATACGGCCGTTGCCGCGAAATCCGGGCGCGCCGTCAGAACGTCGCCTCGGCCGTCGTCCAGCGCGAACAGTGTGCGGCCCGGAAGTTCGGCCAGTGCCGGCCGCGCACACAGGGCGGCGTCGAGTCGGCCGATCGAGTCGCGTACGTCTGCGATTCCCCCGACTCGACCGGTCAGTGGCGATGCGAGGATGTTGCGTACTCGTTCGTGCGTCGGTGACGGCAACAGGCCTGCGTCGGACAGCCGACGTGCAAGCTCGTCTCCGTCGGACACAGCGCGAAATTGAACATTGCCTCTCGACGTCAACTCCATCGAACCGTTGCCCAGCTCGGTCGCAGCGCCGGAGAGAACGAGCATCTGCGCCGGAGTGACCACTCCGCCCGGTAGACGCACGCGAGCCAGCGAGCCGTCGGCAGCCTGGTGCATGGACAGGGCGCCCGGGCACTTGTCCGGGACGGGTCGGGGATCGGTCGAACTCACTTCTTCAGGCTACAAGTGCATCTTGTTGGCGGCGCGGGAGCGTTCGCGCTGCTCGCGCATCTTCGCGTCGAACTCCGTACGCCACCGGGCACTGACGGTGAGCCCACGCGTTCTGGCTTCCTCGACGCTGAGCTCGACCGGAAACCCGTAGGTGTCGTAGAGGACGAACAGTTCGTCCCCGGTGATGGGTCCGTCGGCCATTCTGGCCAGCTCTCGCAGCCCCCGCCGCAAAGTCTGCCGAAAGACCTTCTCCTCCTTGACGAGGACGGCGACGACTTCGTCGTGCAGCCGGTCCACCTCGGGATACGCACTGCGGTACAACCCGGCGATCGTCGGGACCACGTCCTGCACGAAGTTCTGCTCCACGCCGAGGTCGAATGCGAATCGAACGGCGCGCCGAATCAACCGGCGCATCACGTACCCCTGTTCCTTGTTGCCGGGACGCACTCCGTCCACCGCGAGAAACACCGCACCGCGCAGGTGATCGGCCACCACCCGCATGGCCGCGGTGTGCGAGGCGTACGTCGCACCGGTCAGAGCTTCCAACTGTTCGACTATCGGCCACAGCAGCGAGCTGCGGAACACGTCGGGACTGTCGATCGCCGCGGCCGCGATGCGTTCGAGTCCGCCTCCGTAATCGACGTTGCGCCGCGGCAGCGTGTCGAATCCGTCTGCGGTCCGCACGTACTGCATGAACACCGAGTTGCCGAGTTCGATGTAGCGCCCGCAATCGCAGTTCTGGTGGCAGAACTCGCCGTACGCCGTGTCGTGAGGAACGTGGGGATAGAGGTAGAACACCTCGGAATCCGGACCGCCGGGTTCCCCGACCGGCATCGCATCGGCCGAGCCCGCGCGGCACCACCAGTTCTTCGCGCCGTAGAACGCGATCCTGGCCCCGTTGCTACCGACTCGGCCGCCGTGTTCCTCCGTACCGAGATCGACACGGTCCGCGTCGATGCCCGCTGCGGCGAACATCGACGCCCACACATCGGCGCTCTCGGTGTCCTTCGGTATCGAATGCCGCTCGTCGCCGGCAAAACACGACACGAAGATCCGGGCGGGATCGAGACCGACGACACCGGTGAGGAACTCCCAGAACCACGGAATCTGCTGATCCTTGAAGTAGTCGCCCAGACTCCAGTTGCCGAGCATCTCGAAGAACGTCGTGTGCCGGTTGTCGCCGACCTCCTCGATGTCCTGCACGCGAACGCACGGCTGACTGTCGGTCAGACGCGTCCCCTCGGGGTGTTGGGCACCCAGTAGATAGGGGAGTAGCTGCTGCATACCGCTGCCGTTGAACAGGGTCGTCGGATCGCCCACGGGCACCAGTGACGCTCGTTCGATCAGCCGATGGCCACGGTCGGCGAAGAACTGCAGGTACGCGCTGCGTATGTCCCGAGCATCCATCCGTCGATGCTACGAGCGAACGGGTGGACACGGCAGCGGATTCACTTGGGTAGCATTCCCCACCAGAAGGCTTCGGCCGAGAGGAAATCCGGTGCAAGTCCGGTGCGGTCGCGCCACTGTCACAGCCAGACCCTCTCCGAAGCCGCCACGTAGAACGACCAGGGGCGCGAAAACCCCAGGAGGGTGTTACCCGTGATCTTGCTGCTGTCCACCTCGGATACCGATCTGCTGTCCGCGCGCGCCAGCGGTGCCGACTATCGGTGGGGCAACCCCTCGCGGCTCCTCGCCGCCGACGTCCCGTCCCTGGCCGACGGCGCCGATCTGATCGTGCTCCGCATCCTCGGATCGAAGAGATCGTGGGAAGCAGGCGTGGACGCAGTCCTCGCGACCGGACTCCCCGTCGTCGTTCTCGGCGGAGAACAGGCACCCGACGCCGAACTCATGGAACTGTCCACCGTTCCCGGCAACGTCGCCGCGCAGGCCCACAACTACCTCGCCGAAGGCGGGCCGGACAACCTCGCCCAGCTCTTCGCATTCCTCTCCGACACCGTGCTGCTGACCGGACACGGATTCGCGGCGCCGATGCACACCCCCACCTGGGGCACCCTCGACCGTCAACCCAGCCGCGACACAAATTCCGCTCCTGTCTCTACTGGTCACTCCGCAGGCTCCGCTCCTGCCTTGTCCGGTCACTCCGCAGGCTCCGCTCCTGTCGTTGCGATTCTGTACTACCGCGCCCAGCATCTCGCCGGGAACACGGCGTACATCGAAGCTCTGAGCGCTGCCGTCGAAGCCAAGGGTGCCCGCGCGCTTCCCATCTTCTGCGCGTCGTTGCGCACCGCCGAACCCGCGCTGCTCGACACTCTGAAGTCCGCCGACGCGATGATCGTGACCGTGTTGGCGGCCGGGGGCACCAAACCCGCAGGTGCGTCGGCAGGCGGAGACGACGAGGCGTGGGACGTCGCCGAACTCGCCGCCCTCGACGTTCCCATTCTGCAAGGACTGTGTCTGACGAGCAGTCGCGCGACGTGGGAGGAGAACGACGACGGCCTTTCGCCGCTCGACGTCGCCACCCAGGTGGCCGTTCCCGAGTTCGACGGCCGACTCATCACCGTTCCGTTCTCGTTCAAGGAGATCGACGACGACGGACTCACCACGTACGTTCCCGATCACGAACGAGCGGCGCGCGTCGCGGGTATCGCCGTACGTCACGCACGGCTTCGGCACATTCCGGCGGCGGACCGGCGGATCGCGCTGATGTTCTCGGCGTACCCGACCAAGCATGCCCGGATCGGCAATGCCGTCGGCCTCGACACTCCGGCCAGTGCGATCGCCTTGATGTCCGAGATGCGCACCGCAGGTTACGATCTGGGTCCACTGGACGGTCCCGACGCCATTCCGGGTCTCGCAGCGCGTGACGGTGACGCTTTGATCCACGCGCTGATCGCGCGCGGCGGTCAGGATCCGGACTGGCTCACCTCCGAGCAGCTCGAGGGCAACCCCATCCGTATCTCGGCCGCGCAGTACCGGAACTGGTTCGAGGAACTACCCGAGGATCTCACGTCGGCAGTCGAGGAACATTGGGGTCCCGCTCCGGGCGATATGTACGTGGACCGGTCGGTCGATCCCGAAGGCGAGATCGTCATCGCCGCAATGCAGTTCGGCAACGTCGTCATCATGGTTCAGCCGCCGCGTGGATTCGGCGAGAAGCCGGTCGCGATCTACCACGACCCGGATCTGCCTCCGAGCCACCACTATCTGGCGGCGTATCGCTGGATTCAGGCGTCCGCGGAGAACGGCGGTTTCGGAGCCGACGCGATGGTGCACCTCGGCAAGCACGGCAACCTCGAATGGCTGCCGGGTAAGACTCTCGGCATGTCCGCCTCGTGTGGAACCGACGCAGCTCTCGGTGACCTGCCGCTCATCTATCCGTTCCTCGTCAACGATCCGGGCGAGGGCACCCAGGCGAAGCGGCGCGCACACGCGACTCTCGTCGATCATCTGATTCCTCCGATGGCGCGCGCGGAGAGCTACGGCGACATCTCACGTCTCGAGCAACTGCTCGACGAGCACGCGAACATCTCGGCGCTCGATCCAGCGAAGCTGCCTGCTATCCGCCAGCAGATCTGGACGCTCATGACGGCTGCTCAGATGCACCACGATCTGGGGCTCGAGGAACGGCCCGACGAAGAAGTGTTCGACGACATGCTTCTGCACGTCGATGGTTGGCTGTGCGAGATCAAGGACGTACAGATCCGTGACGGTCTCCACGTGCTGGGGTCCGAACCCGTCGGCGACGCCGAGGTCGAGCTCGTTCTGGCGATGCTCCGGGCTCGTCAGATGTGGGGCGGCGAGCAGTCGGTTCCCGGCTTGCGCGAGGCTCTCGGGCTCAGTGAGGACGGCGACGAGGAGCGCGTCCGAGTCGACGAGGTCGAGTCGATCGCTCACGGTCTGGTTTCGGCGATGCAGCTCACGCAGTGGGATCCGTCCCGAGCCGAGGAAGTCGCCGGGGACCACGGCCCCACCGTTGCCGAGATTCTGAAGTTCGCCGCGGCCGAGGTGGTCCCGCGTCTGCGCGGTACCTCGCGCGAGATCGAGCAGGTTCTGCACGCCCTCGACGGTGGATTCATCCCTGCGGGCCCCAGCGGTTCGCCGTTGCGCGGCTTGATCAACGTGCTCCCCACCGGGCGCAACTTCTATTCGGTCGACCCCAAGGCCGTGCCGTCGAAGCTGGCCTGGGAAACCGGGCAGGCGATGGCGGAGTCGCTGCTGGCTCGGTACCGGAAGGATCACGGCGAGTGGCCGAAATCGGTCGGGTTGTCGGTGTGGGGCACGTCGGCGATGCGCACGTCGGGAGACGATGTGGCCGAGGTCTTCGCGCTCCTCGGTGTGTCGCCGGTGTGGGACGAAGCGTCGCGCCGTGTCACCACGCTTGCGGTCATCGACCTCGAAGAACTCGGTAGGCCGCGCATCGACGTGACCGTTCGCATCAGTGGGTTCTTCCGTGACGCCTTCCCACACGTTCTGGCGTTGCTCGACGACGCGGTTCGTCTGGTAGCTGCGTTGGACGAGCCGGCGGAGCAGAACTACGTGCGTGCGCACGCGCAGGCGGACCTCGCCGAGCACGGTGACGAACGTCGTTCCACGACGCGCATTTTCGGTTCGAAGCCGGGCACCTACGGTGCGGGTCTGCTTCAGCTGATCGACAGCAAGACGTGGCGGAGCGACGAGGATCTGGCCCAAGTCTACACGACCTGGGGTGGGTTCGCGTACGGACGCGGACTCGACGGCGTTCCTGCGTCGGACGACATGCGCACGGCGTACAAACGAATTGCCGTGGCTGCCAAGAACACCGACACGCGTGAGCACGACATCGCCGATTCCGACGACTACTTCCAGTACCACGGCGGCATGGTCGCCACCGTCCGCGCTCTGACGGGGAAGTCGCCCGAGGCATACATCGGCGACAGCACGCGACCGGAGTCGGTGCGGACCCGCACGTTGTCGGAGGAGACCGCACGCGTGTTCCGTGCACGCGTCGTCAACCCGCGGTGGCTGGAGGCGATGCGTCGGCACGGATACAAGGGCGCATTCGAAATGGCGGCGACCGTCGATTATCTGTTCGGGTACGACGCCACCACCGACGTCGTCGCGGACTGGATGTACGAGAAGCTGGCCGAGACGTACGTGTTGGACGAGCAGAATCAGAAGTTCATGCAGCAGTCCAACCCGTGGGCGCTGCACGGCATCGCCGAAAGGCTGCTCGAGGCCGTCGAACGCAAGATGTGGGCGGAACCGGACCAGCACATCCTCGATGGGTTGCGCCAGGTCTACCTGGAAACGGAAGGCGACCTCGAGGGTGAATAGCCGTATCCTGGTCGGCATGGCCACGTTCCAGGAGATCGCCGACGGCAAGTACGTTTCGCTCACCACGTTCAAGAAGGACGGCACGCCCGTCGCGACGCCGCTGTGGGGGGCGCGCGACGGCGACCGGCTGCTGGTGTGGACGACGACGGACTCGTGGAAGGTCAAGCGGATCAAGCGAAACGCGAAGGTGACGGTTGCGCCGTGCACTGCGCGTGGCAAGGTCGAAGGCGCGGCGGTGGACGGCGTCGCCGAGATCCTCGATGCGGCAGGTACCGAGCAGGCACGTGCGGCGATCGCGTCGAAGTACGGCATCCTCGGATGGCTGACGGTGAAGGGCAGTTCACTGCGTCGTGGCAAATCGGGGACGGTCGGCATTTCCGTCGTCCCATCATGATCGGGTGAGATCCGGCGGTCACGGCGCGTAGTCGCTTCGAATCCGGCGGTGATTGCCCGCGCCGGGCGCCATACTGGCGCTCATGTCGGACTTCGGTGACGCAGACCTGGTACTTCTCGGCCGCATTCTGACGGTCGATCCATCCTTTCCCACCGCCGAAGCCGTCGGTGTGAGAGGCGGCCGAATCGTGGCCGTCGGCTCTCGGGCCGAAACAGAACCTCTCGTCGGTCCCGCCACCCGGGTGATCGACGTCGGCGACGGATGCGTGCTGCCGGGGCTCGTCGAGGCCCACGGTCATCCGCTCATGGAAGCGTTGGTGCTCTCGGATCGGATGGTCGACATCCGCCCGGTGACGATGACCGATCCGACGCAAATCCTGGACGCGATACGGAGCGAAGTCGCCAGACGCGGTGACGACGGAGCGTTCCTCAGCGGCTGGGATGCACTGTTGCAGCACGGACTTCCCGATCCGACACTGGACTGGCTGGACTCGATCGCGCCGGCAACACCCCTGGTCGTTCTGCACAATTCCGGGCATCTCGCGTTCTTCAATTCGGCAGCAGCACGGAGCCTGGGTCTGGATCGAGACACCCCCGACCCCAAAGGCGCGGCGTACGGCCGAGACGTCGACGGCGAGCTGGACGGGACCGCGCGGGAAACCGGAGCGGTGTTTCCGCTCGTCGCGGGTGCGATGACCGCAGGGGGTTATCCGGCCATGCTTGCCGCTGAATGTGCACGGCTGAACCGTGCCGGCCTGACGACGTGTTCCGAGATGGCGTACGACCCGAAATTCGGGCCGCTGGTGGCCGGGTTCGAGGAGTCCGAAGCGTTGACCGTCCGGCTCCGGACCTACGAGATGTCGAGTCCGGCGATGACGGCGAGCACCGATCCCGGGGCTGGGGACGACATGATCAGGCACACCGGAATCAAGATCTGGGTGGACGGCTCGCCGTGGATCGGCAACATAGATCTGTCGTTCCCGTACCTGGACACCGACGCGACCCGCAGCATCGGCGTCGAACCCGGGTCCTGCGGACACGCCAACTACACCCACGAACAACTGACCGAGATCGTCGACGCCTACTTCCCGCGCGGCTGGCCGATCGCGTGTCACGTGATGGGAGACAACGGGATCGACACGATTCTCGATGTCTACGACAGTGTGCTTCGCCGTCATCCTCGTTCCGATCACCGGCTTCGGCTCGAACACGTCGGCGCGATCCGGCAGGATCAGTTGAGGCGTGCTGTGGCTCTCGGTGTCACGTGCAGTCTGTTCGTCGATCAGATCCACTACTGGGGAGACGTCCTGGTGGACGGACTGTTCGGTCCCGAGCACGGTAGCCGTTGGATGCCTGCCGGGTCTGCCGTCGCAGCAGGCATGAGGATTTCGCTGCACAACGACCCGCCGGTCACACCCGAGGAACCGCTGCGCAACATCGCCGTGGCGGTGACCAGAACGACGCCCAGCGGATCGGTGTCCGCCCCGGAAGAGTGCCTGACGGTCGATCAGGCCATCCGCGCGCAGACCATCGATGCCGCCTGGCAGTTGTTCTCCGACGACGTCATCGGATCGATCGAGGTCGGCAAGTACGCGGACTTCGTCGTTCTGTCCGCCGACCCCCGTGACGTCCCACCGGAGACCATCGCGGACCTGGACGTTCTCGCGACCTATCTGGGCGGAGTTCAGGTGTACGACGGGTCCGCGTGACGCGGTGTCACCTGATCCCGTTCGGTCTGATTCCGATATGCGCAAGTGGGTACATGTACGTCGGCGGCCTGCGGACGACAGGCAGGGCGGTGTCGGATAGAGGACCAACAACGGGTGGCAGAGACCACCAGAGCGGAGAAGCACCGTGCCGATTGCAGCTACGGATTTCCATCATGTCCGGCTCACGGTCAGCGACATCGACGTGTCGCGAAAGTTCTACGACGACGTGTTCGGTTTCGATGTGGCGTTCGAGTACGACCCGAATGCCGATGAGGAGACCAAGAAATCCCTGTGGTTTCTGTTCGGTGGAGTCATCTATCAGTTCCCCGGCGGATTGTTCGGTCTCCGTCCGGTCGCACCGGACGACGACAACTTCGACGCGGACCGTGCGGGGCTCGATCACCTGAGTTTCGGCGTGGACAGTCGGCAGGCGCTGCAGGATGCGGTGGACACTCTCGACCGATTGGGTATCGCGCACGAGGGAATCAAGAGCGGAGGCCCCGGCCTCGCGATCCTCGAGTTCCGCGACCCCGACAACATCGCACTCGAGGTGTCGGGACCGGCCGAGTAGGTGTCGACGACTACTGGGCCGCGCTGACCGAGGACATGTGAAAGTCTGGAATGCGCAACGGCGGCATCGCTGTTCGCGTGAACCAGTCCTTCCATTCCCGAGGTAGTGTCGGCGAACTGATGCCCGCTTGGCTTGCTCGTCGGAGCAGGTCGAGCGGGCTTTCGTTGAAACGGAAGTTGTTCGTCGATCCGACGACCTCGCCGTCCTCGACCAGGTAGACGCCGTCTCGTGTCAAGCCGGTCAGCAGCAGCGTCGCGGGATCGACCTCGCGGATGTACCACAGCGTGGTCAGAAGCAGACCACGTTCGGTCCTGGCGATCATGTCCTCGATGGACGTGTCGCCACCGGTGAGGATCAGGTTGTCCCCAGGCACGGTCACGGGAGTCGCGTACTCCTCGGCTGCGAAGCGGGGATAGGAGAGGGCATTGATCACGCCGTCGGCGATCCAGTCGACGCGTGAGGTCGGCAGCCCGTTGTCGAACAGTGACACCGAGTCGTTGGACGATCCCGTCGCCAGAAACGGCGAGTACTCGAGGCCGGGTGCCGCGGGATCGGAGAACAATGTCAGGTCGAGAGTGCCGAGTTTCTCTCCGATGCGAGTTCCACCGGCGCGCGACAATGCGGTGCGTCCTTCCTGGGCGCCCCGACCCTCCATCGTCCACATGAGATAGATCATCAGATCGGCGACTGCCGACGGAGGCAGTATCGTCTCGTACCGTCCTGCCGGGAGGTCGACGCGTGTGTCGGCCCAGTCCAGGCGCGTGGACAGATCGGCCAGCAGTGAGTCCACCGCGACGTCGTCGAACCGCGTGGTCCCGGTGCCGACCCACGCGCTGGCGTCACCGCGTTTGCCGTTGATCTCCACCGATCCTGTCGGTTGGGTGTATCGCTTGCGGATCCCGGTCGAACTTCCCAGCCACACCGTCTCCACCTGGTGGTGTGCGAATCCGTAGAGCTGGTCGGTGCCGTCGAACCCCGACGACAGGCCACCGGTGAGCGAACCGAACACGTCGATGTTCGTTCGCTGCGACGGTGTCTCCCAGCCGTCCGGCACGCTGGTGCCCGTCAGAAGCGGCATCGCATCCTCGGCGACACCGGCCGCGCGCGCTGCTCGTTCCGCTGCGGCGACGACGCCCGCGATGTCCGCGGGGTCCACCGACGTGGAGGACACGGTCGCGGCGCGTGCCCCTGCGTCGGTGCGGACGATCGACATCACCGTCCAGCGTCGAAGCGTCGAGATGCCGTTGGTGGTCATCGAGTTGCCGGCCCAGCGGAGCGAGGCCTCGCTGGAATCGGTGACGATCACGATCGTCTCGTCGACCGTCGCCGCGGACAGTGCACGTTCGATCACCTCGTGTCCGGCGATCATCGGCCTGCCTCCGATCGAGTGTTGAGCACGTTGACACCGCGGAACAGTGCAGCCGGGCATCCGTGGCTGACCGCCGCGACCTGCCCGGGTTGTGCCTTGCCGCAGTTGAACGCACCACCGAGCCGCCTCGTGGACTTGCCGCCGACGAGGTCCATCGAACCCCAGAAATCGGTTGTCGTCGCCTGATACGCGACGTCGCGAACCTGGCCGTCGAGCCGGCCGTTCCTGATCCTGAAGAAGCGTTGGCCGGTGAACTGGAAGTTGTACCGCTGCATGTCGATGGACCAGGACTTGTCGCCGACGATGTAGATGCCGTCCTCGACTTCGGCCACGAGATCGTCGACGGTACGGTCGGTGTCGGGGTCCGGTCGAAGCGACACGTTGGCCATGCGCTGGATCGGTACGTGGTGGGGTGAGTCGGCGTACGAGCAGCCGTTGGAACGAGGCAGGCCGAGTCTGGGGGCGAACACGCGGTCGAGCTGGTAGCCGACGAGTACGCCGTCCTTGACCAGGTCCCACTGCTGCGCGGCGACGCCGTCGTCGTCGTATCCGATGCTCGCGAGTCCGTGCTGTTCGGTGCGATCCGCAGTGACGTGCATGTGGTCACTGCCGTATTTCAGCGTCCCCAACTTGTCGGGCGTGGCGAACGACGTGCCCGCGTAGGCGGCCTCGTATCCGATGGCACGATCGTATTCGGTTGCGTGGCCGATCGATTCGTGGATGGTGAGCCACAGGTTGGTCGGGTCGATGACCAGGTCCAGAGTGCCGGGGGTGACCGTCGGAGACTTCACTTTCTCCGACAGCCAGTATGGAATCCGCTCCAGTTCGTCGGACCAGTCCCAGGTGCTGCCGGCGCCGAGATACTCCCATCCGCGACTGGTGGGAGGTGCCAACGTGCGCATCGTCTCGAACGCGCCTGCCTCGTGGTCGACGGTGGTGGCCTCGAACTGTGGGTGCAGGCGAACCCGCTGCTGGGTGATCGAGCTGCCGGCGAGATCGGCGTAGAACGTCTGTTCCTTGACCTGCAGGACGGACGCAGTGACGTGGTCGATGCCCTCGGCGGTGCGGAGGGAATCCGAGTAGGCGGCGAGAAGCTCTACTTTCTCCGTCGTCGGGACCGAGAACGGATCGACGGTGTAGGGGGACACCCACGTCGCGTCGCGGTACACGGGTTCGTCGGCCAGTTCGACGGATTCGCGGTTGAGCGATCGCAGTGCCCGGGCGACTGCAACAGCGGACTGCGCTGCCTTCGACGCAGACGCTTCCGACAGTTCGGATTCGGACGCGAACCCCCACGTTCCGTCGACGACGACACGGACCGCGAGACCGATCTCCGAACTGTCCACCGCCGATTGGACGATGCTGTCGCGCATGTTCAGTGACTGGGTGACCGATCGGTGGACTCGGAAGTCCGCGTGGGATGCCCCGGCTCGCTTCGCCGCGTCCAGTGCGGCACCGGCCAGTGCTTTCAGAGGGAGTTCGAGAAAATCCGCATCGACGGTGCGTGTGTGCGTGTGCGGAGGCAGGGTCACAGGGATGGAGATTAGCCGAACTGTTGCCATCCCAGGCGGACAACCATGCCGATCACGACCACCAACAGCACGATTCGGACGAACCCCGATCCCCTCGACAGTGCGGTCCTCGACCCGAGCAGCGCGCCGATCACATTGCACACGGCCATCGCAGCACCCAATTGCCACAGCACGTGGCCAGTGATCGCGAAGAAGGCCAAAGCGCCTACGTTGGAACCGAGGTTCAGCACTTTCGCCATCGCCGCACTGCGGACGAACTCGGTACCGAGCAGGGTGGCGAACGCGATGATGAAGAACGTGCCGGTGCCCGGTCCGAGGATTCCGTCGTAGAAGCCGAATGCACCCGCCGCCAGGAAGACCACCACGAGAAACTTGCGTCGACTCGGTGGATTGTGGGCTGCCACAGTGCCGATCGTCGGCCGCGCCGTCACCAGGATGGCGACTCCCACGAGGACGACCATGATGATCGGAATGAACAGGTCGCGGTCGATGAGAGAGACTGCGGCCGCACCGCATGCCGACGTGACGGCTGCGGCAAGGCCTGCAGGCGCCATCACTCGCCATTCGATCTTTATCTTGCGAGCGAAGGTGACGACGGCTGCGCACGTTCCGAACACCGCGGTCATCTTGTTCGTCGCCAAAGCGGCTTGTGCGGACAATCCAGGGGCCACGACGAGCAGTGCCGGAAGCAGGATGAGGCCGCCGCCTCCGACGACGGCATCGACCCACCCGGCGCTGAACGCGGCAACCATGAGCAATCCCCAGTCGGCAGCCGTCATACGGCAAACTCAATCACATGCGCAGATTCAGCCTGTGGCTCAGGGGCAAGCCCTTCGTCGCGGATTCTCTCCTGGCCTGCGCGTTGTTCCTGACCGACGCCATAGTGTTCATCGGCTCGGCCACGGATGTGCTGTGGCCGTTGTTCGTACTTGTCGCCGTGGCTGTGTCGGCTCCGGTCGCGTGGCGCAGGCGACACCCGCGAACAGTGTCCGGAGCGGTACTGATCGTGTCCATCCTGAGTGTTCTCACCGGACATGCGCTGGGGGACACTACCAGTCTGCATCCGTCGCTGCTCGCGCTTCCGATCATGCTGTACACGCTGGTGGCGTACGTCGGTCGGCGCGAGGGTGCGATCTACCTCGTGGCCGTGGCCGTCGACGGGATGGTGTCGTTGGTCTTCCTCGATCAGGATCCGTTCACGTCGATTCTGTTCACGGTGCTGATGTACGCGCTGGCCTGGCTGGCGGCGGAGTTCCTCGGCGCACGTCGTGCCTACGACGAGGCGGTCGAGGCACGGCTCGCCGTCGCGGAGTACGACCGTGATCGGCGGGCGGAGGATGCGGTGGCGATGGAGCGCACCCGCATCGCACGAGAGCTGCACGACGTGATCGCCCACGGAGTGAGCGTGATGGTCGTCCAGGCGGACGGTGCGTCCTACGCGATCCGGAAGGATCCCGAACGTGCCGAGCAGGCCGTGGCGAACATTTCCGCAACGGGACGCGCGGCTCTCGCCGAACTACGGCGCACGGTTGCGCTTCTGCGCACCAACCCGCACGCGGACGACATGCCGATGTACGGCACCGCCGGCCTCGCGAAGGTGGTGGACATGATGTCGAGGGCCGGATTGAACGTGGAGCTGGAGCAGACCGGCAATCTCGACGACATCAGTCCGGCGATCAGCCTGGGTGTCCACCGGCTGGTACAGGAATCGCTGACGAACGTGCTTCGGCACGGTGGACACGCCCCGAAAGCGTCGGTGTCGGTGATCCGTCGCGACGAGGACGTGCTCGTCGAGATTCTCAACAGCGGTGTCGGTGCCCCGCCCATCGCCGTCGAAGGGACGGGAAACGGCTTGCTGGGTATGCGGGAGCGGGTCGCAGTTCTGCAGGGAACGTTGGACGCGGGCAGGATGTCGGACGGTCGGTGGCGAGTACGAGCAGAGCTACCGCTCGAGTGAAGATAGGTTGTGCAGGTGCCGATATCCGTTCTCATCGTCGACGACCAGGAACTCATGCGTATGGGACTGACGATGGTGCTCGACGCGCAGGAGGACATCGACGTCGTCGGTGAGGCCGCCGACGGCAAAGCGGCGTTGGAGGCGGTGGCCGACCTGCAGCCCGACGTCGTTCTGATGGACGTACGGATGCCCGGCATCGACGGCGTGGAGGCGACCGAGCAGATCACGTCCTCGGCGTCGCACTCGCGGGTGCTGGTGATGACGACCTTCGATCTGGACGAGCATGTGCTTGGCGCGATCCGCGCCGGTGCGAGCGGGTTCCTCCTCAAGGACACTCCACCGGACGATCTGGTGTCCGCCATCCGCAGCATCGCTGGGGGAGATGCCGTCGTCTCGCCCAAGGTCACCAAGCGATTGCTGACGAGAATGGTCGCGGACGAGGCCACCCCGTTGCGTGATCCAGCGATGCTCGACGCTTTGACCGATCGCGAACGCGAAGTCCTCGAGCTGCTGGCGACGGGATTGTCGAACGCCGAGATCGCGCAACGGCTCGGTTTGTCCGAGGCGACGGTCAAAACCCACGTCGGTCGCATGTTCACGAAGCTCGGTCTACGTGACCGAGTGCAGGCTGTGGTGCTCGCCTACGAGACCGGACTCGTTCGTCCTGGGTCGTAGGGCGCCTCGGTTCCTGATAAAAAACGAAGACCTCTCGGGGGTCGGGAGTATTCCAGACCACTTCGTTCGTTGTCGCTACAGGCAACGAAAGGAACGACGGTGTTTGCTCTCTTTCTTCTTTACGTGATCGTCGAGGTAGCTGCCCTGGTCGCAGTAGGAAGCGCCATCGGTGTGCTGTGGACCGTGCTGCTGTTGCTGGCGGGGTCGGCTGTCGGCTTGATCCTGGTCCGCTCTCAGGGACGCCGGGTGATGGACGGCTTGCGCGCCGCCGGACGTGGTGAGCGTGCGCCCGGTGTCGCAGTCGCGGACGGTGTGCTGTTCGCCATAGGCGCGGTGGCGATGTTCGTGCCCGGCTTGGTGACGTCGCTCTTCGGCATCCTGCTCCTGCTGCCGTTCACGAGGTGGGCGT
This sequence comes from Rhodococcus sp. 114MFTsu3.1, assembly GCF_000383555.1. NCBI lineage: Bacteria > Bacillati > Actinomycetota > Actinomycetes > Mycobacteriales > Nocardiaceae > Rhodococcus > Rhodococcus sp. 114MFTsu3.1. The sequence continues at coordinate 8,986 of NZ_KB911544.1, read as the reverse complement.
TGCGTCCGTTGGTCCTGCTCGCCGCAGCGCGGTGGATGCCCACTGTCGCCGCGACCACGGCGCGGATGCGGCCGACGGTCATCGACGGCGAGGTCGTCCCGGATTCGACGGGCCCGCGGCTGTCCGGGGCCATCATCGAAGCTCAGCCTCAGGATTTCCAGAAGCCCACTCGCTGAGGGCAGACTGGTCTGTCGTGAGTACCCAACTGCTCCTCGGTGGACGGATCTACAGCCCGACGGCACCCGACGCAACGGCGATGGCCGTCACCGACGGTGTCGTGACATGGACCGGCGAGGATCGCACGGGCAGAGCCCTGCATCCGGGCGCCGAGGAAATCGATCTCGCAGGCGCATTCGTCGCGCCTGCGTTCGTCGATTCGCACGTGCACACGACGGCACTCGGGTTGTCCGTCTTCGGACTGGATCTGACGGGAGCTGCGACTCGGGCCGACTGCCTGGACCGAATCCGGCGGCACGTCGAGCAGACATCCGACGATGTGGTGTGGGGACAAGGTTGGGACGATTCGACGTGGGGCGATGGCGGGGCGCTGACCACTGCCGATCTGGACGCGATTGCGCCCGGCCGAAACGTGTACCTGTCGCGGATCGACGCACATTCGGCCGCCTGCTCGTCGCCCCTTCGGATTGCCAGCGGAATCACGAGCTCCCAGTTGGGGTTCGACCCGCAGGAGCCGGTCACGGCCGACGCCCATCACGCGGTCCGGTCCACTGCTCGGGCATTGATCGGCCCGCGGCTGCGCACGCGGGCCCGGCTCGCGGCACTGGATCTGTTTGCAGCCCAGGGTATTTGCGCGGTTCACGAGTGCGCGGGCCCGGACATCTCGGGCTCCACCGACTTCGCCGAGTTGTCGGCGACGCAGCACGGTGTCGAGGTCCGCGGCTATTGGGGCGAACTGGCCACCAGCGCTGAGCACGCCCGCGAGCTGCTCTCGTCGACGGGTGCGGCCGCGCTGGGCGGGGACCTGTTCGTCGATGGATCCATCGGCTCCCACACGGCGTGGCTGACCGAGCCGTACGCCGACCATGACGGCACCGGCATCGCCTTCCAGGACGTCGAGTCCATCGCCGCTCATCTGTCCGCGTGTACCGAAGCCGGCATCCAGGCGGGATTTCATGCAATCGGGGACGGTGCCGTCGGCGCTGTCACCGCGGCGCTGCTCCGGACCGCCGAGGTGTTCGGCGGTCCGGCGGTAGCTGCGCTCGGGCACCGGATAGAGCACCTGGAGATGGTGTCGGACGCGCAGGCGGACGTTCTTGCGTCTCTCGGGGTGATCGCCAGCATGCAACCGGCCTTCGACGGGTTGTGGGGTGGTGACGACGCCCTCTACGCATCCAGACTCGGCGTGGAGCGGGCGCGGGAGCTGAACCCGTTCGCCTCGCTCGCATCGAGAGGTGTGTCCCTTGCATTCGGATCGGACGCCCCGGTGACGGCGGTCGATCCATGGGGCGTTCTGCGATACGCAGTCGGACACCGCACTCCAGGAAGCGCGGTGTCACCTCGGGCGGCGTTCTCGGCTGCCACCAGAGGTGCGTGGCGAGCGGGCGGTGTGCGCGACGGTCTGGCAGGTACGTTGCTTCCCGGTGCCCCCGCGAGCTACGCAGTCTGGGATGCCGACGAGCTGGTCGTGCGCGCACCCGCCGATTCGGTTGCACGGTGGTCGACCGATCCGAGGGCCGGAGTACCCCCGCTGCCCGCCCTCGATCCGCAGTCTCCGAGCCCTCGTTGCCTGCGCACGGTGCACCGCGGACGAGTGATCCATGAAGCGTGATCCGCGCGCGTTCCTGCGCGTCGGTGTTTCCACCGTCCTCGCTGCTGTCGCCGGTCTCTTGCTGTTCGCGAGCTTCCCGCCTCGGCACCTGTGGTTCCTCGCCCCGGTCGGTGTCGCGATCCTCGTCGGGGTCGTGTCGGGTATCGGGTCTTCGAACCGCCCGTCGAAGAAAGCAGGCTTCGGGTACGGATTCGTGGCGGGCCTCGGCTTCTTCGTCCCGCTGCTTCCCTGGATCGGCGTCTACGTCGGGCCGTTGCCCTGGTTGGCCCTGGCGGCCGCCGAGTCCGTGTTCATCGGTGTCTTCGGCGTCCTTGCAGCCGTCCTCGGGAGGTCTCGGTGGTGGCCACTGTCGATTGCCCTGGCATGGAGTCTCGTCGAGTGGGCGCGGTCGTCGTTTCCGTTCGGGGGCTTTCCGTGGGGCAGACTCGCATTCGGCCAGCCGGACGGGTTTCTACTGCCGTTGGCGAGTGTCGGAGGAGCGCCGCTGCTGAGTTTCGGTGTGGCGTTGACAGGATGCGGAATCGCAGCGCTCGTGGCGTGCATCCTCGGGCCACGTTCGCGTGGCCGATGGGCAACAGCCACCGCTACCACCGTGGTCGCGTCCGTTGCCGCGCTCGCACTGTTGCCGACCCTCGCGCCCGCGCAGGCGTCCGGGGACGAACCATCCATCACCGTGGCGGCCGTGCAGGGGAGTGTTCCTCGGTTGGGCCTCGACTTCAACGCGCAACGACGTGCGGTGTTGGACAACCACGTCCGCGAGACGCTGCGCCTGGCCGACGACGTGGCGGCGGGCCGAGTGGCCGAACCGGACATCGTCGTGTGGCCGGAAAATGCGTCGGACATAGACCCGTTGCGAAACGCGGACGCGGCGGCACTGATCACCGAGGCGTCGGAGGCCGTCGGTGCTCCGATTCTGGTCGGTTCCGTTCTGGTCAACGACGACAGGACCACCACCAATTCGGTGATCGCCTGGAACGGTGCCGACGGTCCGGGTGAACGACACGACAAGAAGATCATTCAACCCTTCGGTGAGTACTTGCCCTACCGAAGTTTTTTCCGGTTGTTCTCCGAGTATGCCGATCGTGCCGGGTATTTCGTGCCAGGCACGGGCAACGGTGTCGTCCACGCCGCGGGCGTGGCAGTCGGAATCGCAACCTGTTACGAGGTGGCGTTCGACCGAGCGTTGACCGAGTCCGTTCGATCGGGTGCCGAGTTCATCGCGATCCCCACGAACAACGCGACCTTCGGGGACACCGAGATGACGTACCAGCAGTTGGCCATGTCCCGTGTTCGCGCGGTCGAGCACGGCCGCGACGTCGTTGTCGCCGCAACGAGCGGAATCAGCGCGACGGTGTCGCCGCGGGGCGACGTCGAGCAGGCGAGCGATCTGTTCGTGCCGGAGGTTCTCGTTCAACGTGTCGCTCTTCGCACCGATACGACGATTGCCACCGCAGTGGGTCCGTGGCCGGAGTATCTGCTGTGTGTGCTGGCCGGGGCGTTCGTGATCGGCACCGCAGTGATCGGCAGAAGAACAAACTCGAAGTCCGAAAAAGCGCAGGAAAAGGGTTTCGAATCCGATATTCGACCGTGAGCGGTTCTCGGGAATGTCGAGCTGTCATTCGGACGGAGGATTCCTGGTCGGCCTGTTCGAGAGCGCGATTCGTGTAACGAATCGTGACGTAGGCTCGATTCTTCAATAGTGATCCGCTACAAAACCGGCGGGTTCTTATTGTATGTTTGTAGACCGCTGTGGTCCCTGGATCGCAACTGATCGTTGGCGCGCAATTTCCCGCAATTGCGCGGTCGGTGACGTGTACGTACGGGAGGGGTCGTCGATGATGTGTGCGCTGCTCGGTTGTCGAATTCAACCAATTTTTCCGAATGAATCCCCAAGTCCATCGAATGTATCGAAAACCGGCATCGAGCCTTTTTCGGCATTCTTTTCGAACCCAATCCCGACCGCAGCGCGCAACGAACCAACTGTGAACGGTCGGGTAGGCGGATAGCCGTACCGATAGACCTGTACTCGACCAGGGCCCAGTTGCTGAACCACGCTCGGAACGGAAATGACTGTTGACTGCACGTACCTCGGCAACTGTCCCTGACAATTCTTCGCTGCGTTCGTCGTCTCTTTCGACGTCGACTCGGAAAGGTGTCTGAATGCGCGCCGCGGTCTCAGGCGAGTCCCATGGATCACTTCCTCCCGAGGGAGGTGCATCGGAGCCGTTCCCGTTGTCGTCGGCTCAGCGTGGAATGTGGTTCGCGCAGCAGTTGGCGCCGTCGGTTCCTGTCTGCATCGCGCAGTACGTGGACTTGCGGGGCGACCTCGACCTGGAGTTGTTGAGGAAGTCGACGCGTCAAGCCGGCCATGAGTTCCAGTCCGCCTTCATCCGTCTGTTCGAGGTCGACGGCGAACCGATGCAGGTGATCGATCACAGCATCGACGACTCGGTCGACTACCTCGATCTGCGGTCCGAGGACGACCCCATGGCCGCGGCGAAGACGTGGATCGATCGCAACTACACCGCTCCGGTCGACGTGACCACCGATCGCCTGGTGGACGTCTGGATTCTTCACGTCGAGGACGACCGGTACCTCTGGTACAGCAAGATCCACCACGTTGCGCTCGACGGCTACGGAGCCATGACGATGGTGAATCGGACGGCGGAGCTCTACACCGCGGAGCAGGAAGGCACACAGCCGCCACCGGCCAAAGCCGCCGAACTGCAGAAGCTGTACCAGCTGGACCAGGAGTACCGCTCCTCCGGTCGATTCGAATCGGACCGCGACTACTGGGTCGAACACGTCGGCCACGCGCGTGGTGGTGCTTCCCTCGCGAACACACCCGGCGCGACCGTCGCGGCAAGCACACTGTCGAGCGAAGCGTTGCGCACCGAGATCGTCGATGCGCTCGAAGCATCGGACGCGACCAAGGGCGCGACGTCCGCGGCCGTCGTCATCGCCGCGTTCGCGTGCTACCTCGCCAGGGTCACCGGGCGCGACGAGGTGCTGATCAACATTCCAGTGTCGGCAAGAACCACCGCGTTGCTCCGTCGTTCGGGTGGCATGCTCGTCAACGTCGCTCCGCTGTCGATCCGTGTGGATCCCGACGGCACCGTGGGCGACCTCGTACAGCAGGTGCAGCTGGAACTCATGGGTGCGTTGCGTCACCAGAGGTTCAGCCTCGAAGACATTCGGCGCGAACTCGCGACGCGCGGCCGGGACGCCGACCTCACGGGTCCGATGGTCAACGTGATGCTGTTCCACCAGCAGATCCAACTCGGTTCCATTGCAGGCGAATTCAACATCGTCACTTCCGGTCCGGTCGAGGACCTGCTGGTCAACATCTACCAGAGTGGTAGCCCTGCACGAACGTTCGTGGACTTCCGCGGAAACCCGAATCGCTACGTCGACGAGGACCTCGTCCGTCACCACCGCACGTTCGTCGAGGTCGTCGACGCGTTCGTCGAAGCGAGCCCGCACGACGCGGTCGATACCGTTCATCGCCCGAGTGCGGACGTGGGAAGGATTCGGCGCGCCGAGCGTTCCGAACTCGACTACTGGACCTCGGTGCTCTCCGACGCGCCCAGCCCCGTCGGTTTCGCCGGGTTCGCCAGCGCAGGATCCAAGGGGGAACGGACGGGCGCTCCGACTCCGAGGACAGCCTCCGCGTCGATCGACGCCGCCACCCACCGCGGCCTGTTGTCGGCGGCCAACCACCAGAACGCCAGCGTGCTGGTGTCCGTCCACTCGGCATTGGCCGTGCTGCTGTCACGACTGGCCGACGAAACCGACATCTCGATCGGCGTGCGTACGCGATCGACCGACGGCAACGTCGTCGTCCTCCGGTCGTCGGTCGACGCAGCGGAGTCGTTCTCCGATCTCGGTGCTCGGCTGCGTGACATCGATTCGGCTGCACTGGCTCACGCGGGCGCATCGCTGGAGTCGGTCGGTGCGACGGTCAACTCGGCGGGGTCCACGAAAGCGGACTTGATCCGCGTGCTTCTGTCGTTCGGAGTCGAGGACCTGGGCGACGATCTCGATGTGGTCGACGTCGTGGTCACCGTGCACGAGACGTTCGATGCGCTCGGCGTTCCCGCCGGTATGTCGATTCGGTTCGTCCATGACTCGGAAGCGGACGACGGCCGAGCGCAGGCGCATCTCGACAGGCTCGTGACGTTGCTGCGCAGCGCGGCCACCGATCCGGCCCGTCCGGTCGGCGACGTCGATGTTCTGACGTCCGCCGAGCGGGCTGCCCTGGTCCCGGTTCGCGGTGCGTCGTCGGTGGGCGGACAGTTGTTGCCGGAGATCTTCGCCTCCGCGGTGAAGGCCGCGGGGGCGAGTGCCGAGGCATTGATGGTTGCGGGTTCGGGTGCACCGGTGACCTACGGAGAGCTGGATTCTCGGTCGACTGCAGTGGCCGAGCTGTTGGTCGCACGCGGCGTCGGTGTCGGTTCGTTCGTGGCAGTCGGATTGCGTCGCTCGGTGGAGTACGTGATTGCCGTGTGGGCAGTGGCCAAGGCCGGCGGTGCATTCGTACCGGTCGACCCGTCGTACCCGGCGGATCGCCTTGCGCACATGCTGTCGGATTCCGGTGTCGCGGTAGGGGTGTCGACGTCGGAGTACATCGACGTACTGGCCGAGTCCGGGCCCTCGGTGGATTGGGTCTCGCTCGACGAATCGAACCTCGTCGCTGCCGAGACTGTGTCGAGTCCTGAAACACCGAGTCCTGAAACACCGAGTCCTGAAACACCGAGTCCGGTGCCGGCGCTGGACGATGCGGCGTATCTGATCTACACCTCGGGATCGACAGGTGTGCCGAAGGGCGTGGTGGTCACGCACCGCGGACTCGGCGACTTCGTGGAGGAGGAGCGGGCTCGCTTCCGGGTCACCACCGACTCGCGTGTGCTCGCGTTCGCGTCGACGAGCTTCGATGCGTCGGTGCTCGAAGTGCTGCTGGCCTTCGGCGGCGCCGGCACACTGGTGATCGCGCCGACGGATGTGTACGGCGGTTCCGAGTTGGCTGCAGTGTTGTCGGGCGAGTCGGTGACCCATGCGTTCGTGACGCCTGCTGCGTTGGCGTCGGTGGATCCGTCGGGTCTGGATGATCTGAAGGTCGTGGTGACCGGTGGTGATGCAGCGAGTGCGGAGCTGGTCGAGCGGTGGGGTGCAGGGCGGTCGCTGTTCAACGCGTACGGTCCGACCGAGGCCACGGTGTTCTCATCGGTCAGCGAGCCACTGACGGTCGATCGTGGTGTCGACATCGGCGCTCCCATCTCGGGTTCGGAACAGCTCGTCCTGGACTCGCGCCTGCAGCCAGTTCCGGTGGGTGTGGTGGGTGAGTTGTATTTGTCGGGTCCTGGTGTGGCTCGTGGTTATCATGATCGTTTTTCGTTGACGGCGGAGCGGTTCGTTGCGGCGCCGTTCGGTGGTGGTGTGCGGATGTATCGCACGGGTGATGTGGTGCGGTGGTCCGGTTCGGGTGTGTTGGAGTATGTGGGTCGTAGTGATTTTCAGGTGAAGGTGCGTGGTTTCCGGATCGAGTTGGGTGAGATCGATTCGGTGGTGGTGGGTCATGGTGATGTGGATTTCGTGACGACGGTGGGTGTGGATGGTCCGTCTGGTGCGACGGTGTTGGTGTCGTATGTGTTGCCGGTGGTGGGTGCGGTTGTGGATGTGGAGGGTTTGCGGGAGTTCGTGGCGGGTGTGTTGCCGTCGCATATGGTCCCGTCGGCGTTCGTTGTGTTGGAGTCGATTCCGTTGACTCCGGCGGGCAAGTTGGACCGACGCGCGCTACCCGTCCCCGACCTGTCGCGTGGGGCAGAGCATCGCGATCCGACGACGGATACCGAGCGAGCGATAGCGGACGTGTTCGCCGAGGTTCTCGGGCTGGACTCCGTCGGTGTCGACGACAACTTCTTCGATCTCGGTGGTGACTCGCTCAGTGCCACCAGGGTCACTTCGCGGGTGAACTCTGCCCTGGGCAGTTCGGTGACTGTGCGTGCGCTCTTCGAATCACCCACCGTCGCAACGTTGTCGCTGCGAGCGCAGTCCGACGAATCCGCCGCGGATCGACCCCCGTTGGTGCCTGCGGTGCGCCCGGAGATCGTGCCGTTGTCGCAAGCACAGCAGCGGATGTGGTTCATCAACCAGTTCGACACGCAATCGGCTGCCTACAACATCCCACTCGCGGTGCGCTTGACCGGACACCTCGATGTCGAAGCGCTCGGGGCAGCGGTCTCGGATGTGGTTGCGCGGCACGAGAGTCTGCGTACGACGTTCCCGATGGCGGGTGAGCGGCCGAGGCAGCACATCCACTCGGTCCCCGACGACCGTTTCGTCCTCGATGTCCTCGATGTCCTCGATGTCGTCGACGTGGACGCGGGCGATCTGACGGCACGGATCATGGCGGATGCATCCCACGGGTTCGACGTCACGACCGACATGCCGTTCCGTGCCTCGCTGTACCGGCTCGACGGTCGTGAAGACCAGCATGTGTTGGCCATCGTCGTGCATCACATCGCGGCCGACGGTGCCTCCATGGCGCCGCTCGCCTCGGATGTGATGATCGCGTACTCGGCGCGGGTGGCAGGTTCTGCCCCTGTCCGCGAACCTCTCGCGGTGCAGTACGCCGACTACGCACTGTGGCAACAGGCTCTTCTGGGTGACGAGTCCGACTCGGCGTCACTGGCCGCACGCCAACTGGCCTTCTGGGCGCGCACGCTGGCGGACGTACCCGAGGTTCTGCCGCTGCCGATCGACAGGCCACGGCCGAACCAGCAGTCGCTTCGCGGTGCCTCGGTACCGTTCCATCTCTCGTCCGACACCCACGCCGCGCTGACCGAGATCAGCCGGCGCAGTGGGGCAACGATGTTCATGACCGTCCACGCAGTCTGGTCCGCTCTGTTGGCCAGGTTGAGTGGTACCGAGGACATCGTGGTGGGTACGCCGATCGCGGGTCGTGGTGAGGCCGGGTTGGATGCGTTGGTCGGTATGTTCGTGGGGACGTTGGTGTTGCGGACGGAGGTGTCGGCGCACCTGTCGTTCGTGGAGTTGTTGGCGGCGACGCGGGCGGCAGATCTGGCTGCGTTCGACAACACCGATGTGCCGTTCGAGCGGTTGGTGGACGAGTTCGCGCCGTCGCGGTCGACGGATCATTCTCCGTTGTTCCAGGTGTTGTTGGAGTTCCAGAACAAT